>JAGQRV010000031.1:0-33896 GCA_020425125.1 Paracoccaceae bacterium | reverse complement strand
CGGTTCGGGTTCTCGCCATAGCGGCCGTCGGTCGGCCGTCGCGACGGCTGCACATAGGCCGCCGCCCAGGGGCGCGCTCCCAGCGCGCGGAGCGTCGTCGCCGGATGGAAGGTGCCCGCCCCCACCTCCATGTCGTAGGGCTGCAGGATCGCGCAGCCTTTCTCCGCCCAGTAGGATTGCAGGCGCAGGATGATTTCCTGGAAGCTTCTGGGACGGTTGGCGGCGGACATCGGCGGGCCTTTCAGGTCGAGGATCGCCCCTCTGTTAGGCAAGCCGCCCGGGACGGTCAATGCGCCGCTCAGACCCGCCAGAACTGCGGCGAGAACAGGACAAGGACGGCAAAGAGCTCCAGCCGGCCCATCAGCATCGCCGCCGACAGCAGCCACTTCGCCGAGTCGTTGACGGCCGAGAAATTGCCCGCCGGCCCGATCATCGGCCCCAGACCGGGGCCGATATTGGCAATCGCCGTTGCCGCCCCGGTCACCGACGACACGAAATCGAGCCCCGTCATCCCCAACGCGACCGAGAACAGCCCGAGCAGCAGGATGAAGGAAGCAAAGAAGATCATGATCGACGACAGGGCTTCTTCTGGCACTGGCTGGCCTTCGAAGCGCGGCGTGACCACGGCATTGGGCGAATGGATCTGCCGGATCTGAGCGTAGACCGACGATAGCAGGATCTGATAGCGGAAGATCTTGACCGAACATGCGGTGGAACCCGCACAGCCGCCGATCAGCCCGGCAAAGAAGATCACCGTCACCGGGAAACTGCCCCAGGCGCCGTAATCGGCGCTGGAAAATCCGGTGCCGGTCATCACCGAAACCGCGTTGAAGAACGCCTCGCGAAAGGACGATTCCTCGATCCCCTGCCGATCCCAGAGATAGAGCGTCAGGCTTCCGGTGATGACGGCGATCACCAGAAGGAAACCGCGGATCTGCGAGTCGCGCCAGATCTGCTCCGGAAAGCCTCCGATCAGCTGGATGTAGCGCACGAAGGGCAGTGCCGCGAGGATCATGAAGACCGCGCAGACATAGTGCGTCGCCGCGTTGAAATCTCCGAACGAACTGTCATAGTTGGCAAAACCGCCGGTCGACAGCGTGGTCAGCGCATGGACGGTGGCGTCGAAACCGGACATGCCGAGCGCCGCGAAGATCATCGCGCAGACCACTGTCAGGGCAACGTAGATCACCGAGATCTGCGCCGCGATGTTGGTCGCGCGGGGCAGGATCTTGCCTCCCGTCTCGAAGCCTTCCGAGCGGAAGATTTGCATTCCCCCGACGCCGAGTTCCGGCAGGAAGACCATTGCGACGACGATGATCCCGACACCGCCGAACCACTGCAGCATGCCCCGCCACAGCAGCACGCCTTCAGGCAGGTCGTCGAGCCCGGAAAAGGCCGTCGATCCGGTGGTGGTGAGCCCGGACATGGCCTCGAAGAAAGCATCGGTGAACGGCGCCTGTGGCGGACCGAGCACGAAGGGCAGCGCGCCGAAGACCGGCAGCAGCGCCCAGACCGAGGTGGTGAGCAGGAAGAGCTGCTGCAACGTGAGCTTCGCGCGCGCGCCGTTGGCGCAGGACACCGCCAGAAAGCTGCCGCCAGCCACCGAAATTGTGGCGCTTTGCATCATCGCCATCCAGGACGGATTGTCCTGCGCGATGTCGAGCGCCATGGGAACCAGCATGGTGCCGCCGAGGAAGGCGACGAGCAGGCCGACCACATAGCCAACCGGGCGGATATCGATCATGGTCAAGCCATGCGGAGGGCCGCTGCGCCTGTCAAGCAAGCCCGCGCGGCCATGGCCGCCGCACCGCCGCGACCTATGTCATCGCTGCCTGAATATTCGGTCCCGGAGCCCCGTCATGAAACGATTCTCGTGTCCCGTCTGCGCCACCGAGGTGCATTTCGACAATTCCACCTGTCTCAATTGCGGGACCGAACTCGGCTACGACAGCGCGGGCGAGTCGTTCCGCGCGCTGAACGCCGACGATGCCGCCCAGCCCTGCGCCAACCGCATTCCCGCAGGCTGCAACTGGCTGGCCGTGGCCGAAGACAGCTTTTGTCCCGCCTGCCGGCACAACCGGACCGTTCCCGATCTGGACGAGCCCGCCAATCAGCAGAACTGGCGCGATATCGAACAGGCGAAGCGGTACCTGTTCTACTCGATCCTGAAATGGAACTTGCCCCACCCCACCCGGACCAACTCGCCGACCGGGCTCGCCTTCGATTTCCTGGCCGACACGGTGGACGCAGACGGGACGCTCCAAGCAGTGCTGACCGGCCATGCCGAGGGGCTCGTCACCCTCAATATCGCCGAGGGCGACGACGCAGAACGCGCGGCGCGGCGGACACAACTGGGCGAACCCTACCGGACGCTGATCGGGCACATGCGCCACGAGGTCGGACATTTCTACTGGGAGCTTCTGGTGCGCGACGGCGGCAGGCTGGAGGCCTTCCGCGAGATGTTCGGCGACGAGACTGTCGATTACGGCGAGGCGCTGAAGGCGCATTATGCCAACGGCCCGCAGCCGGGATGGCAGAATGCCTTCATCAGTTCTTACGCCGCGGCCCATCCCTGGGAGGACTTCGCCGAGACCTGGGCGCATTACATCCACATCGTCGATGCCTCCGAGACCGCCCATGCCTTCGGCATGACGCTCCGCCCGGTGCAGGGGTCGAGCGCCGAGATGGAACTGGATGCCAATCCGTATTTCGGCGGCTCGCTCGACGAGGTCCTGGCCGATTGGGTGCCCTTGACCGTGGCGATCAACTGCCTCAACCGCTCCATGGGCCAGCCCGACCTCTACCCGTTCGTCCTCTCCGATCCGGTGATGCGGAAGCTCGGCTTCATTCATGCCCTGGTACATGACCGGCCGTCGCCCTGACGCCCGCGCAGGCTGGGACACGCAGTCGTGCCTGGCAGATGGCGGCGGATGTCAGTCGACCTGGATCGGGTCCATTTCGTAGACCGCGACGACCTGCACCAGATCGTGTGCCTTCGACTGGAAGACCGCAAGATGCGGAGAGACGCTCTGCTGAAGTTCCCAGACCTTCCGGCTGCGCCAGGATTCGTAGAACATGAAATGTCCCGGCCGCGAGCGGTCCTCGTGCAGGATGTAGCTGTCGCATCCCGGCACCGCCCGCGTCGGCTTGACCAATTCCTTGAGTGCGGCGCGCAGGTCGCCTTCCTTGCCGGTTCGCGCAATCATCTCTGCGACAATCGTTACCGACATTCCTTGGCCCATCCTTCAGAACATGAACGTCCTGCCATTTTGCGCCGCCGGGGCGGTTGCGGCAATTTTTCCTCAAATACTGCGTTAACGGCGGATGCGAAGGCGCTAGGCCGGGACGGCGTCAGCCGACCGGGATCCGGGTCAGTTCATAGAGCGCGAAGTGGGCCACCAAAGCGTCGCGATCCTTGTGAAAGGCGAGGATATGGGGCGCGACGTTGTGCGACGTGTCCCAGATCTCGCGATTTTCCCATGTCTCGTAGAAGACGAAATGACCCGGCCGGTCGTTGTCCTCGTGCATGTCGTACTGGATGCAGCCGGGCTCGGCCAGAGTTGGCGGAATGATCGCCTTCAGCGCCTCGCGCAGCGCGTCCTCCTTGCCGGGATGCGCTGTCAACTCCGCCACGATCGTCAACGCCATCGGTCGATCTCCTCACGCTGCCCGTTTGCGCTACCATGAGCGGCCCAGCGCAAACTGGCAAGAGTTCTTGCGCAACGCCGCCTAGGCTTCGCGGCGCTCTAGCCGACGTGATAGAGCGTCGCAAACAGCTTCGGGTCGAGGCTTTCGGCCGCAAAGGTCGGACCTTCGGTCAGGACGCTGACCGCGTCGTGGCTGTGGAGGCTTTCCTGATGGCTCGCGACAACCCGGAAATCGGCGATGCGCGGATCCTTCAGAAGCTCAGCACAGAAGAGCCGTGCGGCATCCTCGACGAAGATCGGGCTTGCCGCATTGAGCTCAGCGAAGGCCTGTTCGTCCTCCCGCTTGACCATGACCTGGGTCTCGGTCGGCACGGCGCGGCGGCAAAGCGCGATCAGGTCCTCGAACCACAGGCAGCGCCCGTCAGGCGCCAGCGCCACCGAGATCCGCGCCACCGAGCGCTGCGAATGCGGCGTCGCCAGCTGCCGCCGCTCCCGCCGCGCATGCTCGCTCAGCTCGAGCGAGCAGGGGCAGGTCGAGGAATAGACGTAGTCGAGATGGATGATCTTCTTCCGCACGCCCTGGGCCTCAACAAGCTCCAGCGCGATGTCGTAATACTGATACCCCGCCAACCCCGAGCGCAAGCTGTCCACCTTCACCGGAAACGAAAAGCGCATTTGGATCCGGGCGTCGAAGCTGCCGAGATCGGCCTTGTAATCGTCAAGCGCCGCCTCGATCACGGAAAAGCTGAAGGTCTTCTCGGCGTGGGCATAGAAGGTGCGCATGATCCGGGACATGTTGATGCCCTTCTTCTCGGCCTCGAGGCTCACCGTTCCGGTCACGCTGGTCTCCAGCGTCAGGTCGCCGCCCGCGCGCGTCTGGAACCGGATCGGCAGCCGGAAATTCGAGATGCCCACATGCTGGATCGTCTGCCGTGCACCGCGGATCAGGCTGGCCGGCCCGTTCTGCAGGTCCGGCAGCGCTGCCTTGTAATCCGGGGTCACCCGGAATGCGGCCGGATAGATACGCGAGAATCCGGGATAGCCGGATACCGCGCGGCTTGCCGCAAGCTCCCGCGCAGCCGGATCCAGCGTGTCGATCTCGGTATCGCTCGCCGCATCGACCCAGCGGCGGATCAGCGCCAAAGCCGCCGCCGCTTCCTCGCGCGAGGGCACCCGGTCAAGGTCGGGCTGGTGGATGTTCATCTTGCGGCTCCCCTGCGGATATCGCGCCTTATCTTGGCGCTCCGGCGCCCCGAGTCCAGTGATGGTGCGCAGACACGACGGCGCTGCGCTCAGATCAGAGCCAGCGCCGCTTCCAGATCGGCCAGCAGATCGCCCGAATCCTCAAGCCCGCAGGAGACCCGCACCAGGCCCGGCGTGATCCCCAGTTCGGCCTTCTGCGCGTCCGGCAGACGCTGGTGGGTCGTGGTCGCAGGATGGGTCACGATGCTTTTCGCGTCCCCGAGGTTGTTCGAGATGGTGAAAATGCGCAACGCATTCAACACCCGAAATGCCGCCTCCTGACCGCCCGAAATGTCGATCGAGAGCACCGTGCCGCCGCCCTCCATCTGCCGCGCCGAGACGTCACGCTGAGGATGGCTCGCAAGGGTCGGATAGATGACGCGGGCCAGTTTCGGATGGCCGTCGAGGGCCGCCGCGATCCGCGCCGCGGTCTCGGCCTGGGCGCGACAGCGCAGATCCAGCGTCTCCAGCCCCTTGAGCAGGACCCAGGCATTGAACGGGCTCATCGACCCGCCGGTGTGCTTCATGTAGGGCTCGACGGTCTTGCGGATGAACTCGCGCGTCCCCAGGATCGCGCCGCCCAGTACCCGCCCCTGCCCGTCGATATGCTTGGTCGCGGAATAGATCAGCACATCGGCGCCCAGATCGAGGCTGCGCTGGAAGACCGGCGTAGCGAAAACGTTGTCCACCAGAACGACGGCCCCCACCGCGTGCGCGAGGTCAGCCACCGCGCGAATGTCGATCACCTCGAGAGTCGGATTCGAGATCGCTTCGAGGAAGACCGCCTTGGTGCCGGGCCTGAGCGCCGCCTGCCACTGAGCCAGATCGGTGCCGTCGACAAAGCTCACCTCGACGCCGTAGCGGCTCAGGATGTCCTCGAGGATGTAAAGGCAGGAGCCGAACAGCGCCCGCGACGAGACCACGTGATCGCCCGCCTTCAGCATCGAACTCAGCGCGCCGTTGACTGCCGCCATGCCGCTGGCCGCTGCAAAGCAGTCCTCGGCGCCTTCAAGTCCTGCCAGACGCTCCTCGAACATCCGCACCGTCGGGTTGCCGTACCGGGCGTAGATGAACTCGTCGTCGCCGGCCTTCTGGAACCGCGCCTCGGCCTGCTCGGCCGTGTCGTAGACGAACCCCTGGGTAAGGAAGATCGCTTCGGACACCTCGCCGTACTGGCTGCGCCGGATCCCGCCATGGACCAGCCGGGTGCGCGCGTTCCAGTCCTCGCGCGAGGGATGATGGGGTTTCAGATCGTCGGCCATGGACGTCTCCTTCGCAATACACCGGGGAAGGGCTGGCCTGGGCCTTACCTCTTTAGCGGCATGTTTAACGTGGCCCGCAATCCGGCAACAAATCGCCACGCGCTCGCCCTAATCCTGAACAGCCGCCGCGTCAAGGATCCAGCACCGCGGACGCGGTCCCCGGCAGTGCTCAAACGGCTCCGCCTGGACAGCGAGTTCGTCGGCGTCCGGTTCGTCCCGATCGCCGACATGGCGATATGGAACTGGGCGTCGCGGGGGTAGAACCAGGAGCCGGTGATCGCGGACAATCTGCACATGTCTCGGTGGCTCACCGCCTGCGCAAGCCGGCCGGGTGTTCCGCGCCGCCTGGCGCACGTCGCGAAAAGCACTCCGATTTCACCGACCCGCGCGCACGTAAGGCACTGTTCAGGCGGAGCGCCTGACGCTCAGACGTCCTTGCCGTCCTTCTTGATCGCATGACGCTCGATCAGCCGGCCCTGCGCCATGAAGAAGGCCACCGTCGCGACGGGCAGGCCAAAGGTCTTGAAATTGACCCAGGCGTCGGTCGAGAAGGTCCGCCAGATCACCTCGTTTGCCACCATCAGACCGGCGAAAAGCAGGGCCACCCGCCGGGTCAGGATCATCCAGCCGGCGCGGTCCAGCGGCACGACTTCTTCCATCACCACCTGAAGATAGCTTTCGCCGCGCAGCAGCCCGAAGCCGAGAATGGCCGCGAACAGCGCATAGATGATGGTCGGCTTCATCTTGAAGAAGCGTTCGTCGTTGAAGGCGATGGACATGCCGCCGAAGACGACGACCAGCACAGCGGTGACCACCTGCATCTTCGAGAGCCGCCCGGTCAGCGCCCAGAGCGCACCGGTCGCGGCCAGAAGAATGGGGATGAAGAGCGCGGTGGCGACGATGAAGCCCGAATACTCGGTGCCTGCCACGGTGAAGACCCGGTCGCGCAGCAGCACGTAGGCGGCGAAGAACGCCAGCACCGGCCCCAGTTCCAGCCCGAATTTCAGCACCGGATTGATCTTGCGCGTTTCCATGGGCCTCTCGCCGGCTGCGGTCGGGGCCTTCCTTACGCGATGCCGTTCCGCATTGCCAGACACGCCCTGCGGCAGCCGATCACGGCCCGTTCAACGGCGATCCAGCCGGCGCACACGCCGCCCCAGTTGGCGACCGGCACACCCGGATGCGCTCAGCCGCCCAGTTCGACGATCACTGCCCCCAGCGCGATAAGGCCGATCAGGCCGGCCCGCCGGGGCCCCACCGGCTCCTTCAGCACCAGCCAGCCGATCAGCGCGGCGAAGACCGGCGAGGTCTCCCGCAGCACCGCGGCCTCTCCGACCTTGCCGATCCGGGTCGCGAGCATCACCGTACCGAAACTGCCAAAGGCGACGAGGGCGCCGAAGAAACCCCGCCGGAACAGCGGCAGAAGCGCCGGAGGATCCGCCATTCGGCGCCAGCGCCGGATCGCGAGGGCCGGCATGGTCAGGCTGTCGAGCAAGAAGAACCAGGCCAGAAAGGTGAAAGGATCCGCGGTCGCCCGGATGCCGTACGCGTCGAAGGTCGTGTAAAGCGCCACGAACCCGCCGGTCGCCACCGCCAGCCACAGCGCCGGAACAAGCTGCTCCCGCCCGACAAGGACGTGCCGCAGATTGTACGCCGCCAGCCCGAAGATGCCGCTGACCAGCACCCCGACCCCGGCCCATTGCAGGATCGCGAACGGCTCGCCGAAGACAAGCCAGGCGCCGATCACGGTGAAGAGCGGCCCGGTGCCGCGCACCACCGGATAGACCACCGTGTAGGCACCGCGCGTATACGCCATCGCCTGGAACAGCTTGTAGCCGGTATGGATGACAAAGACCCCGGCGAAGATCGGCCACATGTGCGGCTCGGGCCACGGCACCGCCAGCAGAGCAAGCGGCAGCGCCATCAGCCCGTAGCAGGCATCGATCGCCCCGCGCGTCAGCCAGGGATCATGCCGCCCCTTCTGGATCGCCCCGAAGATCGCGTGAAGGAAGGCGGCGCTGAGCGCGAGGAGCGTCGCCAGCTGCGCCCCCGCCTCGGTGCCGGCAAGCGAAACGAGCCAGGCGCTCATGCCGCGGCCTTGCGCATGTTGGCTTCATGTGTCCGACGGGCGCGGGAAAGTGCCACGATGACTGCAACGCCCGCGCCGGACCTGTTCCTCGACCGGGTTCCCGCCGGCGTTGGCGCACACTGAGGACCCAGTCGACCCGGCACCGGCAAGCTGGCACTGGCCGGAGCGGCCTCCCTTCTCGCGCGGCTCATTCTCACGGCACTGGGCGCTCTCGAACGCTGGCTCGGCTGATCCGTCAGCCGTCGAGCCCGGTCAGCGCGGCGGCGAATTCCTCGGGGTCGAACGCGGCAAGGTCATCGATCTGCTCGCCCACGCCGATGGCGTGGATCGGCAGTCCGAACCGGTCGGCGAGCGCCACCAGCACACCGCCCTTGGCGGTGCCGTCAAGCTTGGTCATCACCAGACCCGACACATCGGCGAGCTTCTGGAAGATCTCCACCTGGCTCAGGGCATTCTGCCCGGTCGTGGCATCGAGCACGAGGATGGTGTTGTGTGGCGCCTCGGGATCGCGCTTGCGGATCACCCGCACGATCTTTTCCAGCTCCGCCATCAGGTCGGCCCGGTTCTGCAGCCGACCGGCGGTGTCGATCATCAGAAGGTCGGCCCCTTCGGCCTCGGCCCGCGCCATCGCGTCGAAGGCAAGGCTCGCCGGGTCCGAGCCCCGCGGCGCCGTCATCACCGGAACCCCGGCGCGCTCGCCCCAGATCTGCAGCTGCTCGACCGCGGCGGCGCGGAAGGTGTCGCCCGCCGCAATCACCACGTTCTTGCCCGCGGCCCGGAACTGCGCGGCAAGCTTGCCAATCGTCGTCGTCTTGCCCGAGCCGTTCACGCCCACGACCAGCACGACCTGCGGCCGCTTGCCGTAAAGCGGCAGCGGCTTCGCCACATTCTCCATGATCCGCGCGATCTCGCCCGCCAGGATCTCGCGGAGCTCCCGCGCGGTCAGGCGAGCCCCCAGGCGGCCCTGCGCCATCGCCGCGGTGACGCGGGCGGCGGTGTCGACTCCCATATCCGCAGCGATCAGCACCTCTTCGATCTCTTCGAGCATCGCGTCGTCGAGAGCCCGGCGCGGCGCGTCGGCGCCCGGCTTTCGCCCGATCAGGCGCCCCAGCAGTCCGGGGCGCGATGCCGCGGGCTCGGGCGCTGCCGCAGGTGCTGACGGCGCGACAGGCGCCGGCGCCGGATTCGGGACCGGCTCCTGCTGAGACGCGGGCACGTCCTGCGGCGCCGCGGCTGCTGCGTCCGGCGACTGTACCGCCGGCGGAGGACCGGCCTCGGTGGGCGGTGCCTGCTCCTGGTCGTCCGAGACGATGGCATCGAGCCCCGCCTCGAGCTTCGAGGAGGACTTGAACATCCGGTCCTTGAGCTTGGAAAAGAACGACATCGACACCCCCGGCGGATTGCGCCTCTCCCTAACCGCCCCGGCCGTGGGATGGAAGGCCCCGCACGTTTCCTCGGACGGCGCCGGCGCCCGCACGACACATGGGGCGCGAACTGCGCCATGGACAAGTCGGCCGCACACCATTTCCGCAGCGGCAACGGTCAACATCGCGGCACAATCGGCGCGCCGCCCTTGACCACACCCGACAGGCGACCCAAGACTCGGAACGCGCCGTCGATCGAGGACTTCCCATGCCCCTGCTCCGCGCTGCCTGTCTTGCCCTGCTTCTCGCCGGTCCCGCCTGCGCGGACCAGCCGATCGGGGCGGACGAATTCGACGCCTACACGCAGGGAAAGACATTGATCTACGGCAACGACGCCGGCCCCTACGGCATCGAGGAATACCTGCCGGACCGGCACGTGCGCTGGTCCTTTCTCGACGGCGACTGCGTCGAGGGGACGTGGTTTCCCGAAGGCGATGCGATCTGCTTCGCTTACGAGGCCTATGACCGGACCCAGTGCTGGCATTTCTACCATGCCGACAGCGGCATCAGCGCGCGCCCCGTGGAGGAGCCCGACGGATCGGCCCTTTACGAGGTCAGCCGGAGCCGCGGACCGATGGTCTGCCGCGGGCCGCGCGTAGGAGTCTGAGCGCGCGCCGGCAGGATCGCGTCACTCGTCGAACAGCGACTTCTGTCCCGCCCCCCCGCGCTTCCGGCGTTGGCGCGGTGTGGCCGGGCCGGCCGGAGGACCGCTCTCAGCAGGACGGACCGGAAGGCGGCCATCGCGGAACTCGATCTCCACTAAGGGCTGGGCGCGCGCGGCCTCGGCGCTGGTGACGACCGTTCCGGCGCCCCAGATCACCGCGTAGCCGCGGGCAAGCGTCGCGCCATAGCTCAAGGTCTCCAGCAGCCGCCCCGCCCCGGCGAGGCGGTCGCGGCTGCGGCCGAGAAGCGCCTGCTCGGCCGCGCCCAGACGCCGCGCCACCCGGCGCAACTCGCCCGGCAGCCGTGCGATCTGGATGCGGACCGGCCGCAGGCTCAGCCGGGCGGCAGACCGGGTCAGCCGGATCCTGTGGTTGCCGAGGCTTGACCGGAAGGCCGGGACCAGTCGCGGCCCGGTCTCACGGAGCCGGGCTTCGGCCTTGCTGCGACGCAGGCGCAGCGCAGCGGCGAGTCGCCGATCCGTCTCGATGACCCGGCGGCGGTCGACCCGCGCCTGCGCGGCAAGGGTCGCCGGCCTCAGCACCGCCGCCGCCTTGCCGAGTCGCAGTTCCAGCCGTCCGAGCCGTGCCTTGAGCGCGCGCGGCAGCCGCTCGGCCAGATGGTCGAGCCGCTGTGCCGGTCCTTGGGTCAGCTCTTCGGGTCGCGGCAAAGCCCGGGCGAGATCGCGCAGCCGCTGGCCGCGCTGACCCAGCCCACGCGTCGCCGCCGCAGTCAGCCGCGCCCCCTGCGTCCCGGTCCAGGCGAGCAGCTCGGCCCGGACCGGCACTGCCATTTCGGCCGCCGCGGTAGGGGTTGGCGCGCGCCGGTCGGCGGCGAAATCGACCAGCGTGGTGTCGGTCTCGTGCCCGACTGCAGAGATCAGCGGGATCCGCGAGGCCGCTGCGGCCCGGACCACGATCTCCTCGTTGAATCCCCAGAGATCCTCGATCGACCCGCCGCCCCGCGCGACGATCAGCAGGTCCGGCCGGGGCAACGCCCCGCCGGGGGTCAGGCGGTTGAAGCCCTCGATGGCCCGCGCCACATCGGGGGCGCATCTGTCGCCCTGCACCGCGACCGGCCAGACCAGCACCTTGCGCGGAAACCGCTCGCGCAGGCGGTGGAGAATGTCGCGGATCACCGCGCCCGAAGGCGACGTCACCACGCCGATCACTTCGGGCAGATACGGCAGCGGGCGCTTGCGGTCCGGCGCGAACAGCCCCTCGGCCTCCAGCGCCTTCTTGCGCTTCTCGAGCATCGCCATCAGCGCGCCGACCCCTGCGGGTGCAAGGCTATCGATCACCATCTGGTAGCGGGACTGGCCCGGAAAGGTGGTGAGCCGCCCGGTCGCGACGACTTCGAGTCCCTCTTCCGGTTGGGCGGCCAGCCGCGCCGCCTGACCCTTCCAGACCACGCCGGCCAGCACCGATCGATCGTCCTTCAGATCGAAATAGAGATGCCCCGAGCGTGGCCGCGAGACCCGGCTGACCTCGCCGCGCACGCGAATCCGGGAAAACCCGCCTTCGATCACACGCTTCACCGCCCCCGAAATCTCGGAGACGGTGTATTCCGGCGCATTGTCGCCGGTCCGGTCGCCATCGTCGAAAAGGTCCATCGCGCCCTCCGTCGGGGATCGCCACGCTAGACCGGCGGCGGAACGGATGGAAGGGCGTCAGCCCCCCTGTGCCTCCGCGACCGCCAGCCTGGCGCGGGACTGGCCTGCGCCGCAGCAGATCGGACAGGCGATCACGGGGTCGTAGAGCGCCTGCACCAGCCGCACCGCCGCCGTGCTGTCCGCGAAGGCCCCGACTTCGTCGGTCTCGCCGCGGATCAGGACCTGGCAGCGTTCCGAATGGACGACGTGCTGGCCGTCCCGTCCGGGCTCAAAGGTCACGAAATAGGTCATCATCTTGACTTCGGTCATGTTCCTGCTCCTCCCTGCGGCCGCAATCCGGCCACAGCACGAACCACCTATGGTTGTATCATACCTCACATTGCCGGGCGACGCCATGGCGATGGCAACACGGCATCCGGGTCAGCGGTGCCTTGCTAACTTCGGGCCGCCTGCGTAGGAGGCAGGGCGACGAAGGAGGCCGGCAGCCATGAACATTCTGATCCTCGGCAGCGGCGGGCGCGAGCATGCGCTGGCCTGGGCGGCACTGCAGAACCCGAAATGCGACCGGCTGGTCGTCGCGCCGGGCAATGCCGGGATCGCGCGGATCGCCGAATGCGCCGAACTCGACATCGATGACGGTGCCGCCGTGGCGCAGTTCGCCGCCGAGAACGCGATCGATTTCGTCATCGTCGGCCCCGAGGCGCCACTGGCGGCCGGCGTGGCAGACGAAGTGCGTGCGGCGGGGATTCTCTGTTTCGGGCCGTCGGCGGATGCGGCGCGGCTGGAGGCGTCGAAGGCCTTCACCAAGGAGATCTGCGACGCCGCCGGGGCACCGACCGCGGCCTGGGCCCGCTTTTCCGACCGGGAGGCGGCGCTTGCGCATGTGCGCAAGACGGGCGCGCCGATCGTGGTCAAGGCCGACGGGCTGGCTGCGGGCAAGGGCGTTGTCGTGGCGATGGACAAACACCAAGCCATTGATGCAATTGAGGAAATGTTCGGCGGCGCCTTTGGCGGCGCGGGTGCCGAAGTGGTGATCGAGGAATTCATGGAGGGCGAGGAAGCCAGCTTCTTCGTCCTGTGCGACGGAGAGACCGCGCTGGCGATCGGCACCGCGCAGGATCACAAGCGCATCGGCGAGGGCGACACCGGTCCGAATACCGGCGGCATGGGCGCCTATTCGCCCGCACCGGTGATGACCGACGCAGTGACCGAAGCGGCGATGGAGCGCATCGTCCGGCCCACCCTGCGCGAGATGGCGGCGCGAGGAATGCCTTATTCTGGAGTGCTTTACGCGGGTTTGATGATCCGGGACGGGCAGCCGCGGCTGGTCGAGTACAATGTCCGGTTCGGCGATCCGGAATGCCAGGTGCTGATGCTCAGGCTCGGCGCGCAGGCCTTCGACCTGATGCATGCCTGCGCCGAGGGGCGGCTGGCCGAGATGCAGGTCCACTGGGCCGACGACCACGCGATGACGGTGGTGCTGGCCGCCGCGGGCTATCCCGGCGCCTACCGCAAGGGGGACGTGATCGGCGGCCTCGACGACCTTCCAAGCGACAGTTTTCACATGGTTTTTCACGCCGGCACGCGCGAGGTCGACGGCCGGATCACGGCCAATGGCGGGCGCGTCCTGAACGCGACGGCGCGCGGCGCGAGCCTGGCCGAGGCGCGCGCGCGCGCCTATGCGCTGGCCGAGGCAGTGGACTGGCCGGGCGGGGTGTTCCGCCGCGACATCGGATGGCGGGCGCTGGGAAAGGACTGATCCGGCGCGGCCCGACGGCGCACGGAACCGCACTCCGGGCCGATTCAGAATTTGGCAAAGTGACGGTTTGCACATTTTCGTTCGCGCTCCGTTCCGGCGATGGCGACTCCGGCACCGGCGAGCTCAGCCGGGTCCGCGGCAGTCCAGCGCGGCGGCGTATCCGGCCGCGTCCGGCGTGCCCGCAACCGGCCCGGCAGCCAGCGCGTCGGCCCGCAGCCGGACCGCCACGAGTCCCCGCCAGTCCGGGGTGGCAAGCACCATCTCGGGTCCCGCGCCGCAATTTCTGAGACCGCCCGAAATCGTCTCGTCGCCGATCCGGTGGTTGGTCACGCCCGGCAGGTCGGCGCGGACGGTCAGCCCGCCCGGCGCCCAGGTCCAGACCCGGAGCCTCGGCGCCACATGCGGCGTCTCGACATAGGCGAGGTCGGTCACCCCGTCGCCGTCGAGATCGGCGATGGCGACCGGGGCGAGCCAGCGGAAACGGTCCCCGATCGGCGGGGTGGCCGCAATCCTGTCGAGCCGGCCCCGGCGCAAGGAATAGACCGCGAGCTGCGCGCCGCGGGCGAGGTCGGTTTCCACCACGACGACATCCGCCTGTCCGTCGCCATCGGCATCGGCGAGGCGCGGCGCCACGTCCTCGAAGACATGGGGTGGGCCGGGGCGATCGCGGAGATCGACGCGGGTCTCGCGCCCTGTCCGGTCTCGGACGGCGAGGACGAAGTATTCCGGGATGCTGCCGAGAATGCGGTGCGGGTAGACATCGCCCGGCGATTCGAACCAGGCGTCGACGGGCGGCGTCCAGCCCGGACCGTCGGCGGCCGCGGCGGCGGCGAAGGCCGAGACGATGGCGGAGAGGGCAAGGCGGGTCATGGAGCCTCGGCGACGCTTGCGGTGGCCGGACTATTGCCCCGGGCCGCCTGGGACGCCAGACACCCGGACCGGGTCTCGCGCAAATGTGCGCGCGGCCAAATGGATGCACGAGGTGCACACGAAGGGCCGAACCGTCCACGATATCGCACGCCGGCCTCGCCGTGCGGCCGGGACCGAGCCGGGCGGGTCAGGCGCCGTCGGTTTCGGCCGGCGCGCCGACGCGGCGGAACACGGCGGTGAAGACGACGGCGGACAGCACCATCGCGACCCCGCCGAGAAGATGGGCGCGGTAGCCGTGCCCGGCGGCACCGGCCTCGGCCACCAGGAGGAAGCACATGTTGGCGTCGAGCCCGAAGGGCGCGCTGCGCGGATGCCCCCTGAGCACCGCCCCGGCCGCGATGAAGGGCAGCGCCAGCACGAGCGCGGTGCCCGCCGGATCCGGCAGCAGCAGGTCGAGCCCGCGATAGGCAAGCGCCGCCAGCACGCCGATGGACGCGCCGGGCGCCATGTAGGTCAGCATCGGCCGGGGATCCCGGCTCGAGCAGATGATCAGGCTGAAGATGCAGAGCGAGAGCGCGGTGGCGATGCCCGCCGGGCCGCCGATGACCTGCACCGCCACGCCGCCCAGAAGCGCGGTCACACCGGCGATGGCCCCGTGCCACAGCACCACGCGGGCCGCGGGCGCGCGCCGGGGCGGGCGCGGTCGGGGCCGCCGGGGGGTGAAGACGAAGGTGATCGCGGTTACCGCCACCACACCGATCAGGGTGCACCAGACCCGGTCGAGGGCGAGCGCGGTCGCATCCACCGGGTGATCCATCGCCGGGACCAGCACCACGGCCAGGGTGATCGCCGCCAGCAGGATGCCATAGCTGTAGACGGTGCCGATCCAGTAGGCGGCGGCGGCACCGGCCGCGGTCGCGCCCGCCAGCACCAGAATCCGCGGGCCGGCATCGGGCAGGTACACCAGTGCGGCCCAGCCCAGCGCCGCGCCGAAGGCGGTCCCGGCGACCCGCAGGACGGCGCGAAGCAGCAGATCCTCGCGGTGGGGCTGGGCCACGACCCAGACCGGCATCGCCGCCCAGAACGGGTTCTGCAGCCCCAGAAGGACGGCAAGCGTCAGGGCGATCGCGGCGGCGGCGAAGAGCTGCAGGGCGCGGAAGGCCCAGGTCGGGCCCGGGGTCATGCGGGCCGAGTCACGGGCGGAAGGTCATCGATGGCGGCATGGAAGCATCGCGGTCCGGTCAGGCGGGGGCGTCCCCCTCCTGCGGCAGGCGGTGCGGAATTGCAATCGGCCAGTGCGGCGGCGGCGCCTGCCGCCCCGATGAAGCGGCGCACGCCTCACCAGCTGCGCAGCGGGCGCATCTGCGGTGTCTTCTTCGCGACGTGTTCGCTCATCCGGCCCAGCAGCCGGTCGAGATCGGCGATGGCCTCGAACAGGTAGGGTCCCTTGTTGAGCATCACGCATTCGGCGCGCGCCGCCATCGCGGCATCGGTCATCTCGCCGCGCGAGGGAAGGCCGGTCTTGACGAAGCTTTCCATCACCTGGGTCGCCCAGATCACCGGGACCTGTGCCGCCTCGCAGAGCCAGAGCAGCTCCTCCTGCATCTCGGCGAGGCGGGCGAAGCCGATCTCGACCGCGAGGTCGCCGCGCGCGATCATCACCGCCGCGGGCTGGCGGCCGGCGGCGCGCACCAGCATGTCGGGCAGGTTGCGGACCGCACGGGAGGTTTCGATCTTCAGCACCAGGCCGAGGCGGCGCCAGTCCCCGGGCCGTTCCTGGGCCAGCCGGTCCTGCAGCGCGGCCACGTCCTCGTGACTCTGCACGAAGGAGAACTCGATCGCGTCGGCGTGGCGGGCGACGAAGGGCAGGACGGCGAGGTCGTCGCCGGTCAGGGCGGGGATGCTGAAATCGGTGTCGGGGAAATTGATCCCCTTCTCGGGCTTGAGCTTGTAGCCCTTGGCATCGGGTTCGGAGACGACCCGGACGACGACGCCCCAGGGGTGGCGTTCGACGATGTCGGTGTCGAGCTTGCCGTCGTCGATGAAGATGCGGTGGCCGGTCGCCGCCGCCTCCAGCGCCGCGGCGAGGCTGCATTCGACGGCCGGAAGCCGGCCGGGCGCGCGGTCGAGCTGTCCGGGCAGCGTGATCGCCAGTTCGTCGCCGATGCCGACGCGCTTCAGGCCCTTGATCTCGCGGCGCGCGCCGGTTCGGATCTTGGGCCCGGCGAGGTCCATCATCACCTTCATGCGCCAGCCGGTCTCGGTCGCGGCGCGGTCCACATGGGCGATCATCCGCGACCAGGCGGCTTCGTCGTCATGGGCGCAGTTGATCCGCACCGCCTCCACCCCCAGTTCGGCCAGGCGGCGCAGGAAGGCGGCGTCGTCGGCCGCCTCGGACGGCAGGGTGACCAGCAGGCGCACCGGGCTGTGCGGCGAGAGCGGGCCGAGCAGGGTCTCGGCGCGGGCGGCGATGCGCGCCTCGCCGGCGAAGAACTCCGCCTCGGGAACCGGTGCGGGCGGTCGGCCGCCCGCGGCGCCGTCGATGAGCGCCAGAACCGCGTCGAGCGTCGGCAGCACGCGCCCTTCGGCGCGTCCCAGCGAGGACAGCCCGAAGCGCATCATCCGGCGCTGCATCGGGCGCAGGTCGTGCTGGCGCAGCGCGAGATACCGGGCGAAGTTGGCGGCGCTCGGCGCGAAGGCAGGATCGTCGATCCAGCCCCGCCAGCGCGCCTGGGTCGCGCCGGCGAGGTCCAGGATCGCCTGCCGGAGGGCGACGATCTCGCTCCGCAGGTCTCCGAGATTGGTGTCGCTCATGGCGCGGTCCCCCTTGGGCGCAGCAAGTAGACCGGCGGTGTGACAGGCGCGTGACCATCGGGGCAGGCGGCGCGGGCGCGCGCGATCATCGCCCGCGTCGGATCGGGGACGCCGCGTGCCGCGCCCGAGGGCGAAATCGACGTTCTGCGACAGGGACCTGGGCGGCGCGGACCGGTCCGGGACGCGCGCGGGCGCGCGCCCCGGGGTCTCAGGCGGGACGTGGCGCGGGCGTCAGTGTTCGCCCCCGGCCATCGCGGCCTCGCGCATCTCCTCCTCGGTGGCGCCGGCACCGTTGAAGATGAGGTTGAGCAGCACCGAGGCGAAGGCCGCGAGGATGATGCCCGAGTCGATCAGCGGGTGGATCGCGTGGGGCAGCCACATCTTGAAGTCGGGTGCCACCAGCGGGATCATCCCGAGCCCCACCGAGATCGCGACGATGAAGAGGTTGTTGCGGCCGTGGGTGAAATCGACCCGGCCGAGGATGCGCACCCCGGTCGCCGCGACCATGCCGAACATCACCAGCCCGGCCCCGCCGAGCACGACGGTCGGCAGCGCCTCGACCAGCGCGCCCATCTTGGGGATGAGGCCGAGCACCACCATGATCGCGCCGCCGGCGACGCAGACATAGCGCGAGCGCACCCCGGTGACGCCGACAAGTCCCACGTTCTGCGAGAACGAGGTGTAGGGGAAGGTGTTGAAGACGCCGCCGATCAGGGTGCCGAGCCCGTCCATCCGGAGCCCGGCGGAAAGCCGCTTCCGGGTCAGCTTGCTGTTGGTGATCTCGCTGAGCGCCAGGAACATGCCGGTGGATTCGATCAGCGTGACGACCATCACCAGGGTCATGGTCGCGATCAGCACCGGATCGAAGATCGGCGTGCCGAAATGGAACGGCCGGATCGGCGCGAACCAGGCGGCGGCGGCGACCTTCTCGAAATGCATCATGCCGAGCGCCGCGGCGATGGCGCCGCCGATGACGATGCCGAGCAGGACGGCGATGTTCGACAGGAAGCCCTTGGCGAAGCGCGCGAAGCCGATGACGATGGCGAGCACGATGAGCGAGAGGACGATGTTGGAGACCGGCGCATAGGCCGGGTTGTTCATCGTCGCGGCGGCGGCGAAGCCGGGCGGCGGCGGCGGCACCGCGCCGCCGAGCGCGGCGACCTCCTTCAGCCAGGCGGCGTGTTCGGGGCTGACGAGCTTGGGCGCGGTCGGGCCGAGCGGCAGGCCGAAGATCCAGTTGATGCCGATCCGCATCAGCGAGATGCCGATGACGAGGATGATCGTTCCGGTGACCACCGGCGGGAAGAACCGCAGCATCCGGCTGGCCAGGGGCGCGATCAGGATGCCGAGAATGCCCGAGGCGATGATCGAGCCGAAGATCATCCGCGCGCCTTCGGCCCCGGGATGCCCGATCGCGATCGAGACCATCGGCCCCACGCTTGCGAAGGTCACGCCCATCATCACCGGCAGGCGCACGCCGAACCAGGGCGTGACGCCGAGCGACTGCAGGATCGAGACGATGCCGCAGCAGAACAGGTCGGCGGAGATCAGGAAGGCGACGTCCTCGGGCGGGAGCTGGAGGACCCGGCCGATGATCAGCGGAACGGCGATCGCGCCGGCATACATGACGAGGACATGCTGGAGGCCGAGCGTGAAGAGCTTCGGCGCCGGCAGCATCTCGTCGACGGAATGGGGGGGTGTGGCGGCGGCAGTGGCCATGTGGGGACTTCCCTCGTGTCGTGGGGACGCCCGCCGCCGCTTCGGCGCGGACGGGCCTCATGGCGCGATGGTGAGATCCGGTCCGGCCGGTGTCCAGCGCCGTTTGCACGGAAATCGGGCGGGCCGCGGCGCGATCCGCGCGGCTTTGCCGCAGGACGCCCGGTTTTTGGGCGCCGTCGTCCGGCTCAGATCTGCTTCTCGGGCATCTCGACGATCAGCCCTTCGAGCGCTTCGGTGACCTTGAGCTGGCAGGTCAGCCGCGAGCGGTTCGGGTCGGGCTTGAACGCGAAGTCGAGCATGTCCTCCTCCATCGGCTCGATCGGCGGCAGCCGGTCGAACCAGTCGGGATCGACATAGACATGGCAGGTGGAGCAGGCGCAGGCGCCGCCGCAATCGGCCTCGATGCCGGGGATGCCGTTGTCGCGGGCGCCTTCCATCACGGTGAGGCCCACGGGCACCTCGACGACATGCTCTGTCCCGTTGTGCTCGATATAGGTGATCTTCGGCATCGGCGGCCTCTCTTCCTCGACGTCTGTCCCGGATTCGGGTGGCATCGGGATAGGCCAGCCGGGCGCGATTTTCCAGTGCTGCCGGGCCGGAGCGGCGGGCTTGTGCGCCGCCGCGATTGTTCTATCTTTGTTCCCATGATTCCGTTCCTGCCCACCGAAACCTCTCCGCCGCGCTGGCCGCGTCCGCCCGCCTGCCTGCCCGCCGGCTGGATCGACCGGCCGCCGAACGGCGCGCGGATCGCGGTGGCGGGGCTGGTGCTGGTGCGGCAGCGGCCCGGGACCGCCAAGGGGGTGATCTTCGTCACCCTCGAAGACGAGACCGGGGTGGTGAACGTGATCGTCTGGGCGAAGATCTTCGAACGCTTCCGCCGCGCGGTGATCGCCGGGCGGCTGCTGCGGGTCACCGGGCGGTTGCAGCGCGAGGCCGGCATCACCCATGTGATCGCCGAGACGGTGGAGGACATCTCGCCGCTGCTCGACCGGCTGCTGCACGACGAGGGTGCGCAGGCGCCGCTGCGGCCCGACCGCGCCCGCGCCGGGGACCAGCCGGAAACCGCCAGCTATCCCGGCAGCCGCCGGCCCCGGCGCAGCGCGGGTTGAGAGCAGGCCGCGTTCAGGCGATGGCGATCAGCTTGTGGGGCTTGCGCAGGTTCTTCTCGATCCGCCAGGTCCACCAGGCGATGGCGATCCAGGTGCCGTGGAACGCGATCCCGGCGAGCACCACCCACAGGCCGGCAACCGGGCCGACCTCGGCACGGTTCAGGAAGGCGTCGATGGAATGCGCCGGGACGGGATGGATCGCGAGCTTGCCGTAATAGGCCACCGCCTGCACCGTGAGGATGTAGGCGTAGTTCTTTCTGAGCCGGCGCCCGACCGCGCGCAGATAGCTGATGTGGAACCGCGGTTTCGAATAGTCCTCGGCGAGAAGCGTGTTCCACTTGCCGTCCATGCTGACGCCCTGGCCGCGCAGCAGCGGACCGTAGACATCCGTTTCCATCAGCCGGCAGCGCGCCCGCCAGACGTTGAAATAGCGGTAGCGCCGGGCCTCGAACATCAGGAAGACCACGACCAGAAGCCCGACCAGGATCAGCGGCAGCGGCGAGGCTTCGGGGCCGGCGAAGGTCAGCGACAGCGCCAGCCCGGTGGTCACCACCGACCAGTTGGTGGTCTGGTCGAGCCGGGTGCGCCAGAGCGTGGAGCGGTAGACCTCGCCGCGGTAGAGATGCGCCAGCGCCCCCAGTTCGGCGGCGTTGAACCCGAGCGTCGGCTCCGGGTCGAGCGCCGGCATCCTGGCTTCCTGCTGTGGACTGGATGTTTCCATGCCGTCCTCCCTCGCCCGATATTGCACCCGTCGCGGGGCCGGGCCAAGGGGGCATTACAGATAGAGAATCGACGCCACGGAGAAATAGATCAGCACCCCGAAGACGTCGTTCGAGCCGAGGATGAAGATCCCCGTCGCCGCCGCCGGGTCGCGGCCCAGCGCCTTGAGCAGGAACGGCATCGCGGTGCCCATGAAGCTGGCCAGCGTCACCACCGCAACCAGCGAGGCCGCCACGGTGAGCGCGAGCCAGCCGGGCCGGTCGATCGGCACGACGAGCGAGCCCGCGACGATGAGGACGCCGACCGCCGCGCCGATGCTGCCGCCGTTCAAGAGCGCCCCCTTCAGTTCGCGCAGGACCCGCGCGGGCAGGTCGCGCATCCGCGAGCTGTCACGTGCCAGCGCCTGGAGCGAGACCGAGGCCGCCTGCATCCCGGCATTGCCCGCCGTCGCCATCACGACGGGTATGAAGCTGGCGAGGATCGCCGCCGCGGTCAGCGCGTCCTCGAACGCGCCGATCACCGTCGCCGCGATGGTCGAGCCGACGAGGCCCGCGGCAAGCCAGGGCAGCCGGCGGCGCATCATCTGCGCGGGCGTGTCGTAGCCGGTCGAATCGGGCGACACCCCGCCCATCAGCAGCATGTCCTCCTCGGCCTCGCGCCGGGCGATCTCGGCCAGTTCCTTGGGCGCGATCACGCCCACCAGCCTGCTGTCGTCATCGATCACGGCGATGACGTTCTCCTTGCGCTTCTTGGCCAGCCGCAGCACCTCTTCCCGGTCGGTCTCGCGCGTGACGGTCAGCGGGTCGCGGCGCGCCACCTGGGCGACCGGCGTCTCGGCCGGGTTCAGGATCAGGTCGCGCAGCTTGAGATAGCCGGTGAGCCGGCCGTCGCGATCGACCACGTAGAGGCTGTCGATCTTCTCGATCTGCTTCTCGCGGGTGCGGATGTCGGCGATGACATCGCCGATCGTGCCCGATTCGCGGACGATCACCGCGCCGCGCCGCATCGCGCCCTGGGCAGTGTCGGCATTGGCCATCACCTCGCGCAGGAACGCGGCGTCGGGATGGGCGTCGACGATCAGCTCGGCATAATGCGGCGGCAGAGCGAGGACGAAGCGCACCGCGCGGTCGCGGTCGAGCTTGCCCAGCACCTTGGCGAACTTGGCGCGGGTCTCCTCGGCGAAGAGCACGCCCTTGAAGGTCGGGTCGATCTCGGACAGCAGCCGCAGGCTGAACTCGTCGGACATCCATTTCAGCAGCTTGCGCGCCCGCTTGCTGCGCAGCTCGACGAAGCATTCCAGCACCGAGGCGGGCTTCCAGCGCTCGAGCTGGCCGACCACCTGCTTGCGCGCGCCGGCATCGAGCATCGCCTCGATGCGCTGCGCCGTCTCCCGGTTCGCCTCGGCCGCGCCGGCGGCGTCCATCGGCAGCCAGCGGATGCTCGGGGCGGCGGTCTGTTGCATTGAAGGCTCCGTCTGGACACACGACACGGGACGCCGCGCGGTGCGCACGGGCACGCCCCCACGGGGCGCTGGATACGGCCCCAGTGTGACGGCGCCGTGACCGGGAAGCCAGAGCCGGGCAGCAAAAGGGGCGCCCCAGGGGGCGCCCCGATCCGGCAGAACCGGACGTCTGCCTTATTTCTGCTCGTCGAGCGGCAGCGCGACGAAGCGCGGTTCGCCGCCGCGGCGCACCAGCAGCAGGAGCGAGGTGCGGCCGGCATCCTTCGCATCCGCGATGCGGCTGTTCAGGTCGGAGATCGAGGCGATCTTCTCCTGCCCCGCTTCGGTGATCAGGTCGCCGCTGCGCAGACCCTTGTCGAAGGCCGGGCTGGTCTCGTCGATATCGGTCACGACCAGGCCGTTGACGTCCTTCGGCACGTCGAGCTGGGCGCGGAGATCGTCCGTCAGGGTCGAGATCTGCATGCCCAGCACGTCGCTTTCGGCCGGTTCGGTGCTCTGAGCGGCGGCCGGGAGGGCCTCGGCCTCGGCGGTTTCGCGGCGGCCCACGGTCACGGCGAGCGTCTGGGTGGCGCCGCCGCGGTAGACGGTGACCTGCACGCTCTTGCCGATCGGCGTGGCGCCGACCTGGCGGACCAGCCCGCGGGTATCGTCGACCGCGCTGCCGTCGAAGCTGAGGATCACGTCACCCGATTCCATGCCGGCATCGGCGGCGGGGCCTTCCGGCACGTCGGTGACCAGGGCGCCCTTGGCGTCCTTCAGTCCGAGCGCGTCGGCAAGCTCCGGCGTCACGTCCTGGATGCGCACGCCCAGCCAGCCGCGGCGGGTCTCGCCGTACTGCTTGAGCTGATCGACGACATTCTCGACAACGGCCGAGGACATCGCGAAGCCGATGCCGATCGAGCCGCCGTTCGGGCTGAGGATGGCGGTGTTCACGCCGATCACGTCGCCGTCCATGTTGAACAGCGGACCGCCCGAATTGCCGCGGTTGATCGCGGCATCGGTCTGGATGTAGTCGTCATAGCTGCCCGACAGCGCCCGGCCGCGCGCCGAGACGATCCCCGCGGAGACCGAGAACCCCTGGCCGAGCGGGTTGCCCATCGCCATCACCCAGTCGCCGACGCGCATCGCGTCGCTGTCGCCGAAGCGCACGAAGGGAAGCGGCTTGTCGCTGTCGATCTTCAGAAGCGCTATGTCGGTGTTCGGATCGCTGCCGATCACCTTGGCCTTGAATTCGTCGCCGCCGAGAAAATCGATGGTGATCTCGTCCGCGCCGTCGATGACGTGGTTGTTGGTGACGATGTAGCCGTCTTCGGAAATCACGAAGCCCGAGCCGAGCGCGGTGCCGCGGTGCTGTTTCTGCGGCCCCTTGCCGTCGGGGTTCATGAAGTCGCGGAAGAAGTCCTCGAACGGCGAGCCCGGCGGGATCATCGGCATTTCCGGCCCGGCGCTGGCCGCGACGGTGGTCTGCGTGGTGATGTCCACGACCGCGCCGCTGACCTTCTCGGCCAGATCGGCAAAGCTGTCGGGGGCCGCCCGCGCCATGACCGGCCCGACCTGGCCAAGCGCCACGGCAAGGCCAAGTCCCACAGCCACGGCCGCGGCCCGCATCCGACCGGGATCGGTGATATCTGTGATGCGCACGCTGTTCTCCTCAGTTTCAGCCCATCTGCCCGGACGAAACCGGGACCCGGAAGGCATATGGCTGGGTTCGGGAAACGAATCCAAGATGCTCGCGCAGAGTGTCACACCATCGTGACGCTCGGGTTATCCGCCGCGAGCGGCCCGGCAGGCCGCGCAAGAGCTCAGAACCGGACCCGGATCTGCGCCCCGAGGACCGGCGCGGGATCGACGTCGCGCTCGTCGACCCGGTGGCCGTCGCCGTCGCGCAGGGTCAGCGTTCCGCCGGTGTCGACGCCAAGGAAGGCGCTGGCGGCAAGCCCCGGATGCGGCGACCAGTCCAGCGTCGCCACCACCGGAAGCGACCGCGCCTCGCCATAGCCGCCGGGTGCCGGCCCGCGGTCGTCGAGCCGGAACGTGCTGTCCTCGATCCGCCCGGCAATGCCGATCGCGAGCGCCTCGGTGACGGCATAGCTGAGGCTGAGGCCAGGGCCCTGGGTGGCGCCGACGCCCTGCCCGGTCGATAGCCGCCAGCGCGCGGTGATCTTCCAGTCGATCGCCAGGAAGGCGAAGACGTCGGTGTCGTCCCAGGGTTCGGAAAAGACGCCGATTCCGGGGCCCAGCGTCAGGCTGTCGCTGAGCTTCCAGAAGGCGGCGGCGAAGAGGCCCGCGCTGCGGCCGTCGGCGAGGTCGGCATCGGTTTCGGCGGTCCAGCGCAGCGAGGGCGCGAGGATCGCGGTGCCGCGGTCGCCGAGGCCGAAGCGGACCGGCAGGGTCACCCGCACGTCGCGGATGTCGCCCCAGGGCGCTGCCGCCCCGTCGGAAAAGCGGTAGTCGGTGAAGCCGCCGCCGGCTTCGAACCCGACCGAGACGCCGCCCCCCAGCGGGACCGAGACCCCGGCGCCGGCATAGCCGCGCGCCGCCGCCACCTTGCCGCCGCCTTCGAGGCCCGCGGGCGCGGACCAGCCGGCGATGCCGTCGATGCGCCAGGCCGGGCCGTCGGGCGGACCGGCCGGCTGGGCTTCCGCCATGTCGGCCCAAAGCCCCGCCGCAGCAGTCATCGCAAGACCCGCCGCGCCCCGGCGCCGGTCCCCGGCTGCCGCGATGTTGCGGGTCCCGGTCATCCGTCAGCCTCCCGCGAAATGGCGGGCCACCCAGAGCAGCACCACCCCCGCCGCGAGCGCCGAGAGACCGATGGTGCGGCGTGTTTCCACCGGGATCTGGGCCAGCATGCGGACCATGTCCTCGAGCCGCGACGGGGCCAGCGCAAGCACCAGCCCCTCGAACACGAGCACGAAGCCGACAGCCAGCAGCAGGATCGTCACTGCCGCCCCGAGCTGCCGTCGAGATAGTTGAAGAACTCGCTGTCCGGAGACAGGACCAGCGTCGAGTTGCTGCCTTTCAGCGCCTTCGAATAGGCGGACAGAGACCGGTAGAATTCGAAGAAGTCGGGATCGGCGGCATAGGCTTCGGCGTAGACGCGGTTGCGCTCGGCATCGGCCTCGCCGCGGGTGATCTCGGCCTCGCGCCGCGCATCCGAGACCAGCTCGGTGACGGTGCGGTCGGCCTGGGCGCGGACCCGCTGCGCCGCCTCGTTGCCGCGGGCGATCTCGTCCGCCGCCTCGCGTTCGCGTTCGGCCCGCATCCGGGCGAAGGTCGCGTCGAGGTTCTGTTCCGGCAGGTTGGTCTGCTTCAGCCGCACGTCGATGACGTCAAGACCGAGCGCTGCGGCGCGCGCCTGCGCCTGGTCGCGGATCCGCACCATCAGCTCGGCCCGTTCGGGCGACAGGATGGTGTCCGACGTCACCCCTTCCGACCCCAGCACCTCGCGGGTCTGGGTGGTCAGGATGTCGGCCAGACGCTCCTCGGCGATGCGCAGGCCGCCGACGCCGACTGCCTGGCGGAACCGCACCACGTCGCCGATCCGGTATCGCGCGAAGGCATCGACGATCAGGCGCCGGTCGTCCGACGGCGTCACTTCGAGCGGCGAGGTGTCGAGCGACAGGATCCGGTCGTCGTACTTGACCACCTGCTGGATGAACGGAACCTTGAAGGCGAGGCCGGGCTCTTCGCGCACCGCCTTGATCTGGCCGAACTGCAGCACCAGCGCCTTCTCGCGTTCGTCCACGATGTAGATCGAGGACATCAGGAGCGCGATCAGCACGACGGCGACGGGGATGAGATAGGTGAACTTGCGCATGGCTCAGTTGCCTCCGCCGGTCTGCATCGTCGAGGAGGATTGCGCCGGCGCGGTCCGCGACGGTGCCGCGGGCGGCGTGGTGCCGCCCTGGCGCAGCTCGTTCAGGGGCAGGTAGGGCACGACCCCCTGGCCGCTGCCCGAGATCTTGTCGTCGAGGATCACCTTGTCGACGTCGCCCAGCACCTGCTCCATGGTTTCGAGATAGAGCCGTTTCCGGGTGACCTCCGGCGCCTGCTTGTATTCGCCCAGAACGGCGGTGAAGCGGCTGGCGTCGCCCTGCGCCTGGTTCACCACCTGGGCGCGGTAGCCTTCGGCCTCTTCGAGTACCTGCGCCGCCTCGCCGCGCGCGCCCGCGAGCACCCGGTTGGCATAGGCGTCGGCCTGGCGTTCGAGCCGGTCGCGTTCCTGTTCGGCGGCCTGCACCTCGCGGAAGGCGTCGATCACCTCGCTCGGCGGGTCGGCCTTGTCGAGGTTGACGCGGACGATGTGGATGCCGCTGTCGTAGCTGTTGAGCGTGTCCTGGATCAGCTTCAGCGAGGCGGCCTCGATCTGGCCGCGGTCGCGGTTCAGGATCGGCGCCAGTTCGGACGCCGCGATCACCTCGCGCATCGCCGATTCCGACACCGAGCGCACCGTCGCTTCGGGATCGCGCAGGTTGAAGAGGTACTTGGCCGGGTCGCTGATGTTCCAGACCACCTGGAAGTCGATGTCGACGATGTTCGCATCGGTGGTCAGCATCAGCCCGCTGTCGTCGCCGCGCCCGGTGCCGATGTCTTCGGACTGTTCGCGGGTGACCGGGATGATCTCGTAGGTCACGAGGGGCCAGGGCGCGAAATTGAGGCCCGGCTGCCCGGTCGAGCTGTACCTGCCCAGGAACAGTTCCACCGATTCCTCTTCCGGCCTGACGGTATAGAGCGAGGCGAAGACCCAGAGGCCGACGAGTCCGAGCGCGATCAGGCCCACGGTGCCGCGGGTGAAGCGCGGGCCGTCGCCGCCGGGGCCGCCGTGCCGCGAGCCGCCGCGGCCGCCCATCAGCACCTTCAGACGCTCCTGGCCCTTGCGGACGATTTCGTCGATCTCGGGGATCGGTGTCGGATCCTGGTCGTTCGGCCGCCGGCCGCCGCCGCGATTGTCGCCGCCGCCTCCGCCGCCGCCGGTGTTGCGACCGCCGCCACCCCATGGACCTCCGTTGTTGCCTGCCATACCCAGCCTTCTTCCTGTTCCCTACCGGTGCGTTCAGTTCCCAGATGAGCCCGCAGCCCGCAAGATCAACCCGCCGTGATGCGGTTTGACGGGCCGAACCGGACGATCACGCGCTGCGAACGGGCGCGCGCATCGTCACCAACTCTTCGGCCATGGTCGGATGCACCGCCATGACCCGGTCGAAATCCTCCTTGGTGGCGCCCATCTTCACCGCGATCCCGACGAGCTGGATCATCTCGCCGGCCTGGGGCGCCACGATGTGGCAGCCGAGCACCTTGCGGGTCGCCTTGCTGACGATCAGCTTCATCAGCACCCGGTCCTCGCGGCCCGCGAAGCTCTGCTGCATCGGCCGGAAGGACGAGCAGTAGACATCGATCGGCTCCCGGTCGCGGGCGGCCTCCTCGGTCAGCCCCACGGTGCCTAGTTCGGGCTGGGTGAAGATCGCCGAGGGGATCAGCTCGTGATCGACCGGCGTCGGATTGCCCTTGAACACGGTCTCGGTGAAGGCCATGCCCTCGCGGATCGCCACGGGCGTCAGCGCCACGCGGTCGGTGACGTCGCCGATGGCGTAGATCGACGGCACCGCGGTCTGCGAATAGGCATCGACCACGATCTGGCCGCGGCGGCCGATCTCGACCCCCAGATCCTCGAGCCCGAGCCCGCGCGAATTCGGGTCGCGTCCGGTGGCGTACATCACCCGGTCATAGATCCCGTGCGAGCCGTCGGTCGCCTTCACCCAGGTGCCGTCGGCGCCGCGGTCTTGAAGTTCGAGCACGTTGGTGCCGGTGCGCAGGTGGATGCCGCGCTCGATCATCTTCTCGGCGACGAGGCCGCGGGCCTCGTCATCGAAGCCGCGCAGGATCTGGGCGCCGCGGTAGAACTGGGTCACCTCGACGCCGAGCCCGTGCAGGATGCAGGCGAATTCGCAGGCAATGTAGCCGCCGCCGACGATGAGCATGGATTTCGGCAGGTCCGGCAGGTGGAAGATGTCGTCCGAGGTGATGACATGCTCCGATCCCGGCAGGTCGGGCACGAAGGGGCGCCCGCCGGTGGCGATCAGGATGTGCTTGGCGGATTTCACGCTGCCGTCGGCGAGTTCGACCTCGTGCGGGTCACGCAGGGTCGCGCGCTGGCCGACCCAGTCGACCCCCGAGCCGGACAGGAGCCGCTGGTAGACGCCTTCGAGCCGGTCGAGCTCGGCCTCGAGCTTGCCGCGGAAGCCCGGCCAATAGATCGGCCCGTCGGTCAAATCCCAGCCATAGGCGCGGGCATCGTCGAAGGTCTCGCGGTAGGACGAGGCGAAGACCATCAGCTTCTTCGGCACGCAGCCGCGGATCACGCAGGTGCCGCCCATGCGGCTTTCCTCGGCCAGCCCCACGCTGGCGCCCTCGGCCGCCGCCATCCGCGCGGCGCGCACGCCACCCGAACCGCCGCCGATTACGAACAGGTCATAGTCGAACGCACTCATCACCCACCTCCTGCCGCGCTCAGCCCGCAGGCAGCGACGCCACCACCGACAGATCCATCCTGCGGGTCTCGGGCTCGGCCCCCTTGCGGCGCAGTTCGGCCCGGCCGTCCGGATGGCCGATCACCACCGTGTCGCAGATGCCGAGGAAGAGCCCGGTCTCCACCACGCCCGGAATCGCGAGAAGCGCGGTATCCAGCGCTTCGGGCGCGTCGATCCGGTCGAGAAAGAGATCGACCGTGAGGTTGCCTTCGTCGGTGACGAAGGGCTTGCCGTCCACCAGCCGGAGCCGGGCGTCGCGCCGGGCCACCGCCGCACCGGCGAGGACCGCCTCGATCCGCGCGCGGGTGACGCTCTGCCCGAACGGGGTGATCTCGACCGGCAGGGGAAAGGCGCCAAGCTGCGCCACTTCCTTCGACGGGTCGGTGATCACCACCATCCGGTCGGAGGCCGCGGCGACGATCTTTTCCTGCAGATGCGCGCCGCCGCCGCCCTTGATCAGCCGGAACTGGGGGTCGAACTCGTCGGCGCCGTCGATGGTCACGTCGAGCTGCCCCGCCTCTTCGAGGGTCACCACGTTCAGTCCGAGCACGCGCGCCAGCGTGCCGGTCCGGGTCGAGGTCGGCACGCAGGTCAGCCGCATCCCCTCGCGCTTCGCCCGATGGGCAAGGCAGCGCACCATCCAGGCCGCCGTCGAGCCGGTGCCGAGACCGAGCCGCATGCCGTCCTCGACGAGTTCCACCGCACAGAGCGCGGCGGCGAGCTTGCCCGCATCCGCGGCCGAAAGCGCTTGCATCATGGCATCCCCTTTCCGTCCACCCCCTATAGCCGCGCCACCGGGCGGCTGCGACCCCCAAATTCCCCCGCCGCTGCAGTGCGGCACGGGGAAGGCATCGGGGCTGCGCGCCCGAGGTTCAGGCGAGGAACCGGCGCACCGAGACCAGCGCCGCAACCAGCGCCAGCGCCACCGGCAGCCAGCGCGCGCCCGCCAGCCCGCTGCCCGGCAGCGCGACCACGAGGACCGCAACCGCCGCGACCGCGAGCCCGGGCGGCCCGCCGGTCATCACGGCGACAAAGCCCGCCACGACGGCGACCCAGGGTAGCGGGACGGGTGCATCGGCAAGGCAGCTTCCGGCCAGCAGGCAGGCGGCAATCGCGGTCCAGGCAATGAGCGCGCCTTCCCCCCATTCCGCGGGCGCATCGACAAGGAAGGCCGCCATCGCGGCGAATACCAGCGATGGTAGAAGAAGGATTGCAGCGGCCAGCGGTGACGTTAGGGTAATACCTGACATTCCAGTTGCCTCCCTCGCGCGTTCACGATTGCAGACTACCACCCCAAACGCCGGGCACGCCAATGACCAAGATCTATTTCGCCTCGAACCGAGACGTCGTCCACGAGACCTCATCGAAAGGCAACATCTTCGGCGACCGCTTCAACGGCGCCGGACCGCAATGCTTCCGCGTCGGCGTGGCCCAGGTCGACCTGTCGGGAAGCGACCCGAAGAAGGACGACCACTGGTCGGTGGGCGACACCAAGCTCTATCCCGAGACGCTCGACAGTTCCATGCCCGCAGGCGCGAAGCTGGGCTCGGAAGCGATGTTCGAGGATCTGCGGACCGAGCTGAAGAAGCAGGATACCGACGTCATCGTCTATCTCCACGGCTTCGCCAACAACTTCGAGAACTCGGTGCAGCGGGCTGCGGCGCTGCAGGAGATCTACGGCGCGGGCGAGCAGAAGGTGATCGTGGTGATGTTCTCGTGGCCGTCGAACGGGCGCGTGCAGCCGGCCTGGAACTACTTCTCGGACCGCGAGGACGCCGAAGCGTCGGGAATCGCCATGGGCCGTGCACTGAAGCGGCTGGTCGAGTTTCTCACCGATCTGCGGCAGCGTGACCGCGAGGTCGTGCTCCAGGCGCGGCGCGAGGGATCGGTGCCCGACCCGGCGGCGCTGGAGCAGTGCACGCGGCGCCTGCACGTGCTGTCCCATTCGATGGGCAACTGGGCGCTGCGCCATGCGGTGCGGAAGTTCATCGAGCTCAATGGCGGGCGCACCTCGCGGGTCTTCGACTGCGCCTTCCTGATGGCCGCGGACGAGGACAACGACACGCTGCAGGAGCCGATGAAGCTGAAGCGCCTCGACGAGCTGGCGAACCGCATCTTCGTCTATCACGCCAACAACGACATCGCGCTGACGATCTCGGACAAGACCAAGGGGATGCCCGACCGTCTGGGGTCGGACGGCCCGCAGAACCTCGACAATGTCAGCGAGCGGGTCTTTGCGCTGGATTGCCGGAAGATCAGCGATACCGGTGTGCTGTCGCATGGCCGCCACCAGTATTACCGGCTGCGGGACGAGGTCATCCTCGACGTCCAGGCAACGCTGGCCGACGTGCCGCAGGAGGACCGGCCCGGACGGAAGGTGGTCCGCCCGGGGCGGAGCTGGCGGCTCTGACCGCCCCGCCCGCCGCGCGTCTTTCCGCCGCCGCGAGGTCGGCGGCATGACAGGGAAGGGCGGCGTGGGGCGGGCTGGCAGGCGGTGCTGTCGGAGGGATCGTCGGGAGGCTTGATGTCCAACCTCGCACTCGTCACCGGCGCGTCTTCGGGGATCGGCCTCGAACTGGCACGCTGTCATGCGGCCCGCGGCGGCGATCTGGTTCTCTGTGCCCGCCGCCGGGACGCGCTGGAGGCGGTGAAGGCCGAGCTTCAGGCCGCGCACGGCATCACCGCGCATGTCTTTGCCGCCGATCTGGCCGAAGCGGTCGGGGCCGAGGCGCTCTACCGCGCGGTCCGCGACGCCGGGCTTACGATCGACATCCTGATCAACTGCGCCGGCTTCGGCGGCTATGGCCTGCATGTGGAGCGCGACCTCGCCGCCGAGCAGGCGATGGTCGATCTCAACATCAGGGCGCTGATGGCGCTCACGCATGAATTCGGCCGCGACATGGCGGCAAGGGGCAGCGGGCGGATTCTGAATGTGGGTTCCACCGCCGGGTTCCTGCCCGGTCCCAATCAGGCGGTCTATTTCGCCACCAAGGCCTTCGTGGCGTCTTTCTCGCAGGCGGTCGATCACGAGCTGCGGCCGAAGGGCGTGACCGTCACGGTGCTGGCGCCCAGCTATGTCGAGACCGGCTTCGCCAAGGCCGCCGATCTGGAGGGCACGCAGATGGTCAAGGCGGGTGGCGCCGATGCCGCCGACGTGGCGAAATGCGGTTACGACGCGATGATGGCGGGGCGGCTTGTCGTGGTGAACAAGCCGCTGATGGGGTTCGTGCTGGCGCGGGTCGTGCCGCTGTTGCCGCGGCGCATGGTGCTGAAGATGTCGGCCCGCAGCCAGTCGAAGTGACCGGCGTCAGGTCGCGTCACAGTCTGGGTCCCAGTGCGGTGCGCGCGCCAAAGCCGTCAGCAGGGCAGACAGATCCGCCGCGGGCAGGATCAGCAGCATCCGCGGCGCGTCGAATTCCAGCTCGACCGGTCCCGTCACCCGGTTCGACGTGCCGACCTGGTCCAGAGGATGGAAGCGGAGCCCGCCGATCGGCCAGAAGAGGCCGCGGCTCCGCCCGGTGACCTCGCCCAGCGGAAACAGCGACAAGCGGGTTCCGGGCGCGAGGTCGAGCGCGAGCCGCGGCGGCGCCAGCAGCACCGCATCTTCGGCGCCGAGCACCGCACAGCGCCGCGCCCGGTGCCGCGCGAGCACGCTGAATACCGACAGTTCGTGATCGATGCGGCCGCCGGTGAAGCCCAGCGCCAGAACCAGCGGCGCGGCGATCCGGGTCAGGCATTTCTCGAAATCGGTGCTGTCCTGCTCGGCGACCTCGTGGAGCCGGGCGGGCGCAAGGCGCGCGCGCGTCTCGTGCGAGATCGAATCCATGTCGCCGATCACCGCCTCGGGGCTGCGGCCAAGCGCATCGAGCCGGTCGGCGCCGCCGTCGGCCGCCACCAGCCGCGGCGCGAGGCCGAGCGCGCGGTCCAGATCGGCCGCGGCCACCGGCCCGCCGCCGACCAGCGTAACCGGTCCGTCGGCGGTCAGGACCGGAGCGGGCGGATTCACGCGCCGCCGCTCCCGCGGTCCGGCGGAGTACCGGGATCGGCCCGGCCGATGCCCCGGAACAGAGCGCGGAACGGCAGGGCCCAGAGGATCCCCAGCCCGACATAGACCAGCAGTTCCACCCAGAAGGATGGCCGGCCCAGCCAGTTCATCACGGTGACGCAGGCGACGATATAGACCGGGAGCCCGACCACCAGGACGACCAGGGACCAGCGCCGCCGCGCCTTGTAGGAAAGGGCCATCCGCGTGTCCTTCGTGCCGCGCCGCGGATCAGTCCGCGAAGGGATCGGTGACGAGGATCGTGTCGTCCCGTTCGGGCGAGGTCGACAGCAGTGCCACGGGGCAGTCGATCAGTTCCTCGATCCGGCGGACATACTTGATCGCCGCAGCAGGCAGGTCGGCCCAGCTCCGCGCGCCCGCGGTGCTGGCCTTCCAGCCGTCCAGCGTTTCGTAGACCGGCTCCACCCGCGCCTGGCTCTCGGCGGCTGTCGGCAGGTAGTCCAGGACCTCTCCGTCGAGCCGGTAGCCGGTGCAGATCTTCAGCTCGTCGAGCCCGTCGAGCACGTCGAGCTTGGTCAGCGCGATGCCCTTGACGCCGCTGGTGGTGCAGGTCTGGCGCACCAGGACCGCATCGAACCAGCCGCAGCGCCGGTCACGCCCCGTCACCGTGCCCTTTTCGTGCCCGACCTCGGCGAGGTGCTTGCCGACATTGTCGAAAAGCTCGGTCGGGAACGGCCCTTCGCCGACGCGGGTCGTGTACGCCTTCACGATGCCCAGCACGAAGCCGATCGCATTCGGGCCGAGCCCGGTGCCGGTGGCCGCCATGCCGCCCAGCGTGTTCGAGGAGGTGACATAGGGATAGGTGCCGAAATCGATGTCGAGCATCGGTCCTTGCGCGCATTCGATCAATGCCCGCTTACCGTCGCCCAGCATTTTCTGGACGCGTACCTCTGCATCGGCGATGTAGGGGCGAAGGT
>JAGQRV010000030.1 GCA_020425125.1 Paracoccaceae bacterium | reverse complement strand
CATTGTTGCCGGTCGCGGCCTCGACGAAGATATAGGCCGCCCCGGTATAGCTGTCGGCGTGCTGGGTAACGACCGGGGTCACCCCGGCCTCGGCCCAGATTTTCAGGGCGATCTCGGCGAAGGTGTCGCGGCCGAGCTTGGTCAGCATGTGCGTTTCGGCCCCCGCGCGGGCCGCGGCCACAGCCTGGTTCGAGCCCTTTCCCCCTGGCCCGAGCACGAAGCTCTGGCCCAGCAGCGTTTCGCCCATGCGCGGCTGGCGCTCGGCGCGGTAGGCGGTATCGGCGACGAAGACACCCAGGATGACGACGGGACCGGACATGGGCAATCTCCTCAGGCAGAGACGGAATCAGGGGGCGGGACCACGCCCTTGCGGAACAGGAAGCAGCCGTAGAAGCGCAGTTCCCCGGTCTGGATCACCGCATAGGCGTCGCGCGCACGGTCATAGAAGGCGAACCGTTCGACCCCGACCATGGGCCGCGCGCGCCCTTCGGCGGCGTCGATCTCGGCCTGGACCTCGGCCTGGACCGGCGGCACCGTCTGCGGCTCGCCGACAACCTCCATGCGGGCGGCGAAATCGTCGACGAAGGTGTCGAGCGGCAGCACAGACAGAACCGCCTGCGCGGCTGCGGCCGAAGTCAGGTTGTCCATTCGCAGGAGCCGCCCCAGCACGGTCTGCCGGGCAATCGAGTCGGCAGGGAAATTGGTGTCCGCCAGCACCAGGACATCGCCGTGCCCCATGGCGCGCAGCGCCCCGAGCACATCGGCGTTCAGTCGCGGATCGATGCCTTTGAGCATGTCGGGGCCTCCCTTCCCTCGTTCCATCCTGCGCCCGCAATTCGTGCGGGACTGCGCCGCGGCGCGTGGTCAGTCGATCAGCGGCCGCAGCGCAGCGGCCAGCGCCTCGGCCAAGGCGGCATGGCTGTCCGACGACAGGTGCACCCCGTCGACGGGGTCGACGCTGGCATGGGCGCCCGCATCGAGGAACCCGCAGCCGTGGAGACGCGCGACCTCGGCCAGATGCGCCGCCAAACGGCGCGACTTCTCGGCCCCGCCCTCGAACTGTTCCGCCAGGCAGCCGGTCTCCATGATCGGGGCGGGCGACACGAGAAAGACACCGGGCGGCATTCCGTCCCGGCCGCAATTCGACGCCCCGATGGCCAGGACCAGCCGCTCCACGCCGCGCGAGATGTCCCAGGGGGTGACCGAGAACCGCCGCTTCACGTCATTCGTGCCGAGCATCAGGATCACCACGTCGACGGGACGGTGGGATTCGAGCACCGCGGGCAGGATCGCCAGCCCGTTCTTGTGCGCGCCCTCGACGGGATCGTCGAACACGGTGGTGCGGCCGGGATGGCCGGCCTCGATCACCTTGGCCGAACTGCTGAGCGCGGTGGCGAGGCGGCCGGGCCAGCGTCGGTGCGCGCGATAGCGGGCCAGATCCGAGGGATGCCGCATCGGCCGGGTGCCGTGGGTATTGCTGTCGCCGTAGCACAGGAAGGTGAAGCGGCGGCGTCCGCCGTTGATGTCAGCCAAGACGCAATCCGCTCCTCTGGTCGAAGATGTGAAGTTGCGCGGGGTCGGGCGCGAGATGGATCGCCTGCCCCGCCTTCAGGACATGGCGTTCGCGGAAGACCGCCACGATCTCCTGACCTCCGACACGGGCGACGACATGGATCTCGGCTCCGGTCGGTTCGATCACGGCGACTTCCGCCGGCAGTCCCTGCTCGGCCAGCCTCAGGTGCTCGGGCCGGATGCCGAGAAGAACCTCGCGGCCGTCGGCGATTGCCCCCGCCGCGGTGGCCGGCACGACAGCGCCCTCGACTTCGACCGCGGGTCCGGTGCCGCCGCTGCGGACCTTCCCCGGCAACAGGTTCATCGCGGGCGAGCCGATGAAGCCGGCGACGAAGGCATTCGCGGGACGGTCGTAAAGCTCCAGCGGAGAGCCGATCTGCTCCACCCGCCCGCCCTGCAGCACGACGATCTTGTCGGCCATGGTCATCGCCTCGATCTGGTCGTGGGTGACATAGACCGTCGTCGTCGAGAGCCGCTGCTGCAATTCGCGGATCTCGCTGCGCATCTGCACCCGCAGCTTGGCATCGAGGTTCGACAGCGGCTCGTCGAACAGGAAGACCTGCGGGTCGCGCACGATCGCGCGGCCCATCGCGACGCGCTGGCGCTGGCCGCCCGACAGCGCCCGCGGATAGCGGTCGAGATAGGGAACGAGGCCGAGAATCTCGGCGGCATGGCGCACCCGCGTCTCGATCTCGGCCCGCGCCATGCCCCGCATCCGGAGCGCGAACGCCATGTTCGCCGCGACGGTCTTGTGCGGATAGAGCGCGTAGTTCTGGAACACCATGGCGATGTCGCGGTCCGACGGGGCAAGCGTGTTCACCACCCGCCCGCCGATCGCGATGGTCCCGCCGCTGATCCCCTCGAGCCCCGCAATCATGCGCAGGAGCGTGGACTTGCCGCAGCCGGACGGGCCGACAAGGACCACGAACTCACCGTCGGCGATGTCGATATCGACGCCGTGAATCACGTCGAGTGCACCATAGGCCTTGCGCACCTCGCGAATCGCGACTTCGGCCATGCCGTCTCCCTCGGGCTCCTCTGCATCAGGCTTAACCGAGCCGGAGCAGCCTGTCCACGATCAGACATGCTAACATGTCAGCGGCTTGACAGGGGGATGCTTCACTGGAAAGCTGTCCCCGCGGACGGCGGGTCCATGCCGTCGGTGCGGCGCCGGAGAGGGCGCGGACCGCTTCGCGACACCTCGGAAGACGATCGCCTTCGGAACAACCAAGACCGCTGCCCCGCCGGATGCATACCATGCCCGCGGGACCAAGCGAGCGGCATCAGGGAGGACTGCGGATGAAGGCCGAACTCTATGACTACATGCTGAGATCCCGGTTGAGCCGGCGCTCGGTGCTGCAGGGGCTCGCGACGACGACCGCCGCGTCGGCGGTCGGCGGCGTGTTCACCGGCATCTCGGTGCGGCCCGCCTGGGCTCAGGACGAGGCGGCGCTGCGCGCGGAGATCCTGAAGATCCCCGGCGTCGGCATGGGCTCGCCCACGGACGCGGACTGGCAGAAGGTCGGCGAGCTGACGCTTGGCCCCACCAAGGAGGTAGTCAAGGAGGGCGAGTTTGCCGGGGTCGAGCTCACCTTCATGGGGCTCAACAACCAGAATCTTCACAACCTGCTGTTCCGCGGGTTCCTGAAGCCATGGGAGACCTACACCGGCGCCAAGATCAACTGGATCGACCTCGCGCAGGCGGATTACAACGCGCGGCTGCAGCAGTCGATCGCGACCGGGACGGTCGATTTCGACGTGATCGAGATGGGCGCGCCGTTCGAGGGCGACACGGCCGGTCGCGGGCTTCTTGACGAGATGCCCGACTGGGTCGCCAAGATGATCGATATGAGCGACTATGTCGGCTACCTGCAGCCGCCGGTCGGCACCTGGGGCGGCAAGCTCTACCGCGTCACGATCGACGGCGACTGCCACACCTTCGCCTACCGCAGCGACTATTTCACCGACGCGGCGATCAGCGCCGCAACCGGGATGACCGAACCGCCGTCGACCTGGGAGCAGGTCAACGAGTTCTCGAAGAAGGTGAAGGGACAGAAGGATCCGCTCACCGGGCTTCCCGCCTACGGATTCCTCGACCCGCTGAAGGGCTGGGGCGGCTTCGGCTTCTATTTCCTCGAGGACCGCGCGGCGTCCTATGCGAAATATCCCGGCGAGCCCGCCTGGCTGTTCGAACCGGACACGATGACCCCGCTGGTGAACAACCCGGCCTGGGTACAGGCGATCCAGGACGTGATGGATCTGATCGCGGCGGGGGCCTATCCGTCGGACCAGATCAACGCCGATCCGGGCACCACCGCCTTCCAGCAGTTCCTTGCCGGGACCGGGTCGATGCTGACCTGGTGGGGCGATGTCGGATCGAGTGCGCGGACCTCGGACACCTCGGTCGTGGGCGACGTGGTCGGCTTCTCGATCAATCCCGGTGCCACCCGCGTCTACAACTGGCGCAAGAAGGAGTGGGAGACCCCGCCCGACCCGAACTTCGCGCCGAACATGGCCTATATCGGCTGGGGCATCTACGTCACCAATCGTGTGTCGGGCGACGAGACCAAGCGCAAGGCGGCATGGTCGGCGGCCGCGCATCTGGGCGGAAAGGACCTGTCGCTCTGGACCTCGGCCTATCCGTCGGGCTTCCAGCCATACCGGAAATCGCACTTCAACTTCGACGAGTGGGTCGAGGCCGGTTACGACCTTGCCTTCGTCGAGGATTATCTCGGCTCGAACGAAGACAGCTACAATCACCCGAACGCCGCGATCGAGCCGCGGATCCCCGGCATCTTCCAGTACTATTCTGTGGCCGAGGACGAACTCGCCAAGGGCTTCGCCGGCAAGTACGGCTCGGCGCAGGAAACCGCGGACGCGATCGCCGCCGCCTGGGAGAAGATCACCGACCAGATCGGCCGCGACAGCCAGATCAAGCTCTACAAGGAGTCGCTCGGCATCGGCGCCTGACCTCGCGCCGGTTTCGTCAGGGGCGCGCGGACCGGTGCGCCCCTGGCCGGTACTCGGATGCGGCCGCCTGATCCGCGGCCCCGCCCGGTCCTTCAGATGCCCGAGAGGAGCGCGTCAATGGCGCGGACGATCTCGTCCCGCATCATTTCAAGGGTACCCGCCCGCGCGCCCAGTTCCGCCAGCGTGAGCGTCGCGGCAAGCTGCGGCATGATCAGGTAGGTCGCCTCGCCCAGCGTGACGGACGGGTTGAGCGGGCGCATCACCCGCCGGACCGCCGTTGCCGGCACGAGCGGCGCGACGACACGCGTCTGCAACTCGTCCAGCAGGTCGCTTTGCAGCACCACGACCAGTCCGCCGCCCTTCAGCCGATAGAGGTCGAACTGCGCCGCCACGGCAGGTCCGGTCCGGGGTCAGAACTTGCGGAACTCGGCCAGCGGCACGCCGTCGGCCTCGATGAAGGAATTGTAATCGGCAACGGCGCCGGCATTTTCCTGCTTCCAGAGCCGCGCGCGCTCTGCCCGGATGGCCGCCAGAACTCCGCGTTCCGCGGCCTGCGAGAGGTTGATCCCGAGCCGCCGCGCTTCGTCGAGAACCGCCGCGTCCAGACTCATGCTGGTGGATCGCTTCGCCGGGTGAGCCATGTCACACCTCCAGGGGCCTCGTTGGACATGCCTCAAATCCTACCGGAATTCCGGGGTAATTTCGAGGGCAAATCGGGACAGAGCCTTGTGTCCTTCCCAGAATCGGCGGTCTACGGCAGAACTCCAGCCTTGCAGGATCGGCATGGCGGGCTTGCCGTTCCGTCCATTGTGCAGTTGCAGCATATCCATACATTGCCTCCTGTCAGCGGCGCGATGGACCCGCCGCAAAACCACAGGAGACACAGTCATGGCCTTCGCCCACGACGTCCAGTATCTGGAACATAGCCTTGCCGACCGCCTGCACCTGCTTCGTGCGGCGTTCGTCGAATGGAACGCCCGCCGTGCCGTCTTCCGTCAGGTGACGGACGAGTTGTCGGTGCTCAGCGACCGCGACCTTGCCGATCTCGGCTTCTCGCGCCTTGACATCCCGCGGGTCGCCCGCGAAGCCGCCGCCGCGGTCTGATCCGGACCGACGCATCGTGCCGGGAGGCGCCGCGGCGCCTCCGGCCCGGGAACCTGCCCCGGTTTCGGGCCGGTCCCGAAAATTCGCCTTCCCGCCCGAGATTCGCGCGGCTAGCATGTTAGCATGTCCGCTGACAGCCACCACGAGGGCGACCTTCTTCATGTCGTGACCAGCGACGAGATCTCATCCGGCCGACGTCGGCTGGGGCGGACTCTGGTCTGGGCATCCTTCGCCGTCTTTGCAGCCACCTTCCTGGCCGTGGCCATGCAGGATTCCGGGCGGATCGCACTGCCGTTCACGACCTGGCGGCCAGCACTCTACGCCTTTCTGGTCTTTGCGGTCTGCCTGTGCGCCGCACAGGTGATCCTTTACGGCGAGAAGGGCAAGCGGAGCCTTTTCGTGCTTCCCGCCGCGCTCTTCGTCGTTGCCATGGTGGTGTTCCCGCTCATCTTCGCGGTGTCGATCGCGATGTCGGACTGGAACCTGTCATCCCCCGACGGCCAGAAATTCAACGGCGTCGAGAACCTGCGGTTGATGTGGCACGATCCGTTCTACTGGAACGCGCTGCGCAACATGGTCTGGTACACGCTCGCGATCCTGGTGGAATACGCCATCGCCTTCGGCCTTGCGCTGATCCTTGCCGGCGAGATCCGGGCACGGAAGTTCTTCCGTGTCGCCTTTCTGATGCCGCTGATGCTGTCGCCGGTGGCAGTCAGCTGGATGATCGGCAAGTCGATGCTGGAAACCCGCTTCGGTCCGGTGGCGCGGCTGGCGCGCACGCTCGGCTGGGACGATCCGTCCTTCTTCGGCTCGGCCGAGATCGCGCGGGCGACGATCATGGCCATGGATGCCTGGACCTTCATCCCGTTCCTGATGATCATGCTGCTTGCCGGCCTGCAGGCGATCCCCAAGGAGGTGCAGGAGGCCGCGCGGGTGGACGGCGCCACCGGCTGGCGCGCATTCTGGGAGGTGACCTTCCCGCTGATGCTGCCTGTCTCGATCACCGCGATCCTGATCCGGATCATCTTCAAGCTGAAGCTCGCCGACATCATCATCAACGTCACCTCGGGCGGGCCCGGCGGGGCCACCGACAGCGTGACAAGCTTCATCTTCCGCGAATACCGCGACCGCTCCAACGTCGGCTATGGCACCATGCTGGCGCTGTTCTACCTCGTCTGCATCGTGGCCGCGATCACGCTGTTCATGAAGCTCGTCGACCGCTGGATGAACCCCCGGTACTGAGATGCCCGACACCGCCCCGACCCAGATCTTTCACGACAGCGCATCCGACCGGACGTTCCGGGTGAAATGGTATGCGGGGCGCGTCGCGATCTATGGCATCCTCGCCCTCTGGACCTTCATCAGCCTGTTTCCGATCTACTGGACCATCTCCACGAGCTTCAAGCTCGCCCCCGACGTGATGCAGGGGAATATGGTGCCCTTCGTCGATTTCGCACCGAAATGGCGCGGCTGGTCGTCGCTCGGCCTGTCACCCGACACGATCGGCCGGGAATCGACCGTCCGGGCGGAATTCCTGGCGCGGTTCGTCAATTCCGCGGTCACGGCGCTGGCCTCGTCCGCGCTTGCCGTCGCGCTCGGCTCCTGCGCGGCCTACGGGCTCTCGCGCTTCCGCTACCGCTTCGGCTTCATGCGTAATCCCGACATCTCGTTCTTCTTCCTGTCGCAGCTCATCCTGCCGCCGGTGGTGCTGGCCCTGCCCTTCCTCGTCCTCTACCGCGAGCTTGGCCTGCTCGACACGCGGATCGGGCTGATCCTGCTCTACACGCTCACGGTGCTGCCGATCGTGATCTGGATCATGCGCGATCAGTTCGCCTCGATCCCGGTGGAGCTGGAGGAGGCTGCGATGGTCGACGGGCTGTCGATCTGGGGCGCGTTCCTGACCATCGTGCTGCCGATCGCGCTGCCGGGGATCGTCGCCGCCTTCATCCTGTGCCTGGTGCTGACCTGGAACGAATACTTCTTCGCCGCCCTGCTGACCTCGACCAATGCCAAGACCCTGCCGGTGATGGTGGCCAGCCAGACCGGAAGCCAGGGGATCAACTGGTGGTCCATGGCGGCGCTGTCGACCGCGGCGATCCTGCCCCTCATCGTCATCGGGGTGATGCTGGAGAAATACATCATCAAGGGCATGTCCGCCGGGGCGGTGAAATAGATGAAGCGGCTCGCCCTTGCCCTTGCCGTGACCGGATGCCTGACCGCCGCAGCCGCAGCCCAGGAGTGCGGCGGCGTCGAGACCCCCTGTGAGATCGAGAGCGGCCGCTACTTCATCCGGTTGCCCGATCCGGGGGTGGCCGCGCAGGGCACGGTGCTGTGGCTGCACGGCTATGGCGGCAGCGGACGGTCGGATATCGCCAGTGCCGGGCTGGTCGAGCCGATGCTGGCGCGGGGTTATGCGGTCATTGCCGCCGACGGGCTCGACTGGCCCGAGAAGGGCGTCAGAACGGATTGGGGCGTGGTCGACGGTTTCGACTGGCGCCGCGACGACATCCTCTTTCTCGAAGCGGTGATCGCCGATGCGGCGGCCCGGTTCGACATCCGGACCGATCGGCTGGTTGCATCGGGCTTTTCGCGCGGCGGTTCCATGGTCTGGGACCTCGTTTGTGCCCGTCCCGAGGCGTTCATCGGCGCGGCGCCGATTTCGGGCGGGTTCTGGGAGCCGATGACGCGCAGCTGTGCCGGGCCGGTGCACCTGTTCCACACCCACGGCTTTACCGACCGCACCGTCCCGCTTGAAGGCCGCAAGGCGGTGTTCAACGGCTTTCCGTTCCATCAGGGCAATATCCTTGAAGGACTCGACGTGTGGCGCGAGACGGATGGCTGCATGGGCGCGGCAGACGTGGATCTGGCGGCGGACGGCGATTGGGAGAAACACTGGACCTCCTGCGAGTCGGGCTCGATCGTCCTCTGGCTGCATCCGGGCGGGCACATGATCCCGCCGGGCTGGGTGGACCGGATGCTCGACTGGGCCGACGCGCTGGCCGCTGACGCGCCGCAATAGCTGATCCGGAAAGCCGGATGGCGCCGCGATCAGGCCGAAATGTCCGACAAATCCGCGGCAATGTCCCGGGTCTGTTCGTAGAGCCGGCGGAACAGCGGATAGGTCTTCTGGTAGACCGGGAGGTTGCGCGCCGTCACCGACCGTGCAATCGGGTTCCAGGCGGCGATGTCCGGCTCCAGCCCCGCCGCCTCGGCGGCGAGATAGGCGTCCCCATAGGCCGCGCCCAGCGTGTTCGTGCAGACGATCTGATCAAGCCCGGTCACGTCCGATGTCGCCTGAAGCCAGGGCGGGTTCTGCACGCCGCCCCCGACGGCGAGCAAACGCCTCGGCCGCGCCCCGGCCTCGGTGAACGTGTCGGTGACGTGGCGGGTGCCGAAGGCGATCCCCTCGATCAGCGCACGATAGAGGTCGCCCCGTCCATGGGTGAGGTTGAGCCCGAACAGCACGCCCTTGGCGTCGGGATCGTGGATCGGTGTCCGTTCGCCGGAGAAATACGGCAGCAGCAGCAGGCCGTTGGCGCCGGGAGGCGAGGCCTCCGCCTCGGCGGCCAAGCGACCGAAGGCCTCTCCGCGGGGAAGGTCCCGCGCAAATTGATCGCGAAACCAGTGCGTCAGCGTGCCTGAAGTTGCCAGCCCGGCCATGGCGGCATGGCCTCCCGGCGCAAGCCAGGGCGCCGACCAGAGCCGCGGGTTGGAGAGTCGCTGCCCGGTCAGCAGGATGATGAAGATGGTCGAACCGTACATCAGCATCATGTCGCCCGGCGCGGCGACGCCAACGCTGACCGCCTCGGCCGCGGCGTCGATCGTGCCCGTGGTCACGGGCGTTCTGGGTGCCAGTCCGGTGGCGCGGGCGGCCTCCCCGGTGACCTGCCCGGCAATCTCGGCGGACCAGCGCAGCCGCGGCAGACGCGCGGGATCGACGATGCCCTGGCAAAGGTCCGCAGCCCAGTCCTGACGGTCGATGTCGTAGAGTGGCGCGAAGCTGGCTGCGGTGTAGTGGTCGATCACGATCTCGCCGGTCAGCTTCATCACCAGATAGGAACTGGAGGTCAGCACATGCGCAGCGCGGTCGTAGACGTCCGGATGGTTGCGCTTCAGCCAGAGGATCTTCGGACCGACCGATTGCGAGCTGAGCGCGTTGCCACACCGCGCCTGCAAGACCCCGGCACCGATGTCGCGGGTCAGGTCGGCGACTTCGGCCGAAGCGCGCGTGTCGACCCCGTAGAGGACGCCGTTCATCAGCGGCCGGCCGGCCGCATCGACCGGCAGCATGCAGGGGCCGATGGCACTGGTGGCGACGCAGGCGATTGCGCCCGGATCGACGCCGCTTTGTTCCAGAATCTCCCGGGTCAGGGCACAGAAATCGCCCCACCAGTCCTCCTCGGCGCGGTGTTCGGCCCATCCGGGACGCGGCACGATCATCTCGTGTGGGCGCTCGGCCTGCGCGAAGATCCGTCCGGCCGCGTCCGCCAGTACCGCCTTGGAGCCGTAGGTACCGATATCGACCCCGAGGGTAACCGTCATCCGCCGTCTCCGTCACGGTCGAGCGGGAAGCCGGGACCGATCCGGGATAGTGCGCAGAGAAGCAACCGGCTCAATGCCTCAAGGTCGGCCAGGTCGCACATCTCCAGGCTCGAATGCGAATACCGCATCGGAAAGCCCAGATCGACACTCGCCACACCGCCGCCGACAAGCTGGACGTAGGACAGGTCGGTCAGCACCCCGACCTGCGCGCTGTGCTGGAGCGGGATGTCCTCGTCGAGGGCGGTGTTCTTCAGGAGCTGCACGAGGGCGGGGTGCGGGATCACCCCGTTCAACGTGCCGCGTCCGTGGAACGAATAGTGACTGATACCCGGACCCGCCCCGAGCCGCATGTCGCCCCGCCCGGCCATGTCCGGCGTGTCGGTCGCGAGCATCAGGTCCAGCTGGATCGCGATGTCAGGCTTCAGGGCCTGGGCTGCCACCACCGCGCCGCGCAGGTTGAATTCCTCCTGCACCGAGAAGACGAGGTGCACGGTCGGGCCGCCGTCGCGGGCGGTCAGCGCACGCGCCAGCTCGATCAGCACCGCACATCCTGCGCGGTCATCCACCGCGGTTCCCGCGATCCTGTCCCCCGCCAGTTCGATGACGTTCGGCGCGTAGACGATCGGCGTTCCGATCCCGAGCCCGGCCGCCTCGGCGTCGGTCCGCGAGACATGGCCGGTATCGATGCGCAGATCGGCGACCCGGACGACGGTGAATTTCTCCTCAGGCGGCGTCGCATGGTGGGCCTTGTTGGCAATGATGCCCGGAACGTCCCGCCCTTCGCCCACCATCGCAAGGACCGGTTGCGCGGCCAGCGCCCGCTCCGGCACGCCGCCCAGCCGTTCGACCCGCAGGCCACCGTCCTCGTCGATCCGGCGGACCACGAAGCCGAGCTGGTCCATGTGCGCGAAGACCATGACCGATGGCGCCGCCGGATCGCCGGCGAAGCTGACCCAGAGATTGCCCATCCGGTCGGCGCGCGGCCCCAGCCCCGGCGGCAGCCGGTCGCGAATGGCGCGGCGCACCCGGTCTTCGTGCCCCGACAGGCCCGGCACGCGCATCAACGCCACCAGATCCCGTTTCAGACGCTCGCGCATCACGATCCTCCCCGGGCCGCCCGGGCGCGGTTCATGAAATCGGCGGCGCGTTCGGGATCGACCGGGTTCCAGGTGTCGCCGTCCACCTTGAGGGCCGAGCCGACAATGCAGCCATCCGCGATGCCAAGGACCTCGGCCACGGTGGCGTGCCGCACCCCGGTATTGGCCAGGACCGGCACGGCCGGCAGCGCGTCCTTCACGGCACGCAGGTCGCTCAGCGCCGCAGGCTCGCCGGTGATGGGACCGGAAACCAGCACGGCGTCGGGGATCGAGGAGAACACCGCGCTTCGCGCCCTGTCGGCAATCGGCCGACGATCCAGACTGTCGGCGAACTCGGCCGAGACGTTGTAGAGCATCAGCAGATCGCCGCGCCCCAGCCGGTCGCGGTAGCGCATCGCCTTTCCGGCATCGGGCGTCCACATCCCCATGTCCGAGGCATAGGCGCCGGTGAAGATCTCGCGCACGAAGGCCGCCCCGGTGGCGGCGGCCAGCGCCACGCTCGCCATCGGATCCCACAGCACGTTGACGCCGAAGGGCACGGTGATTTCGGCACGCAGTCTGCCGATCACATAGGCCATCGCCGCGGTGGACGCCGTGTCGACGGTGAACTCATAGGGCCGGTCGTTCTCGTTGCCGAACATCACCGCATCGACGCCCGCCGCCTGAAGCGCCAGAAGGTCGGCCCGCGCACCGGCCACCAGCCCGTCGAGCCCCGCTGCGGCATCGTGGAGCGGCGCGCCCGGCAGCGCGCCCAGGTGGACCATGGCGATCACGGGCTTGGTGCCGCCGAACAGGCGCGCGAAGCGGTCGGTCACCCGGCTCTCCTCCCTGTCTTTTTCGCTCAGGCTAGGCGGTTTCGGCTGTCACGCAAGGCAAATCATACTAGCATGTCAGTCTAGGGAGGCAGCATGGCACTGCGAACGCGGCACTGGGACCGGCGGGGCACGGGCGGGCTTGAATTCACCGAACTCGGCTTCGGCTCGGCGCCGATCGGCAACCTCTTCCGTGCCATCAGCGACGCCGAGGCGGAGGCGGTGCTCGACTGTGCCTGGGCGGGCGGGGTGCGCCATTTCGATACCGCGCCGCTCTACGGGCTCGGGCTCGCCGAGACCCGGCTCAACCGGTTTCTGCGCGGCAAGCCGCGGGGCGAGTATGTGCTCTCGACCAAGGTCGGCCGGCTTCTGCAACCGGTGACCGAAGCTGGCCGGACCGGCCACGGAAAATGGTTCGATGTGCCGGCGCGGAAGGAGATCTACGATTACAGCTTCGACGGAGTGATGCGGTCGGTTGAGTTCTCGCTGGAGCGGCTTGGACTCGACCGGATCGACATTCTCTACGTTCACGACATCGACGTGCCGAACCATGGCAGCCGGCAGAATGTCGACGCAAAGGTCGACCAGCTGATGGCCGGCGGCTATCACGCGCTGGAACGGCTGCGCGGTGACGGCGTCATAGCGGCCTTCGGCGCAGGCGTGAACGAATGGCAGGTCTGCAGGCAGCTGGCGGAGCGGGGCGATTTCGATCTGTTCCTGCTTGCCGGACGCTACACACTTCTGGAGCAGGAGGCCCTGGAAAGCCTGATGCCGCTGTGCCAGGCGCGCGGGATCGGCATCGTGATCGGCGGCCCCTACAACTCCGGGATCCTCGCCCGCGGCGCGTCGCCGGAGGCGACCTACGACTACGATCCGGCGCCCGAGCCGGTTCTGCGGCGCGTCACCGAAATCGCACGGATTTGCGCCGATCACGGTGTGGCGATGGCGGATGCGGCGCTGCAATTCCCGCTCCGCCATCCCTCGGTCGTTTCGGTGATTCCCGGAGGCCAGAGCGTGGCCGAGATGACCGCGAATCTCGCCGCCGCCGAGGCGGTGATCCCGGCGGGCCTCTGGGACGATCTGAAAGCGGCGGGACTTCTGCGAAAGGATGCGCCGACATGAGCCCGAAAGTGGACGCCCACCTGCACTACTGGGATCCGGCACGCGGCGACTACGGCTGGATGCCGATGGATGATCCGGTTCTCGCGCGCCATTACGGCCCCGAGGATCTCGCGGCCGCGCGCGAGTCGGCCGGGATCACCCACACGGTGCTGGTCCAGGCTGCACCGACCGTCGCCGAGAGCCATTACCTGCTCGGCATCGCCGCGACCGAACCGAGCGTCGCCGGGGTGGTGGGCTGGATCGACTTCGAGGATCCGCTCGATCTCCGCGAACTTGACGCGATGGCCGAGGATCCCAAGTTCCTGGGCGTCCGGCCGATGATCCAGGACATCCCCGATATCGACTGGATGCTGCGGGACGATATCCAGTGGGCGTTCGAGGCGCTGATCGAGCGCGACCTGACGCTCGACGCGCTCGGCTTCCCGGAGCATCTGGACAATTTTCACCGGCTGCTGACACGGTATCCAGACCTGCGGGTGGTGATCGATCATTGCATGAAGCCGCGCATCCGCGACTACCATTCCGACGCCGAAGGCTTCGCCCGCTGGGCGGCCGGGATGACACGGCTGGCAGACGAGACCGGCGCATGCTGCAAGCTTTCGGGGCTGGTGACCGAAGCGTCGTCGGACTGGACGGTCGACGGGCTGCGCCCGGCGGCGGCCCATGTGATCGAGGCGTTCGGCGCCAAGCGGGTGATGTGGGGGTCGGACTGGCCGGTCTGCCGGCTGCGTGCCGAATACGGCGAATGGCACGATGCCGCATTGGTGCTGACGGACGGGCTGGACGAGACTGGTCGCGACGCGGTCTTCGGCGGGACGGCGAACACCTTCTATCGCCTGACGCTCTGACCTCCTAGCCCGTCGGAGATTCGGAATCGAACAGTTCCGGCACCTCGCGCTCGAGCGGCTCGAGATAGGTCAGGAGCTGACGCAGATGCGTGCGGAGCGCAGCGCGCGCAGCCTCGGGGTCGCGCGCGGCAATCGCCGCGACGATCGCGCGGTGTTCGTCCAGCGTCGCCTCGACCCGACCCGGCGCCGGCAGCACCAGGCGCCGCGCCCGGTCCACCTGGACCCAGGCGGTCTCGGCAAGGCTGGCCAGACGCCGGAAGCCAGTAAATCCCATCATCATCGCGTGCATGGCGGCGTCCTGCTCGTAGAATCCTTCGCGGTCACCGCTGTCGAGCAGCGCCTGCTGCACCACGACGATTCGGTTGAGCCGGGCGATTTCGGCGTCGGTGATCCGCGGCGCCAGATATTCGACCGCCGCCAGTTCCAGCGCCTCGCGCAGGAAGGCGCCTTCGCGGATCTCGGCCATCGAAAAGCGCGCGACATAACTCCCGGCCTGCGGGACGATGCGCACCAGCCCTTCACCCGCGAGCCGGGTCAGCGCATCTGAGACCGGCGAACGGGAGACGCCGAGCGCGGCGCAAATCTCCTGCTTGCGCAGTGCCTCTCCCGGGCGGAAGGCCAGCGACAGGATTGCACGCTTGATCGAGAGGTAGACGCGGTTCGACAGCGGGCCTTCGAAAAGCGACAGCGGCTCGAGCGACGGCTCCTTCCCGTCATGCGGCACGGCGTTGGACGGCGGCATCGACATTTTAGCATGTTAGCTCCGCCCCTCAGCCTGTCAATCGACCGCTCAGCGCTGCGCTTGCTGCCAGTCGGGATGAATCCAGGGCCGCGCGTTGGAGGGTGGCAGCGGGTCCCGCCCCAGCACATGATCCGCCGCCTTTTCGCCCGCCATGATCGATGGCGCGTTGAGGTTGCCGTTGGTGATCAGCGGAAAGATCGAACTGTCGGCGACACGGAGGCCAGAGACTCCGATAACCCGGTTCTTGGGATCGACCACCGCCTGCGGGTCGGTTGCGCGGCCGATCCGGCAGGTGCCGCAGGGGTGATAAGCACTTTCGGCGTGCTCGCGGATGAACGCGTCCAGTTCGGCATCCGTCTGCACGGCGGCGCCCGGCTGAATCTCGTGCCGGACAAACGGCTTGAACGCCTCCTGCGCGAAAATCTCCCGTGTCAGCCGGATACAGGTCCGGAATTCTTCCCAATCCTGGGCGGTGGACATGTAGTTGAAGACGATCCGCGGCGCCTCGGCCGGATCGGCGCTCTTCAGCGTTACCGACCCGCGTGACGGCGACCGCATCGGGCCGACATGGGCCTGGAAGCCATGTCCCTCGGCCGCGGCGCGACCGTCATAGCGCACCGCGATCGGCAGGAAGTGATACTGAATGTCGGGATATTCGACGCCCGCGCGCGAACGGATGAACGCCGCGCTCTCGAACTGGTTCGACGCGCCGAGTCCGGTCTTGGTGAAGAGCCATTGGGCCCCGATCAGCGCCTTGCCCCAGAGGTTCCAGTATTTGAACAGCGAGATCGGCTGGCTGGCTGCCATCTGGATGTAGAGTTCCAGATGATCCTGCAGGTTGGCCCCGACGCCGGGACGGTCCGCGACGACGGCGATCCCGTGTTCGGCAAGATGCGCCGCCGGGCCGATGCCCGAGAGCATCAGCAGCTTCGGCGAATTGATCGACCCCGCGGCGAGGATCACCTCGCGCCGCGCACGGACCAGTTCGCTCTTGCCGCCGCGGCGGATGCGAATTCCAACGGCGCGTCCGTCGGTGATCTCGACCTTTTCGGCCAGACCGCGGATCAGGTCGCAGTTGGGGCGTTTCAGCGCCGGTTTCAGATAGGCATTGGCCGCCGACCAGCGCCGCCCCTTCCAGACCGTCTGCTCCATCGGGCCGAAGCCTTCCTGCTTCTCGCCGTTATAGTCGTCGGTCAGTTCATAGCCGGCCTGGCGCCCGGCCTCGACGAACGCGTGGAACAGGGGATTCTTCCGCGGTCCACGGGTCACATGAAGCGGTCCGTCCTGGCCGCGCCAGGTCGCGTCGCCGCCATGGCCGCCGCTGTCCCAGGATTCCATGCGCTTGAAATACGGCAGGACGTCGGCATAGGCCCATCCATCCGCCCCCATATCGGCCCAGGTATCGAAGTCGCGGGCGTGCCCCCGGACATAGACCATGCCGTTGATCGAGGATGAGCCGCCGATCACCTTTCCCCGCGGCGTGGCCAGGCGACGACCGCCGAGATGCGGCTCGGGTTCGGACTCGTAGCCCCAGTTGTAGCGCTTCATGCTCATCGGATAGGACAGCGCCGCCGGCATCTGGATGAACGGCCCGATATCGCTGCCACCGTGTTCCACCACCAGGACCGAGGCTCCGGCCTCGGCAATCCGGTAGGCCAGGGCGCAGCCTGCCGACCCCGCCCCGACAATCACGAAATCCGCTTCCATCACCCTCACTCCTTGAGCCGAGCATGATCGCGCGCCGCCGTTGCGGGCGCGTTTCCTGCTGCAACGCCGCCGGCGCCGATCAGAACGGCGCTTCGACGTCTCCCATCGCCACGTAGACGCTTTTCACCTGTGAATAGTGCTCGATCGCGGCGCGGCCGTTCTCGCGCCCCACACCGCTCGCCTTCACTCCGCCGAACGGCATCTCGATCGGCGTGAGGTTGTAGGTGTTGATCCAGCACGTGCCGGCCGCAAAGCGCGATGCCACCCGGTGGGCCCGTGCCAGATCCCGCGTGAAGACCGCGGCGGCCAGCCCGAATTCGGTGGCGTTGGCCCTTTGCAGCGCCTCCTCCTCGGTCCCGAATTTCAGCACGCTGGCCACCGGGCCGAAAATCTCTTCGCGCGCGATCGCCATATCGTCGCGGACGCCCGCGAAGACGGCCGGCGACATGTAGAAGCCGGGCCGGTCGAGACGCCGGCCGCCGGTGACCAGGCGCGCGCCCTCCTCGACCCCCTTACCGACGTAATCGAGTGCGATTCCGAGTTGCGCCGCGCTGACCATCGGGCCGAAGTTCGTCGCCTCGTCGAGCGGATCTCCGATCAGCGCGCGCTCCACCCGCTGCGCGAGACGCTCGACGAACGCGTCATGAATCCCAGCCTGAACGAAGAGCCGCGTGCCGTTCGAACAGATCTGCCCCGAGGAATAGAAATTGCCGTTGATTGCCGCGCTGACCGCGTTTTCGAGATCGGCATCGTCGAAGACGATCATCGGGGACTTGCCGCCAAGTTCCATGGTGACATGCTTCATTCCGGCCGCGGCCGCAGCATAGACGCGCCGCCCCGTCGGAACCGAGCCGGTGAGCGACACCTTGTCCACCCGCGGATCTTCGACCAGTGCTGCGCCGACTGCGCCGCGGCCCTGGACGACGTTGAACACGCCCGGCGGCAGCCCGGCCTCGGTCAGGATCTCGGCCAGCTTCAGCGCCGACAGCGGCGTCATCTCGGACGGCTTGAAGACCATCGTGTTGCCGCAGGCCAGTGCGGGCGCAGCCTTCCAGCAGGCGATCTGGATCGGATAGTTCCAGGCACCGATACCGACGCAGACCCCCAGAGGCTCACGGATCGTGTAGGCCCAGTCCTCGCCGAGCGCGAGATGCTCGCCGGTCAGCGTCGCCGCCATACCGCCGAAATAGTCCAGCGCCTCTGCTCCGCTGAGGGCATCTGCCACCAGCGTCTCCGAGAGCGGTTTTCCGGTATCCACCGTTTCGAGTTCGGACAGCGCGCGGTTGCGCTCGCGAATGATGTCGGCGGCGCGGCGCAGGATGCGGCCGCGCTCGGCGCCGCGCATCGCGCGCCAGGCCGGCAGGGCCGCTTCCGCTGCGGCCAGCGCCCGCTCCACAATGTCGGGTGTCGCTTCATGCAGCCGGGCAACCTCGGTGCCGCTCGCAGGATAGATCACCGGAATCGGCGCGCCCGCGGCATCCTCGACGAACCCGCCGGCAACATGGTGGCTTGCCTGAGGGACGACATCGGGCGCAGCGCGCAGCAAGTCTTCTGCCGGCCGTTGGGTAGACATCTGCATCATGGGCGGGCCTCCTGCGACAAGGCAGATTCGACATAGGACGACACCAGAGCCACGCTCGCGGCCCCGGTCAGGTTCTCTTCACGCAGCGCCTGACGGATGTAGAGACCATCGATCAGTGCGGCGATGGCACGCGCCGTTCCCGGCGCGCGGGTGCCGATCAGCGGACGGAGGTCGTGCACCAGGTTCGAGTTCAGCCGGCGGTAATAGACCGTGAGCAGCCGGCGCGCTTCGGGCGAGGTCTGCGCCAGCACATAGAAATTGAGCCACGCGGCCACCACTTCCGGACGGAAATTCTGCTCGGAGAAACACGCGCCGATGACCGCGAGGATCCGCTCCTTGTGACCGGCCAAGCCACGGAGGCTGCTACAGACTTCGGTTCCGAACGAGTTCAGAACCGCCCGCATGGCCGAAAGGAACATCTGGTCCTTGCTGCCGAAATAGTGATGGGCCAGTGCACTCGACATCCCGGCCTTCCTGGCTATCTGGCTGACCGTCACGTCAAGCGTGCCGGTCCGGCCGATCTCTGCGATCGCCGCGTCTACCAGTGCCCGTCTGCGGATCGGTTCCATCCCGATTTTCGGCATCTCTCCCCTCTCCGATTGGCTGCAGCGCATCCAAGCATATTTTTGCTTGACTGGTCAATCAAAATCCCACAGGCTTGCCTCAATGCTGGGATGACTGGGGAAAAGCCATGAGAGCCGGGGCCGCCGTTTCCGCCGCCGCACTGCTGTGCATGACGACCGCCGCGTTCGCCGACTGCGACAAGGTGGTGTTTTCGGATGTCGGCTGGACCGACATCACCGCGACTACTGCCGCAACCACCGTGGTGCTCGACGCGCTGGGATACAAGACCGACATCAAGGTGCTGTCGGTGCCCGTGACCTATACCGCGATGGCCGATGGCGACGTGGACGTGTTCCTCGGCAACTGGATGCCGACCATGGAGGCCGACATCGCCCCCTACCGCGATGCCGGCACGGTCGACACGGTGCGCGCCAACCTGCACGGGGCCAAGTACACGCTGGCGACCAATTCCGTCGGCGCCAAGGACGGCATCACCTCGTTCGCCGAGATCGCCCCCCACGGCAAGGAACTGGGCGACACGATCTACGGGATCGAACCCGGCAACGACGGTAACCGCCTGATCATGAAGATGATCGACGACGATGCCTTCGGCCTGAAAGGCTTCAAGGTCCGCGAAAGTTCGGAACAGGGGATGCTGGCCCAGGTGGCCCGTGCCGACCGGTCGGACAAGCCCGTCGTGTTCCTGGCCTGGGAGCCGCACCCGATGAACAGCAATTTCCAGATCACCTATCTGAGCGGCGGCGACGACTGGTTCGGCCCCGATTTCGGCGGTGCGACGGTCTATACCAACACGCGCAAGGGCTATGTCGAGGAATGCCCGAACGTGGGCAAGCTGCTGACCAATCTCGAATTCTCGCTCAAGATGGAAAACGAGATCATGGGCAAGATCCTCGATGACAACGAAAAGCCCGAAGTTGCTGCGCGCGAGTGGCTGAAGGCGAATCCCGAGGTTCTGGACGGCTGGCTTGAGGGTGTTACAACGCTGGACGGAGGGGACGCAAAGTCCGCGGTCCGCAGCGCCCTGGGCGTCTGAGCCCCGTGCTGCACGGCACCGCCGTTCGAGACCCACTGGACCAACGAGAAGTCTGTACGCGAGGGACATCATGAAGATCAGAACCGCCATTTCGGCAGCTGCCCTGTTGCTGATGACGACCGCGGCGCATGCCGATTGCGACAAGGTCAACTTCTCGGATGTCGGCTGGACCGACATCACCACCACGACATCGATCGCCAAGCAGATCCTGCAGGCACTCGGCTACGACGTGAATGTCCGCATCCTGTCCGTCCCGGTGACCTTCGCGTCGCTCGAAAGCGACGATGTCGACGTCTTCCTGGGCAACTGGATTCCGGCACAGGACGCGGCGATCGGCGACTACCTTAAGAGCGGCGAGATCGAAGTCGTCGCGACCAATCTCACCGGAACGAAATACACGCTCGCCGTGCCCGACTACACGTGGGACAAGGGCCTGCAATCCTACGCCGACATCGCCAAGTTCCGCGACGAACTGGACGGCAAGATCTACGGCATCGAACCGGGCAACGAAGGCAACGCCTATCTCGTCAGCCTGACCGAGAAGGATACCTACGGGCTGGGCGGCTTCAAGGTGGTCGAAAGCTCCGAGCAGGGGATGCTGGCCCAGGTCGGACGGGCCGTGAAGCGCAATCAGGACGTGGTGTTCCTGGGTTGGGAGCCGCATCCGATGAACGCCCGCTTCTCGCTGAAATACCTGCCGGGCGGCGAAGAATTCTTCGGCGGCGAGGGCGTGGTCAACACGGTGACGCGCAAGGGCTATGTCCAGGAATGCCCGAACGTCGGCAAGCTTCTCGAGAACCTCAAGTTCACGCTGCCGATGGAAAACGAGATCATGGGCAAGATCCTCGACGACGGCGAGGATCCGGACAAGGCGACGCTGGCCTGGATCAAGGCGCATCCCGACGTGGTGACCGGCTGGCTCGACGGTGTCACGACGCTCGACGGAGGCGACGGAGAAGCAGCGGTCCGCAATGCGTTCGGCATCTGATCGGTCCGGTCAGCCCGCTTCAGCCGGCAGTCATGTGCCCCGCCAGCGCATCGTCCAGTTCGCGTGCCCGGACTGCGGCCGGGCGAGCGCCCAGGCGATCGGCGTAAGCCCGGAAGACGGCGCGTTCGGGGATGCCGCCCGTCATCATGCCCCAGATCACCGCCGCGCCCAGATAGACGTCCGCGGCCGAAAAGGTGTCGCCGAGGACGTAGGGCCGGCCATCGGAAAAATGCCGTTCGAGCGTATCGAGGACCCGGCCGAGACTGCCATAGCCAAGCCGTCCCTGAAGCATCGGGTCCTCGGTCGTGACATTCAGCGAAACATCGGTCACCGCGGCCTCGACGGGGCCCGCGGCGAAGAAAAGCCAGCGGTAATAGCTTCCGCGCGCGGAACTCTGCGGCGGCGGCGCCAGACCCGCATCGGGGAAGGCGTCCGCCAGATAGGCGCAGATCGCCGCGGCCTCGGTCACGACCGCCGGACCATGGACGAGCGTCGGCACCTTGCCCATCGGATTGAGCGCCAGGTAGTCCGGGGTCTTCATCGGCGGACCGAAGGCAAGGATCTCGGCACGATAACTCTGACCCGTCTCCTCCAGCATCCAGCGGGCGATCCGTCCGCGCGACATCGGATTCGTGTAGAGCACGAGCTCGCTCACGGCGTCCCCTCCCGTTCCTCAAGAGCGACCGGTCAAGCGGCCGTCGCCCGACCGGAGACCTAGCATGAACTGGCTCACCGACCACAAGATTCCCGTAGGCAACGCCGCCGCGGCCGTTTTCGATTGGCTGCAACTTCACGGACGCTGGTTCTTCGACGGGCTGGCCAACGCGATGGATCACCTGATCGCCGCGATCCTGTGGGTGCTGCAATCGCCGCCTCCACTTGTGGTCGTGGCGGTCTTCGTGGCCATTGCCTGGCTCCTGCAGCGCAGCATCGCGGTCTGCGTCTTCGTGACCCTGGGCTTTCTCTTCATCCTGAACCAGGGCTACTGGCAGGAGACGACGGAAAGCCTCACCCTGGTCCTGTCGGCCTGCGTGGTGTGCATGGCGGTCGGCGTCCCGGTCGGCATCTTCGCGGCGCACCGGCCGAAATTCTATCAGGCCCTGCGCCCCATTCTCGATCTGATGCAGACGCTGCCGACCTTCGTCTATCTGATCCCGGCCATCGTCTTTTTCGGCATCGGCATGGTGCCGGGCCTGATAGCCACCGTGATCTTCGTGGTCCCTGCCCCGATCCGGCTGACCCATCTGGGCGTGGCCTCGACGCCGCAATCGCTTCTGGAAGCGGCGCAGGCCTTCGGTGCGACGCCGTCGCAGACGCTCTTCAAGGTCGAGCTTCCCTACGCGCTGCCGCAGATCATGGCCGGCCTCAACCAGACCATCATGCTGTCGCTGTCGATGGTGGTGATCGCCGCGCTGGTCGGCGCCGACGGACTCGGCGTGCCGGTGGTGCGGGCACTGAACCAGGTCAACACCGCGCTCGGCTTCGAGAGCGGATTCATCATCGTGGTCGTGGCGATCATGCTCGACCGTATTCTGCGGGTGGGACGGTCATGAGAGCTGCGGTTGATTTCAAGAACGTCTCGATCGTCTTCGGAAGCGACCCCCAGGCCGCCTTGCCGCTGATGGACGAAGGGAAGACGCGAAGCGAAATCCAGGCCGCGACCGACCAGGTCCTCGGCGTCCACAATTGCTCGCTGACCGTAGGCGAAGGCGAGATCCTCGTGCTGATGGGCCTTTCGGGCTCGGGGAAGTCCACCCTGCTGCGCGCCGTCAACGCCCTGAACCCGGTGGTGCGCGGCAGCGTCGAGGTGCTGGACGGCGACAGCATGGTCAATGTCACCGCAGCCGACTCGGCGACGCTGCGGAGGATCCGGCAGCGCTCGGTCTCGATGGTGTTCCAGCAGTTCGGCCTGCTGCCCTGGCGCACCGTGCGCGAGAATGTCGGACTGGGGCTGGAGCTTGCCGGCCTGCCCAAGGCCGAGCGGGACGAGAGGGTCAACCGCCAGCTCGAACTCGTGCACCTCTCGGAATGGGCGGAGCGGCGGGTGGGCGAGCTTTCCGGCGGCATGCAGCAGCGCGTGGGCCTTGCGCGCGCCTTCGCGACGGACGCGCCGATCCTGCTGATGGACGAGCCGTTCTCGGCGCTCGATCCGCTGATCCGGACCCGGCTGCAGGACGAACTCCTCGAACTGCAAAGTTCCCTGCAGCGCACCATCGTTTTCGTGAGCCACGACCTTGACGAAGCGTTCAAGCTCGGAAGCCGGATCGCCATCATGGAAGGCGGGCGGATCGTGCAATGCGGGACACCGCGCGACATCTACTCGGCGCCGGCCTCGGACTATGTGGCGGATTTCGTCGCGCACATGAACCCGCTTGGCGTGCTGACCGCGCGCGACGTGATGCAGCCGGTTTCGGACACCGCCGGACCGACGATCGATACCGAGGCCACGGTGACCGAAATCATGGACCGGCTGAAGGGCGGCGCGCAGATCCTGAGCGTTACCGAAGACGGCCGCACGATCGGCACGATCACACCGGAATCAGTGATCGGGCGCCTCCGCGGCTAGCGGGACTGTCCGCCCGGCCCCTGCCCGGTATGCATTTGTCTACCCGGGCGCGGCCGGCGGCAGGCCGAGACGCGGCCGCAGGGAATCCATACCCGTCCGGAGCAGGTCGGGTACGCCGGCATCCTCGAACCGTGCCCTAAGGGTGGCATTGAGCCCGCCCTCCGTCGACAGGGAGGTCAGAAGGCGCTGGAACTGTTCGGGCGCCCCGTCAGGCCTCAGGAATCCACCGAAGAGCGACGCAACATAGGCGTCGGCCGCAGTCGCGTCGCCGGTTTCGCGTGCCAACCACGCGGACACCTCGGCCATCAACAGCAGGATCGGCGCCAGCGTCCCCGCCACAGCGAAATGCGCGCTCAGCGACGCCTCGCTGCGCACTGGCAAGATCGGATTGCGGTCCCCGAACACCGCCTCCAGTGCCGGACTTTCCGGATAGACCGGCAGCGGACAGCCACCGCCGGAGATCGGCGCGAGCGGGATCGTCAGTGCGATGTCGCGCGCGGGAGCGCAGAGGCGGCAAAGCTCGTCAAGGGTGACGTCGGTCATGACCGAGATCACTGCATGATCCGCCCGCCAGGGCAGGCCGGGCAGGATATCGGGAACGATCCGGGCCATAAGACACAGGAAGACCACGTCGCTCTGGGCGACGACGGCGGCGTTCTCCGCCACCGACACCTCGGGAAACTCGGCCGCAAGCGCCGTCGACACTGCCCGGCTCCGCTCGCTCACGCGGATCTCGTGTCCCCGTCCGGCTAGTCCACGCACCATATGGCCCGCAATCTCGCCCGTGCCGATGAAACCGATCCTTGCCATGCCGCGTCCTCCGTCCAGACCTGGCCACCCTGCCAGCCTGCACGCACCGCGGCCACGGCAAATTGGGGCTTGGGTCCCGGTTGAATTCCCGGCACACCACGCAACGGGACCCGAGGGAGGATGAACGCATGATCCGGATGGCGCAGTCGGCCGCACGGCTGGGAACGGAATCGGCCTTCGAAGTTCTGGCGCGTGCCGAACGGCTGAAACGCGAGGGCCGGGACATCATCAACCTCGGGATCGGCCAGCCGGATTTCAGAACTCCCGAGCACATCGTCGAAGCCGCGGTGAAGGCGCTTCGCGACGGGCATCACGGCTACACCCCGGCAAACGGCATCCCGGCCCTGCGCGAGGCGGTGGCCGCGGACCTCCACCGCCGCCACGCGGCCGACGTCGATCCCGACCGGGTCGTCGTCGTGCCGGGCGGCAAGCCGACGATGTTCTTCGCGATCCTGCTGCTGGGGGAACCCGGGGCGGAAGTGATGTACCCCAATCCCGGCTTTCCTATCTACGAGTCGGTGATCCGCTATTCCGGCGCGACGCCGGTCCCGATCAGGCTGGACGAGTCGAAGGGATTCGCCTTCGATGCCGAAAGCGTGCTGGCGCAGATCACGGCCGCAACGCGACTCATCATCATCAACTCGCCCGCAAACCCCACCGGCGGTGTTACCCCGAAGGCCGAGATCGACAAGCTCGTCGCCGGGCTGTCCGAATGGCCGGACGTGGTCCTGATGTCGGACGAGATCTATTCCCAGATGCTCTATGGTGGACGGACGCATGTCAGCCTGCTGACCTATCCCGAGATCCGCGACCGGCTGATCCTGCTCGACGGCTGGTCGAAGACCTATGCCATGACCGGCTGGCGGCTGGGCTTCGCGGTCTGGCCGGAAGCGATGGTGGACACCGTCACGCGGCTCTGCATCAACGACCATTCCTGCGTGAATGCCGCCGCCCAGCATGCCGGCATCGCGGCGCTGACGGGCCCGCAGGACGCCGTGCGTGCGATGGTGACCGAATTCGACCGGCGGCGCGAAGCGATCGTCGCAGGCTTGAATGACCTGCCCGGCGTCCGCTGCACCGATGCGGGCGGCGCCTTCTATGCCTTTCCGAATATCTCAGGCACCGGATTGTCCGCCCGGGATGCGCAGGACATGTTCCTGAACGACGCAGGCGTGGCGACGGTCGCGGGCACCAGCTTCGGTGCCTTCGGCGAGGGGTTCGTACGGTTTTCCTACGCGAACAGTCTCGAGAACATCGAGGCCGCACTCGACCGCATCCGTGCGCTCCTCTGACCGGGATGATCGGGGGCGCGAGAAGGCGGCCGGATCACGCCCCAGGTGCGGACGGCTGAGCGGAGGCCGACGCCGCCGCGGCGGGTAGTGGCGGCGCGGATTCTGTCGTGGGCTTCGGCCCCGACAGCCGCTTCGCCATGGCCTGCATGGACCGCAGGCGCAGCCGCGCAAGAAGATCGGGATCGTAGTCGACGATCTCGCCGACAGAGAGGGTCGCGTACCGGTCGGCAGCCGCAAGGTCCGCCAGATCGGCATCCCCGACCTGGGCCGCGACATCGTAATCGAACGTCGGAAAGATAATCCCCGCACGGTCGCGAAGCGCCAGCACATCCGCGGCATGGACTCTGGCAACAACCTCGGCAATCTCTGGCCGAAGCACGGGCTTGGTGTACCGGCGGTGGCGTTCCTCGTCCTCGATCGCCTGAATCACGCATTTAGAGATCGCGTTGCCCGGCATCCGGCGGGTATCCCAGACTTCGCGGTTGAACTCTGAAAGCAGCGCCATCGCCTCTGCGGACAGGGTCTCGTTCGCGCTGAGCGCGCGGAACGGCGCCGGCTCGCCCTCGTCCGACGGCAACAGGTAGCTTGCCAGATCGGTCACCACGTCGCCGCCGGTAAGGGTCGTGCGATCGAACACCCGTGCGGCGATCCGGCCCGGGAAAAGGGTTTCGAACTTGTCATACTTGGAAGCGTAAAGCTGGCTGACCCGCGGGTCCTTCACGAAGGCGCCGAACTTCAGCACCTGCTGGGCGGAAGACAGGTAATGGCCGCGCGGGTCTCGCAGATAGACGATCCAGTCGATGTCCTCGGAAAACTCGGCCAGCCGGTCGCGCAGACGCTTGAGCGAGCCGTCCCGGAGGCCGAAGACAAATTCGGACGACAGCACGAGCGTGTCCGGCATGCTGTCGTCGACGAACTGGCGGAGAATGTCCCATTGGTCGAGCGACTGGCGAACTCCGGCGGCGCGCTTGTCATCGTCGTTGCGCCCGAACGATCCCCACATCTCGTCATCGGCAAGGCAGGCAAACAGCAGTCGCGTATGGTGCGTGTAGGAATCCAGTGCCGGATAAAGCACTCCGCGCGCGCGCAGATCCGCCGCCTTGGCCGCAAACGTGTCCTGGATGGCGGTGCTTCCGGTCTTGTTGGTCCCGCAGTGAACGATGATCTTCAACGGCTCGTACCCCGGTCTTGTGGGTCGGGGTCCGATACACGCCATACGGTAATGGCCCGCGACCCCGTTCCTGAATTTTCGCTCAGCCGGGCAGTGTCAAGACCGGAGACGGGCGCGCTCATGCGATCGCATCGATATCCAGCTGTCGTCGGACCCGCTGCGCAAACCCACGGCGCGGCCGGTCAGTCCTTCGCTGTTCCCGACGCTCCTGCCGCACCGAGTACATGGATCGCACGGGCGTCGGGATCATCGAAGTATGCGGAGATATGCGCCACGAGCGGCCCCAGATGCCGCTCGACCGCCGCCCGCGTCGCCGCCTCGTCGCGCGCCACCAGCCCGTCGAGGATTGCCCGGTGCTGGGTCAGGACCCGTTCGCGGTTGCGCCGCTGGCTCGCCGACAGGTACCGCGCCCGCCAGAGGCGCGCCAGATAGGCGCCATGAGTCTCTGCCAGCGACGGATTGTGCGAGGCGCGTGCAATCCGGCGGTGGAAGGACATGTCGGTCTCGAACAGATCCGCGGGATGCGCCGTCGCGTGGGCCGCCGCGAGATCTGCGTGGATCTCCTCGAGATCAGCGAGGTCGCGGGCCGTCGCATTGCGGCAGGCAAGCTCGGCCGACAGCGCCTCGAGAACCATCAGGACGGTCAGGTCATCCGTGACGTCCTTGAGGGTCGGATCGGCTACGATCGGGCTTCGCGCCGGGCGCAGCACCACCAGCCCCTCCTGCGCGAGAATGCGGATCGCCTCCCGCATGGGCGTGCGGGAGACCCCCAGTTCCTCGGCCGTATCACGCTCCTTCACCGGGGCGCCGGGCTTCAGCCGTCCGATCAGGATGTCGCGGCGAAGACGGTCGGCCAGCCGCTGGGCGAGCGGTGACACGCCCGGAAGACTTGTTGCTCCAATCGCCGAATACCCGTCCGTCAAGGCAGACTACCCTATGATTTCACGTCTCATTTTTGGTATACCGGAAACCGTTGATTGTCGAGGCCGGTTTGGATAGCGTTCCTGCGAGGGAGTCCGCCAGATCACAGGCCGCCCGGGCGTGCAATGCTTCCCGCGTCGCGCTCGACCACGGTCCTCTGGCCAGGGATCGCACGTGAAAATGCCGGACCGGATCGCGAGGATGGACAGAAACGCCGCCATGGTCGGGAACGCGTCGCCGAGGCGCGCCTTGTCGCGATCTGCTCTGACCCGATCCGTCCCGCTGCTCCTCGAGCGCTGAGATGACCGCTATCCGCCTGTCCCCGAGAGACAATGTCGTGACGGCCGCGGCGCCCATCGAGATCGGCAGCACCGCCGAGGGCGTCACTGCCACAAGCCTGATCCCGCGGGGACACAAGATGGCCGCCGCGGCGATCCCGAAAGGCGCGCCTGTCTACAAATATGCGCAAGTCATCGGCTACGCCGCCGAGGATATTGCGCCCGGCGCCCATGTCCACACCCACAACCTCGAATTCCGTGCGGTGGCGCTGGATCATGTCTTCGCGTCCAATCTTGTTCAGCCGCCCGCGCCCGCACGCCGCGACACCTTCCAGGGATTTCGCAGGGACGGCCGGCCGGCCGGCACGCGCAATACCATCGCCATCCTGACGTCTGTCAACTGCTCGGCGACTGCCGCGCGGAAGATCGCGGAACACTTCACCCCCGAGCGGCTCGCAGCGTTTCCCAATGTCGATGGGGTCAACGCCTTCGTGCACGGAACCGGCTGCGGCATGGGCAGCGACGGCGAAGGGCTGGCTGCCCTCCAGCGCGTGATGTGGGGCTACGCACGAAACCCGAACGTCGCTGGCGTGCTGATGGCGGGGCTCGGATGCGAGGTGAACCAGATCGACTGGCTGATCGAGGCCTATGGCCTGACGCCGGGACCGTTGTTCCAGACGATGAACATCCAGGATGTCGGCGGGATCCGGAAGACCGTCGAACTGGGCATTCGGAAGATCGAGGCGATGCTGCCCATCGTCAACGAGTTCGTGCGCGAGCCCTGTCCGGCCTCGGATCTGATGCTGGCGCTTCAATGTGGTGGGTCGGATGCCTGGTCCGGCATCACTGCAAACCCCGCCCTGGGCCATGCTTGCGACCTTCTGGTGGCTCAGGGCGGGACCGGGGTGTTGTCGGAGACCCCCGAGATCTACGGCGCCGAGCATCTGCTGACCGCGCGTGCGGTCGACGCAACGGTGGGCGGCAAGCTGATCGACCTGATCCTGTGGTGGGAGGACTACACTGCCCGCAACCGCGGCTCGATGGACAACAATCCGTCGCCCGGCAACAAGAAGGGCGGGCTGACCACGATCCTCGAAAAGTCGCTGGGCGCGGCCGCGAAGGGCGGCACGACCCCGCTCGTCGGCGTCTACAAATATGGCGAGCCGATCGACCGGAAGGGCTTCGTCTTCATGGACAGCCCCGGCTACGATCCGGCCAGCGTCACCGGGCAGATCGCATCGGGCTGCACGCTCGTCGCCTTCACTACCGGCCGCGGCTCGGCCTTTGGCGCCCGTCCGTCGCCGTCGCTGAAGATCGCGACGAATACCGAGATGTACACGCGGATGACCGAGGACATGGACATCAATGCCGGGCGAATCCTGTCGCACGGTGCCAGCGTCGAAGAGATCGGCCGCGAGATCTATCAGGCATTGCTGCGCGTAGCGTCAGGCGAACAGACGAAATCCGAAATCCAGGGCCTCGGCGCCTATGAATTCGTGCCGTGGCAGATCGGGGCGGTGATGTAACAGTCCCCCGGGGCAGCGGCGGCGGCTGACGCCGGTCGGCATCAGCCGCGTCCGATGAAGGGCATCGCCGTCGCCATCACGGTCATGAACTGGATGTTGGTCCCCGGCGGCAACGCGGCCATGTGCAGGACCGAACTCGCAACATGGGCGACATCCATCATCGGCTCCGCCCGCTTGCTGCCATCGGCCTGCGCCACGCCGCGGGTCATCCGTTCCGACAGGTCGGTCAGGGCATTGCCGATGTCGATCTGACCGCAGGCGATGTTGAACGGCCGGCCATCGAGCGACAAGGTCCGCGTCAGGCCGGTCACGGCGTGCTTCGACATGGTGTAGGGTGCGGAACCCGGCCGCGGCGCATGGGCCGAGATCGAGCCGTTGTTGATGATCCGCCCGCCCTGCGGCTCCTGCCGGCGCATCAGCGCGAAGGCCGCGCGCGCGACCAGGAACATGCCGGTGATGTTGACGGCGGAGACCTTCAGCCAGTCTTCCACCGGAATCTCGTCGATCAGCGCGGCCGGGACGTTGCCGCCGGCATTGTTGAACAGCACGTCCAGCCGGTTCCAGTCGACCGCCAGCTGGACGAAGGCCTCCGTCACCGCGCCGGGATCGGTCACGTCGCAGGGAAGCACCAGCGCGTGCTTCCAACCCTCGGCGACCTCCCGCAAGGGCGCTTCCCGTCGGCCGAGCAGCGCCACCGCCCAGCCCTCTTCGAGAAAGCGCAGCGCCGTTGCCCTGCCAATGCCGCTGCCTGCACCGGTAATCAGGATCTTTTTCGTCATTCCGTTCGGCTCCCCCCGTCCCCCTGCTCCGTTCCTCGCTCAGCGGTCCAGCAGCACCTCGAACCCGCCGAAGATCATCCGCTTGCCATCGAACGGTATCTCGCCCTGCCCATCAAGACGCGGGTCGGCCATCACCTTGGGATGCGCGGCATCGCGGACCTCCTTGGACGGCCATTCGATCCAGGCGAAGACGACGGTCTCGCCCGGCGCGCGCTTCACTGCCATCGGAAAGGACGTCACGTGGCCCTCGGGCACGTCGTTGCCCCAGCACTCGACCAGGCGCAGCGCGCCATGGTCGCGGAACACCTCGGCTGCGGTTTCGGCGAGGCGGAGATATGCAGCGCGGTTTTCGTCCGGAACCGCAAGCAGAAATCCGTCGACATAGGCCATGGTCCGCCCTCAGTGATTGTCGCGCGGCAGATCCCGCGCCACCTTGTGATAGGCCGTGGCCAGTTCCAGGCAACCGCCTTCGGCGAGCTGGCCCACATGGGTGCGGTAGATTTCCTCCCAAGGTGTCTGGCTTGCAAGTTCGGGCGCCGTCCACGCGTTGCGGCGCGCGGCCCATTCCCCGTCCGGGACCAGCGCGTCGAGCCGGCGTTCGTTCAGGTCGAGCCGCACCCGGTCGCCGGTCCTGAGATAGGCGAGCCCCCCGCCGACGACCGCTTCGGGAGAAGCGTTGAGGACCGACGGACTTTCGGACGTGCCGGATTGCCGTCCGTCGCCCACCGTGGGCAGGTGGTTGATGCCGGCATGGATCAGCGCATCGGGCGGCAGCATGTTCACCACCTCGGCGGATCCGGGATACCCCACGCAGCCCACGTTGCGGATGAAGAGGATGGTCCCCTCGTCGATCGCGTCCGCCATGTCGTTGATCCGGTCGTGATAGTCCTCGGGGCCTTCGAAGACCACCGCCTTGGCTTCGAACACGTTCTCGCTGCCGGGTCGCGACAGGAACCGGCGGCGGAAATCCTCGGAGATCACCGAAGTCTTCATCAGCGCGCTGTCGAAGAGGTTTCCCGACAGCACGAGAAACCCGGCATTCGTTCGCAGCGGCTGCAGGTAGGACGCGATCACCTCCGTATCTGCAGACCGCACGCCGTCGATATTCTCGGCGACGGTCCGCCCCGATACGGTCATCGCGGAGCCGTGCAGGCGGTCGGCCTGGGCCAGCTCTCCCATCACGGCCGGCACGCCTCCGGCACGGAAGAACGCCTCGCCCAGATACTTCCCGGCGGGCTGCATGTTGACCAGAAGCGGCACATCGAAGCCGATCGTCTGCCAGTCCGACACGTGCAGCGGAACGCCCACATGGCGCGCGATCGCCTGCAGGTGCGGCGGGGCGTTCGTCGATCCGCCGATGGCCGAGTTGACCGCGATGGCATTCTCGAATGCCGCGCGGGTCAGGATCGCAGACGGCCGCAGATCCTCGATCGTCAGTTCCACCGCCCGCCGGCCGGTACGATAGGCCATCGCCATGCGCTCGCGGAAGGGCGCGGGGATTGCGGCGCAGCCCGGCAGAGACATCCCCAGCGCTTCGGCCAATGCATTCATCGTCGACGCCGTGCCCATCGTGTTGCAATGGCCAAGCGACGGCGCCGACGCGCAGACCCGGCTCATGAATTCCTCGTAGTCGATCTTGCCGTCCGCAAGCAGGCGGCGGCTTTCCCAGACGATGGTGCCCGATCCGGCAAGTTCGCCCTTCCACCAGCCGTCGAGCATCGGACCGCCGGACAGCACGATGGCGGGAATGTCCACCGTCGCCGCCCCCATCAGCATCGCCGGCGTGGTCTTGTCGCAGCCAGTGGTCAATACTACGCCGTCGATCGGATAGCCGTGCAGGACCTCGACCAGGCTGAGATAGGCGAGATTGCGGTCGAGCGCGGCGGTGGGGCGCTTGCCGGTTTCCTGGATCGGATGGACCGGGAACTCGATCGGAATGCCGCCCGCATCGCGGATACCCGCCTTCACGCGGTCCGCCAGGAAGACGTGGATCTTGTTGCAGGGGGCGAGGTCGCTGCCGGTCTGGGCGATGCCGATGATCGGCTTGCCGCCCTGCAACTCCTCGCGGGTATATTCTTGGTTCAGGTAGCGCTCGATATAAAGCGCGGTCATCCCGGGATTGTTCGGGTTGTCGAACCATTCCTGTGACCGGAACCTGCGATTTGCGCGGGTGTCCCCCATGTTCCTCCCCCTCCCCGACCGATCACGAGCGTCGCAAAATGCCGCCTCTCAGGCAAGGATGCGCACCGGCTCTTCTGCACGCTTCGCAGGCAACGCGGATTGCGCTCATGGCTTCTCCGCGTCAGCGACGGCCTTGGCCAGGTCGATCCCGTTCAGGCGTGCGACGTGATCCGACAGCGCACCGACATAATCCTGCCCATTCCCGCTCGACACCGTGTGGGCAAAATAGTTCCGGATCGCCGCGCCCATCGGATTGAGCGTGCCCGTGGCCAGCGCCATCGACGCGACGTAGCGGACATCCTTGCCCGCGTTCTCCAGCGTGAACTTGTGCGCCTCCGGATCGCGGCCGACGCCGTAGCGCATGAAGGTGTCGAAGAAGCCGTTCGACAGCCGGCTGGCGCCGATCACGTCGCGGATGGTCTGGGGCGCAATCCCCGATTTCACCCCGAGGCTGAGAGCCTCGGCATAGATCGCAGCGTAGCCCATGCCGATGAAGTTCATGATCAGCTTCATCTTGTGCGCGCTGCCGACCGGACCGGTCCGCGAGATCGCCCCCGCCCAGCATTCTATGAGCGGCCGGATCCGCGCGTAGGTCGCGTCGTCGGCCCCCACCATGGCATCAAGCGTACCTTCCTCGGCCTCCTTCGGGGTCCGGCCGAGCGGCGCGTCGACCATGGTCATTCCGGCGCCGGCCAGCAAGGCGGCAAGACGCTCGGTCGACATGGGGTCGGCGGTCGTGGAATCGATGACAATCAATCCGGCCTTGCCGGAAGCGGCGATCCCGTTATCGCCCAGAACCGCCGCTTCGACCGCGGCGGAATTGGGCAGGCAAAGCTGGACGATCTCGGACCTTTCGGCGATCTCGCGCGGACTCGCCGCCTCCCGGGCGCCCTTCTGCAGCAGATCCTCGACCGGGTCGCGGTTCCGGTTGCCCTTGATCCAGAGGGGATATCCCGCCTTAAGCATGTTCGCGGCGATCCCGTGTCCCATCAGGCCGACCCCGATGAAGCCGACCACCGGCTTCGCCGTTCCGTCCGACATCTCTACCCCCCTTCGGCAAGCTCACAGTGGTCGCCTCTCAGGCGCGTGGTACCTGCGAATTTGGTATACCAGATTTCGCCGCACGCAAGACCGGGATCCTGCGGAACGCGATGGTTACGGCAGGTATTGCGCTTCGAACTCGGCAAGCACCGTGTCACCGTCGCGCAGGGTCAGTGTCTGGCCGGCGATCTGCCATTGCCGGGGGGCCGCCAGTACCTTCACCAGATCCCGCTCCAGCGCGTCGAGCGGCTCCGGGCAGGCCATCAGCGTACCCGCGAGCGGGCCGAACGACACCGTGTCGCCATCCACCGCGTAGGTTCCCCCGAACTGATTGCAGCCGGCGGTCGCGCTGAGCCGCGGCGTTTCCCCGGTCTGGAAGATGAGATGCGGCTCGTGCCCGCCCTCCGGCACGCCCACGGCCGCGCCGTTCAGGCGCACGAGTTTCCAGTAGGTATTGACCAGCGGTGCCTCGGCCTCCCGATGCGCGCAGGTCTTGCTGGGTCCGGCGCTCACGAAGTGATCGATCACGAGGCTCATCCGCTCGGGCCCTTCCATTCCGGTCCGCATCGCCAGCGTTCCGTCCACCAGCATCGCAACCGGGCCACCCGGCTCGGCGCGGGTCTTGGAGTAGGCGTTTTCGGCGGTCACGAAGTCGCCCTCCATCAACACCGGCACCGTCTCTCCGGTGGTACAGATGGTGAAGTCCGCCGCATCCGCCATGTAGCGGAATTCGCCGTCAAGCTGAAGCGACAGGGACGTCGGCGCAAGGGTGCCATCGCCGGCAAGCTCGTAGGGCAGGTCCGAGACGATCACCTGGCCCTCGCTGTCGAGAAGCCGCAGCGAATGGCTGCCGATCACCATCCATTTGAGCGGCGGCTCACCAGTGCCGAACAGTGTCAGGACGCTGCGCGACGGCTCCATGTCCCAGCGCCCGAGATCGTCCTGTATCCGCGGTTGCGCGACGCCCAGCCATTCCCGACGCAGATGAAACACATTGTCCGGCCAGAGATCGAGATGGTAGCGGATACCTTCGCAATCGGCGCAGGGCAGCGTACCCTCGAAGCTCGCCGGCAGGTCGAGCGCAACCGCCTCAGGCTCCGGCATCGGCGTCGAGGGGTCCCGGGCTCCGGCCTCCGCCCCAGTTCCCGAAACCGAACGCATCAGCAGGGTGACGCCTTCCGGCGCGCCGCCCGTCAGTACCGGCGCGAAGGTGTCGGTGGTGAAGATCAGCCGGCCGTCGGGCCCGATGAGCCGCGCGCGGACCGAATAGAGGTGCGAGGGCAGGATCCGGGCGCCATCGTAGGCGATGGTGAAGTCGTAGGGCGGGTTGCCCGCATCCTCGATGGTGGCACTTCCCAGCTCGACGGCGGGCGCGTCCGCGGCCGAGACATCTTCGAGTACGGCCTCGAAGGTCGTGCCGGGTGCCATGGCAATGCGTTCACGATAGCTCGCGCTACCTTTCAGGGTCTCGGACACGGCCGGACCTGCGAGCAACGACGCGGTGAGCAAAAGCGTGCCGGCTCTCCGGCAAAACGAAAGGCGCATCGGGGGAACTCCTTCATCGCCTGACTCATAGCTTGCCTGTCGGAGGGCTGGAAGACTGGCCCGCGCGCGTGGCTCAGAGTCGCATGTTGACGGCACGGGCAATCACCAGTTCCTCGTCGGTGCGAATGACCCGGACCTTGACCCGACCGGTCGAGATCACGTCCGCCGACGTCCGGTTCGCCTCCGGGTCCAGCGCGATCCCGATCCAGTCCATATCCGCGCAGACCTGCGCACGGACGCGCGCCGAGTTCTCGCCGATGCCGCCGCAGAACACCAGCGTGTCGAGCCCGCCGATCGCCGCCGCCAGCCCGCCGAGTTCGCGGCGAATGCGGAACACGAAATAGTCGATCGCCTGCTTCGCTTCACGCCGGTCCGAGGCTTCCAGCACCCGCATGTCATTGGAGATGCCCGACAGGCCCAGAAGACCGCTTCTTGTGTAAAGGAGTTCGCGGATCCGGGTATGGTCCATCCCCTCCTGCGCCATCATGTAGAGCAGCACGCCGGGGTCGAGCTGACCGCAGCGCGTGCCCATCGGCAATCCGTCGAGCGCGGTGAAGCCCATGGTCGAGGCGACCGATTTGCCGCCCTGGATCGCGCACATCGACGCGCCGTTGCCCAGATGGGCCACGACCGTCTTGCGGTGGTGATCCGTCGGGTCCACCCGGTCGAGTTCGCCCGAGATGTATTCGTAGCTGAGCCCGTGAAAGCCGTAGCGGCGGATCCCCTTGTCGAAATATTCCCGCGGCAGCGCGAAGGTATCGTCCACCCAGGGATGGCTGCGATGGAAGGCGGTGTCGAAGCAGCCCACCTGCACCGCATCGGGAAAGGCCGCAATCGCGGCGCGCACAGCCGCCAGGTTGTGCGGCTGGTGCAGCGGCGCCAGCGGGATCAGCCGGTGCAGCGCCGACAGGATCTCGGAATCGAGCGCGACAGGCGCGTCGAAGAGCGTGCCGCCGTGAACGATGCGGTGGCCGACCCCGGCCACTGTCCGGCCGTCGAGCACCGGTTCCAGAGCCGCCAGGATCGCGGCGACGCCCCCGGCGTGATCGGTCTTGCCGATGCCGGCCGCGGTCTTCTCGCCCTGCCATCTCAGCGACAGCTGCGCATCATCGGAGCCGAGACTTTCGACCTGGCCGATGGCGAGTTCCTCGGGCGCAGCACCCGACGCATAGACCGAGAACTTGATCGAGGACGAGCCTGCATTCAGCGTCAGGATGGCGCTCAACGGTCTTTCCTTTCGGCGTAGAGCGCGGCGATGGCGCAGGAGGCCAGCCGTGCCTTGTCGTTGTCGGACCGCGACGTCAGGATGATCGGGCATCTGGCCCCGATCACGATGCCGCCGGCTTCGGCATGGGCCACGAAGGTCAGCTCCTTCGCCAGCATGTTGCCGCTTTCCAGATTCGGCGCGACGAGGATCTCGGCCTGGCCGGCGACCATCGACTTGATGCCCTTGGTACGGGCGGCGCCCATGTCGATGGCGTTATCCATCGCCAGGGGACCGTCGACGATGCCGGACCGGATCTGACCGCGCTCGGCCATCTTCGACAGCACGGCGGCGTCGATGGTCGACGGGATCTTGGGGTTCACCGTCTCGACCGCCGAGAGAATGCCGACCTTCGGCGTTTCGATCCCCAGCGTGCGGGCAAGGTCGATGGCGTTCTGAACGATGTCGACCTTGGTTTCCAGATCGGGCGAAATGTTAATCGCCGCGTCGGTCACGAAGATCAGATGCGGCATCCCCGGCACGTCGAAGACGAAGACATGACTCAGACGCCGCCCCACCCTTAGCCCGCCGTCGCTTTTCACCACCTGGCCCAGCAGTTCGTCTGTATGCAGGAAGCCTTTCATCAGCGCCTTGGCACGGCCTTCGAGAACGAGCTTCACGCCCATCGCCGCCGCGTCGCGGTGGGTTTCGACATGGATCACGCTGCAGCCGGCGATATCGGCCTCCAGCTCGTGCGCTGCGGCGGCGATTCTGTGCCGGTCGCCGATCAAGATCGGATGGATCAGCGTGTGCTTCATCGCAAGGAGCGCCCCGCCCAGCGAATTGGCATCCTCGGGCGCGACCACCGCGGTCTCGATCGGCGGTAGCGGCTCCGCCTCCGCCAGAAGCGCGTCGAAATGCACGTGGCTGCGCACGCTTAGGCCGGGGACGTCCGAGGCATCGAAGCTCACTTCCTTCTCCGGGGCGGTGACCACGGCCTCGCCTTCAAGGATCCGCGTGCCGTCCTCGAGCTCGACCCAGGTATCGAAGATCGCGCGGCGGTCGGCGCCCTTTTCCTTGAGCCGCACCTTGATGGCCAGATTGTCGCCGGCATGGGCCTGCCCCAGGAAGCGGAAGGTCTGGCTTTGATAGATCGTACCCGGCCCCGGCAGGTCGTTGCCGAGGACCGACGAGATCAGCGACCCGATCCAGGCCGACGGCGCCACAGCCTCGGGGCGGCCGTCGCCATCGCCGTCCGCATCGGGGATGTGCAAGGGGTTCAGGTTGCCCGAGGCATGGGCGAAGACATAGAGATCGTCCGCGACGCAGAGCCTGTGTGCCTCGGCCTCCATGCCGACCTCGAGCCGGTCGAATGGGATGTTGCGGATCACTTTCATGGCGGTCACTCCGCTGCTGGGCTGCTGGCATTCATCTTCTGGGACAGATCGGACATTTCCGCCATGCGGTCGATCATGCTCCGCGGTTCCGGCGCCTTGCCGCTAAATGCGGCGGCATGTCTTTCAGGAAGATCAGGCTGAAATGGTCGGGATTGGCGGCGCGGAGGGCGCTCCCCCAGTCGTCCAGACAGTTTTCGGGGCGGATATGCGGGCCTTCGAGTTGCAGCATCATGGCGCGCAGATCGAAAATCATGAAACGGCGATTGGTCGCGCCGGTCGCGACACGCGGGGACAGCAGGATGCGGCGCACCATGGAAATTCGGAGACGGAGCAGCGTGCCCGCGTCCGCGCGAGATGCCGGACGACATCGGGCGGGTCTTGACCTGGTCTGGAACTGCCAAAGTGACCTGCATCGTCTGCATGATCGGCTCCCATTGCAATGCGGCTCTAGCCGACGCTGTGCTGCGCGCCACCGAACACAATGGCCGCTGCAGCGCTTCCCAGAAATGCAGCACGGGCGCCCACGTCCTCTATGCCAGCCGACTGGTAGATCGGTGCCCGGGCGACGCGGACGACCGGGGCGCTCCTTCCGTCGACCGAGACCATCCGCAGCCCTTCCGCACCTCTGCGCCGCAGCATAGATGGGCCTCGTGACACTGTTGCAAAAGCGGATGCGACGGTGTGCCCCCAGGTCCGGCGCGCAATCCGGCGGCGGTATTAGCTGCAGTCTCCGAAGGCCCTGTCCCCCTGGCCAAGCGCGGTGGCAATCCGGTCGGGACGGAAGCGCAGCGCGCACCGAGAACGTCGATGCCGGGTGGCTCACCGCGGAATGCCACCACACCCGGGCTGCATGGGATCAGCTGCCGCCGGACCGGACACCGGCGGCGATTCCTGCATCGGAAAGTGGTCAGGCGAGCGGCATGACTGCCGGCGTCGCCTCGACGATCAGATGAGCCTCGGTCTGCGCGCGCACGTCGTCCACGCTGACCCCGTCCGCCAGTTCCCGAAGGACCAGCCCCGCCTCGGTCGGCTCGATGACGGCGAGTTCGGTCACGACGAGACTTACCCGGCGGACGGCGGTGAGAGGCAAGGTGCATTTGGGAACGATCTTCGCACCGCCCTTGCCGGAATGGACCATGGCGACGATCACGCGGCGCGCCCCGGCCACAAGGTCCATCGCGCCGCCCATGCCCGGCACCATCTTGCCCGGAACCGTCCAGTTGGCGAGATAGCCGCGCTCGTCGACCTGAAGTCCGCCAAGAACGGTCATGTCGAGATGCCCCCCGCGGATCAGCCCGAAACTCATCGCACTGTCGATCGACGCCGCGCCGGGCACCGCGGTCACGAAACCGCCGCCGGCATCCGTCAGATCCTCGTCCTCCATCCCTTCGGGCGGCCGTGCACCAAGACCGATCACGCCGTTTTCGGCCTGGAAGAAGACATTGACATGTGGGGGAAGGTAATTCGCCACCATCGACGGCAGGCCGATACCCAGATTGACCAAGGTGTCGGGCTTGATCTCGAGCGCCACCCGGCGGGCGATGATTTCCTTCGCATCCATCACGGCGCCCTTTCCAGCATGTGGTCCACCAGCGCCCCCGGAGTCTTCACCGCATCCGGCGAGATGACCCCAACCGGCACGATGTGGTGCGGCTCGGCGATCACCGTGGCGGCCGCCAGGGCCATGACCGGGTTGAAGTTGTGGGCGGTCAGGAAATACTCGAGATTTCCGATGTAGTCGGCCTGCCGCGCACCGATCAGGGCGAAGTCCCCGCGGATCGGCTTTTCAAGCAGATAGCGCTTGCCGTCCACTTCGACCACAGGCTTGCCGTCCTCCACGCTTGTGCCCAGGCCGGTTGCCGTCAGGACACCGCCCAGGCCCACGCCACCGGCCCGGATCCGTTCGACGAGCGTACCTTGCGGAACAAGCTCGACCTCGATCTCTCCGGCGATCATCTTGGCCTGGCATTCCGGGTTCAGCCCGATATGGGACATCACCGCGCGCGAGATGCAGCCCCCCGACAGGAGCCGACCGATGCCGAAGCCGGGCCGGCCGCAATCGTTGGCGATGACCGTCAGTCCCCGGATCCCGGCCTCCACCATCGCGTCGATCAGCCGATGTGGCGAGCCGACGCCCATGAATCCGCCGATCAGGACAGTCGCGCCGTCCGGGATCATGGCCGCCGCTTCGGCCGCTTTGATCGCCTGCTTCATGCATTTCCCTCGTCACGTCACTCATGACGTAGGCGAGGTTCGTGCGATTCCGGAAGCCGAACCTTTGCCGCATGCCCGGCACCCTGCCCTGCAACCGCCGATCTGCCCGCAATCAGTGCAAACGGTCGGCTGGCCGGGCGCGTGCGCTGTCGCAGAGACCGGCGCGGTGCAGTTCCAGCCCCACGCGGGCCGCATGACTTACGACGATCGGTGCCATGTCTGCGCGCACCAGATGTGTGGCGAGAAGCATCGCCTCTTCGCGGTCGCCCAGACCGGCAAGGCGAACGAGATGGGCGAACGTGGCCTCGTCTGCCCCGAGACACGGACAGTCCACTTCATGGCGCACCAGCGGGCGATGGCAGAATTCCAGCATCAGACGGCAGGTCAGGTCGAAGGCCTCGCCCAGGCGGCAGGCCCGGCAGGGGCCGACGAGATCGGCCATCTCGGCCTGCATCCGGGTCCAGCCATCGGGCCCGTCGCACCAAAGCCTGAGACAGCGCACCGCCCGGAATTCGAGCGCCGGCAGGTCCGCGAGGCCCCCGACCGGCATGCCCCCGCGGTGATCGAGCGGCATGGTCATTTGGTCAGGATCAGTTTGCCGGACCGGGTAATCCGCAGCAGGTAGCTTTGCCCGTCGAGCACGATGGCGGCGGTCGGGCCGCCACCCGTCAGGGCGCGGGCGTCATGCATTGGCGGTAGCACGGTCCCGCGGGTCTCCACCGCCGGCGCAGACGTGGAGTACCGGCCGAATGGAAGACCAAGGCTCGGCCGCGCATTCATGGCCGCAGCCCCGGTCGGACTGCGCCCCGTGGGCCGGCTCCGATGGGGATGGCAACAGCAAGGAATACCGCGTTGCGACGCCGCACCGTCGCGACGCGCAGAGGAGATCGGACAAGGAACAGTAGGGACAGCATGCAGAGCCTCCGTCAGGGTTGCACCGGGCTTCCCGTCACGGGTGGCTGGGCGATGATCAATTGTTGAGTGTTTCAGTCTACATTGTCAACCGCCCGACGCGGCGTCCGGCGCACCAGCCGCGCCCAAGGCCAGGCGCCAGAACCGGAAGCGACTTTGCCCGGTCACTTCGTCGACCAGGCCCAGTTCCTCCAGGCGGGTCATGTTGCGCTGCACGGCGGCGCGCGAGACGCCGGTTTCGGTCTCCAGCATCGGCGCCGAGACGAGCGGCCACTTCTGCAGAGCGGCCAGAAGCCGCGACGGGGTGCGGCCCGACATCGGCGCAATCGCGTCTTCGGCCCGGCGCAGCCAGCGGTCGACCCTGTCCGCCTCCATCAGGCCGCGCAGCGCCGCGGCCTCGACACCCTGCAGCCAGGCCGATAGCGCCTCGTGCGCCCCGGCGGCGCCGCGCAGCGGAGCGCTGCCGCCAAGCGCAACCGGCACGAAGCCGAGCCCGCCGGGGCGCAAAGCCGCCCCGCCCAGCCGCGCGGCGACCACGGCGCCTTCGATCATCGCCTCGTCGCCCGACAGGCCGTGGCGGCGCCAGGCGTGCCAGGCAAGCGCCGCCCGCGTGACGGGATGCAGCACGGCACCTGCCTCCAGTTCGCGGCGCCAGTCCGCGGCCAGGGCGGCGAATTCCGCACCCACGGGACGGGTCAGAACGTCGGCGCCGGACCGCAGCACGGCTTCCCGGCCAAGAAATTCGGCAAGCGCATCGGGATCCGGCGGCTGACTGCGCTCAAGCCGCCGAACCGCCCAGGCCGCCCGCGCCAGCGGCTGGGCGTCCACCCCGGTGGCGGACAGGCGCTGCACCATGTAAAGCGCCAGGCGGTCGACGGTCACGCGCTCTCCCAGATGCCAGCTCAGTTCCGCCGCTTCGAGGCAGACGAGCCGGCGCCGGAGGCCCTCCGCGCAATGGCGCACCCGCTCGTCAAGCGCCCCGAGTGTCAGCGCAGCGCGGGCCAGAAGCCCGGCATTGGCGGCCTCGGCCGCCGCCCAATCGGCAGGCCGGCTGGCCGCCGCATCGGAACGCAGGATCCGCCAAGGTGGATCGCCCGCAGTCGGGGCCGCCTCGTCGGGCAGGAACCAGAGTGTATCCTCTTCACCCGGCACCGGGTCATACGGTCCGGGGGGCAGCAGATCTTCGGCGGCATCGTCGGACGGCGGTTCGCTGCGTCGGGCCATGCCCAAGTTTAGGCGCGCTTCCCTCCGGCGACAAAACGAAAACCGGTCCTAAACGTCAACCGGTGATCCCGGTCCCGAGCGACCGGCCGTGCCGCTTGCCTCCTCGGCGGCTGCAGCGGATAACGTCGCCCAAGGAAAAGGCGCACTGGCCGGGGGAGTACGGGACACCATGTCGGATTTCGTTGTCATCGAACCGGTTTTCGCGACCTATGTCCTGCACAACGCGCCGGTAAAGCAGATTGCGAGCGGCTTCGACTGGGTCGAGGGTCCGGTCTGGTTCGGCGATGCCGGATGCCTTCTGTTCTCGGATATCCCCAACGACCGGATCCTGCGCTGGATTCCGGGTGTCGGACTGTCAACCTTCCGCGCCCCGTCCCGTTTCGCCAACGGCCACACCCGCGACCGGGAAGGCCGGCTGATCTCGTGCGAGCATGGCACACGCCGCGTCACCCGGACCGAGCACGACGGCAGCATCACGGTGATCGCCGACAGCTTTCTGGGCAAGCCGCTGAACTCGCCGAACGATGTCGTGGTCCGGTCCGACGGAACGATCTGGTTCAGCGATCCGCATTACGGGATCATGTCGGATTACGAGGGCCACCGGGCCGAGCAGGAACTGCCGTGCAACCTTTACCGCGTCGATCCGGCAACCGGGCAGATGGACGCCATGGTCACCGACGCGAACTGCCCCAACGGACTGGTTTTCTCGCCGGACGAACGCCGGCTCTACATGGCCGATACGGGCCGGATGTATCAAGACGATCCGGCGCATATCCGTGTCTTCGACTGCGCGGAGGACGGCCGCCTGACGGGCGGCGAGATCTTCCACGTGATCGACCCCGGGAAGGCCGACGGCATCCGCGTCGATACCGACGGAAATCTCTGGTCCTCGGCGGCGGACGGGGTCCATTGCATCGCGCCGGACGGCCGGCTTCTGGGCAAGGTCCTGGTTCCCGAGCGGGTCTCGAACCTCTGTTTCGGCGGAAATGCGAAACAATGGCTCTTCATCACCGCGACGACCGGCGTCTACAGCGTGGTGCTGAACCGCCGGGGCGTTCAGCGTCCCTGACCGGGACCGCCATCGAAATCGCCAGAGCGCCGGCGCCGCCGGGCAAACCAGCCCAATGCCAACAACCCCGTCCCCGCCAGCGGCAGTCCGGCCGGCAGCGGGATCGGTGCGATGCCACCCAGCTTCTCGTAGACCACGGCCGGTCCGCGCGACGCCTGGATGATCGTCCGGCCGCCGGAAAGGGTATCGTATTTCGCCAGCGAGAACGGACCGAGACCGGTCGAATAGGCTGACGGTTTCGGTGCAGGAACCTTTTCGATGTCCGGGTAGCGACTGCCGGTATACCGGATCGTGGTGCCAAGGCTCTGCAGGACCGCGTTGTAGTTGGCCAGGACCGCTGATGCCTGCGCCTCGGCCACCATCAGTATCTTGCCGCCGCCGAAGACGAAGTTCTTAACCGCAGCCAGCTCGGCCGCCGTATAATCCATCGCCGTATCGAAGGTCGGCGCGATCACCAGCATGTCCGTGGTGGCCAGCAGCGCGGCCGTCAGCGGCGCCGCGGACTGGGTCACCGTCACGCCAGACTGTTTCTGATATTCGAGCCAGATGCTGCCCACCGAGGTCTTCGCACGCGAAAACAGGACATCCCGCGACGAACCGAGGAGATTGAGGTAGAGCGGCAGGTTCGCTGCCGGCGCGGCGTTGACGTCACCGACGACCATCAGCGTCGCGGCACGGGCGGGCGTCGCGGACGAGAACGCCGCAGCACCGGCAAGCGCACAGGCTGCCAGCACCCCGAACACACCACGCCGGAACGCGGAACCGAGAGTTTGTGCGCGCATGTCGGGTACTCCTATCCGGGGCATGTCATCGGCCCGAGGAGTAGCGGCGTTAAGGTTGATTTCGCCTTAATTCCTGCTGGACGGGTGCCTCCGCGGCCCATGGCGAGACGCACGATCCCGCAGGGGCCACTCGGATCCGCCCAGACGGTACCATCCCTTGACTCGCGTCAGCGGCGATAGGTGCCCGCCGGCAGGCCGCTGACCGGGAGGTCGACATGGAAGACCGCACCGGACAGCGGATTTTCTTCCAGCGTCCGGTCGTCCAGTTCCTGTCGTGCGGTGGTGATGAACATGCGCTGGAACTTGATGCCGCCGATCGCGCAGTCGGTCACGTTGGGCGCCGGAACGACGATCCGGATGTCGCGCGACCCGTCCGGGAGGAATCGCTGCACCGCGCCGCCACCGTACTGGGCGTTCCAGACCCCGCCCTGCGAATCGACCGTGGAGCCGTCCGGTACGCCCTCCGAAGGCCTCAGCCGTGCGAAGACCCGCCGGTTCGACGGGATGCCCCGGCCGATGTCGTAGTCGAAGACCTGGATCTCGCCGGTCGGGCTGTCCGCGAAATACATCCGTGAGCCATCGGGCGAAAACGCGGTCGAGTTGGCACATCCGACGCCGTCGATGATGGTGCGGACCTCGCCCCGCGTCACCGTCCAGACCGGCGTGATCGGCGCAAGCTCGGCCTCATCGATGCCGCCGACGACGAAGCGGCCCTGGCGGTCGAGCGCCCCGTCGTTCATCCGGGTCGTCGGCTTGTCCGGCTGGTACGGCTCGAACAGGGTACGCCGTCCGCTGACCGGATCGAGCCAGGCAAGACCGTCCTCGAAGGCGCCGAGGATCCGACCGTCGTCGGAGAACGCAAACGAGCACAGACCGGTTTCGAGATCGAGTCGGGCCACGCCCGAGCCATCCTCCTGGCACGACCAGAGCGTGCGGCCCTTGACGTCGGTCCAGTAGACTCGCCGCCGCGCCGGATTCCACTGGATCCCCTCTCCAAGGGTTGCGTGGCAATCGACCAGAAGCTGGGCCTCAAGCGTGATCATCATGAGCGACATGCCCGATGACCCGGGGATGCGGTATGGTGCGGCCGGCCGGCAGATCCGGGCAATGACGTCCGTTGCGTGGAAGGTGCAGAATTCAACCCGGTAATCCCAAATCCAGCGAGTCTCCCGTAACGGTTTAACCATAGTCGTGCGTCCATCGCGGACCAACCCGGCTTCCGCGCACAACCCCGCCGATCAGGAGCTTTCCGGCAGGTTCGGAGGGATGCGAGGCGATCGTTCGTTGGGCCAAGCGGCGGCGGCATCCCGCGAGACAACCAAGATGCTCTCAAAGGTTGTATTTTGGCCACCGGAAGCTGACCGGACTCGCGCACTTCACCCGCCGCAGGCGTGGAATCGGCCCTGTCTGTCGAATCACATCCTCGTGGCCGTGCAGCCGTCGCACCGCGCCGCCGGCCGCCCCGGCCTTGGCAATCGCACCGGGATGGCAGACAACGCGCCCATGGCGCGTGAACGAACAAATGCGCCTCGAGGAGGATCCATCCCATGACCGAACGGTCCTATTTCTCCCCTGTCGGCGGCCTGCCCGGGCAAACGCACCTTCTGACGGACCGGGCGACGGTCACCGACGCCTACGCCGTCATCCCGAAGGGCTGCCTGCGCGACATCGTGACCAGCTACCTTCCGTTCTGGGAAGGGACGCGGCTCTGGGTCCTTGCCCGGCCGCTGAGCGGATTTGCCGAGACCTTCAGCCAGTATGTGATGGAAGTGGCGCCCGGCGGCGGGTCGGAGCGGCCCGAAAACGACCCGCAGGCCGAAGGGGTTCTGTTCGTGATGGATGGCGAGGTGACGCTTTCGTTCGGTGACGCCACGCACCTGCTGGGACCCGGCGGCTATGCGTATCTGCCGCCCGGGCTCGACTGGCGCCTGAACAATCAGAGCACGTCGACGGCCCGGTTCCACTGGATTCGCAAGGCCTATCAGAAGGTCGAGGGCCTGGCGGCGCCCGATCCCGTCATATCCAGCGACGCCCAGATCCGCCCCGACCCGATGCCCGATACCAACGGCGGCTGGGCCACCACGCGCTTCGTCGATCCCAGCGACCTGCGCCACGACATGCACGTGACCGTCGTCACGCTGCAGCCGGGAGCGGTGATCCCTTTCCCGGAAACCCACGTCATGGAACACGGGCTCTACGTCCTTCAGGGCAAGGCGGTCTACCGGCTCAACCAGGATTGGGTCGAGGTCGAGGCCGGCGACTTCATGTGGCTGCGCGCCTTCTGCCCGCAGGCCTGCTATGCTGGCGGACCCGGCCCGTTCCGCTATCTGCTCTACAAGGATGTGAACCGGCACATGCCGCTGCGCCCGTTCGGGACAGGCTAGCACCGCCCCGCAAATTGAGGCGCAGGTCCCCGCGACAGCCTTGATCCATGGGACGTGGCTGCCCCGCCGACGGTCGGGCGGTGGACGGATGCCAGGACGGACGAAGGGGACGGCAGCATGCGCAAGGCAACAGGCGGCGGGGCCGACGCGCCGGATCGGGGACCGGTCGGCCCGGTACTGCATTTCCGCGGCCTCGAATCCGGCGATGTCCTTCTCGCGGCGCTCATGGCGGTCTGCAGCGGACAGCCGGCGCCGGAGGTTTCCACGGCGGACGGACAGGCCGGACATCGCCTTGCCGCATCCATGTCGAATTGGGACATCCATCTCTACGACATGCGCCTGCCCCGCGGCGGGACCGCGACCTATCGCGCGGACGGCATCGAATATTCGGTCGACACCAGCTACGACGACGACCTCCGAGTCGCCTTTGCGTCCTGCAACGGGCAGGAGCATGGCGATCTCGACCGCGACATGCGTGAGCGGAATGCGATGTGGGCTCGGCTGGGCGAGGAGCACCGCGCAGCGCCGTTCCAGATCCTGCTTCACGGCGGGGACCAGATCTATGCCGACGAAGCCACCCATGCGCATCCGCTGTCTGCCGGCTGGCCCCGCGATCTGCCCGAAGTAGTGGACGAAGATGCACTCGAGGACCTGCGCGCGTCACTCGCGGACGCGTTCGCTGCGCGGTACCTGCAACTCTATGCCCAGCCCGAATTCGCCTATCTGGCTGCACGCGTTCCGTCCCTGGCGATGTGGGACGACCACGATATCTGCGACGGATGGGGCTCGCTGAAACCGCCGGCTCTCGACTCGTCCATCGGGCGGACCCTCTTCGCAGTGGCCCGGCGCGCGTTCCTGCTGTTTCAGATGGCGGCCACATCAGACCGGCTGCCGATCATTTGCGACGATCCGTCCGGCCGGTCGCTCGGCTGGCAGGTGGCACTGCCCGGGCTCAGGATCATCGCCCCGGACCTGAGATCCGAACGCCGCCCCGACCGGGTAATGGGCACCAACGGCTGGGAGGCGTTCCGTGCCGCGTTGGCCGCCCCCGCGGAGCCGCGCACGCTGATCCTGTCAAGCGTTCCCGCCATCGGCCCCCGGCTGTCGCTGGTCGAAAGCTGGATGCAGCGCACGCCGTGGTTCGAGAAGTACGAGGACGACCTCCGCGACCAATGGCAGAGCCACGCCCACCGGACCGAATGGCAGGACTTCCTTTCCGCGTCCATTGCGCTGCACTGGCGCGGCAGCGAGATCACGTTCCTGTCGGGCGAGATCCATCTCGCGACACGCGGCACCATGGCCACAGCATCCGGGCCGATCCATCAGCTCGTTGCCTCGGGAATCGCCCATCCGCCGCCGCACTGGACTTACGGGGCGGTCCTCGGCCTGCTGGCCCGGTTCGGAGAGGCGCCGCTCAAGGACCATCCGCTTCGGCTGCATCCCCTGCCCGGCCGGCGCAGCGTCTATACGGCCGAGCGGAACTATCTAGTCCTCGAACGGACGCAGGACGCCTGGACCGCGTCCTGGCGTCTGGAAGACAGCGGTCCGACCGACCCGATGCCGATCTGAGCGCCGTCAGCCTCCGACCACCCGCCACGGCGTATCGAACCAGTGTTCCTCGAGGTTCGCCGCGTCTCCGATCCGGTCGATCACCGCGAACAGCCCCGGCGCATGGAGCGGTGTCAGCACGCCGTGCCAGGTGCCGCGACGAAGGTTGATCGCCTGATGCGGCGCCGTTCGAAACGCCAGCGGCCGGCCAGGCACGCCGCCCTCGTCCGGCGCGACGATGACCAGGAAAGGGTGTTCGGTCATCGGCACGAAAGCCTGGCTGCCCTCCGGATGCCGCTCGACCATGTCGAGCGTGTAGGGAAGCGCGCGCGGCACCGCCTCGAACAGGCTGATCCCCGCCCTGCCGGTTCCGAAGTCCACCTTCGCGCGGTCGTGGAACCGCCCGCAGAAGCCCTGGTTGATGATCCGGTCCGGTGCGCCAACCGCCTCGAGAACCTCACCAAAGGGCGCAAAGGCCTCCACCGTCAGAGGCCGCATCTCCAGATCGCGACTCATCGCGGCAGCATCGCCTTCAGCCGGTGCGCACCAATCCGTTCGACCTGTCGGCAGGCCTCGGCGAATTCCGCCTCCCGGTCGTTCTCGATCCGGCGCTTGAACGCGGCGAGGATGGAAGCCTTGGTGTGGTCGCGCACGGCGATGATGAACGGAAATCCGAACTTGTCCACATAGGCGGCGTTCAGCCGGCTGAATTCGTCCCGCTCGGCATCGGTCAGCGCGTCGAGCCCGGCAGAGGCCTGCTCGGCCGTCGACTCCGTCGTCAGCCGCTTCGCCGCCGCGAGCTTGCCGGCCAGGTCGGGATGCGCGGTAAGAACGCCCATCCGCTCTGCCTCGGTGGCCGAGCGGAACACACGGGCGAGCGCATTGGCCATGCCGGCGGCGCAATCGTGCGCGGGCCCGAGCTCCAGCCGGAAGGCCCGCTTCGCAATCCAGGGCGAATGTTCATAGACCGATCCGAAGGCCGCGACGAAGGCGGCCTCGTCCATCCGCGACGGCCGGTCGAAGGCGACGGGTGGATGTGTGGCGGCCCAATGTTCGGCGATCTGCAACCGGGTCGCGAACCAGACACCATCATGGCTCCGCGCATGGTCGAGGAAGCGCCGCAGGGCCATCACCCGGCCCGGACGCCCGATCAGGCGGCAATGCAGGCCGACCGACATCATCTTCGGCTCTCCGGCCGTGCCCTCGGCATAAAGGCAGTCGAAGGCGTCGCGCAGGTAGGCGAAGAACTGATCGCCGGAATTGAACCCCTGCGGGGTCGCAAAGCGCATGTCGTTGGCATCGAGCGTATAGGGCACGATCAACTGATCGCGCCCGGAGATCCGGAGCCAGTAGGGGAGATCGTCGTCGTAGGTATCCGCGACATACGCAAAGCCGCCTTCCTCGGCCGCCAGTCGGACCGTGTTGATCGACGACCGACCGGTATACCAGCCCCTCGGGCGTTCCCCCACCACTTCGGTATGGAGGCGGATGGCCTCGGCCATGTGGGCGCGCTCCTCGTCTTCGGGGATGTCGCGGTATTCGACCCATTTCAGACCGTGGCTGGCGATCTCCCAGCCCGCCCCCTTCATCGCCGCAACCTGCTCCGGCGATCGTGCCAGCGCCGAAGCGACGCCATAGACCGTCACCGGAAGATCCTTCATCAGCCGATGGAGCCGCCAGAAACCGGCGCGCGCGCCGTATTCGTAGATCGATTCCATGTTCCAGTGGCGCTGTCCGATCCAGGGCTGTGCGCCCACGATCTCGCTCAGGAACGCCTCTGACGCAGCATCGCCATGCAGGATGCAGTTCTCGCCGCCTTCTTCGTAGTTGAGCACGATCTGCACCGCGATCCGCGCGCCGCCCGGCCAGTCGGCGGACGGCGGCGTCGGTCCATAGCCACCCATGTCGCGGGGATATCTGGTCACGTGGTCCTCCGGTTCGCTTGCCTGTACTCGGGAACGGTGCCGAAGTGTCCGCGCGGCGCGCGAGGCGGCGTTCCGTCCGGGAGGTAAGCCCAAATCCCGGCCGCGTGCCACCCATTTGACGAACGGAGATCCCGATGCCTGGCTATCTGACCACTCATGTTCTCGATACCGCCCGCGGCTGTCCCGCCGAGGGGATGCGGATCGAGCTGTTCCGGATCGAGGGCGAGGCGCGGACACATCTGCGCAGCCTGACCACCAATGCGGACGGGCGCACCGACGTGCAGATCCTTCCCGCCGACGAATTCCGCACCGGCACCTACGAGCTCGTCTTCCATGCCGGCGCGTATCTGGATGCCAGCCGTACGCCGCCCGAGGAACCCCGCTTTCTCGACGTCATCCCGATCCGGTTCGGCATGTCCGAAGAAAGCCATTACCACGTGCCGCTGCTGCTGTCGCCGTTCGGCTTCGCCACCTATCGCGGCAGCTGAGACCCGGCTGCACCCCTGAACGCCGGCGGCTGCCAGAAGCGGCGACGGGTCGGTGCGCCGCCCGATTTTCGTGCATCGCCCGACAATCGGCAGCGAATTGGACTACCGGCCCCGAATGGCGCGGCCTAGTCTGACCCCAGATTGCCCCGGGAGTTCCCTCATGTACGACTATGCCATTCTCTGGGATTGGCTCGCCTTCGCGGTCCGCTGGCTGCACGTGATCACCGCCATCGCCTGGATCGGTTCCTCCTTCTACTTCGTTGCGCTGGATCTGGGGTTGCGGAAGGCCCCGGACCTTCCCCCCGGCGCCTTCGGCGAGGAATGGCAGGTCCATGGCGGCGGCTTCTACCACATCCAGAAATACCTCGTCGCGCCCGAGCGGATGCCCGACCACCTGACCTGGTTCAAATGGGAGAGCTACGCGACCTGGCTGTCCGGCGCTGCGCTTCTGATGATCGTCTACTGGGCGGGCGCGCACCTGTTCATGATCGACCCGGAAAAGGCCGACCTGGCCGTCTGGCAGGCCATCCTCATCTCGGCGGCGTCGCTGACCGTCGGCTGGCTGATCTATGACCGGCTCTGCAAGTCGAAGCTGGGCGAAACCCCGACGACCCTGATGTTGCTGCTCTTCGTGGCGCTGATCGTGATGTCCTGGGGCTACAACCAGATCTTCACCGGACGCGCGGCGCTGCTGCATCTGGGGGCGTTCACCGCGACGATCATGACCGCGAACGTCTTCCTCATCATCATTCCGAACCAGAAGATCGTGGTGGCCGATCTGAAGGCCGGACGGACGCCCGATCCGAAATACGGCAAGATCGCCAAGCTCAGGTCGACGCACAACAACTACCTGACCCTGCCGGTCCTGTTCCTGATGCTGTCGAACCACTATCCGCTGGCCTTCGCAACGCCGAATGCGTGGCTGATTCCGGCCTTCGTGTTCCTGATGGGCGTGACGATCCGACATTACTTCAACACACGCCATGCCCGCGCGGGCAACCCGATCTGGACCTGGCCGGTCACGGTGATCCTGTTCCTGATCATCGTCTGGCTCTCGACGGCGCCAATGTTCTCGCCCATCGACGAGGCGGAGGCGGCGCCGATGACCCGGTTCGAGGAAACCTTCGCGCAGGCCCCCGGATTCGAGCAGGCGCGCGACATCGTGATGGGGCGTTGCTCCATGTGTCACGCGCGCGAGCCGGTCTGGGAAGGGATCCATCATGCACCGAAGGGCGTGCTGCTGGAAACCGACGCGGAGATCGCCCGGAACGCCAGGTCGATCTATCTTCAGGCCGGCGTTACCCATGCCATGCCGCCGGCCAACGTGACCTATGTGGAACCCGAGGAGCGCGCCGCCATCGTCGACTGGTATCGTGCCGCGGTGAACTGACCCTGGACATGCTGCGCAAACGCGGCGGCTCATGGCAGGCGCCTCTGGCGGTCTACGCGATCGTCGTGGCGACCATTCTCGGCTCTGCGTAGCCGATCATCTGACCGGCTTCGGCCAGATCAGACCTTGGCTGCCTCGCCGACATTGTCGACCCCGCGTTCTTCGAGCAGCGCGGTCAGCCAGTTCGGATCCATCTCCGGAACGGAGGACAGCAGCAGATCGGTATAGGGGTGGTGCGGCGGCTGGAACATCTCGTCCTTGGGTCCCTGCTCCACCACCCGTCCCCTCTGCATCACCACGACCTCGTCCGCGATGGCGCGGACCGTGGCCAGGTCATGGGTGATGAACATGTAGGCGAGGCCCAGTTCTTTCTGCAGGCGGTCGAGAAGCTTCAGGATCCCCTCAGCGACGAGCTGGTCGAGCGCGCTCGTCACCTCGTCGCAGATGATGAAGCGCGGTTCCGCGGCCAGGGCCCGGGCGATGCCGATGCGCTGCTTCTGCCCGCCGGACAGTTCGGGCGGAAAGCGGGAATAGAATTTGGACGGTTCCAGTTCGATCAGACCGAGAAGCTCGTCCACGCGGTTCTTGAGCTTCACTCCCCTGAGGCCGCCGTAGAAACGTGCCGGCCGCCCGATGATCTCGCCGATCCGGAGCCGCGGGTTCAGCGCGGTATCGGCCATCTGATAGATCATCTGGACCTGGCGCAGCTGATCCTTGCTGCGCTGCCGGAAGGCCGGCGGCATTTCCGTACCGTCGAAAAGTATCCTTCCCTTGGCCGGCGGCAGAAGCCCGGTGATGCAGCGCGCCGTCGTCGACTTGCCCGATCCGCTTTCGCCCACGACCGCGACGGTCATGCCTGGGTAGATGTCGAAGGAAACGTCCTCCAGAACCTTGGTGTCTCCGTAGGCGGCGTCGATATCCTGGACCGAGACCACCGGCTTCGTTCCGTCGTCGGGCCGCGGCTTCTGCTGCCGTTCGAAGCTGCGTACCGCCCAGAGACTGCGGGTATAATCCTCCTGCGGATCCTCCAGCATCTTCTCCGTCGAGGCTTCCTCGATCTCCTCGCCCTTCAGCAGGACCTTGATCCGGTCCGCCATCTGCGCGACCACCGCAAGATCGTGCGTGATGTAGATCGCTGCCGTGTCGAACTGATCGACGATGTCGCGGATCGCCGCCAGAACCTCGATCTGCGTGGTGACGTCGAGCGCCGTGGTCGGTTCGTCGAAGATGATGAGGTCGGGGCGGCAGGCCATCGCCATCGCCGTCATTGCCCGCTGCAGCTGGCCGCCCGACACCTGGTGCGGATAGCGGAAGCCGATCTCCTGCGGGTTCGGCAGACGCAGCCGCTCGTAAAGCTGCATCGCGTCTTCCTGAGCCTCGGCACGCTTGCGTATCCGGTACATCACCGGCGCCTCGACATGCTGGTCGATGATCTTGTGCGCCGGATTGAACGAGGCCGCAGCCGATTGCGCCACGTAGGCGATGCGCGAGCCCCGCAGCGCCCGCAGCGCCGAGGGCGACGAGGTGGTCAGTTCCATCCCGTCGAATTCGACCGAACCACCCGAAATCCGGCAGCCGTCCCGCGCGAAGCCCATCGCGGCAAGACCGATCGTCGACTTGCCCGCGCCGGATTCCCCGATCAGGCCCAGGACCTCGCCCCGGTGCAAGGTCAGGTTCACGCCGTGGACGATCTCCTGCCATTCGTCGTCGGTCTGCGCCTCGATCCTCAGATCGCGGATCCGGAGCAGCACGTCCTTGTTCTTGGCCATGGGATTACTCCTTCAGTCCCGAGGACCGCCACAGCATCCAGTCCACCACGAAGTTGACCGCGACGGTCAGCAGCGCAATGGCCGCGGCGGGGATCAGTGGCGTCAATTCCCCGAACGAGATCAGCGTCGCGTTCTCCCGCACCATGGACCCCCAGTCGGCGGTCGGCGGCTGGATCCCGAGCCCCAGGAACGACAATCCCGAGATCAGCAGGAACACGAAGCAGAATTCGAGCCCGAATTCGGCGACCAGCGGGGCCGTGGCATTGGGCAGGATCTCGCGCCGGATCAGATACCAGTCGCCCTCCCCCCGCAGCCGCGCGGCCTCGATATAGTCCATGACCACGATGTTGCCGGCCACCGCACGGGTCAGGCGGAAGACCCGCGGCGAATAGATCACCGCGACGACGATGACGATCACCACGATCGAGGTGCCGAAGATCGACAGCATCAGAAGCGAAAAGATCAGCGACGGCACCGACATGATCACGTCGGCGATGCGCCCGATCAGGGTGTCGATGACGCCGCCCCTGACCGCCGCGATCAGCCCGCCGAGCGCGCCGAAGAAGAATGCGAGCAGCGTCGCCATCAGCGCGATTCCGACCGAATTGCGGGCGCCGAAGATAATCCGGCTGAACATGTCCCGGCCCAGCTGGTCGGCGCCCAGAAGCATGTGCGCATCTGCGGGCGCGAAGGCCGACGAGACCACCTCGGCCTGACCGAAGGGTGCGATGATGGGCGCGAAGACCGCCGCAATGGCGTAGACGGCGATCACGAACAGCCCGAAGATGGCTGTCAACGGCGCGTTCTTCAGCTCGCGTTCCGCCTCGCCGCCGAACACGATCGCCAGGAACTCCCGGAACGCATAGGAAATGCCCGCGGCAAGCGCCAATACGGCGGCCGCGCCGGTCAGGAACCTGAGCGCCGGCACACCGCCGAAGAGCCCGGCAAGCGCCGAGGCCAGCGTCAGCACGAAGAGCAGCATGAAGACGGGCCGCCGGCCGAAATAGGCAGCGAGGCAGGACGCGGCGATCAGGACGGCGAAATAGCCGAGGACGAAATGGCTCATTGCGGCGCCCTCACTTCGGATGCCTCAGCCGCGGGTTGGTCAGGATCGCGCCCACATCGGCGGCAAGGTTGAGGAGGATGAAGGTCGCCGCGAAGATCAGGCAGCAGGCCTGCACGATCGGGAAGTCGCGCTTCGAAACGGCGTCGACCAGCAACTGGCCGATTCCCGGATAGACGAAGACCACCTCGACCAGCACCACCCCGGTGATGAGATAGGCAAGGTTCAGCGCCACCACGTTGATGATCGGCGCCCAGGCATTCGGCAGGGCGTGGCGGACGATCACGCGCCATGGCGACACCCCCTTGAGGCGGGCCATCTCGATATAGGGCGAGGCCAGGAGACTGATGATCGCCGCGCGGGTCATCCGCATCATGTGCGCCGTCACGACAAGGACCAGCGTCAGCGCGGGCAGGAAGCTGCGGTAGAGCAGATCGCCGAAGCTCATGTGGCTGCCGATGCTGGCGATCGCGGGAAAGGCACTGGTCTTGACCGCGAAGAACAGGATCAGGATGTAACCCAGAAAGAATTCGGGCGAAGAGATTGCCGTCAGGGTCACCACGTTGGCAACCCGGTCGAAGATCGAGTTGCGCAACAGCGCCACGAGGATGCCGAGGGTTATGGCAAAGGGCACCGCGATGACCGCCGCGTACGAGGCCAGGAACAGCGTGTTCAGGAAGCGCGGCCCGATCACCGCGCTCACCCGGTCGCCCGAGATCAGCGATACCCCGAAATCGCCGTGGACGGCGCCGGCCAGCCAGTGCAGGTAGCGGACCGGTGCGGGCTGGTCGAGACCCATCTGCTCGCGCAGCGCCGCCACGGTCTCCTTGGTTGCGCCCTGCCCCAGCACTGCCTGCGCGATGTCCCCGGGCAGAAGTTCGACCGCGAAGAAGATCAGGATAGACACGACAAGCAGGGTGAGGGCTCCGTAGACAAGCCTTCGGGCGATCAGCTTCGTGACGTCTCCCATCGGGGATCCTCCTTCTATCTGCTGCCGCGCGGCCGGCTCTCAGGTTATTCGAACCACCAGCGGCTGGCCGCGCGCGCACCGTCGCAGGACCAGCTTGCGGCGACCTGATCCGGGTGGACCACGTTGCTGCGCCGCGCAAAGACGAAGTTGTTGAAGAACGGGATGATCGTCCCGCCGTCGTCGTGCATCAGCAGGCACATCTCGCGGTACAACTCGGCCCGTTTGTCCTGATCCAGCTCGGATTTGGCCTGCAGCAGAAGTTCGTTGAAGCGCGCGTTGTCCCAGTGGCTTTCGTTCCAGGCGGCGCCCCTGGCATAGGCGAGCGTGAACATCACGTCCGGGGTCGGCCGCGCCCCCCAGGAGACCAGGCAGAAGGGCTTCTTCAGCCAGACGTCGGAATAGTAACCGTCGCTCGGTTCGCGCACGACGTTGACCTTGATCCCGGCCTTCTTCGCCTGCTCGGCATAGAGCACGCACATGTCGACGGCGCCCGAGAAGATGCTGTCGGTCGTGGAGAGATTCACCGAGATTCCTTCGGCTCCGGCCTCCTTCAGCAGGGCCTTGGCCCTGTCGGGGTCGTAATCGTATTGCGGAATGTCGTCGGGCCAATAGGGCTGGACCGGCGCGAGGTGGAAGTCGTTGCCCTTCGTCGCGGCGCCGAACGCGATCTTCTCGATGATCTCGTCGCGATCCATGGCCAGCTTCATCGCCTGGCGGACCTTCACGTCCGTGAACGGATCGGCGTCGCAGAACATCGGCATCGTGATCGCCGCGCCGGAAGGGATGTTGTCCACGATGATGTTCGGGTTCCGCTCCAGCAGGGCCTTGGTCTTCAGGTCGATCAGCGACACGCAGTCGACGTCGCCCGTGACCAGCGCGGTCTGGCGCGCGTTCGGATCGTTCAGGATCAGCATCTCGACCGCGTCGAAATAGGCGCCCTCGCCGTGCCAGCCGTCGAACCGGCTGAGCGACCAGCGGACGCCGAATTCGCCGCTGTCGATCTTGTAGGGGCCGGAGCCGTCACCCGACTGCCAGTCGATGCTGCCGTCTTCGTTCGCCGGGCAGATCGCGAGGTGATAGTCCGTCATCAGCCAGGGAAGATCGGCGAGACCGCCGTCAAGGGTCACGACGACGGTGTGATCACCATCCGCAGTGATGTCCGTCACGCTCGCCAGGAGCGGCTTGGCGGCCGAGGCCGACTTGTCGCCGCGATGGTGGTTCAGCGACGCGACAACGTCCCGGGCCGTCACCGGCCTGCCGCTGTGGAAGCTGGCATCGGAATCGATCTCGAAGGTCCATTGCGCCGCGTCGGGCGTCGCCTCCCAATCGGTGGCGAGATCCGGGCCGAGCGAGTTGTCCGGATTGATCATGGTGAGATAGGACCGGTACTGATGCGCGAGAAAGATCATCTGGCGCGTCACGTAGGTCGCCGGGTCATGGGTATCCGAGGTGTTCCCGTCGTGGATACCCCAGCGGAATGTGCCGCCGCTTTTCGGCTGGGCCCGCGCCGCTCCGGTCCAGAGCCCCGTGGCGGCCGATGCGGTCAGGCCGGTCGCCATCGAGTAGTGCATGAAGTCGCGGCGGGAGATCCGGCCGGTACGTGCCGCCGCAGCAATCCGGTCGATGGGCCCCGCATATCGCGTGTTGGTCATGATATCTCCCCTGTCGGTTGTTCTTTTGGCGCCATCCCAAGGACATAGGTCGCGCGGGTCGAATGTCCGGACTCACCGGCAAGCATACGGGTGACAATCGGAATGTCGTTTTCAGATAGTCTGTTTGCGACATTTTCTTACCAGATCACGAAGCCGGAAGAGGTTCCAGTCAAACTTGAAAGACGCGGCCGCCGATGAGCGGAGGTTCAATTTGCCGCGTCTTGCGCCTGCCATTGCGACAGCCGGTCGTTGACCTCGTGGGATCGGTATGGACTATGGCCGCAGATACATGCCAGCGCACAAACCCGTCCCTTGACCGAGGTCCAGACCGCACATGTCCCAGAAATCCTACAACGTCCTCTTCCTCTGCACGGCAAACTCCGCCCGGTCCCTGATCGCCGAATCGATCATCAATCGCGTGGGACCCGGCAAGTTCCGCGGCTATTCGGCCGGATCGCATCCCGCCGCCGCACCGAACCCCAACGCCGTCGAACTGCTCAGGCATCTGAACTACAACACCGACCAGTTACGGTCGAAGGACTGGGGCGAGTTCGCCGCCCCCGGCGCACCGGAAATGGATTTCGTCTTCACGGTCTGCGACAATGCCGCGAACGAGATCTGCCCGATCTGGCCCGGCCAGCCGATGACCGCCCACTGGGGCGTCCCCGATCCCGCAGCCGTGACCGGCACGCCCGCGGAACGGTCGCTGGCCTTCGCCGATGCCTACAGGATGCTCTACAACCGGATCTCGATCTTCGTGAACCTGCCGCTCAACACGATCGACAGGTTCGCGCTGCAGAAGCGTCTCGACGAGATCGGCCAGCAGATCGAGGCGCCGGCCGAGGGCAGCCCGGCCTGATGCAGTTCGATCTTTCGCGCCGCCTCGCGGCCGAGGCGCTCGGTACCGGCCTCCTTGTCGGAACGGTGGTCGGCTCCGGCATCATGGCCGACCGCCTGACCGACGACGTGGCGCTCGCGCTTCTTGGCAACACCATTCCGACGGGCGCGATCCTCGTCGTGCTCATCACCTGCTTCGGACCGGTCTCCGGCGCGCATTTCAATCCCGCGGTCAGCCTCGCCTTCCTGATCCGGCGCGAGATCGGCTCGCGCGAGACCGCGCTTTACGTCGTGGCCCAGATTCTCGGCGGCATCGCCGGCAGCCTGCTCGCCCACGCCATGTTCGAACTGCCGGTCTGGCAGATCTCGCACACCGTGCGTTCGGGTCCGGCGCAGTGGCTGGCCGAACTGGTCGCCACCTTCGGTCTGGTCACCACGATCCTGGCCGGGATTCGCTTCCGCGGCGACGCCGTGCCCTGGCTCGTCGGGCTCTACATCACCGCCGCCTACTGGTTCACCGCCTCGACCTCGTTCGCCAATCCAGCCGTCGCCATTGCGCGCGGCTTTTCCGACACCTTTGCCGGGATCCGGCCCCTCGACGTGCCGGCCTTCATCATTGCCGAACTGATCGGTGCGGTCGTCGCCGTGGTCGCGATGGGCTGGCTCCTCTATCCGGCGGACGGCCGCGGCGACCGGGCCGTCCAGACCCCTGCGGAGTGAGCGGTGACAGTTGTGATTCATCACAATCCCGGCTGCGGCACGTCGCGCAACGTGCTCGGCATCATCGAGGCGGCGGGCTACACCCCCGTGGTCATCCCCTATCTCGACACCGGCTGGACGCGGCCGCAACTTCTTGCCCTGTTCGCCGCGGCGGATCTGACCCCGCGCAGTGCGCTACGGACCTCGAAATCGCCGGCGGAGACTCTGGGCCTGACGGATCCGGCAGTGGACGACGGCACAATCCTGGACGCAATGCTGCTGCACCCGGTTCTGGTCAACCGGCCCATCGTCGCGACACCGCGCGGGGTGCGGCTGTGCCGCCCGTCCGAGATCGTGCTGGACCTTCTCGACCGCTGGCCACCGGGACCGCTTGCCAAGGAGGACGGCTCTCTGATCCTCGACGCCGGCGGCAACCGGATCGGCTGACGGCGGCGTCGCGGCAGGTCGGACTGCCGCCCGGGCCACGCGCTTGGCCGGTCCGATCCTGCGTGCTACCGAGCGGACAGAGGCCGCAGGGAGCCGAGCAATGGACCGCCCGCGCAGATCGGATACCGCGGCAGGGCATGCCGTCAGCGGACTGGGACTGGTCCTGGCCGCGGCCTTCTTCGCAGCTTCGCTGACGCCGTCCCTGATGCCGCGCGAAGCGGTGATGCAGGGCGTGCTGGGCGGACTCGTCGCGGCGATCGGGCACGAACTCGGCGGCCTCCTGGTCTGGACCTGGCAGTTCCTCGGCCTCCCCCTGCCCCGTCCGGCAAAGCGTCGTAGCACCCTGATCGGGTCCGCCGCACTGGCGCTGCTGATCTGCGGCTACGGCCTCTTCCGGGCCGATGCCTGGCAGAACGCGGTCCGTCGGGCCGTCGAATTGCCCCCGGTTCCGGAAGGGCCCCCGGCGACAATCGCCGTGACCGGCCTGGCCACATTCCTGCTGCTCTGGATCGTGGCGCGGGGCTTCGCGCTTATGCGTCGGCGCCTGACCCGGTGGACCAACCGGATCGTCCCGCCCCGGATCGGCTTGGCCCTCGGCTTCACGCTCACACTGTTTCTGTTCTGGGCGTTGATCGACGGTGTCCTGATCCGCCGCGCGCTCAACGCCGCGGACGCGTCCTTCGAGGCTGCCGATGTCCTCATCGAGCCTGAAATTCCGCGTCCGGAAGACCCGCAGAAGACCGGCAGTTCTTCGTCCTTGATCAAATGGGGAGAGATGGGACGCTGGGGCCGCTCTTTCGTCTCGCGCGCGCCGACGGCATCGGAGATCGCCGCGTTTTCCGGCCCCGGTGCGATGGACCCCGTGCGCGTCTATGTCGGACGCCGCTCGGCCGAGACGGCCCAGGCGCGGGCCGATCTCGCTCTGAAGGAACTGATCCGTCAGGAGGGGTTCGCGCGAAAGGCGCTCGTCGTCGTTGTCCCCGTTGGTACGGGCTGGATGGATCCGGGCGGTCACGACACGCTCGACTTCATCATGGGCGGGGATGTCGCAACCGTCGCGGTCCAGTATTCCTACCTGACATCGGTGCTCTCGCTGTGGGTCGCGCCGGAATACGGGATCGACCAGGCCCGCATCCTCTTCGACACGATCTACGAATACTGGCTCACCCTGCCCGAAGACCGCCGACCGCGGCTGTTCGTCCACGGACTGAGCCAGGGTGCCTTCAATTCGCAGCAGACCCTGCCGATCCTCGACATCCTCGCTGCGCCGATCGACGGCGCGGTCTGGGCCGGCTCGCCCTTCCTCAGCCGGTTCTGGCAGGATGTCCGGAACGGGCGGCTTCGGGACAGCCCGGCCTGGCGGCCGCGCTTCGGCAACGGCTCGCTCGTGCGGGTCGCCAACCAGCAGGGCGGGCTGGAACAGTTCGCCGCGCCCTGGGGTCCGATCCGGCTGGTCTTCCTGCAATACGGCAGCGACGCCATCGTCAATTTCACCTGGTCCTCGGGGCTGCGCAGGCCCGACTGGATGCAGGAGCCCCGTGCCCCGGACGTCGCGCCGGAATTCCGCTGGTTCCCGGTCGTGACCATGTTCCAGCTTGCCCTGGACATGGCGATATCCTTGAAGGTGCCGGGCTACGGCCATTACTACATCGCCCGCGACTATGTCGACGCCTGGGCGGCCGCAGTGGACCCCGAGGGCTGGGCTCCTGCGCGTGCCGCGACGCTCAAGGCGATCTTCGACGCACGCCCGCCGCCCTTCTGATGCGACGGCGCAGCAAGATCGCCGTCGTGCTGACGATCCTGACGGGGCTGGGTCTGCTCGTCGGCCTCAACACGCTCGGACAGGTGACCGGATTTCTGGCCCGCCGGCAAAGCCCGGCGGAGCGCTCGGCGCTGCTTGCGCCGCACTACCGGCTGCTCACTCCCGACACGCCGCCCCCCTACCCTGCGCTCGTCCTCTTCTCGGGCTGCGACGGTCCGCGCGACAACATGGAAAGGTGGGCGACGATGGCGTGGCGCCAGGGCTGGGCGTCGCTGATCGTCGACAGCCACACCCCGCGCGGCCTCGACACGCTCGACCTCTGGCGGCTGGTCTGCGCCGGCCAGACACTCAGCGGCGAGGTCCGGGCCGGAGACGTCGCGGTGGCGCTCGCCGACCTGCGCGCCCTGCCGCAGATCGACAGCAGCCGGATCGTGCTGCTCGGCGCGTCCCACGGCGGCTGGGCCGTCCTCGACTATCTCAGCTTCGTTGCCGGGCGGCCGCCGCCGCCGGGACTGACGGCCTGGCCGGACGGCTCGGCGGAAGGGAATGCCGCTGGCCTGAAAGGCGCGATCCTGCTCTATCCCTATTGCGGGGCCGCTTCGCGGGTGGCGCGGGACGGCTGGGACCTCGACATTCCGGTGCTGATGATCCTGGCGGAGGGCGATCTGGTGACCGGCGACGCCCCTTGCCGCGACGTGGCCGAGCGCATGGCGGCACAGGGTCGGCCGGTGAGCTTGGTGACGTTCGACGGTGTGACGCACGGCTTCGACCAGCAGGACAGGTCGGCTCTCTCGACCCTCGTCTATGACCCCGCCGCAACGCTCCGGGCGCTCGCTCTCGGCAGAACCTTCCTCGACGCGGCCGCCGGCCGATGACACCGGGCGGGCAGAGGTGCCGCGTTGTCGCGACTCGCACCGCGTGTCACCATGGCGCCGCGGGGCCCGAACCCGCCAGCTTTCACGGTGCCGGCATGTACGCCCACGCCGATGACCAGCCAGGGAGGATCAATCCGTGACCAAGGTAAGCAAGTTGGCCCAGTCCGCCGCACCGGAAAACCTTGCCGAACTCCAGAAGTCGGGCCTTGAGGCGGTCACGACGCTCAACACGGCAATGGCCGAGAATGTCTCGCGCTTCTACGGCGAATGGATGCAGTTTCTCAGCCACCGCCTGCGCGAAAACGTGCGGGTCCAGCAGAAGATTCTGACCTGCGGCAGCCTGGAGGAAGCCCGCGCCCTGCAGGAGGACTTTCTGCGCCGCGCGATGGACGAATACTCCGACGAGTCCGAAAAATTCGTCCGCATGTTCCAGGACGCCACCGCCCGCGCTCTCGATTCGATGAAGAGCTGACCTCGGCCCATGCGCGCCATGGTGCTCGACCGCCCCGGCACCCCGCTCCGGCCGGCGGATCTGCCGCGGCCCGAGCCGGGCCCAGGCGAAGTGCGGATCGCGGTGGAGGCGTGCGGCGTCTGCCGCACCGACCTTCATATCGTCGACGGAGAGTTGCCGTTTCCGGGCCACCCGCTGGTTCCGGGACACGAGGTGGTCGGGCGCGTGGATGCGATCGGCCCCGGCGTCACCGGGCTGACGCTGGGCCAGCGCGCGGGCGTGCCGTGGCTCGGGCATACCTGCGGCACCTGTCCGTTCTGCGCCATGGGCCGCGAGAACCTCTGCGATGCGCCGCTCTTTACCGGCTACACCCGTGACGGCGGCTACGGCGAGTTCTGCATCGCCGACGCGGCCTATGTCTTTCCGCTCTCCGAATCGGCCGATCCGGTCGCGCTCGCGCCGCTGCTCTGTGCCGGGCTGATCGGCTTCCGCAGCCTGGTCATGGCCGGGGAAGCCCGACGCATCGGCATCTACGGATTCGGCGCCGCGGCGCATATCATGGCGCAGATCGCCCGGCATCAGGGGCGGGAGTTGTTCGCCTTCACCCGGCCCGGCGATACGGCCGCGCAGACCTTCGCCCGCAAGCTCGGCGCCGTCTGGGCCGGAGATTCGGATGCCTCGCCCCCGGCCACGCTGGATGCCGCGATCCTGTTCGCGCCCGTCGGCGCACTGGTCCCGGCCGCGCTCAAGACGGTCAGGAAAGGCGGGCGAGTCGTCTGCGGCGGCATTCACATGTCGGACATCCCCGGATTTCCCTATGCCGATCTCTGGGGCGAACGCGAGATCGTCTCGGTCGCCAATCTGACCCGCGCCGACGGTGAGGCGTTCTTTCCGCTGGCCGAGGCCGCCGGGGTGGTTACGGAAACGGTGGCCTACCCGCTGGCCGAGGCGAACCAGGCACTCGACGACCTGCGCTATGGCCGGCTGCAGGGGGCGGCGGTTCTGGTGCCGTAACCCCGTCGTCCGCGATCCGCCCGCGTTGACCTGCCGCACCGCGCAAGCGGCGCATCCGTGCCAGATCCGGATCAGCCCCGGAGTCGCATCCATGCCCGAACCCGAAGACAGCCAGGCCGAGGTCCTCGCGTTTCTGCGCGATCCCGCCACCCACGGGGGCACGGCCCCGAAGGAGATTGCCACCCATTCGGCCATCGTCTTCCTCGCCGGGGACCAGGCGATGAAGCTGAAGCGTGCCGTCCGATACGAATATCTCGACTTCTCCACGCCCGGGAAGCGGCGCGCCGCGCTGGACCGCGAATTGTCGCTGAACCGCCCGGCAGCCCCGATGATCTATCGGCGCGTCGCGACCATCACCCGTCAAACCAGGGGGCGGCTCGGCTTCGACGGTCCGGGCGAGGTCGTGGACCATGTCCTGCTGATGCGCCGGTTTCCCGAGGGTGCGGAGCTGTCCGCGATTGCCGACGCGGGCGGGCTCGACCGCGCCCTTGCGACGGCTCTGGGCGCGGCGGTGGCGCGCTACCATGCCAACGCAGAGCGGAAACCGGAGGATGGTGCGGTCCTCATTGGCGAAATCGTCGAGGAACTGTCCCGCGCGTTCGCCGGAATGACCCAGGTCTTCGGCGCCGACGAGATCCGCCGCTTCGACGCCGCCCTGCGCACCGCGTTTGAGGTCCACGCCCCGCGCCTTTCCGCCCGCAGTCGGGCGGGCGCAGTCAGGCGCTGCCATGGCGACCTGCATCTGCGCAACCTCGTCCTGATCGACGGACGGCCGGTGCCGTTCGACGCGCTGGAATTCGACGAACGCCTCGGGACGTGCGACATCGCCTACGATCTCGCCTTTCTCCTCATGGACATGCTCCACCGCGGGCTCCGGGAGGCTGCGACTGCGACTCTGACGGCCTGGCTCGAGGCATCCGCGGATTCGGGGGCACTGGCCCCCCTGCCCCTCTTCCTCTCCGTACGCGCAGCCATCCGCGCGATGGTCGACGTGCAGGCCATGAATGCCGGCGACGCGGACCGGCTCAAGTCCGATGCCCGGGCCTATCTGGACGAAGCCGCCGCGTTCCTCACCCCGGCGCCACCCCGCCTCATTGCCATCGGCGGAATGTCGGGCAGCGGCAAGTCTACCGTGGCACGCTGTCTGGCGCCGGAGATCGGCGCGGCCCCCGGCGCGATCCAGATCAGAAGCGACGTGGAGAGAAAGGCGATCTATGGCGTTGCCGCGCTGACGCCGCTTCCGCGCTCGGCCTATCGCGCGGAGGTCTCGGCCAGGGTCTATGCGCGGCTTTTCGAGCGCGCCGAGGCGATCCTTGTTGCCGGACATTCGGTGATTCTGGACGCGACGTTTCTCGCCACCGAAGAACGCCACGCCGCGCGGGCCGCGGCGGCGCGCTGCGGCGTCCCGTTTCGCGGTCTGTGGCTTCACGCCGATCCGGGAACGCTGGAATCCCGGATCGGCGCCCGCCGGGACGACGCCTCGGACGCCGATGTCACCGTGCTTCGGCGCCAGTTGGCGGAGACAACGTCCCGGCCACCCGACTGGCCTCTGGTGGATGCGACCGGCGATCCCGAGATGGTGGTCGCCCGCATCCGCGAGGCCCTCTGACCCGCCATCGGCAATCGCGATCGGCGGCGTTCTGGCGGTCCGCATCGCCGCGGGACCATGGTGGGCCATGTGCTTCGGGTGTTCGGTGGGGCGGGGAGCCCCCACCCCCGCCCGCACCTTTTGGGTAGCGCGCGAATGGTAAATTTTTCGTTTACTCCGTCCCGCGAAGGGCCGCTTCCGGAGGCTCAGTCGGGTCTTGACCTGGCCAGGATCCGCTGGGCACGGGTCGGGTAATCGGTGACGATTCCGTCGACGCCCAGAGAGGCCAGCCGTGCAATCTCATCATCTGAATTTGCGGTCCAGACGATGACGCCAAGCCCGGCCTTGCGGGCCGCCGTCACTGCGCCGGCGTCAACGTCGCCGCACCAGGGGCCCCAGAATTGTCCACCTTCCGCCGCCACCAGCGCAACCGGGTCAGCGTCGTGGCGGCCGGCAAGCCACGGGGATCCCTCGTAATACGTGGCACCCCCCTTTCTCGCCATCCCGGTGCAGGTCAGATACCCCCGGCTCAATTCGGGCGCCGCGTCGCGTAACCGCGCCATCACGGCCCAATCGAAGGATTCCACCACCGCCAGCCGAGACAGCGGATGACCCCGAAGCAAGCCCGCCACGGCCTCCGCGCAGCCGAGTGCCGCCGTCGCCTGAACGGAATCCGTTGGATCCGACTTGATCTCGATCACAAGCCGCACCGCCGGTCCTGACGTTACCGCCAGTTTCAGTACCTCTTCCAGCGTCGGAATCCGCTCTCCCGACAGGACTGCCTGACCGGGAAACTGTGCCGCATCAGCACTGCCGGGCCGGGCTCCACCCACGTCATACTGCTTCAACTCGGCCAAGGGGGTGCAGACGATCAGGGGCGGGTCGGCGTCGATCCACTGACCGTCCGCGTTCCGGGTCAGGGCCGGACGGGGCCGCGGATCATGACAGACAACCACCTGACCATCGGCAGTCAGATGCACATCCATCTCGATGGCTTGAAGGCCCATCTTGAAGCAATGGGCAAAACCCGCCAGAGTGTTCTCGGGCATCTCGCCTCGCGCGCCGCGATGGCCGACGATCTCGCACATTCCGGTCCCTCAAACCGTTCGGGTCATGTGCGTTTTGGCTGTGTTTTGCCCACGACTGAAGCAGCTCATTTTTTTCGCACGAAGATCCGATGCACCTGTGGCGCCTCGTCCTGCACGGATTGCAGCAGCCTCTGCAAGGCATGGGTGTTCAGATATTGTGCGTGAAAGGCCGTCGGCGCGGCCAGTTCCAGAATTCCCTGAGACAGCCCCACGCACTCCACGTGCATGAGCCAATTTGCGAAGAAGACAGGATCGGCCTGGTGCAGGGCCGCTTGCGTCCGTGCCCAGATGCCGTCACCCAGCGGGGGGGCCGGAAAGGCGACGACGGTCGACGTCGGTTCCGGCTCTTCGGTGCCGCCGGTCATCGCGATCAGCCGGTCCGAGAAATCCGGCCCGATATTGCGCCATTCCGGACGGGTCTCGTTCAGGACGACGTGCCAGTCGATCGCGTAGACGGCCACCCTGCCCCGCGCCGGGACCCGCTTGACCGTGAGCCATTGCAGCGACCGGAGCTTTGCCAGTTCGCGCTTGACCGTCCGCTCGTCGACCTGCCAGAGGCGCGCCATTTCGGCCCGGCCCACGCTCAACTCGTCCCGTTGCCAGTTGTATCGGGCCGTGATCAGGGTGATGAACCGAAGGATCAGTTTCTGGCGGTGCTTGCTGCCCGCGCAGGCATGTGCCCCGAGTGCGGTGAGCACATCGTATTTCTTCGAGGCAGCGCCCTGCCCCAACGGTCTCGTGGCCAGCATCGGCCGCTCCTGCTCTTGCCTCGCGGGATGATCCGCTGCCCCCTGATACTTCGTCAGGACGCTAATTCTATTGTGGCAGGATTTTGCGTCCAAATGGGGCGTGAGTCAACGCTGCTGATCTTGCGCGCCGAACCGGACCCGAATTTTGGAATGAATGTTGGTTTCAAAGGTAATGGGGGACATTCTGTCCGTCCCCTGTAGTGGAAATTCTGTCCCCGCAATTTGCGGATTGGCCCCGATATTGTCCCCCGTTTGGCGCGCCGCGCCGCATCTGGTTGTGCCGCCTCAGGGCGGGAGTGATTCGCTTCAAGCCATTGGAGCGCCGCTGTTTGTTATCTCGGGCCGCCGAAATCTCCGATGATGATATTCTCTTTTGCCAAATCTGTCCAATCGGCGTATTTCGGGACAAGAGCAGAAATAACGTTGTGAGGCACGATGTACAGCTACGAAAACCTGCAGGCGCTGCAGGCCCAGTCGCTGAAGATGCAGGGCTGGATCCGCAAGCAGACCTACTCGCCGGAACTGGAGAAGACGCTGCGGCGGTTTTCATCCTGGGAGGTTTCGGAACTGATCTTTCAGGTCAACCAGTCGACCTTTCGGGGCCGGCTGGCCGCCGATCCGTCGCTGCCTGCCGGTGAAGTCCAGGAGGACGGACGGCAGCGCTGGTTCTCGCTCGACGAGATCAACGAGCTGCGCCGGCGGATGAAGATCAATCGCAAGACCCTCCTGCCCCACCGGCCGCACGGCAAGCGCGCAATCCGGGCGGCGATCGCGAACTTCAAGGGCGGCGCCGGCAAATCGACCGTGGCGCTGCATTTCGCCCATGCCGCGGCGCTCGACGGGTACCGGGTCCTTTGCATCGATTTCGACCCGCAGGCGACGTTGAGCCATTCGATGGGGCTCAGCGATGTCAGTGAGGATCACACGGTGTGGGGCATCATGGCGCGCGACCTGATCCGGGAAACCGACCGGATGAACAGCGCGGCGGTCGGGGCGGCGTCGGGCGCCACCCTGCCCCAGCGGCGTCTGCCGGCCTCGGTCCGCAACATGGGGCTGGAGGAGCTGCGGGTCAGCGACTTCATTCAGGCGACGTCCTGGCCGACGATCGACATCATTCCCTCCTGTGCCAACGCCGCCTTCGTGGAATTCGCGTCGGCGCAATACCGGCACCTGAATCCCGACTGGTCGTTCTTCGCGGCGGTTGCCCGGTATCTGGATGCAGTTCCGGCGGACAGCTACGACATGATCATCTTCGATTGCCCTCCGGCGATCGGCTATCAGTCGATGAACGCGGTGTTTGCCGCCGATGTCCTCTATATTCCGTCGGGCCCGGGTTACTGGGAATATGACAGCACCACGAGCTTCATCGGCCAGCTCGCCGAAGCGCTCGAGGATCTGGATGCGGGGTTTCGCGACGTGTCGTTCCCCGCGGGGAACGGGCGATCGCCCAAGGCCTTCCTCGATCTGCGCTTCCTGCTGACCCGCTTCGAACCCGGCAATGATCTCCACCGGGCGATGTATGAAGCGTTCGGCAAGGTGTTCGGCGAACGGCTCTGCCAGCACCCGATCGAGCTGACCCGGGCGGTGGAGCAGTCGGGGCGGTTCCTGAGCTCTGTCTACGAAATCGACTACCGCAACATGACGCGGGAAACCTGGCGCCGGGCACGCGCAACGTTCGACCGGGCCTACGGCGAATTCCGTGACAACCTGGCCCTGGCCTGGGCGAAGATGGAGGACTGAGGATGAGCCGCAAGCGCCGCATGTTCGATATCGAAATGCCCGACGAAGCCGAAGCGAACCCCGCTGCCGAGACGCCGGGAAGCGAGCCCGTTTCGCCGGCCGAACGCCGGGGGCCGATGGCCAGCGCGGTTCGCGAGAATGCCGAAGCGCTTCGCGTCCGTGCCGAAGCCGAACGAGCGATCCGGGCGGAAAACGATGCGCTGGCGCATGAATTCGTGCGCCTGCGCGGCCAGGGTCTCGTCCTGTCGTCGCTCGATATCGGCGAGGTCCGGACGAACAAGCTGACCCGGGACCGGCGCGATCTGGACTCGGACGGGCTGCAGGAATTGATGGACAGCATTCGCGCGATCGGTCTCTCGAATCCAATTCAGGTCGAGGCGGCGGCGGACGGCTTCGAGCTGATTCAAGGGCTGCGCAGACTGAGCGCCTACCGCGCGCTGTTCGAGGAAACCGGCGATGCGCAGTACCGGTCGATCCCGGCGGTGGTCCTGGCCGAAGGCGAAACGCTCGAGCTGCTCTACCGCCGGATGGTCGACGAGAACCTGATCCGCAGCGACATCTCCTTCGCCGAAATGGCGGCGCTGGCGCGATCCTATGCCGAGGATCCCGGCACGTCGGCCGAGAGCGTCGATGCGGCGGTGCAGGCGCTTTACGGCTCTGCCGGGAAGCAGAAGCGCAGCTACATTCGCGCCTTCGCGAAGATGATGGCGGTGCTTGACGGCCATTTGGTCCATGCCGAGGCGATCCCGCGCGCGCTCGGTCTGGCGGTGCGCAAACGCATGGAGGGCGAGCCGGAGAGCGTGAACGGGCTGTTGCGGGATCTGGCGCGCAGGGCAGGGCGCACGGCGGAGGAGGAACTCGCCGTTCTCCGCGCCTATTCCGGCGAACCCGGTGACGACGACCCCGAGGCGGAGGCGCCGCCCTCCGGGTTCCCCGCGGGGAACCCCGGTGCTTCCTCGGCGCGTCCGGCGCGAAAGGCCCGCACCACCTTCCAGGTACAATGCGCGCTCGGCGAGGCGAAATGCACGGCATCCCAGGGGCGGCTTGAACTTCGGCTGGATACCGATTTCACCGCGCTGGACCGGCGTCGTCTGGAAGCGGCTGTGGAGGACTTTCTGAATAGTCTGACAAACTAAAACATTAGAATAAATGATGGCATGCGCTGCTGGTGAGAATGTCCCCTGTCGTCCGGTGGTCTCCTCGGCAGGGTCCCCGCGGGGAACGACGCCAAAGAAAGGCTGGCGCCATGGTGGAGGAAGGGGAGGGGCGCCCTGTCCACCGGTGAGTTCCGGCGAAATGCTGCGGCGCGGCAATTCCGCCAGACGCCTGAAAACCGGTCACAATGACGTCAGGGGCGATTGCCGGATCGGACGCTCCACGCCAAGGATGGGACTCGAAAGGAAAGCCCATGCTCGATGCTCCGATGCGCCAGATCATCGACCCGCCGCTGACCGTTCTTGGCCGGCGGATGGCACGGGTCGGCGTGACGGCCAATCAGGTGACGCTGACCGGACTCGCGCTCGGGCTTGCCGCGGCGGCGCTGATCGCCGCCAACCGGGAGACGCTCGCACTTCTGCCGCTGCTGGCCTCGCGGCTTGCCGACGGCCTCGACGGTGCCGTGGCACGCGCGACCCGGCGCACCAGCTTCGGCGGCTATCTCGACATTGCCGCGGACTTCCTCTTCTACGGTGCGGTCCCGTTCGCTTTCGTCCTCGCCGACCCGGCCGCCAACGGTACTGCCGGGGCGTTTCTGCTTGCCTCGTTCTACTTCAACGGCACCAGCTTCCTCGGCTTCGCGATCCTGGCCGAGAAGCGGCGCATGCGCACGACGGCGCGGGGCCTGAAATCGCTCTACTTCTCGAACGGGCTTCTCGAAGGGACCGAGACGATCCTCTTCTTCGTCGCGCTCTGCCTGCTCCCCGGTCTGTTCGCGCCGCTCGCCTGGGCGTTCGGCGCGCTCTGCTTCCTGACCGGCGCCCTGCGCATCGCCGCCGCCCGCCGGATCTTCCTCTGATGGCAGGACCGCGCGTGCACCGCTCCCGTCTCGCCGCCTGCCTCGCCCTCGCGCTGGCCGTGCTGGCGGCGCCCCCGGTGGCGGCCGCGGATCCGGACCCGGCCGACTGGCCCGGCGTCGAGAATGCGGCGCGCGGCCAGACCGTCTACTGGCATGCCTGGGGCGGATCGGCGCCGACCAACGATTTCATTGCCTGGGTCGCCGGCCAGGTGCGCGCCCGCAACGGCGTCGATCTGATCCAGGTGAAGCTCGCCGACACCGCCGACGCGGTGGGGCGGGTGCTGGCCGAAAAGCAGGCCGGCCAGGACAGCGAGGGCGGCGTCGACCTGATCTGGATCAACGGCCCCAACTTCGCGGCGATGAAGTCGGCCGGGCTGCTGTTCGGTCCCTTCGCCGGGGCGCTGCCGAACTGGCAGTTCGCGGACGCCGACTGCAAGCCGCTGGAAAGCGATTTCACCGTGCCGACGGAGGGCTACGAATCGCCCTGGGCAATGGCGCAGGTCGTCTTCATGTACGACACGGCCGACATCGCCGCGCCGCTGGCGGACATGGCCGCGATCCGCGACTGGGCGCTGACGCATCCCGGGCGCTTCACCTATCCGCAGCCCCCCGATTTCCTCGGCACGACATTCCTGAAGCAGGTGCTGGTCGACATCACCTCCGATCCCGACGTGCTGCAGCATCCGGCGGAGGAGGCCGATTACGCCGCCGTCACGGCGCCGCTCTGGGCGTATCTGGACGCGCTGACCCCGGCGCTCTGGCGCGGCGGGCGCGCCTATCCCGCGACCGGCCCGGCGCAGATCCCGCTCATCGCCGATGACGAGATCGACCTCGCCATCTCGTTCAGCCCCGGCGAAGCCTCAACCGCCATCGCCGACCACCGGCTGCCCCCCAGCGTGCGGACCTTCGTCCTGAAGGGCGGCACCCTCGGCAATGCCTCCTTCGTGGCGATCCCGTACAATTCCGCGGCCAAGGCCGGGGCCATGGTGGTCGCCAATTTCCTGCTGTCGCCCGAAGCGCAGCTGCGCGCCCAGGATCCCGCGGTGCTCGGCTACGGCACCGTGCTCGACCTGGCCAGGCTCGATGCGGCCGATCGTGATGCCTTCGCGGCGCTCGATCTGGGTGTCGCCACGCTGTCCCCGGCAGAGCTGGGCATGGTCCGGCCCGAGCCGCATCCAAGCTGGATGAGCCGCATCGCCGAGGACTGGCAGCACCGCTACGGCGCCGGCCGATAGACCGGCAGGGCAGGGCGGAGCGGTGGACGACCCGAACCCGCGCCCGCGCCTCGCCTTCGCGCCGAGGCTCACGCTTCTGGTCATGCTCGGTCCGGTCGCGGCCGGGCTCTGGGGCACGCTTCTGCCCGCGTTCGGTCATCTGCCCGCGGCGGGGGCCTGGGGGCCGTCGCTCGGGCCGCTGCGCATGCTCTTCGCCTGGCCCGGTCTCGGCGCCGCGGTGCGCCTGTCGCTGACCACCGGCCTTCTCGCCACGCTCCTGTCGCTTGCCATCGTGACGCTGCTGGCTGCCGGCTGGGCCGGGACCCGTCCCTTCCGGCTGCTCGAACGGGCGCTCGCGCCGTTCCTGTCGGTGCCCCATGCGGCGGTCGCCTTCGGGCTTGCCTTCCTGATCGCGCCGTCCGGCTGGCTCGCGCGCCTCGCCTCGCCCTGGCTCACCGGCTGGTCGAAACCGCCCGACCTCCTGATCCTGAACGACCCGGCGGGGCTCGCCCTGACCGCCGGGCTCGTCGCCAAGGAGGTGCCGTTCCTGCTTCTGATGACGCTCGTCGCGCTTGGCCAGAGCGACGGCACCCGCGGCCTGCGGGTGGCGCAGGCGCTCGGCCATGGCCGCGTGTCGGGCTGGCTCAAGGCGGTTTTCCCGCGCGTCTATCCTCAGATCCGGCTGCCGGTCTACGTCGTGCTCGCCTACTCGATGACCGTCGTCGATGCGGCGCTGATCCTGGGGCCGACCACGCCGCCGCCGCTCGCGGTCCAGGTCCTGACCTGGATGGACGACCCCGACCTCACCCGGCGCCTGACCGCGGCGGCCGGGGCGGTTCTGCAGACGCTCCTGGTGGCCGGCGCGCTGCTGCTCTGGCGCGGGGCCGAGATGGCGGTGGCGGCGCTCGGACGGCGCTGGATCGAGGCCGGCGGGCGCGGCCGGGCCGAGCCTGTCCTCAGGGCACTGGGTCTCGCCGCGGCCGGGCTCTGCGCAGCTGCCGTCACGGCCGGTCTGGCCGGGCTCGCGGTCTGGTCGGTCGCCGGGTTCTGGGGCTTTCCCGATGCCCTGCCGCAAGGGATCACCGCCGAGACCTGGATGCGCCTCGGGCCGGGGCTCGGCCGCGCCGCCGCCACCACCGCGCTGGTGGCACTGGCCGCAACCGGGATCGCGCTCCTCCTGGCGGTCCTCTGTCTGGAGGCCGAAGACCGGACCGCCCGGCGGATGGGGCCGCGCGGTCTCTGGCTGCTCTACCTGCCGCTCATCGTGCCGCAGGTCGCGTTCCTGCCGGGGGTGCAGATGCTGCTCCTCGATCTCGGCGCGCATGCGGGACCGGTCCCGGTCGTGGCCGTACACCTCGTCTTCGTGCTGCCTTATGTCTTCCTCTCCCTCGGCGGACCCTGGCGGGCGCTGGATCCCCGCATCGGCCGGGTCGCCGCGGCGCTCGGTGCCGGGCGCTGGCGGGTCCTGTGGGCCGTGCGCCTGCCGATGCTGCTGCGCCCGGTGCTGACCGCGGCGGCAGTCGGGCTCGCGGTGTCGGTGGGACAGTACCTGCCGACCCTGCTTGCCGGCGGCGGGCGCGTCGTCACCCTGACCACCGAGGCGGTGGCGCTCGCCTCGGGCGGCGACCGGCGCGCGATCGGCGCCTATGGCCTTGCCCAGACCGCGGCGGCGCTCCTGCCGTTCGCCGTGGCGACGCTGCTGCCAGCCCTGCTGTGGCGCAACCGGCGGACACTCAATGGCTGAGGGGCTGGAGCTTCGCCAGGTGCGCATCGCCCGTGGCGGTCGGGATCTGCTGGCGCTTGACCGGCGCATTGCGCCGGGCGAGGTGGTGACGCTGATGGGACCTTCCGGCGCCGGCAAGTCGACGCTCTTGGCCTATCTGACCGGCACGCTGCCGCCCGGCTTCACCGCCACGGGCTCGGTCCGGCTCGACGGCACCGACATCACCCGCCTGCCGCCGGAGAGCCGCCGCATCGGCATCCTGTTCCAGGACGACCTGCTCTTTCCCCATCTCAGCGTCGGAGGGAACCTCGCCTTCGGCCTGCCGCCCGGCGGCTCCCGTGCCGACCGGCGCGCCCGGATCGCCGCGGCGCTGGCCGAGGTGGGGCTCGACGGCTTCGCGGACCGCGATCCGTCGACGCTCTCGGGCGGGCAGAAGGCGCGGGTGGCGCTGGTGCGGATGCTGCTCTCTGGGCCGCGGGCGCTGCTTCTCGACGAGGCCTTCTCGGGCCTCGATGCCGCCCGCCGCGCCCGGATCCGCGATCTGGTCTTCGATCATGCGCGGCGCCGCGGTCTGCCGGTGCTGATGGTCACCCACGATGCGGGCGATGCCGCGGCGGCCGGCGGTGACGTGATCGTGCTTGCGGGGGACGCACCGGACCCCTGATCCGCAACGCGGCCGCGCCGATCGGAATAGGGCAGGGGGGCGGTTCAGTCGCCCAGCCGGCTCAGCTCCGGCGCCGCCGTCTCGCGGATCAGCTTCCGCGTCATCGCCACCACGAAGTCGCTGTAATCCTCGGCCTCCTCGACGAAGGCGCCCGGGCCGCGGATCAACGTGCGGCGATAGTAGCCCGGCAAGTCCTCAAGCCGCCCGCCGATCGCCAGCGCGTTCACCGTCACCCCGTCGAACGGGAAATAGCGATAGGCCGATTCGGGGCCGTAGCCGGCATTGTTCTTGCCGTCGCCGGACACGTCGATCACCTTCCGCTCGCAGGCCGGCCCGGAGGGAAACAGCGTCGAGGCATATCCCATCGCCGATCCCAGCGCGGTGGGGAAATCGTCGCTGCGGCGGGTGCTGGCGGCGATTGCCGCGGCGGCGCCTTCGATGTCGGCGCGGCTCGACAGCTGGGTCCAGCCCAGCACCGGCACCTGCTCGTCCCGGCCCGACCATTCGAAGACGTTGAGCGCAACGACGAAATCCGGCTGCGACAGGATCGCGGCGACGACGTCGTCGGCGATCAGCGCCGCAGCCAGTCCGTCGCGCTGCAGCCGGTCCTCCCGCCCGTCGACCGAGGACGACACGTCGAGCGCCAGAACGAGCGCCAGCCGGCAGGCAGCGACGGCCGGCGCAGCCGGAACCGCAAGGCCCAGGGCCAGCACAGCAAGGCGCAACATCGAAGAGCAGGACACCATGAGCCGAGAGTTGGGCCCCGGTAACCGCCGGTCAAGCGCCGGTGTGGCGCCCGCCCGCCTTTCCCGCCGATCTGTCGCTGCGGTGCAGCACAACCCGCACGCCCGTGCGTCCCACTGCAGGCTGCGCCCGCCGGAGCGGCTCAGAGGTATTCGCTCTTCTGGGTCGTGTACATCCCGGCATAGAGCCCCTGCTGCTGCAGAAGCTCGTCGTGGGAGCCGGTCTCGACCACGCGGCCGGCGTCGAGCACGTAGATCCGGTCCACATCCACGATGGCGGACAGCCGGTGCGCGACGATCAGCGTGGTCTTGCCTTCGGACAGCCGCTTCAGCGCCCGCTTCACCTTTTCCTCGGTGCGCTGGTCGAGGGCGGAGGTCGCCTCGTCCAGCAGCAGGATCGGCGCCGAGCGCAGGAAGGCGCGGGCGATCGCGATGCGCTGCTTCTGGCCGCCCGACAGCTGCGCCCCCTTGGGGCCGACCTTGGCCTCGCCCCGCGCCCGCATCAGATCGGCGATCTCGGCATTCTCTGCCGCTTCCCAGATCTCCGCGTCGGTGGCGTCGGGGCGCACGTAGCGGATGTTCTCGAAGATCGAGGCGTTGAAGATGACGATGTCCTGCGCCACCACCGAGAAGGACTGGCGCAGCGCGTTGACCTGGATGTCGCGGATATTGGTCCCGCCGATGGTGATCTGTCCCGCCTCGACCTCGTAGAGCCGGCCGAGCAGCGACAGCACCGTGGTCTTGCCCGATCCGGTGGCGCCGACGATGGCGGTGCGGTGCCCGCCGGTGAAATGCATCGACAGGTTCTGGAACAGCTCGGTATCGGCGGCATAGGAGAAGGTCACGTCCTCGAAGCGGATGTCGCCCTTGGTATCGAACTCGGCGACCGCGCCCGGCGCGTCGGTGATCGTCGGCCGGATGTTCAGCAGCCGGTTGACCGACCGCAGGATCACCAGCCGCGACTGCAGGGTGGTGAAGAACCGCGCGAGGTTGCGCAGCGGATCGAACACCATCACCAGGCCGATCAGGAAGGTGATGATCGTGGCGCCGTCGATCCGGTGCTCCGAGGCGATCGCCATGTAGCCGCCGACCCCGATCACCAGCGAATAGGCGAAGGCCGAGGCGAGGTCGATCGCCGGCAGCACGATCGCCTGCGCCGCCTGAAGGCGGATCTGCAGATCGTGGATCTTCTCGGTGGAGACGGTCAGACGTTCGCGCTCGAACCGTTCCTGGTTCGAGATCTTCACCGTGCGCATCCCGCTCAGGGTTTCTTCCAGCGCATTCATGTACCCGCCGAGCGCGCTTTCCGACTTGCGCTGCACTTCCTTGATGCCGTTCGAGGTGCGCTGCAGGACGAACAGGATCACCGGGGCGACGATCAGCGCGGTGAAGAACAGGAACGGCGCCTTGTAGATCAGGTAGCCCGACACGATGATCACGGTGAAGAAATCCCGCACCGCCGAAATCGTCGCCTGGCCCACGAACTGGCTCAGGGTCTGCGCCTGCTGCACCAGCTTCAGGATGTAGTCGCCCGGCGGCGTCATCTCGAAATGCGCCAGATCGAACGTCATCAGATGGTCGATCATGTCCCGCCGCATCTCCATGACCGCGCCCGAGGCCAGCCAGGTCGACAGCCGCGGCACCACATAGGACGCGGTGCCCCGCAACGCGAACAGCCCGAAGACGATGGCGCACACCCGGATCAGGTCGGTCACCGCGCCATTGTCGAAGATGACCCTCAGGCCCTTCTCGGTCAGCGACAGGAACTGCTGGTAGGCGATGCCCTGCAGGAAGATCAGGCCCAGAACGGCAACCAGCCAGATGGTCCGCTTCTTCAGGTAGCCGTTCCAGAACCACATGATGTTCTCGCGGTCCTCCGCGGTGAACAGCGGATGCCGGGTTCTGTCGCGGCGGAACGGGATCAAGTCCTTGAACATGCCGGTTGTGTCTCATCCGGGCGATGCGATGTCGAGAGAGAACCGCGACGCCCCCCTGTCCGGCGCGCGCGCCGTTGCACGAAGTCTGCGCCCGCCGCCGCGGTCGTCCTGCCGGGCCTGGTCTCTCTGCCGGACCACTTTCTACCATGACGTGTGGCGACGCCCGGCCGCGTCCGGCGCCGCGGCAGGAAGGTCACCGCGCCTGCGGCGGGCCCGAACGCGCTTGAACGCCCGGAGGGCGGCTGTTACCAGAAGTTAGTCCAGACAGAAGGATTTCATGCTCAGGGCGCTGTACATTCACTGCGGTAGCGACAAGACCGGTTCCACCAGCATCCAGCAGACCCTTGCCAACGCACGAGCCGAACTGGAGCAGGCAGGGATCCTTTACCCCGTTCTCGGGGGGCGCGCCGATCACACACCGCTGCTTCTGTCGCTGACCGACGACGACGAGATCACCGAGGCGTTCGGCCGCGGCGACGCCGAGGGCGTCGAGAAATCGAAGGCCGCGGCAGAGGACCTGTGGCAGAAACTGGCCGCCGAGATCGCCGGAAGCCAGGCTGAGACCCTGCTCCTGTCGAGCGAATACATCTACAGCCTCCGGCCGGCATCGCTCGACCGTCTGGTCGCCCGCCTTGCGCCCCTGGCCGAAGATCTGCGCGCGGTTCTCTACCTGCGTGACCCGGTGGAATACTACGTCTCCTCCAGCCAGCAGGTGCTGAAATTCGGCGCCAACCTGCCCGATCCCGGCGCCGGTCTGCGCTACCGCGCGCGGGTCGGCGCCCTGCGGGCCGCATTCGGCGACCGCCTGCAGCTGCGCGCCTTCGCGCGCGACCGGCTGACCGGCGGCGATGTCGTCACCGATCTTCTGGACGTCGTGACCGGCGGCGGCGCGACCCTGCCGGATCTGGAGCGGAGGACCGAGAACCTGTCGCTCCCGGCCGAGGCGATGGCACTTCTGCAGGAGTTCAACCGGTCGGTCTGGGGCGATGCGCGGATCTCGGGCAACCCCGAGAACAGCCGGCTGATCGAGACGCTCTCGGCCGTCGCGCTGCCCGATGCGGCGGCGAAGCCGGTGCTCCAGCCCTGGGCACGCGAGCAGGTGATCCGGGCCAATGCCGCCGACATGGTCTGGCTCGCCGATGACGAGAAGTTCGGCTTCCACAGCTACGATTACGACCTTGCCCGCGCGGTGGTGGCCGAAGGGCAGGGGGACGGTGCGGCTGCCGCAGGACCGCTTGCGGTCCAGGATGTCTTCACCGTCGATCCCGCCGGGCTCGCCGAACTGCGCAGCCAGGCGCTCCATGCGCTGGTGGGTGCGGGCCTCAAGGCCGGAGACGAGCTGACCCGCGCGCAGCGCGAGAAGGACACGGTCGCCGCCAGCCTGGCCGCTGCCGAGGACAGGCTGGACCAGTCCCGGCGCGCCGCGGCCGAGGCCGCCGAGCGCGCCGCGGCCAGCGAAACCCGCGCCGCCGACGCCGAGGAGCAGGCCAAGGCAAGCGGCCGCGCCCTGGACGAGGCCCGCCGGACGGCGGACATCCTCGACGAGAAATCCCGCGCGCTCGAAAAGAAGAACGCGCAAGGCGCCAAGCGCATCGCCGAGCTCAAGGAACAGGCCAGTTCCGCAACGGCGCGCGCCGCCCAGTCGGAGATCCAGCTCAACGAGCGGAACCGCGCGCTGGCCAAGTCCGCGCACAAGATCCGGCGGCTCCGCAAGCAGCGGCTCTGGCTCGGCCTGCCGATCTTCCTGCTGCTGCTGCCGCTCTCGCTGCCGCTCTTCATCTATGGCTGGTGGCGCCGCGAACAGAAGAAGAAGCTGGCCTCGCCGGCTCAGCGGATCCGGGACGAGATCGCCGCCGAGGCGCCGCCGCCGATGCCGGCGCCGCTTGCCGTCCCGAAGGCTCCCGACAGCCGCAAGCAGGCCCCGGTCACCCAGGCCGCGAAATCGGCGCCGGTGCTGATCTGGTGCCCGATCGCCGTTGCCGGCCTGACCACCCAGCTCGTGCAGCTCACCGCGATCCTGCGCCGGCTCGGAGTGGCCTACGACATCTGCTACCATGTGCCGCCCAAGATCGACCATCCCGAGTGCCGGCACTGGATCGACTTCAACCGGATCAACCGGCCCAAGGCGGTGTTCTACATGGAGCGCTACGTGCCGTTCGAAAACGGCTTCGAGGAGGCGCTGCAGGTCTTCTACGTCAACCTCGACTGGCTCAAGGCCGAGGCGGTGGCGAAGGCGCGGGTCCATGCCGACATCGTGCTCTGTCCGGTCAAGCACCGCTTCGACGAGCTGGCGATGACCTTCGCCAACGCCAAGACGGTGCAGCTTCCCTGGCCGGTCTCGACCGCGATCGCCCCGAACAGGCCGAAGCAGCTTGACGACCCGGCCTCCGACGCGCCGATCCGCGTGCTCTACGTGGGCAACGATTACGACGGGAAGTCGCGCAAGAGCCCCTTCGCCACGGTCGAGGCGATCCTGGCCTGCGACCGGACCGACCTGGTCTTCGACCTCAAGTTCCGCAATCCCCTGCCCGAGTCGGTGAAGGCGCAGCTCGCCGCACGTCCGAATGTCGACACCGTCATCGACCGTTCGGTCCCCGCCGCCGAGGTCGAGGCGCTCTACGAGAAGGCCGACGTCAACCTCATCCCGAACGAAACCGAGGGCAACGGCCTCTCGATCATCGAATCCTTCGCCAAGGGCGTCGTGCCCGCGGTCCTTGACGGCTATCCGATGAAGGACGTTGTGAGCGAGGAGAACGGCTACCGCATCGCCTGCTTCGAATCCGGCTACAAGGAACTGGCGCCGAACTACGTCACCGACACCCCGTCGATCGCGGCCTTCCTATCCCGGCTCGACCGCGACGGGGTCCGCCGCCGGCGGCAGACGATCATCGCGATGGAAGACAGCCTGCACAAGCGCCAGACCGATCTGGAGGATCTGGTCGAAAGCGTGCTGCTGAGCAGCGGGGTCATCGCCGAGGTCCCCTCGGCCACCACCGCCGAGGGCGAGGCGGTCGCCCGCAAGCCCGAACTGCGCGACATCTTCGCCCAGCCGCGCTTCGACTGTTACCGTCCCTGCGAACACATCGACGTCTACCTCACCACCTCGCGCCGGGCCGACCTGCTGGAGCCGACGCTGGAACATCTCGTCGCGGCGATCGAGGCGTCGGCCTTCAGCCACCGGCTGTTCCTCGCCGTCGACAGTCTCGACCCCGACACCGACCGCGTGCTGCAGCGTTTCGCCGAGCAGATCGACGAGGTCGGCTGGACCCGCAACCAGATGGGGCTGCCCTACCACTGGAACGGCATCCTGGACCGCAGCCGCGCCACCATCGCCCGCTCCGAGATCCGCCCCGATTTCATCTGCTATCTGCAGGACGACTGCCTGATCCAGCGGCCCGACAGCTATTTCGGCGAGATGGTCGAAGCCGCCGAGATGGTCAATCCGGGGCGGCTCGGCTTCGTCTCCGGCTACCATTCCGACGTCCACAAGGGCTTCGAGGAAATCACCCATGGCGGCCGGACCTATCTCCTGAGCGACTCGATCGACGGCAAGAACTTCATGGCGCGGCCGAAACTGCTGCAATCCATCGGCAAGCTCACCTGGTGGTTCCCCGACGGCCAGCGCCGCGGCAATCCCGGCCCGGTCCGCGGCAGCCATTTCGACCTCTGGCAGTGGAAGGAATCGCCCAACTGCCTGATGCGGCAGAACCGCGTCAGCGTGGTCATTCCGGGTCTCTGCGAGCACACCGCCGCCGAGAAGGAGAAATCCACCTGGGCGAACGACACCACCAAGGAGGCGATCGAACGCCGCGTCGCCGAAGGCAAGGTCTACGTCACCCGCTGAAACGCCGGCAACCCGGCAACCACGCACGGCCGTTCTGCGCTCACCGACAGCAAGTCGCGGCGTGACCCGGACCGGGGCAGGGCGCCCGGCTCCGGCATCCCGAGTTCCTCCGGCCGACCATGCAGCCCTGGACGGTGGAGCGTGCCGCGGTGATTCGCACCCCGCGCGGGGCGGCGGTTCGTCCCCCACCGGGACGGCACCAGCGACGGGAGCGGGCCGCCTTTTGCAGCGAATGCGGCGGGGGACACCGGACATTTGCACCCGATATAGCACCAAGGTCGAAATGACCGCGGCCTCACAACTTCCTACCTTGTCCTCGATCCGGACGGAGGAGCCGGGAAACAGGAGGATACCTCATGAACGAGATGACCAAGGTTGCGGTGGACAATTTCGTCTCGCCGTTCAAGACCCGCTACGACAACTTCATCGGCGGCAAGTTCGTTGCCCCGGTGAGCGGCCGCTATTTCGACAACATCACTCCGATCACCGGCCTCAAGGTCTGTGAGGTCGCCCGCTCCGATGCTGCCGATGTCGAGCTGGCGCTCGACGCCGCCCATGCCGCCAAGGATGCCTGGGGCCGGACCTCGCCCGCGGCCCGCGCCGGGGTGCTCCTGAAGGTCGCCGACGCGCTGGAGGCCAATCTCGAACTCCTCGCCGCCGCCGAGACCTGGGACAACGGCAAGCCGATCCGCGAAACCACCGCCGCCGACATCCCGCTCGCTATCGACCATTTCCGCTACTTCGCCGGTGTCCTGCGCGGTCAGGAAGGCGCGATGTCCGAGATCGACGACGACACCGTCGCCTATCACTTCCACGAACCCCTCGGCGTGGTCGGCCAGATCATCCCCTGGAACTTCTCGATCCTGATGGCGGCGTGGAAGCTGGCGCCCGCCCTGGCCGCCGGCAACTGCATCGTGCTGAAGCCTGCCGAGCAGACCCCGGCCGCGATCATGGTTCTGGCCGAGATCGTCGCCGACATCCTGCCCGCCGGCACGCTGAACATCGTCAACGGCTATGGCGCCGAGGTCGGCGCGCCGCTCGCCAAGTCGTCGCGGATCGCCAAGATCGCCTTCACCGGCTCGACCCAGACCGGCCGGATGATCATGCAGTTCGCCACCGAGAACCTGATCCCGGTGACGCTGGAACTGGGCGGCAAGTCGCCGAACATCTTCTTCTCCGACGTGATGGCGAAGGACGACGCCTTCCTCGACAAGGCGATCGAGGGCTTCGTGCTGTTCGCCTTCAACCAGGGCGAAGTCTGCACCTGCCCCAGCCGCGCGCTGATCCAGGAAGACATCTACGAGGCGTTCATCGAGCGCGCCATCGCCCGCGTGAAGGCGATCAAGCAGGGTGACCCGCGCGACATGTCGACCATGGTCGGCGCCCAGGCCAGCCAGGAACAGCAGTCCAAGATCCTCTCCTACCTCAAGATCGGGGTCGAGGAAGGCGCACAGGTTCTGGCCGGCGGCGATGCGGCGAAATTCGGCGGCGAGCTGGAGCAGGGCTTCTACATCCAGCCGACGATCCTGAAGGGCCACAACAAGATGCGGGTCTTCCAGGAAGAGATCTTCGGCCCGGTCGTCTCGGTCACGACCTTCAAGGACCAGGACGAAGCGCTCGCGATCGCCAACGACACGATGTACGGCCTCGGCGCCGGCGTCTGGTCGCGCGACGCCAACACCTGCTACCGCTTCGGCCGCGCCATCCAGGCTGGCCGGGTCTGGGTCAACAACTACCACGCCTATCCGGCGCATGCGGCCTTCGGCGGCTACAAGCAGTCCGGCATCGGCCGCGAGACCCACAAGATGATGCTCGACCACTACCAGCAGACCAAGAACATGCTGGTCAGCTACAACCCGAACAAGCTCGGCTTCTTCTGATCCGCAAGGGATCGAGGCGTCTCGAAGGGGTCCGCCATGCGGGCCCCTTCTCATCTTGCGGCGGCGCCGCCCGGTAACTGCCGGTGCGGCGCGCGGCGTTCAGACCGCGGCAGGCGCGTGCAGGTGGTGCGACACGCATCCCACATGCCGGTGGTCGGTGCCGCAGCAGCCGCCCACCACGCGCAGGTTCGGGACGTAGCGGGCCAGCTCCGCGTGCAGCCGCCCGAACTCCTCGGGATCGCCGTCGTCCAGTTCCTCCGCCGCGTCGAGTTCGGCATGCGACAGCCGCGACGCGTTCGCCCGGAGGCCGCCGATGCGCGCCACCCAGTCCTCCCGCGCCAGGAAGGCGTCGCGGAAATGGTCGGGATGGGCGCAGTTCACCATGTAGTAGAGCGGCGCCGAGTCCGTCGCGGCGTCGGTGGCCCGGATCGCGGCGCCCAGCGTCTCGCCGGTCGGCAGGCGGCCGTCCGTCTCGACAGTGAACGAGATGACCACCGGCAGCCCCGCGGCCTGCGCGGCCCGGGCGATGCCCACGGCCTCGCCGACATGGGTCATGGTGATGGCAGAGACCAGATCGACACCTTCCTCGGCGAAGACCCGGATCTGCGGCGTATGGAGCCGCTCCGCGGTGGCGGCATCAAGCTCGGTGTCGGGCGCATAGGCGTCGCCCGCCGGCCCGACGACGCCATTGATCAGGATCGGCGCGACGCGGTCGGTCCAGCCTGCACGGATTTCCCTGGCCAGCGCGACCGAGTCCCGGTTCAGCCGGATCAGGTCGTCGGCACTGCGGCCAAGCTTGCCGGCCCATTCGGTGCAGCCGCGCCAGGACCCGGTATCGAGCACGAAACCGGTCCCTGCGCGCGCTGCGGTGGCCAGGAAGCGGTCGAAATAGCGCGCGATGGCCTGCCGCGCCGCGGGATCGTCGAGCAGCACGATGGCCGCGAATTCCGGCGCATCGAAGCCGTCGAGGAAGAACAGCGAGGTCTCGAAGCCGCCATCGGTCAGGAACGGGCGGTCGGCAGAGAGAAGGGCGTCAATCGATGTCATATTCGGGTCTCCGGTCTGAAATTTCCGATGCCGCAAGTCTGCTCCGGCCCGCGTGCGGGAAACAGCCGACTGGCGGTGCAGTGAGGCGATGAAATAAAATACTTTTATAACAGCGAGGTACGGCGCGGGGCTTCCCGCAGCCGCCGGCTTGGCGTAGAACTACCGTACCGGCGGTACTGTACCTTCGGTGCGGTTTCTTGCGGATGGCGGCTATGGCGATGATGACACGGGGCGAGGAGACGCGCGCGCGGATTCTGGACACGGCGCAGGATGCGGTGCTGGCCAAGGGCTTCGAGGCGACCTCGATCGACGAGATCGTCGCCAGCGCCGAGATCACCAAGAGCGGCTTCTTCTACCACTTCAAGGACAAGAACGCGCTCGCCCGCGCGCTGATCGAACGCCACATCACGGTGGAGGAAGAGATATTCGACGGCCTTCTCGGCCGCGCCCGCGAGCTGTCCGACGATCCGTTGCAGGCCGCGCTGATCGGGCTCAAGTTCCTCGCCGAGCTGATCGAGGACATGCCCGGCGGCCATCCCGGCTGCATCGTCGCGACCGCGGCCTACCAGGACCGCCTGTTCAATGCCGATGTCCGCGCCGCCAACCGCCGGGCGGTGCTCGGCTGGCGGCACCGGTTCCGCGCGATGTTCGACGAGATCGCCGCGGTCTACCCGCCCCGCGACGGCATCGACCTCGATCATCTGGCGGACATGGTCAGCGGAATCGTCGAGGGCGGCATCGTCATGGCGCGCGCCATGAACGATCCGCTGATCACCTCGCAGCAGGTCATGCTGTTGCGCTCCTACGTCAAGCTGCTGTTCTCGCCGCGTCCGGACTAGACCGGCGCCCCGGGTCCCGGTCTCCGCACCGCACGGCCGACGGCGCCGATCACGGCGCCATCGGGGTGAGCGGGGGTGCTGCCTGCATCCGAGTCGCCGCCCGCCTGGTGCCGCGCAGCGGAATTTGTAGCCCCGGCCGAACGGAATGGCGCCGGAAGGCAAGTCCGGGATTGCCAGACCGGCTTCCGCGGCGTACCTCCTGAACCCGGTATCATCGCCAAACGCCTATTTCGGTTTCAGAAATACGGCATTTCCGGAGAGGAGTCCCCGTCACATGAAATCCCTTGCTGCGGCTGCCGCCATCGCGGCCGGCCTCGTTGCCTCCATGGCTGTCGCCGACGATACGGCGACCGAAAAGGGCGGCACCCAGGTCGGTGTCCTGACCTGTTCCATGACCGGCATCGACAACGTGGTCGTCTACACCAAGGAAGAGTTCGACTGCGAGTACAAGCCGAACCACGGCGACGCGCAGCACTACAAGGGCGTGATCAAGGAGATCGGCGTGAACCTGTCGATCACCAAGGACAACACCATGGTCTGGGGCGTGATCGCACCGGTGCGGGAACTGGACTCGCCGGACGCGCTGAAGGGCACCTATGTCGGCGGCACCGGCCAGGTCGAGATCGGCGGCGGCGTTGCGGCCAACATCCTCATCGGCGGCAGCGGCAACACGATCAGCCTGCAGCCGTTCAGCGTCAACGGCATGACCGGCATCGGCGCGGCGCTCGACATCTCGGCATTCGAGCTGAAATAAGGCGCCGCCCGCGCGCCGAAACTCGGACAGGGACCCGCAAAGCGGATCCCCGTCCTCTGGCCGTGCCGGGCGGGCGTCAGCGCTCGGTGGGCCGGCCGGCCTCCAGCCAGGCCTGGGTGCCGCCCGCGACGTAGGTCACCCGGGCGAAGCCTTGGGCGGCAAACGCCGCGGCGGCCAATGCGCCCATCGGCCCGGCCTGGCAGGCGGCGACGACGTGCACGCTGCGATCCGCGAATTCCGCAGGCAATTCGCCGGCGCGGATCGCGTCCAGCGGCACGGCCAGCGCGCCGGGGATGCGCCCCGTCGTGGCGGCGATCGCCGCCAGGGGCCGCGGATCTACGAAGACGACGCCTTCGGTTCCATGCAGATCCGCGGCCTCGGCCGGCGTGATGGCCGAAACGATGCGCTTGGCCTCGGCGACGAGCGTATCAAAGCATTTTTCCATTTCGATGTCCTTTCCTGTGCAGGTTGTCATGAGGGTCCGGGATCCGGCCAAGGCGGCCGGTCTTGGGGGGAACTGTTCGGGTCGGTCTCTCCTTTGCGGTTCGGGTTGGGGTCGGGCGCGCGCTCATGCGGCGAGCGCGGCGGCGGGCAGGGGGCCCGGCCATGCGGGCCGCCGCAGCGGGGGCC
>JAGQRV010000029.1:37619-85092 GCA_020425125.1 Paracoccaceae bacterium | reverse complement strand
TCGGCGGCCGGGGCCTCGCCCGCGCCGGGCAGGAACCGCAGCGCCCAGTCGGGCAGGATCGACGCGATCTTCGCCCTCAGGTCGGCGACCATCTGTGCGACCATCCCCTTGGCGCCTTCCCAGAGCGAGGCGATCATCGCGATCCCGGCATCGTAGAGATCGATCCCCGACAGGGCCTGGTGGATCGTCTGCGCCAGCTCGGCGAGCTTTTCGGCCAGGTAGGCGCCGAGCCCCGCCATCGCCTCGGAGACCAACGTGACCGGGTTGAATTCGGCGATCAGCGCGACGACGCCGTTGGTCCAGCCCTCGGCAAAGGCCGCCGCCACGGCCGCGCACTTGTCGCGGAAATAGGCGCCGATATTGTCCCAGTTCTCGTAGATCGCGTAGGCCAGCGCCGCCGCACCCGCGATCAGCGCGGTGAACGGGCTGAGCGTCGCGATCAGGCCGAAGGCGCGCAGCAGCAGTCCGCCGATCCGCAGGACCGCCCCGAGAGGCTGCAGGAGGCCGATCGCGGCAAGCCGGAAGGCCAGCATCCCGACCCGGGCGGCCAGCAGGTAGGCCGCGATCTGGCCGAGGCTCGCCGCCAGCGCGGGGTTGGCCGCGGCCCAGTCGCGCATCGGCTGGAGCAGGGGCGCGACGGCCTGGGCGACCGCGATCAGGCCGCGCCCGACCAGGCCGAGCGCAGATCCGAACTGGAGCATGGCGTCGGCGATGCCCTGCGCCCATTCTTGCAGGCTGCCGTCTGCCGCGGCGGCGTTGACCTGGTCGAGAAGGCCGGCGAGCTGCCCCTTCAGCGCCTCGAAGACGCCGGCCTCCATGACCATCGTCGCGAAGCGGGTCCACTGGTCGCCGAGGTTCGAGATCATGCCGTCCCAGGTCGTGGACAGCTTCTCCATCGCGCCGCCGTACTTCTCGTTCCAGATCGCCTGCAGCGTGCTCTGGATCTGGGCGCGGTTCGACTTGTCGACTGCGGCGGTCATCTGCTCGCCGGCCTTGTTGGTGTAGCTGTAGATGACCTGCGTGCCCTCGATCGCCGCGGTGATGCCGAACTCCTTCAGGCGCTCGTTCTCTCCGGTCACCGCGTCGGCGATCGCCTCGACCGCCTGCATGACCGGCTTGCCCATCGCCGCCGCGGTGTCGCCCAGCGTCGCCATCAGTCCGCTCGTCGGGTCGAGCCCGTAGGAGCGCAGCTGGACGAAGGCTTCGGTCACCGAGGCCAGGTCGTAGGGCGTCTTCGCGGCGAAGTCGGACACCCAGGTCATCGACGCCGCCGCCTTCCCGGCGCTGCCCGCGACCGTCTCGAGGACGGTGCGGTAGCGTTCGAACTCGGCCGCGGTGTCGAGAAAGAGCGTCTTGAAGGCGAAGCCGGCGCCGCCCGCCCAGGCCGCGGTCGCGACCGCGCTCTGGCCGAGCTTCTGGCGCTGCAGCTCCACCATCTCGGTGATCTGCCGGCCGCGCGCGATCATCCCCTGCCCGGTCCCGTCGACCGCGCCGCCGACGTCGCGCATCGCGGCGAGCACGCGCTTCGACGGGCCGGTGACCCGGTCGATCAGGCGCAGGACGAGGGCGACGTTCAGGTCGCTCATGACGACCGGTCCCGCATCGTCGCGACGGCCGCATGCGCCCGGTCCTGCCAGCGGGCCAGCTCGTCAAGCGCCATCCGGCACATGTCGGCATGTCCGAAGCCGAAGACCTGGGCGATGTCGGCCATCGCGTCCTCTACGTCGTCGGGGTATCGGGGCCCGTCAGCGCCGCCCCGTCGAAAAAACCCACCACCGCCACGCCGAGCTTCGCGATGTCGGCGGGGCCGAGGCCCGCCACCTCGGCCTCGCTCAGGCCGGGATCGGAGATGCGCGGGATCAGCCGGATCAGCGCCGAGACATCCATCTGCAGGATGTCGAAGAGCTTGAGCCCGCGCATCTCGCCGGCGCCGGGCTCGCGCAGGGTAAGCGCGGCGATTTCGGTCTTGCCGCGCAGGATCGGGCGGCTGAGAAGAACCTGCGCCATCTCAGAGCCCCATCGCCGCACGCAGGCTGGCGAGCTGGTCCTCGCCGCCGATCACGCGCTTGCCGTTCTCGACGTCGATCTCGCAGATCTCGGTGCCGTTGTGCTCGAGCCGGAAGTAGTCGGCCGAGGCCTTCAGCGTCAGCACGCTGGTCGAGCCCTGCTTTAACTGGCCGGGCTCGACCCCGGTCCAGCGCGCGCCGATCGTGGCGATGATCGTGTCGGCCGCGAAGCTGTCCTCGCCCATCGCGCCGGGGCGCAGGACCAGGCGCTTGCGCGTCCCGAAATGCATCATCAGCTCGGGCGCCCATTCGGCGAAGACCACCTCGGTCGTCATCCGCTCCATGCCCATGTCGATGGCGATGGGCTGGTCCATGCCGGCGCCGCGATGCTCCTCGGTCTGGAGCGTCAGCATCGGCAGCTTGGCCTCGGTGACCCGGCCGAAATAGCCGATGCCGTCGATGAAGGCGTTGAAGCCGCGGATCGTGCGGGGATAACTCATGTGTCTCTCCTCAAGCCGCGGCCTGGGCGATCAGGTCGCTGTAGTAGTCGCCGTTGCGGTAGGCGTTGAAGGTGAGCCGCTCGAGCGGCGCGGGCGGCTCGAAGTCGTAGTTCACGAAGAGCTGCCCGGCCTTCATCGTGACCTGGGTGTTGAGCTCGGGGTCGAGCCAGACCCGCCCGCCCAGGATCGCGCCCCGGGCGACCATCCCGCGCAGGAACTCCTGCACGCTGTCGCGGATGTCCTTCAGCAGCTGCCCCGAGAACGGCCGGTCCATCGCCCAGAGCTGCGCCGCCTCGATGCTGTCCTCGATCACGTCGGCGGTGCGGCGGACGGCGAGGAACGCCCAGAGCGGATCGGCGGTGGTCGACCGGTTGCCCCAGAGCCGCCAGCCGTCCTGCTGGACGATGGTGGTGACCTCGTTCTCGTTCAAAAGGTTCGCCCGGCTCAGCGGATCGCTCAGGGCGAAGCTGACCGCGCGGCTGGTGCCGGTGATGCCGCTGATCACCTTGTTCGACGGCGACCACCAGAAGCCCTTCTCGTGGTCGGTGCGCACGATCACCCCGGCGGCGCGGGCCGAGGGCGGCTGGTCGGTCTCGGTCTGGGTGAGTGTGTCGAAGACGCGCACCCAGGGATCGACCACCATCACCCGCTGCGAGCCGAAGTTCTCGCGGAACGTGATCGCCTCGGCGTCGGTCGTGTTCGGGCCGTCCGCGATCACCACCGCGCGCAGCCGGTCGGCGATGCCGATCAGGTCGGCGACCACCGCCACGTTCTCGCTGAAGCCCGGCGCGATCAGGATGCGCGGCCGGACCTTCACCTTGGCGCGGGCGTCGAGGAAGGCCTGCAGCCCTGTATTGTTCCCCGACCCGTCGATGCCGCCGATCACGTTGGCGAGTGTCCCGGCGGCGTCCGCGCCTTCCGCGACCCGGACCACCACGATCCGCGCGCCGGCTTGGTCGAAGATCGCGTCGATGGCTGCGGGGAGGGTGCCGGTCGCGCCCAGCCCCGCCGCCTCGGTGCGGCTGCCGGCGATCAGCACCGGCGTGTCGAGCGGGAAGGGCTCGGCGGCGCCGCCGGTGAGGGCCTGCGGCGCCAGCGTCCTCTTTACGATGCCCGAACCGTCGCTGCCGGCCCCGTCCGTTGCGGTGACCAGGGCCACGGCCCCGGCATCGGCGCCGAGCGCCGCGATCACCTCGCTCGCGGTCGAGATGACCAGCCCGGCGGCATCGGTGGCGAGGCTCACGGTGATCGCGGTGCCGGCGGTGCTGACGGCCAGCGCCGAGGTCACGGCGCCGGGATCGACGAGCGCAAGCGTGATCGCATTGCCCGAGGTGCCCGTGGCGATCGCGGTCAGCGCGATCGCGGTGTTGGCGGCGGCCGATCCCAGCGACAGGCTTGCCGCACTGGCGGCGGCGGCGCCGGGCGCGGTGCCGATCAGCCCGATGGTCGAGGCGTCGAGCAGCGCGATCGGGCGCAGCCCGCCATCCTGCTCGAGGGTTTCAACGCCGTGTAGAAACATGGCTGGTCTCCTTCTGCGGCCTCACGGCCAATGCGCGTTGTTGGTGAAGTTCGCCGGCACGCCGGCGCCGGCGGCCCAGGCCCAGACCACCGCGTGGCAGGCCTCGACCCAGCGCGCGCCGCGCTCGACCAGGTCGAGCATCTGCGCCGGGCTCAGGGCGTGCAGGGTTCCGGCGGCATCGTGGTAGCTGAGCGGCGTCGCGTCGTTCGCCACCAGGCGGGCAAGCGCCCGCAGGCCGAGCCCGGTCAGCTTGGCGATGTCCTGGGGCCGCCCGGTAACCGGGATCGTGCCGGCGCCGGCGACGTCGATCCGGGTCCCGGCGGCGATGCGGCGGTCGCGCTCGGCTTCGGCATCGGCCACGCTCGGCGCCGCCTGCGGCGGATCGGCCAGTTCCGGCCGGCCGTTCGGGCCCGCGACGATCCGCTTGCCCGCGCCCTGGCCCGCCAGCAGCGCGCCGTGTTCGGCCCGGCTGACCGGCACGGCGTCGCCCGGCGCCGCACCGAGGCGGGTGTCGTAGAAGGCCCGCGCCGAGGGAGACCAGACGATCATCGTCAATGCCCCAGCGCCAGGAAGGTCCAGGTCGGCGTGCTCTGCCCCGCCGGGGCCGAGACGGTGACCTGGGTCGCATCCGACTGCCCGTTGAGCCAGGCATAGGCTGACGGGCCGGAGCCGACGTCGGAGATCGAGGCGAAGAGAAGTGCGTTCGGGAACGCGATCGGGAAGTTCGCGCTGGTGCCCGAGCCGAGACCCCATTGCACGATCAGCCCGTTCGGCAGGACCGCATAGCCGTTCGCGGCGAAGCTCGTGTCCATCGCCGCCCCGAGCGCCACGACCGCCCAGGCCGACCAGGTGCCGGCGGCGTCGCGGCTGCGCTGGTGCTGCGCGTTGGCGGTGTGGTCGAACCAGAGCTGCGCCGCGCCGACGCCCAGCTCGCGCTCGAAATGGCTCAGGATGCCCGGCCCCGGTGCGCCCGCGGTGGCACCGGTCGCGGTGTAGAGCCCAGAAAGCGCCAGCTGATCGGCGTCGTCGCCCGGCACCGCCTCGGCCGCGCCGCCGAGGCCGAACCGGCCCATCGCGGCACGCGCCGTCGCCGGCGTCATCGCCCGCACCGCGTCGGTGCCGGCGCGTGCCTCGGCCGTGTCGGCCAGCTCGATCACGCCCTGGATCGTCTCGGAGGCCGGCGGGTTGGCGAAGTTCGCCGTCCCGAAGCTGAGCGAGGCGGCGGAGATCGTGGCGAGCTGGATGTCGATCGCCAGCAGCAGCGCCGATTGCGCCGCCTTCTGCATGAAGGTCCCCGAAGGGTCCGAATAGACCGCGAAGAGGGTTCCGTTGTCGGTGTAGAGCCCGAACTCGGCGATGTCGTAGGCGTCGCCGCTTTCGTCCACGACCGAGACATGGATCGTGTCGTCGGCGACCATCACCCCGGCGACGGTGCCGAGCCGCTTGGTCTCGGCGCCGAGCGCGGTTTGCGCCGGGTCGGGCGCGTAGGCGCCGGTGCCGAACCCGACCTCGGCGATCAGCACCGGGCCGGTTCCGGTGTTGTTGGCGTTGACGATCTCGGCGCGGCCGGCATCGGTGATGGTGACGGGAAAGGACGGCATCTCAGACCTCGGACAGGGACAGACGGCGGAACGCGGCGGGACGTGCGGCGGCGGCAAGGCCGAGCGCCCCGCGCCAGGGCGCCTCGGTGAGCCGCAGGCGGCGGAAGAGGCCGGCCCGCGCCGCGCCGGCGACGCCGATGCCGCCCGCGGCCGAGGCCCCGGCGATCAGCGTGAAATGGCTCCTGACCGGCTTCACCCGGCCGACCTCGGCGATGATGTCCTGCTGCACCTCGGCCGAGGCATCGGCGCCGTCGCCCACGGTCAGGACGATCTGGAAGGTGTGCGGCGTGCCGCGGGGGCTCAGCTCCCACCATTCGCGCAGCGCGATCGAGGCGCCGTAGGCCCCCACGACCTCGCGCACGGCGCGCGCCGTGCCCTTGCGGCGGTGGCGCGCGACCGCCTCGCCGATCCGCGCCCGCTTCGCCGCCTCGCTCCAGTAGGGTTGCCAGGCATCGACCGAGAACGCCCAGGCGAGCCAGGGCAGAAGCGCGGCCGGGCATGTCTCGGGGTTCCAGAGGTCCCGGAGCGGCACATCGACATCCGAGAGCCGCGCCGTCGTCCGCGCGAAGGCGATCTCCTGGGCGGTGGCGTTCGGCGGCAGCAGGTGGTCCTCAGCCATGCACGCCCCCGTCGTAGAGGTCGATCAGGGCGGCGAACGGCGCCTCGGTCGGATCGATCACGATGTCTGCCGCAGGGCTTGTCAGGGTGACACCGTGGACGCCGGGACGGTGCAAGGCCGCGTAGATGCCCGACAGCGTGATGTCCTGGCCAAGCAGGTGCTGCGCGTCGGCATAGGCCTGCGCCGCGGCCTGGGCCTCGGCCATCACCAGGGTGCGGTCGGGACCGGGCCGGAACAGCAGCGTCGCCTCAATCGTGTAGGCGACGATCGCGGCCGACTGCACGGTGACCGCGTCGGTCAGCGGGCGCACGTCCTCGGCGGTCAGCACGTCCCGCACCGCGTCGAGCACCGCGTCGCTCGCGGTGCCGTCGCCGGTTCGCGACAGGACCGAGACCACGACGTCGCCCGGGGTCGGGCTGATCGCGCTCGCGTCCAGCACGTCGGCATGGGCCGAGAGCGCGTGAAACAGGTAGGCGCCTTCGGGGCCCGCGGTCGAGAAACCTTCGAGGCTCAGCTGGATGCGGCGGCGGAACTCGCCGTCGCTTTCCATCACCGCGGCGACCGGCGGCACCGCGGCGGGATCGCCGGGGGCAAGCTCGAACCGCACGACGCCGAAAAGCGCGCCGAGCTGGTCGAGATCGGCGCCCACGGCCGAGGCCAGCATCACCGCCCGCGCGGCGTCGTTGACCCGCTGGCGCAGCAAGAGCTCGCGGTAGGCGGCGACTTCCAGGATCTTGACCGCCGGCTCGCTTTCCAGCGCCAGCACCGCGGCCAGGTCCGGGGCACGCGCGGTCAGGTCGGCGACCATCCCGGCCCGGATGGTCTCGAAATCCAGCGCCTCGACCACGTCGGGCGGCGGCAGCTGGGTCAGGTCGATCTGGGTGAAGCCGCCCGCCATCACGCCGTCCCCAGGTCGATCGAGGTGGTGAAGGCCCCGCCGGCATCCTCGCCGTCGAGCATCAGCGTCAGCGCGCCGGCCGCGACCGCGGCGACCTGGACGCGGGTCAGCCGGATGCGCGGCTCCCATTTCGCCAGCGCCGCGGCGGTGGCGGCGTAGAGATCGACCAGCGTCTCGCCGTTGAGCGGCGCATCGATCAGGCGGGGCAGGTCCGAGCCGTAGTCGCGGCGCATCACCCGGCTGCCGACCGGCGTTGTCAGGATGTCGGCGACCGACTGCGCCAGGTGCGCCGGCAGGTCGAGCTGCCGTCCCGTGCTGCGGCTCATCCCGGTCATTGCGGGCCTGCCGTGGTCGAGCCGCCCGACACCACGCCGCCATGGACATGGGTCTTCAGGCTGATGCCGCTGGCCACCACGTCCGCCGCGCTGGTGACGTTGCCGGTGATGTCGATCGTGCCGTCGATTTCCAGGTCGGCCTCGATCTTCAGCTTCGCGCCGCGGATCACCATCTCGCCGCCGCGCAGGTCGATCACCGGCGTGGCGATGTCCGCCGACGGCGCGTTGCCGGCGAGGATCGCGCAGACGATCACCGCGCGGGCCATGTCGCCGGAGGGCGCGGCGACCAGCACCTGCTCGCCGAGGGACGGCATCCACCAGACCTGCATCGCCCCGGCCCGCAGCTTGCCGACGCTGATCGGCGCGGTGGTCAGATCGCCGATCTGCACCCGCGCGGTGCCGTTCGGATAGACGTCCGACACCTTCCCGATGCTCAGCAGGTTGCCGATGCGGCGGTCGGCCTCGGCGCTCTCGAAACTCACGGCGCGTCCTCCGGGACAAGCAGGGAATAGTCGCCCTCGTGGGCGGAGCCGATCTCGGGGGCGCGGCTGTAGTAGACCTCCGGCGGCACCAGCACCGGGCCGGAAGCCGCGCGCAGCACCACCGGCTGCTCCCAGCTGACGACCGACAGATGCACGCCGAGCTTGCGGGTCTCCTTCGTCACCAGGCTGCGCCAGGCGACGGACCGGGCCGGGCCGCAATCCGGCAGCCCGAAATCCGCTTCGGGCAGGATCGTCATCAGGTGCTGGGAAATCGCGAGCCCGGCCGTCATCCCGGCCAGCGCCCCGGCATTGCGGGTCACCGCGAAGGCGGCCACGGCGAGCCGATATTCGGCCAGCGGGTAGGCGGGCTCGGCGGCCTGGCGCGCGCCGAGCACCGCGACCAGGACCGCCGGCGCCGCCAGGCCGACCCGGCTCAGCTCGGCCTCGTCAAGCTCGCCGGCGATCGCCTCGCAGCTGCGGAGCTTCGGCAGGTCGCGGCCGATGCGCACGGCAACGGCGTCGGCGAAGGCCGACAGGAAATCGGGCGCGACGCTCATTCGAGCCCCCCGCGCAGGAACTCCTCGGCCAGGTCCGCGACGTCGGCCTCGTCCGCGGCGCTGAGCCCCAGATACGGCCGGGCCGGGATCGGCATGCCGACCTCCTCGCCGCCGAACTGGTGGATCGCGGCGTAGACCAGGTTCGAGCCGACCTGCACCGCGCCGGGCATGGCATAGGCCTGGATGCTGTCCCTGAGATCGCCTTCGGAGACCAGCAGCGTCTGGCCCCGGCGCCGGGTCGCGCCGTAGGCGTCCGACCAGCCCGGCCAGCGCGTGCCGTCGGGCGCGGTCTTCTCGTCCGCGATGCGGCGCTTCGTGGAGCTTTCGAGCAGCGCGCCGACCGCATCGGCCAGCACCGCCAGGCGCGCGGGCCGTCCGGCGGTGTAGTCGGCCAGCCGGCCGATCAGCCCGTCGAGCGCGGGCGCTTGAAGCGTGTAGGCGACCCCGGCCATCAGAGGTCCCGCGTCTTGTCGCGGCTGAACAGCCGTTCGGGCCCGGTCACCACGATCGGGCGCGGCCCGTCAAGCGTCAGCGGTGCGTTCGGGTCCGGCGGCGGCGGGGGCAGCATCATCTCGCCCCGCGACAGCCGCTTCAGCGTCGCCAGCGCGTCGTCGTAGCGGGTGCGGTGTTCGTCGGTGCGGACATCGGCGGTCTGCGCCAGGCGGTAGAGCGCGATGTCGCAGGCGATCTGGACCAGCAGCTGCGGCACCGGCGCGACGGGGATGTCGTAGCGGACACGCAGCCAGGCATCGATCTCGCCCGAGGCATCGTCGAGCGCGCGGCTGACCGCGGCGTCCTCGCCCTGGCCGTCGCCGTCGCGGTCGGCCACGTAGAGCGCCTGCGCACCGTAAAGCGCTTCGATGTCCGTCCGCGTCGCGTAGGCCATTCAGGGATCCCGAAACTGCGCTTCAAAAGGGGCGGGGGGGGACCCCCGCCGGGAGACCGGACCTCTGCCTCATCGGTCCGGCTCCGAAGTGGCCGGGCGGGGACAGGCGCCCCGCCCGGCGGCATTCAGTCGTCCGTGCCCTCGGCAGCCTGCGGCGCCGTGACCCCCTCGGCCGCCATCGCGGCCCAGATCGTGTCGACGGCCTCGCGGGTCAGGCCCGTCACGTCCTCGGGCAGCGCGGCACGCACGGCGCCGAGCTGCGGCGCGCCGGCCCTGGTGAACTCCTCGGGGCCGAGCGTGGCGATCGCCGCGCGGACCGCGGCGGTGAACGCGGCCAGCTCGTCCTCGGGTCCGGGCACCGGTCCGTCGACCGCGCTCACCTCGAGCATCGGTTCGGCCGCAAGCCGCGCCCATTCCGCCGCGGTGAAGGCGCTGTCCTCGAAGGTGGCGCCCGCCTTCGTGTGCGGGACGCCGCAGCGCTGGAAGCTGGACTTGCCCTGCTTCAGCGCCGCGCGGCTCAGCTTGACGTGCCTCATGATCCCCATCCTCACGGCAGCCAGGGGTTCACGATGATCTCGACCGCCTTGTAGTGCGGGTTCGAGTTGCCGCCGCCGATCAGCATCGTCTCGAAAAGCGCCCGCGCGGCCGCCTCGTTGTCGGGCGAGACCATGATGATGTTCGGGTTGATCCCGAGCGGCCGGCCGCCATCGGCGGTGAACTTGCGCATCGCCAGCCGCGCCGCCGCGAACCCCGCCGCGTCGAGCGTCCCCTTCGAGCAATAGGCCATCTGCCAGAACCCGAAGCCCGCGTTGCAGCGGTACCGGATGCCGTAGAGGTACTGGTCCTTCATGAAGACCTGGTCGTTGCCCTTCGGGTCGGTCAGGACGGTGAATTCGGGCCGGGTGCGTTCCTGGAAGATGAACGGGCGCAGCGCCTTGCGGGTGTCGAGCAGGTACCAGGCCGGGCCCGGAGACCCGCCGCCGTCGTCGTAGTTCGAGACCGAGGCGGCGACGCCGGTGCCGTCGTGGTTCGGATAGACCGGGTGATCGATGTCGAAGAAATACTGGCCATCGTAACAGGTGGCCGCGTCGCCGGCCGCGATCAGCGCGGCGATCATCTTGTCGGGATGCTGGGCGGCCTCCTGCCCCATCGACGCGACCAGGGGCGCGTAATGCCCGTACTGGTCGTCCTCGATGTCGGTCCGCTTCACGCCGACGGTGGCTTCGAAGAGCTTGTTCAGGATCTCGTAGCCGGCCGCCTTCATGTCCTTGATGACGCGGTCGCCGACCCATTCCTGCAGCGCCGGGAAATCGCCGAGCCAGCCATAGGTGGTCGAGGTCGTGCCCGACGGCACCGTGGTCGAGACGCGCTCGAACACCGCGTTGACGCGCATCTCCGCGTAGGCGTCCTGGTAGCTCTTCTTCAGGCCGGTGTTCAGCGCGGTAAGAAGGGCGGGTGTGATCAGCGCCATCTATCGGGTCTCCTCGGTCGCCTTCGCCGCGGCGAAGTCGGTGTGGCTGTGGCCGAGCTGGGCGCAGACCGCGATCTCGTCGGCGGTGAGCGCCGACGCCTTGCCGGGCGTGGCCGGCGTCTCGGTCCGGGTGCCGCCGGCGATGACGGGCAGCGTGCCGACCATCTGCTGGAACTTCTCGATCCCGACGGCCTTGCAGGTCGCCAGGTGGTATTCCTTCGACGCGGGCGCGATCTTGCCCGCGGCGACCGCGGCATCGACCGCGGCACCGACCGCGGTCTCGTTGCGCGCCGTCTCGTCCGCTTCGAATTCGCGGATCCGGTTCAGCGCCAGCTCGTGGTCCGCCTTCGGCACGAACTTCCCGGGGTCGGGATGGTCCGCCGCGTTCAGCGCGACGGCCTTCGCGTCCTTCAGCCTGGTGATCGCCACGACCGCATCGGCGGCGGTGGCGTCGGCCGCGAGGCCGAGGGCCTCGCAGATCGCCTTGTCCATCTGGACTGTCTCCTCGGTTTCGGAATTGAGCGCCTGCATCTCCAGGTTCGGCCGGTGCACGAGCGCGGCCGAGCGCAGCGACATGATCTCGCGCGACTTCGGATCGAACAGGAAGGTCGGGCTGAGAAAGCGGTAGGCCTCGGCCTCCATCAGCGCGCGGCCCGACTTGTTCCAGCTGACCTGGCCCCAGAGCGCGCCGTCGCGAACTTCGACCGTCTCGATCCAGCCCTGCGCCGGCGCCGGTTCGCCCGGCTTGGCCAGTTCGCTGAGATGGTCGATGTCGACGACGATCGGCTGGCGGCGCGCGGCGAAGCGGGCGGCCACCGCGGCGGGGTCGCTCAGCCGCCAGCTGCGGCCGTCGCGTCCGGTGATGTCCGGCCCGGCCGGCGTCAGCTGCACCCATTCGGGCGACGCCTCGCCGGCATTCAGCGCCAGGCCTTGCAACTGGATGTGCGGGGTTTGCGTCATGGGGCGAAAATGCCCCGGCTCCGGGGACGGGTCGCCTTGGAACGCATTCCATGGCGGGCGGCCGCTTGGGCCGGCTTCAGGGAGGAAGGACAGTGCAGCCCCTGAGAGCGCCGCTGAGCGGCCGTCCGATTCCGAGGCTACTCCGCCCCGGAAAATCGCACAACGGCGATGCTGACCCGTTTAATGGGTATTCAAAAACGGTCCTCGCCGGGCGGGGGCGGTCGTACCGGGCGCAGGCGGGCGAAAACGGCCCCGAACGGGTTGAAATCGGCCCCGATCGGAGCCATCTCCCGATGGTGCCTGAGCCATTCCGGTAAGCCAGCCCGTGTGCTGCGAGGGGTCACCGGCCCTCCAGGCATCTACCTCACCTCCGTCACACCCGCGCGCCGCTTCTGGCGGTTCCAGTAGCGCGAGCCGCTGCCGTAGATCGAGCTCACCCACAGCTCGTCCGTCCCGGCCACGTATTTCAGCACCGCGACAAGGGGCGGCGTTCCCTCGACCCACAGAAGCAGCTGGCTCCGTCCGTCGACCTGGCTCGACAGGACCGGACCGCTTTCGATCGCCTCGTGCAGGGCCAGCAGGGCCTCGCCGGTCACCTCCTTGTGCCGTTCGCGGATCTTGGCGGCGACATCCGAGCGGATCCGGACCACGCGCGTTCGTGCACCGAGCGCCGCGCGCAATCCGTCGGACAGGATGCCGACCGGCACCGTGCCCTCGGCCGCACCGGCCATCATCCGCTCGGCCCGCCAGCTCGTGGCGATGTCCCGCGCGATCACCCGCGCCAGTCCCGGATCGGCCGCGTCGAGCCGCCCGGCCAGCATTTCCTCCATCCGCTTCATCCGGTGCGCGCCGGGATTGCCGGTCCAGGCCGGATCGATCCCCCGCGGCACCTGCCGTACCTCGCCGGTGCGCGGATTGCGCCACGGCCGCTCCTCGACCAGCGGCGCCTCGCGGATGCCGAGGCGTTCGGCCTCGGCCCGGGTGACCTGGCGGACCCAGCATTTACAGCCCCAGCCGTTCGGCGGATACCACTGGGTCCAGAACGGATCGTCGACCGGCAGCACCAGCCCGCGCTTGGTGACGTGCTCGGGGCGGTGCCGCTCGGACGGGCCGGTCTGGTAGACGAGATAGGGCAGCGCCTTCTTGGTGCGCTGGATCCGGTCCCACTGTCCCGCCGCGCGGGCCGAGCGCAGGTTCGCCTGGTAGATCGTCCTGAGCCGCCGGGGCGAGCCGAGCTGCACCTCGCGCGTCTCGCCGGTCTCCGGGTCGACCATCTCGGTCCGCCCCCACCAGCCCTTCGCCGCGAGCTTCGGCTTCAGGTCCCGCTGGAACTGGGACAGGGTCCGGCCCTCGTCGAGCGCGCGCTGCACCTCCGCCCGGATGTCCTCGAGCACGTCGAGCTGCATCGCCTTGGCGACGGTGAAGGCGACCGCGTGCTCCTCGGGCTCGACATCCTCCCAGGCGAAGCTGGGGGCGAGCGCCTTGTTCTTCAGGAACCGCGACGCTTCCGGCGGCGGGCCGGGGTCGAAGGAATAGGCCGGGCGGTCGGGGAAGTCAGGCATCGCGCGCGTCGCCGAGTGCACGCGCCTTGAATGCCCCTTTCACGAGCCCGTCGACCAGCTGCGCCACGGGCAGACCGTCGATTCCGGCGAGCAGCGCCTGCACCTCCTCCAGGCTCCCCGCGTCGCGGATCGCGGCCAGGATCGGGCGCAGGGTCTCGTCCATCACCGGTTCCCAGTCGTCGTCCATCCCGTCGGCGATGCCGTCCAGTGCGTCGAACGGGTCGGACCGGTTCAACGCCACGGCGTTCCGCGCCGGCGGTTCGGGCGGCGGCTCGGACGGCGGGGACGCGGGCGGAACTGCGGGGGCCGGCGTGCCGCCGATCACCTCGTCGTCGTCCTCGGGCTCGGAATAGCCCAGCTTCGCGCGGACCTCCGCGGCCCGGATCCGGACACCCTGCGCCGCCAGCGCCGCGGTGTGGGTCAGCACCATGTCGGTGTCCTCGGCCTCCTCGACCGAGATGACGAGGCGGGGATAGGCGGTCTGCGGCCCCCAGTTCAGGTCGACGAACGGTTTCACCAGGTCGCGGTTCAGCGTGCCGGTGACGGCGCGGGCATCGGCCTGGGCGATGTCGTGGCGGACCTCGTTGTGGACCGTCGCCTGCGATTGCGACGACCCGTTGTCCGAGGTCATCGTCTGGCCGAGGACCGCCTTGCTGATCTGCTCGTCGATGTAGCGCGCGAGGTTCTCGAACACGGCTTCGGATTGCGTGCCCGAAACCTGCTCGAACTCGATGCGCATGCTGTCGGGCAGCACGGCCGCGGCATCGGTGCCGATATTGGCCACCGCGGTGAAGAGCTTCTCCACGTCCTCGGGCGACGCGCCGGCGCCGTAGCGGCCAAGGCGCAGCGGCAACCCGTAGGTCTCGGCGAAGGCCATCCAGTCCTTCAGCGTGTAGGCCTTGCAAATCCAGCTGAACGCGACCAGCCGCGCCAGGCCGCCGCGCGCCATGTGCCCGGACTTGAGCTTCGGCGCGTGGGTGATGAACTTGAACGGCGCCAGCGGCACGCCCTCGCTCTGGTCGGCCTCGTCGATGAGCCGCAGCAGCTGGCCGGTCTCGCGGTCGAAGCGGATGAAGCGCTGGCTCACCCAGTCGAAGCTCTCCGGCCACCAGCGCGCGGCATCGGCCTTCCAGCCGATCTCGACCACCGAGAAGCCCTTGCCGATCGCGTCGAGGCAGTCCTCGACCAGTTCGGCGAATTCGTCATGCCCGGCGATCTGCTCGCGCACCGCGTCGGCGATCTCCACGTCGCGCGCGTCCTCGCTGGCCGGCTCGACGATCGGCTCGACGCCCGACACCGCCCGCTTCCTGACCCCGAGCACCGATGCATAGTGCGGATCGCGCTCCTCCATCTCCTCGGCGAAAGTGGCGTATTCGGTGATGTCTCCCTGGTCGGCGGCGCGCAGGATCCCCGCGAGGCGCACCGGCGTCAGGCCCGACGCGACGGTTTGCGCCCAGATCTGGCGCACGCTGGTGACCCCGGCGCGCGCGGCCGGCTTCGTCAGCGCCTGGCGCCGGACCGGCTGACCGTAGGCGTCGAGCAGCTGGGTGGAGACGGCCATGCCTTACGCTCCCGCCCGCGACCCGGCGGTCAGCGCCAGGCCGGCCTTGCGCACCTGGGTGGTGCGCCGGACCCAGCCGCGGCCGAACGACCTGAAGATGCCGAGGCTGCAGTAATGCTCGAGGCGGCCCCAGGAGAACTCCTCGATCACGGTGCCGGGCGGCAAGGCACGGACGGCCGCGAGCGTCTTCGGACCGATGATCCCGTCAGCAACCGCGCCGACGGTCGCCTGGAGAAGGCGGATCGCGCGGCCGGTGCCGGCATTGACCCCGAAATCGAAGACCACGGCCCCGACGCCGGCAGGAAGCGCGTCGCCATGGACCGCCGACCAGTACCGCGCCCGGTAGATCGCCGCCGCCTCGGCTTCGGTCAGGGCGCGCATATCGGCAACGGACACGGGTCCTCCGCGCCATGCGGCCAGCGTCGCCCGCGTGATGCCCATGTTGGTGGCGCCGCCCGGATCGTCGGGATGATTCACGAAGCCGCCCTCATGCGGCAGCGTGATCGCAAGCGCATCCGAAAACAGGTCCCCTCGGTCATTGCCGGATTGCGTCATCACCACACCCCCTTGCGAGCTGAAAATCCTGCCGTCGCCCGAACCGGGCGGTCGAAATCGTGCCCGCCGCTGCGCGGCACCGGGCGATAGGCGTAGGGCTGGTACTCGGTCTCGGCGCAGCCGACCGCGAGCGCCAGCGCCCAGAACCGGTCGGCATGTCCGTCGGTCTCGCCCTCGGCCACCAGGCGGCGGATGCCGGTGACGCCCACCCGGCTCTTGATCGCGTGCAGGTCGGCGCGCAGCACCGGGTCGCCCGCCGGGATCAGCACCGTGCGGTCCTGCATCCCCTCCTTCAGGCCGGTCGCCAGGCCGAGCTTGGAGGCGGTCGAGAACAGCACGCCCTCGACGCGCGTCTCACCGTAGCGGGCCTTCGCATCCTCGACCGGCTTCTCGCCCATGCCCGTCTGGTCCATCGCGCAACGCACCACGCGGTAGCGGCGGAACACGTCGTCGAGCAGCTCATCCTGGCGCGCGAAGCTCACCCGCCGCTGGGCGATCACCTCGCGGGTGACCAGCCGGCCGTCGACCGCCTCCAGCACCCAGATCACGAAGAGGTCGTTGCGGGCCGCGATGTCGACACCGACGAAGCAGGGCCCGTCATTGTAGCGGATCGGCCGCCCGGCCAGCACGTCCTCGCAGGACGAGATCAGGTCGTAGTCGAGCCAGCTTGACGCCTCGTCCAGCCATTTCAGCTCGTATTCCTGCGCCCAGGCATCCTCGTCGGCCATGCCGGCGCGCAGCTCCGCGACGTCGCGCGGGCAGCCCTCGGCCACCGCCTGGTAGATGTCGATCGCGTGGCGCGACCAGACGCTGTCCTCGGCCGTCATCAGCTCGAAGAACTTGTTGCCCTTGCCGTTCGGGGTCGAGATCACGCGCAGCTTCTGCCCGCCCTTCGAGATCACCGGGAAAAGCGCGGTCCAGATCTCGCGGCTCTTCGCATGGAAGGCGAACTCGTCGAGGATGACGTTGGCCGAAAACCCGCGCGCAGTGTCGGGGTTTGCCGGCAGCGCGGTGATGCGCGAGCCGCCGGGATACTTCACCTCCAGCGACTTGTAGACCGCGTCCGGCCCCTTCTCCTGCGGCGCGCGGAATTCGCCTTCGGAATATTGCGGGTCGCCCCCCTTCAAGAGGGTGTTGTAGGCCGCGTAAAACGCCCGCGTGATCGGCTGGATCGCCTCCGCCATCGCCTCGGCCGCCTGGCGTTCGCCGCGGCTCAGGATCACCCAGCGCGCCCGCCGCCCCTCGATCTCGGCGCCGATGCAGTCGTCGACGCATTCCCCGCAGGTGGTGAAGGTCTTGCCGATCTGGCGCGACATCATGCCGATCTTGAACCGGCTCCGGTCCTGCAGCCAGCGTTGCTGGTAAGGATAGAAGTCGATGACCGGCGCGACCGCCAGCTTCACGGCCGCACCCCGCCGCGCGCAATGATCCGCCAGCCCCACTCCTCCAGCAGCGGCCAGAGCGTCGCGACGTGATCGCGCGGATCGGCGCCGCCGCGGCCGGACTTGCGCGGCGTGAAGGCCCGTGCGACGGCGTTCCGCCGCGCCTCGTCCGTGGTCTCGAACAGGGGCGACTTCCGGCCGTCGATGTCGATCCAGTAGAAGCGCGTAGGTTTCATGCCGGCTCCGCGTGATGGCGGATGCGCTCGACCGCGGCGTCGAACAGTTCGGGGCTCTTTTCGATCCCGACGAACTTCCGGCCGCTGCTCAGCGCCGCGATGCCGGTCGTGCCCGAGCCCATGAACGGATCGAGCACGGTGCCGCCCGGCGCGCAGATCGCCACCAGGTCTTCCATCAGCCCGACCGGCTTCTGGGTGATGTGCACGCGTTCGCGCGGTGCGCCATGGGTGAAGACGCCCGGCAGCGGCGGCACGCCGCGTTCGAACGGCATCGCGCCCTTCGAGCCCCAGACCGCGTATTCGCAGCTGTTGGCGTAACGCCCCCTTTGCGGGCGGGCCGAGAGCTTCGCCCAGACCGCCACGCCGCGCCAGATCCAGCCGCCCGCCTGCACGTAATCGGTGGTCACCGCAAGCTGGCGCCAGTCGGTGAAGGTGGCGATCACGCCACCCTCGCGGGTCAGGTCGAGCGCCTTCGAGGCCCAGAGCGTGTTGAACAGGACGAAGGACCGCTGGTCCCGCATGTCGCCGCCGAAATCCGGCAGCCGGCGGTTCGCGCTGTCGCTCTTCACGTATTTCTTCGACGGCGGCTGGGTCCGGTCGCCGGTATGCGTGCCGCCCGAGGAATAGGGCGGATCGGTGATGACGGCGTCGACGGGACCGACCCCATCGAGGCTGGTCAGGACGTCGCCGCAGATGAGCGTGGCGGCGCCGATGGTAACGGCTTGCAGCATTGTGAATACCCTCGCGATCATACGAAACCCATGATCTCGCGGGCCTTCTGCGCCGCATGCTTGTCCAGCTCGCCTTTGGCGACTGCGTCTTCCAGGCGCGCCGATTGGGCGCGGCGCTCGTCCGCGACCAGCTTTTCGCGCAGGTCGGTGGACCGGATCAGATTGTTCAGTGCCGACGTCAGATCCTTCATCCCTCGCGGGTCGGGCAAACCGCCAGGTTCTGACATCAGCATCTGCAGCCGCCATTGGATCGTCGTCAGCTGCTGAAAGAGGGCCGAGGTCACATCCACCTCGTGCTTCAGGCTGGCCTCCTGAAGGAACGCGCGAATTTCCTCCTGCGCGGTAGCCTGCGCCTCCGCGTAGTCCCGAAAGTCCTGACCGAAGGCATGGATCGCGCTCTTCTGGATCCGCAGCTCAAGCCCCGCCTCCTTGAGCCGGCAATTCAGATCCTCGGCCAGCGCCTCATAATCGGCGAAGCCCCGCGCGACCAACTCGTCGCGCAGCCAGCCTTTCAGTTCGGCGGGAAGCAGGTCGACCTTGCGGGGCGGGGGCATCTCAGCCCCTCGGCCGGGGACGCTGGATTTCGGGATGCGTGGTCACACCGCGGGCGATCTCGACGCCTTCCTGCGTCGCGGTCACGACCATGAAATCGCCGTGATCGGCCAGGTTGACGAACCCGTTGTCCTTCAGCCAGACCAGATCGGTCGTGACCTGCGAGCGGGTCGAGCGCAGGCCGAGCCCCGCCAGCACGTCGGTCAGGATCGAGGCGTTCGAGGCGTATTCGCTGCACTGCTCCAGGTGCCGCAGGATGGCCAGCCGGCGATGGCGGCGCACCGTGTCCTCGTAGCTCATCGCTTGCCCTCCAGAAGATGGTCCTCGTGCCGGCTGACGATCGTCTCCAGCCGCTTCATGATCTCGCGGTGGCCCGACATCGCCTCGGTCATCACGTCGAGCTGCCCGCTGATCTTCGTCATGCCGATCTCCAGCGAATGCAGGTCGTCCTTGCCCGGCAGGGTCTGGATCACCTGCTCCAGCGTCTGGGTGCGGCGGTCCAGGTCGTCGAGACGCTTCGCGCCGGCCTCGATCCGGGTGTCGACATGCTTCGAGCGGCTGGCGAACCACGCCACCACCATCGCCGCGATCGAGATCATGAAGGTCCCGACCTTGATCGCCAGATCGAGGAGGTCGAAGGTCACGCCGGTCGGTCCGGGCGGGTCGCGGCGGGTCTACTCGAAATCGGCACTGGCACGGCTCCGTTCGCTGGATCGGTGCCTGCAACCTGCCATTGTCGTTGTCTGGAAGGGACTTGGAACGCTTTCCATGGCCGTGCCGGCGTCGCCGCGGCCCTGCCCCGACACTGCGTCAGGGATCAGCTTCTGTCAAAGGGAAGCGGCAGCTGCCGGTCGTCCCGGCCGTCGAGCTCGGCGCGGTAATTGGTGACCGTGCGGATGTTCAGGTCGCAGGCCAACGCGACCTGGCGCAGCGAGGCGCCGTCGCGCAGCATCTCCATCGCCCGCGCCCGCCGGCCGCGGATGCCGCGCGCGTCGCCCATCGGCAGGTCGATCCGGCCGTGCCCGAAATGCGCGATCATCCGCTGCGCATCGACCTCGCCCACCAGCTCGGCCAGGGCGCTGCCCGCCGCCGCTTTCGGGATCGTGATCTGGGTCCCGCCGCGCGCCGCGAACAGGCGCCGCGCCTGCGCCTCGCCGATCACCGCGGCGATCTCGGCCGCAACGCCGATCAGCTCACTCATCGATCGCCCCCCGGCGCCCGCGCGCCCGGCCGGTGCGGATGTCGGGCTCGCTGGACCGCATGCAGGTGACGACCGCCCTGCCCCGAATCACGAAGCGCAGCCCCTCGGTCAGGACCCCGCAAGCGCCCTCTTCGACGCCCCGTTCAACGGCGCGTTGCATGTCGCGCCGATGCGCCTCCACATCGACGCCCAGGTGCCGCTCGAGATACCGCAGCAGGGCGTGGTCGGTGATGCGGGGGCGGGCCATGCTCACCGGTCCCGGTCGAACGGCACGCCCTCGCGGTCGCACCACTGCTTCAGCGCCTCGATCACCGCGCTGATCCTCGCGTGGTCGCGCAGCATGTCGATGTCGGCCGGAACCGAGCCCCAGGCCGCACCGAACCGACGCCGGATGAAGGCGTTGAGCCCTGCGCGCCCCGGCTTCTCGAGCTTCCCGGCCCGCCCCAGCGCCGACCACAGCACATGGATCAGACGCAGATCGGCCCGCGGCGCCTGCTCGCGCCGCCCTCCGCCGCGGGCCACCGGGCGGAACCCCTTTTCCTTCAGCCGGTCCACCACCAGCTGCAGCTCGGCCTCGGTCATCTCCGACAGGCTCGCCTTGCCGGTCGTCGCCAGCTGCAGATCGTGCCGCGTGTCGGCATCGATCCCCAGCTCGCGGCAGCCCGCATGGATCAGCTTCTGCAGCGCCCGGCTCACAGCACCGCCAGGTCGAGCGGGATCGGCCGCTTCACGCCGGTCTCGGGGTCGACGCTGTAGAACCGCAGATACGTCTTGGTGGAATGCACCCGCAGCGCGTCCGAGATCGCCTGCATCGCGCGCTGCCAGTCCGCGTCCTCGATGTCGAGCCGCCGCAGCGCCAGCACCCTCTGGGTATCGATCCGGCCGACCTTGTTGACCTGGAAGGCGTCGTTGACCAGCACCCGGATGTTGTCGTTCGCGCCCTCCGACCAGCGCGCGATACAGCCGTCGATCAGCGCCTTGGCCGATTGCAGCTCCGGCCCGAAGGTCAGCGTCTTCGACACCGCGACCTGCATCTCGATCGAGCCGTCGTAGCTCTTGAAGGTGACGTTGCCCTGCGCGCCGCCGCGTGCTGTCGCGTATTCCTGCGCCAGCATTTCCTGGAAGTCCGCCGCGCGCCCCAGCGCCCGTGCCTTGAACGCGGCCAGCGTCTCGCTCAGCGTGATCGCGCCCTCGGCCAGCCCGCGCACCATCTCGTCCTCGAGCTTGTGCTGCGGCTTCACCTTCGCGACCGGCACCAGGCTGCCGTCCGACGCCTTCATGTAGCCTTCGGGATAGGTCTCTTCGGTGTAGCTCATCTCACGCTCCTTTCGTTCGCGCCGCGGCTTCGCGGCGATTGCCTGCCGCCAGGGCGGGCTCATTCGACAGCTCCTCGAACCGCGCCTCGCACCACCAGGCCAGGAGGCCGCGAACCGTCCGGCCGGGCAGCGGCCCGAACCAGGGCACCACCACCGGCGCGCCCAGGAACAGCGTCACCGGCCCGCCCAGCACCAGCCTCGCGGTCTGGTCGATCTCGATCCGCTCAAGTTTCGACATCGCGGTCCTCCTTGCGGTTTCGCGGGCAATTGCGGCACGCCCGAAACATCTGCACGCGCAGAGCATTGACGCCGGCGAAGCTGCGCGCCCGGGCCCGCCAGTCCTGGCAGACCTGTGCCGGGATCGTGCCCAGCGCCGGGCAATCCACGGTCCGGGCCATCAGCACGCCCCGGACCCGCTCCTCGACCGCCGCCATGTCGCCCCGGTAACTGCCGCGCAGCACCGTGCTCACCAGCGACGCCGACCGTCCCAGCCGCTTCGCCACCTGGTTCTGGCTCGTCCGCGCGCAGGCCCGCGCCAGCACCTCGATCCAGTCGGGCGGGGCCGCGCCCCAGGCGGCGCGCGCGATCTCCTCCGGCCCGCTCATGCGGCGGGCTCCGGCACATGGGTCCAGGCGCGCTCGTTCGGGTCCCAGACCGCCCGCACCCGGCGCTCCTCGGGCGGCTTCGGCCCGGTGTCGCGCACCAGCAGGTACATCGCCGGATGCCGCCCCAGCGCCGCCTTGCGCAGCACCCGCACATAGCCCGCCCGCAGCAGCAGCGCGCAGAACCGGCGCGCATCCTCCTCGGACACCGGCGCGGCGCCGGTACTCGAATGCATCTGCACGTCCGCCGGGGTGAACCGCTGCAGCTTGCGCACCGTGCGCCACATGTTCTCGGCGGCGCTGCCCGCCGGGCGCGCGATCGCACGCGGCGCCGCGACGAAGGCATAGACATGCCGCCGCCGCCGGCCCACGGCCTGAAGGCTCACGATCCCCTCGCGCTTCCAGGCCCGGATCAGCGGCCGAACGATCTCCAGCCTCACATGGGATTGCGCTGCCAACTGATAGGCGGTGAAGGTCGCGAGGCTCGCGGCGATCGCCCAGGCGCGCCGCTCCTGCTCCTCGACGGCCACGTATTGCGCCATCCCGCGCCTGCTCATTGCAGCCCCCGCCGCGGTGCCGGCGCCTCGCCGGTATAGAACTTGCCCTTCCAGTCCCCGGCCGCGATCGCCGCCGCGCCGGTCAGCTCAGCGTGCTCGCGCAGGAGGTCGAGGTTGATGCACATGCGCCGGACCGACCCGCGCGACTGCGCCAGGATCTGCGCCCTCAGGCCCGCGTCGATCTCGATCCCGGGACAGCGCATGGCCTTGAGGAGGTCGAAGTCGCGCTCGTTTCCCGGCTCGGCGGCGACCCAGCGCAGCATCCGGCCGTGGACCCGCTCCCAGCGCTGCAGCTTCTGCGGCAGAAGCTCCTCGCCGATCAGGATCACCGGCGCGAACGAGGCCTCGTAGATGTCGCGCACGATCTCGACCATCTTCTTCGCGACCAGCACGTCGGCCTCGTCGATCAGAAGCGGCGTGCCGGTGATCGCCAGCTGCTCGCTGATCTGGTCGACCATGTTCGCCACCGTCGCCGCCGGCGGCAGGCTCAGCTCCGACAGGATCGCCTCGCAGAGCTTCTTGCGGGTCCAGACCGACTTCATCTGCACCAGGCAGGCATCGGCCGTATTGGCGGCGTAGATCGCCGCAGTGGATTTGCCGAACCCGCTTGGCCCGTAGAACGTGCCCATGCCGGGCAGCCCCTGGCCGCGGTTCTGCACCGCCTTCAGCAGCGTCAGGAACGCCGAGACGTTCCGGAGCGGTGCGAAACTGTTGAAAAGGCGTGCTTCTTGTGTCATCTCTTCCTCATTGCACGAGCTCGACTCACTGCATGTGCGCCGCCGTCCTGTCCCAAAGCTTCGGCGGCGGCGCATCCTTCAGCCGAACGTGTCGGCACCGTGGATCTCCATCATCTGCCGGTAGGCCAGGTACTCGGGCTGGCTGCGGTATCGCTCCAGCCAGCGCCGATCCTGCGGGCGGATCGCCTCGCCGTCGGCGAGCCGCGCCTCCAGCTCTAGCGCGGCGCGGAACCGCTCCAGCCCTTCGTCCTCCACCGTCCCGCGCGCGGCCCGTGCCGCGCCGAAATCGGCGACCAGCGCCGCGTGCGCGGCCTCGGCCTGCGGGTCCGGGGATGCTGCAGGTTTCTGCCCGAAAACCGGCTTGACCACCTTGGCCTCGACCGGCTCGGCCGGCGGCGGCGCCGCGGCGTCGAGCATCTGGCCCAGCTCGGCCGCGCGGAACCGCTTCGCGGCCTCCGCCGCCGCCTTCTCCGCGCTGACCCAGTGCCGGCGGGCACGGGCATGGCTGCGCCCCTCCTCGATGTCGAAGAACCCGGCTTTCGCCCGGCACTCCGCCTCGCCCAGGTAACGCCCGTCGAGGGCATAGACGTGCAGCCCCGCCCAGAGGTCCGCCGGATCGAACCGCGCGATCACCCGTTCCCCGGCGATCCGGTGCATCCAGTCCGCCCAGTATTCGTTCTCCATGAACCGGATCAGCCCGGTCGACCGGTCCGCGCGCAGCCCCTCGGCGCCCATCAGCCAGAGCCGTCGCTGCTCGGCCGTCGCCTTTCGGATCGGCGCCCCGGCATAGGCCGCATCGAACGTCTCGATGAAGGACCGGCCGCGCGCGGTGTCGGACCGCCGCCCGGCCCGCGCATTGTGCTCCTCGATCCCCTCGGCGATCACCGCCAGGAAGGCATCCAGGTCGATCGCCCGCGCGCCGTAATTCTCCGGCTTTGCTTCGGGGCGGTTGCCGGTATAGGCGCCCTCGAACCGCGGATCCTTGGCGATCGCGTCGCACATGTCCCGGAACGCCCGCTCGATCGGCTTCGACTGCCCCGAATAGGGCGTGGCCCAGTGGATCTGCACGCCCAGCGTCACCAGGACGCCCTGGATGTCGTCGTCCTTGATCTTGAAGCGGTGTCGCGTCTCCGCCTGCCCGGTCAGGAACTTGTTCGCGAATTCGCGCCCGTTATCGAGAAGCATGTGCTCGGGGATCCCGAAGCGCTCGATCATGTCGCCCAGCGCCAGCGCGACCGAGGACTTGTTCGGCGTCCGGTCCAGCCGCCAGCTCAGGATGCGCCCCGAATAGACGTCCTGGAACGCCACCATCTGCGGCCGCAGCACCTCGCCCTCATTGTCCCCGGCGAACCGCGGCCAGCGCACGAACACGTCCCATTTGTGATAGTCCGCGTTCACCGCCTCCATCGGATGCAGCGCCCGCCGGTCCCGCTTCTGCGGCGGATAGAGCCGTTTCAGCGCCTCCAGCCCCTTGCGCGCATAGATCTGCGCCGGCCGGCTCACCTCCGCGTTCAGCCGCCGTCGCGCCGTCTGCTCGGTCGGCACCCCGATGCCCTGCGCCGCCGCGATCCGCGCCGCCCGCCGGAACGCGCTGGAAAAGCTCGGCTGCCCGAGCCGCAGGAAATCGGCCTTCAACAGGTCCATGAAGAGCGGCTCGACCTCCGCCAGCCGCGCCCCGCGCGGACCCATCCGGTGCCGCGGCGCCAGCCAGGCCAGGCGGTCCTCGCAGCGCGCGCCCTCGATCATTGCCAGCCAGTTCCAGATCGACCGCGGGCTCACGCTCCTCTCCCGCGCGATCATGCGGATCGCCGCGTCCCGGCTCGTCCCCGCGACTTCCAGCGCCTCGACCGCCCGGATCGCTTCCAGCCGCTGCGCCGCCCGGCCCCGGACCGTCTCCGGCAGCGCCTCGAATGCTGCCCATTGCGCGTCCCGGTCCGGCGCCGTCACGACCGGCGCGGTGGCCGCGGCGCGCTTCGCCACCAGCGCCTGCTGGGCGCGGACCGGAAACAGCGTCCAGTGATATTCCCAGCCGCCGCCCCGCCCGGCCCGGCGCCGCGCCCGTCCCGCCTGCCCGCGCCAGTTCGCCCGCTCTCCGACCATGTTGACGCCGCGCTTCGTCGCCGGCAGGTCCGGCAGCGCCTCGGCCGCGATCTCGTCGGCGGTCCACCACAACCGGTCGGGGGCATCGGCGTGCATCAGCTGGCCCCCATATACCCGAGGATGCGCCGCACCTCCGGCTCGACCTCGTCGAGGAACGACCGCTTCGCCGCCATCGGCGCGCGGTCCCAGGTCTTCAGCAGCGCCTCCAGCGATGCCTGCGCCGCATCGCGCGGCGGGCGCGCACCTTTCAACTGGACGACCGCCTCGGCAGCCGACTTAGCTCGCCCTGCGGCCAGCGCCTCGATCACGCCGTAACGCCGCGGCGCGTCCCCGATCTTCGCGATGACCTGCAAGTCCTTCAGCGTCACCGGCTTCGGCGCCTGGCGCAGCTGGTGGACATAGCCCGAAACGGCATCGCCGGCAGCCATCAGCCGCTCTACTGTTCTCACGGATGTGCCCCGCGCTTCCGCAATCGTCGATGCAAGCGACATCGATGTCGTTTGCATCCATCGGGCTGCCGCGCCGGCCGCACCCTGCTTCGTTTCCGGGTGCATTTCCTGGTAGACCCGGCGCCGCGCCGCCAGGAACACTGCCAGGTCGAGCGGTGTCAGGTCCGCGCCGACCAGGTTCGCATCCGTCTCCAGAAGCGCCGCCTCGTCGTCCCGGCAGCGCACCACGATCGCCGGGATCGCGTCCCGGCCCAGCCGCGCCATCGCCTCCAGCCGGTGCGCTCCGTCCAGCAGCACGTCGCCGCCCTTCGTCCGGCGCACCAGGACGCGGGTAATGAAGCCGACGTCGCCGATCGCCTGCACCAGGCTGGCGACGGCGTCCTCGGAAATCGGCCGCAGCCGCTGCGCAACGGCGATGTCGGCGATCGGCAACTCGGAAACGCTGGACACGAACTCAACCGCCATCGGCGCCCGACTCCTTCAAAAGCGTGTAGTAGAACCGCCGCTGTCCGCCCTGGACCTCCTGGCGGCAGCGGATCTCGAACCCATGCGCGCGCAGCTCGGCGACCACCGAATTCACCGCGCAGACCCGCGCGGCCCGGCCCAGCTCCCAGGTGCTGATCTCGCCCTCCGCGCCCCTCAGGGCGGCAAGCGTTCGGACGAGACGCGGACTGGTCAGCCGGGCGGCATGCATCTCAGACTGCCCCCGGCTGGCTCAGCTGCCGGCAGCTCGGACACATGCGGTGATGCGGCCCCTCGCTCTGGATCGTCACCCCGCAACAGAGGCAGGGCCGCGCCCGGGTCGCATGCACTTCCCGCTCCCGTTCCAGATCGTCCAGCGCCGACCGCCGGTCCTCGCGAAGCCGCCCGATCTGCCGCGACTGATCCTCGAAGACGCCCCAGAACACCTGCCCGCGCAGGGCCACCTGCTTCACGTCGAGCCGCCGGGCGGCGCCCGGCCGGGCATCCTTGTGCCGCCCCCTCATGCCGCCGCCTCCTCGGCATCGCCCGCAAGGCCCCGCTCCAGAAGCACGTCCTCGAACAGCCCGGTCAGCCCCCGGCAGGTCATGTCGGCATAGGCCAGCAGCGCCTTGTCGACCTCGGCGTCGAACGCCTCGCACGCCGTGTCTCCCTTCGCCGTACCCGCATGCGCCGACATCTCGGCATCGAGGCGCAGACAGTTCCCCAGCGCTTCGCGCAGATCGTTCCAGACCTGCGCATCGCTGCGCGGCGTCTCGGTGTGGTCGGTCTGGTCGGCCGTTCTGGTCATTCCAGTGCTCCCGCGATGATGAGAAGGATGAAGGTCGTCACGAACAGGCTGGCGCAGGCGATCGCATCGCCCGCAGGGCTGTCCTGGATGCGCTGCACCCGGTCCCGGACGCGGCACCAGGCGGCGGAGAGGGAGGAGGAACCCCGCCGCCTGGCCCGCTCCCCGGCGGTGTCCCCGTCCGCCGGGATCTCGATGAAGGGGCAGGCATCCGCGTCGCGCACCGGCCCCGAAGCGCTCGTCCGGGTCATTGGCCCGGGTCCGGCCGGTCCTCGCGGATCGCCCGCCGCATCCCGATCATGCCGAACCCGGTCGTGATCAGCACCGCGGGCGCGCCGTTCGATGCACCCAGCGTGTCTGCAAGGATCCGCGACAGCTCCGGCAGATGCGGGATCTCCGGCTTGACGATCCCCAGGACGCCAAGCCCGATCGCCAGGGCCCCGGACCAGAAGGTCATCGATTTCGGCTGCACATAGCTCATGGCTCACGCCCTCGCTTTCGGTTGGTGGGATTGGGGTTTCGGCGGCGTGACCAGCCGGCCGCGGAAGACGCGCCCCCGCACCGCCACACGCGCCTGACCGGCGGGCAACAGCCGCACCAGGACGCCCTGCACGCCGACCGTGCCGATGGTGACGGTGGCGATCATGCCGCCACTCCATAGGAACAAGTGGCGAACGGATGGGGGAAGACAGGGCTTTTGGACCTGCTATGATGGTGGCATCGAAGGATGCTGAAACACCCTCCGATGCCTGTCATCCTCAAGTGCAACCACCACCCAAGGACGATTCGAATGACATCCAACAAGCCGGGCACGAACGCGCCCGACAGTAACCACACGACTGCGACCAACTCGATGGGACCGAGACAGCCACGGGATTTGTCGGCGCCGGGATTGCCCCCACAGACAAGTGTGGGGCCGCGCCAACCGGTTGATCGCGGGATGGGTCCACGACAGCCGTCTGTTCCCGCTCCGAACCCGCCGAGCGACCCGGCCCCGCCCTCCGAAGGAAAGTGAGAATGACGCCAGACCGCGAGATCATCCGCTTCAACGCTCTGCGCAACGCGCTCTACCATACCGCGCGCCGCCGCTGGTTTGAGCGATTGAACCGCTTCTTCAATTTTCTCGTGGTCGTGCTCGGCGCCACGGCGGTTGGCGATTTTCTCGCGGCCGCATCTTACGGCCAGGCATACCTCGGCCTGGCCGTCGCGATCATCGGCTCCCTCCAGCTCGTCTTCGATTTCGGCGGAAACGCACGCGTTCATCAAACACTGCAGCGGGAATACTATTACCTGCTCGCGGACATCGAGGCGAAGATCGATCCCTCGGACGACGAGCTGGCTAATTGGCAGGGTCGGATGGTCCGCATTACTGCAGACGAGCCTCCGATGCTCAAGGCGCTCGATGCCAAGGCCTACAATGACGCCCTCGATGCGCTCGAGACCTTCGATCAAGGCGAGAGGCTCGTGGTGCCATTCTGGCACTGGGTTTTTGGTTGGCTCTTCCCCTTCGACGGGCGCCGGTACGACAAGATTTCTGAGATCGAAGCCAAGCGCGCCGCGAAGGCCACGTAGACTTCCCCTTCCGTAAGTCTCCGACAGCAGCTCTCCGACTGACAAGCCCATCACTGCGCTTTCTCCGCGGTCGGCGGGCGCGGAATGTCGGACGGCCAGGGGCAGCCCTTCGGCCAGATCAGCGCGAAGTAGCGGATCACCGGCTCGTCGTATTGAAGGCCGGTATGCCTCGTGTCCTTCATTCTCCGGATCACGTCGACTGGTTCGTACATGCCGTGCGCTTCCCAGAACTTCTTCTGTTCAAAGCGCTTTCTCGGTCGGTCTAGTGTCTGCCCAGTCCAAGCTTCGTACCGCGCAATCAGCACTCGGACGCGATCTGCCCGCCATTTGAACTCCAGCATTCGCTGCAGAGCTTTTCCCGTTACACGACTGGTGTTCGGTGCCTCTTTGGTGGTGTCGAAATGCCGGTGGTAGATGACCATCGCCAGCCTACGACGGAACGCCTGGAAGCCGATCATGCCGCATCCCCCGCCTTCTCAGGTTTTTCAGGCTTTGGTGGACGCGGGATGTCGGACGGCCACTCCAGGTCATCCGGCCAGGCACTGGAAAACTTTCCAAGCATACGTTCGTAGGTCCCGAAGCGAATATCGCGATCGGGTAGCCTCAACTTTTGGAAGAAGTCACCGCGCCCGAGGAATCGATGCGAAATCGCGAAATGCGTCACGTTCTCGTGGCTCGCTAGGATCTCGGAAAGCGTCAGGAGTTGTTGTTGTGGCGTGCTCATGTCACGCATATGGCGTTATAGCGCCATACTAGTCAAGCGCTTTAACGCCGTTTGGTTTCTGCGCTTTGCAATTAGGCGCTATAACGCTAAGCGTTACAAATGCGGGATGTTCTCGAAATCATTGACGCTACGATAAACGCGAAGGGGCTAAGCCGCGCATCGGTCTCCGAACGCGCTACCGGCAATGCAACCACGTTGAAGAACCTCCACGCAACGAAGTCTCAAGATCGGGACAGGAGATCGACGCTTGATAATATTCGCAGCATTGCCAATTACTTAGGTCTTGAATTCTACATCGGCCCGCCGAGGATGCAGGAGTTTCAGGAGGCGACCGCGCGCTTCGACCATGTCGAGAACCCGGATGCCCACTGGGTCGCCCTCGACCCGCGCCAGGTTCAGACCCTGGACCAGCCGCCAGACATCGATCGCCTGGCGCTACCGCTCGGCTGGTTCCGCAAGCACCGGATCCCGCTCAACGCCGCGACGCTGATCCTGGCGACGGACGACGCCATGACCCCGGCGATCCCGAAGGGCGCGACCGCGATCATCCACACCGGCGAGACCGACCTCGGCAAGGACGCCTCGGTCTACGCCGTGAACATCAGCGGCGTCATCAAGCTCCGCCGCGTCGAGCTCGGCGAAGACTACATCATCGCCCGCCCCGACAACCCCACAACCTTTACGGACACCATCCCGAAGCGCTACGCAGGAACCATCACCATCCTCGGCCGCCTCCGCGCGGTGGTTTCGAGCCTCGATTAGCAGTCGTTTTAAGCAGGGAGTTTGCGCGTCAACATGAGCGATGCATCCACAATCGGTCTCTTTTCTAGGGTTTCGCGAGACAACGGGCAGTGGTCAGACCTGCTCAACCAGTGGGAGAGCGAATGCGGCAAGTTCGAGGAGAACTTTGACGAGTACGCTCCTGCGACAATCGACGTACTCCGCCCTTTGGCCGAAGAAACTCAGATCGCACACTCTGGCGTCTATGCCTTCAGCAAAGAATCAGACTACATGGCGATGTGTCAGCTGAATGTTGCGTACTTGCCGGGGTATCATGGCAAGGTCTTGCGAGTCCGCCACATCTTGTACTCGCCGAGGTTCGACTTCGATGCCGCACTCGCGATCGAAGATTATGCAGCCGTTCTGACCGGCGTGTTCATAGGTGTTTTACGATCATCGGATACCGATATGCTTGCAAGGCATATCAAATTTCATTTCCGCAGTCCGGCTGAGCGAGAGTTCTACAGCGTGCTCAAGGAACACCTGAAGGACACAAGTGTGTTCGAGCATATAGACCTGCGTGGCGCGTGGCTCTATATCACCAAAGTGAACTGATGCCGGAACTCTGGAGGAAGGGTCTGCGCGATGAATGAACTTGAACTGGTTAGGCTAGCCGTGCTTCAGGCTGTTACCGCTGTGGGGCTGGACCGCATCCGGCGCGGTCCGTTCTTTGGCCTCGGAGAGAGCCGCTCCTCGGCGCAACTAAGCGAGGCTGCCTGATACATCTTAGACTGTGCTCGCCTGTCGGGCACAGCGATACCTTACGGGCAGATGCAGTCTTGACATCTGGTTGTGTGGCGTTTTTCCAGAATTTCGGACTATGCACGCGCACCGAACTATTCATCGACCTTCCCTTGTCGATGTGACAACGCTCCACGGCACGGTCGAACAATCCACTCAAGCTTGAATTGTATCGTCGGCGTTTGTCCTCAAAGCTCTGCACGCCCTTCATCTCGCCTCGCTCAAGGCTCTGTCCAATCTGAAATCCGAGATCCTATCCTTCGCCAACTTCGGTCCCGTGTTCAGTTGCCGCGCAAGCAATTCTGTCGGCAGAAGCTTCCTTTGACGACAGCTTAGACCAGAATTTCGCGATAATGTGGTTGCGTTTGGTGACCTCGTGGTGCTCTCGGGCGCCGAGACGCCCGGGAGCTACTCTTCGGTGGTCTCACTCGGGGACGAGGATGGGCCAAGCCCGGAGACCGTAGGCTTTCGCATACATTCGCTGGCCTGTCTTCGGGCAGGTCCGCCACGGGCGGAACACCAACCGATAGCCAGGCGGAACGTATATTGCCATTTCAGCTAGTCCTTCGGCGGGGCGTATCTTGCCAAACCCGAAAAATCCACCTATCCTCGAGCGCGGATACTTCGCTGAGTGCGGTGATGGGTCAGCTCTGTACCGTCGAGCCCCTCATGCACAGATACAGAAATCAGAAGGCTCGGGCTAACGCTCGGGCCTTCGTTTTGTTACCCTCTCTCCCCTTGAAGCTTCAGAAGCGAACTCCGGCCACTGAACACGGCATGCCGAAACGCCATGCGTGGCCGAAACCGGTGTCCAACGAAGCGAGGTGGCGCCACCCGTAATTGCGGGGTCGGTGCCTTCGCAGTGCTTCATGCCCAGCTTACCTCGCCGAATCATGACAATTGACTGGTTGGTCTTAACGTGATTCAAGTGTTTCATACACTGGACGCTAGCTGAAGCACGGATGTCTGTCCAGACAAAGAAACACAAATACCAGATCGCAGGACACAATGGAGGCTCAGATGGAACTCGGAGACCTAAGAACTCTCCTCGCCAGGCGCAGGGGCAATATGGGCGTGCGTGCAGCGGCCCGGGAAATCGGAATCAGCCCGTCGACCCTTTCACGTATAGAGAAGGGGCATGTCCCTGACGTTGGAACGCTCGAGAAGATTTGCAGTTGGCTGGGCGAGGACACATCGAAGTTCACGGGGGTGGGAAATCTTCAGATCGCGTTCAAGAACCGAAAGGCCGTGCCGCCCAGGACCGCGAGGTCTCTGGCGAAACTTATTGAGAAGGCATCGGAGCAGTTTATCGAGGTTGAAGCGAGGGGGCACTGATTGGCTTTTCGTCGAGGATTTAAGTCGCAATGTGAACGGCGCTCGGTCGAGTACCGAAAGCAGCTGGGCGTCGAGCCGTCCGGTCCTTTGTCTGCTGAAAGATTAGCCAAGCACCTCGGTGTGCAGGTCTGGTCAGTTTGCGACGTCAAGGACCTTGGCGACGAAGACTTAGCAGTCCTAACCGATGAGGCTGACGACTCGTGGGCGGCACTGACGATGCGAATCGGATCTTCGAACTTGGTCGTCTACAAACCGGTCTCGTCTAAAGGTCGAAAAAACAACGTTATAATGCATGAGTTGGCTCACATCATTCTTGGACACGAACTCGCAGAAGCATGTCTTCTGGAAGATGGATCGCTCGTACCAGGGAACTTCGATCAGAGCCAAGAAGATGAGGCCGACTGGCTGGCCGGTACTCTTCTCTTGCCCCGCCCGGCTCTGTTGGCAATTCGAACCCGAAGGCTTCCCGATGAACCGGCATGCGACGAATACCTGGTTAGCAGGGAGATGTTGACGTGGCGGATTCGGATGACAGGGGTCGACTATCAGCTATCGCGGCGGCGCGCGTGACACTTCCTAGCAGATGCGCTCGCCGCTCGACAGCGAACGCCAAACTGTGGCCGGACCTTCGCTAAGCCGTCCGCGAGACCTAAACCTATAGAAGAGAGCGCGTCGCCGTGTCGGGCTGGTGGCGGATGCCCAGCCGTCGCTCCACCGCCCGGGCGACGCACCAGGGATGCGGGTCCGCGCCGACGTCCTCCAGCGACCGCGCCGCCGCCCGGTCCTGGGCCTCGTGCCAAGCCTCCGCGCCGAATTCGGCGATCAGGTCCTCCGCCTCCCGGCGCACGGCTGCCCGCCGCGCGGCGATCGCCCGCGTTCTGTCTCTCCACCACCCCATGGCCCGGACGATGGCAGATGGCGGGGCGCCGCTCCACGCCACGCCGCGCGCTTGGTAAAGACTGCCACGGCCTGGACTGGCGCGCACATTCTCACGATCGAGCGCTGTTGCACTGGCATCCGATCCGCTTCGTCACAACCTAGCGCCCGCAACCGTCCCTTGCGCGAGGCGCGGCCTGTCCGAGCACCAACAGAAGGAAGATCGCCAGAACGGGGGAGAGCAGGATCGAGATGATGACCCATGTCGTATCGGAACGGTTTCTGGCACGCGCCATGTCCATGGGGATGCCGATATACAGCTTGTAGACCACGAAAAGCATGAGGACGCCGATCAAGATGGCAAAAAGGGCTTCCATTCAGGCCTCCTGCGTCGCGGTCCTGGAACAGAGGATGTACATCGCCAACCCATAACGCTTCGTTCCTCCGGATCCAGCGCGTCACCTTGTTGACGGACCGCCGCGCCGCGCTCCTGGTCAAGCTCCGCCATCGCGGCCGTCCTGGCCAGATCCCGGAAAATCCCTTCCCAGTTCCGCACCGTGCGCAAAGTCAGCCGACCTAGGCCAACCTGCTGATTTCACCTCTCGAATCCCGATCTGGGAAGCCCGGATCGAAGTGGGAAGGCTACTTCCCACTTCCATGTCCCGAATTTGCCCCGTTTGCGGCCGCCCAAGGCCCGCGAAAGGCCGATTAAACACGGTTTGAAAGGGGGTTAGCGGGAGGCCCGTCGATGCGGCCGAGGCGCGCGGCGTTCTTTACATAAATCCCGATTACAGCCGGATTTCGGACCCTTGCAGATCCTCACACCCGATCCATGCCGGCACGGCCGCCGCCTCGCAAGCCACTGAGAACGCGCCCCATTCACGGTCTTCCGGGGTCTTCCGTCCTGTTCCGGCTTCACTGCAGGTTTCAGTGTCAACGCTCAGTGACTGTAGCGTGACAGCCGATCTTGCAGAGTTTGTCACTGAAACTTGCAGCAACGCGATTTTCTGCTCCGGGCACTTGCTGGCGGTCTTGAACGGGGGGTTGAAGGGCACCTTCAAGCGGGGCCGGCCGCCGGTGATTCGGCGGGCGGATTTCAAGGGTCAGGACAGCGTCACGGCAGGGTGCCCTGCAGCCAGGCGGCGGCGCTGGTTCCGCTCTCGACCACCGTCCCGTCGGGCTGGGCGTCGATCTGCTTGAATGGCGTCCCGCCGGGAAGCGTGTCGTCCCCGGTGGCGTCCTTCCAGACCTGAACGATGGAGTAGTCGCCGACGAGGCCGCTGGTCCCGGCGTTGGAGGCCAGGAGGGTGAGCTGTCGGTTCTGCGCGAGGACGCCCGAGGTCGTGAAGGTGCTGCCGAGCTTCTCGTAGATCAGCGAGAAGCCGCCGGTCCCGCCGGTCTGGCAGTAGAGCCGGACATAGCTGGAGGTCCCGAGGCTCAGGTCGATGGAGAGGACGAACTCGTACCAGATGTTCGGATCGAACGTGAACGACCCGACGATCACCGAGCCAACGATGGTGTTGTTGGCGTAGTCCTTCACGAGGAGGCGGACGGACCCCCCGGCAAGCCGCTCGACCTTGAGGTAGTTGCCGCTCTGGTAGAACAGGTAGCCGGTGACGTCGCCGCCGAGCTTCACCCGAGCGTACTCCGTGAGCTTCCCGGTGTTGGTCCCGAGGGTTGACGGGTCGAGGAAGTAGGCCCCGTTCGCGGTCGAGAACTGCGGCGTCCCCGAGAGCGGGATCGCGATGTCCGCTGCCAGAGGCATCGGCTCCACGGCCACCCCTTCGACACCGGCAATGCCCATGTCGATCATCGGGAGGTTCATCCAGCTATTGAGGACCTCGTCCTCGGGCCAGACTTGGATGCCCGTCGCGCCGCCCTTGCCATAGCCGATCGTGTCCGACCCGGTGAAGGCCGACATCGACGCATTCGGCAGGATGCGGACCTTGCCCGCGTTGATCGTGACGTTCTCCGCAGGCTCCGCGTTGATCCGGAAACACCAGACCTCGGTCCGGTGCGGCTGGTCCTGGGTGAGCGCCGGCAAGCCGCGGGCGAGCCGGGTGGTGGTGATCGCCGGGGTCGAGGTGTCGGACGCCTCGAACCAGAGGTCGACCCAGGCGCCGGCCGGGTCGGCGGCGATGCGGTTGAAGACCGGGACCTCGTGGGGCACCAGCCCCAGCCCGTAGAGCGCCGCGACCGCCGTGTGCCGCGCCCGAGCGGGCAGACCGTCGTCCACGAAGGCCGCAGGGTGTGCCCCGTCGAGCCAGTAGGGCCCCGCGGGATCGTGGTCGGAAATCCCGCCCCCGGCGGTGTCCGCCAGCGAGGCCGGGTAGCCGTTCTGGTAGAGCAGCATCTCGGGCCCCTTGGCCAGCACCACCGGCGCGACCTGCGCGTCGTCGATGAGGTTTCGGATCGAGGCCCTGGTGTCCTGCTTGTCGTCCCTGAGCCAGAACGGCTCGGCCAGGAAGTAGCGCCCGCCGGTCGCGGTGGTGATTCGGTACCAGGTGTATTTCGGCGCGCCGACGACGGCGTATTCGGCCGGGGTACCGGAATAGACCGTATTCCAGCTGCTCTGGTCGTTCGAACCTTCGAGCGTCACCGCCCCGCCGTCCTCGACCACGTGCAGCCACGGAGCCGATCCGAGACCGCCCGCGTTGACGTTGTTGGACGTGTAGCCGGACGAGTAGGTCCCCGCGGGGTCCACCAGCGGCCACATCGAGCTGATGCCGTCCTCGAACCGGTGCGGCCCGTGGAAGGCGAGCCGGGTCTTCGCCGCATCGAACAGGCCGCGCCCGCCGATGGTCGAGAGATCGAACAGGATGTGGTCGTAGGTCGCCGAGAAGCTCGGATGAGCGGTCCCCAGCGGGTAATCCGACCCGCCTGCGAAGATGCCGAGGTAGAACGGGTAATACTTGAGCCGCCAGTTGTCGCCCGAGGCCGAGGGTGCGGCCGTCCAGCTATCGGTGACCAGACCCACATCCGCGCCGTCGGCCCGGACGACGTTGAGGAGGTTGACGAGGTCGGACCAGTTGCGGGTGGTGATGCTGTCGTTGGCCAGCTCCTCCGGGGAGGTCCCAGAGTGGCAAGCGTCCACGATCAGCCACTTGTCGTTGGTGTTCTGCGTGAGAACGTCCGCCAGGTGAGCCATCGCCGGGGTGACCGGAGCGGCCGTGGTGATGGGGGTCGGACCTTGCGTCGCGTACGGGCTCGAAGCCCCGCCCTCGATCTGGTAGACCACCTGCACGGCATCGTCGTCGGTCAGCGTCGGGATCGACAGGGATGCGTTCGGCTGGCCGCGATAGTCGAAGCCGGGGTCGAACATGCGGGCATCTTCGGATTGCCCGAGGACCATGAAGATGTGCCCCGCCCCGAAGCGGTTGGTCATCTGGTAGGCCGTCGCCGAGGAACCCTCGACTGCGAACTCCAGAAGGAGCCAGTTGGCGTTGCGTGCGCCGCTGGCGACATCGAAGGTTGCCCCCGTGAGAGCCCCGCCGGATGCCTGCCCGATGGTCCGCCACGGATAGACCTGCGCCGAGGTGTCGGCCCGGATCGCCCGCGCCCGGATGTTGGTGCCGTCCGGCGCATCGGTGGCGATGGCGGGGACCGGGATCGAGAGGGCGTTCTGCCCCAGCGCCGCGCCGGTGTCGAAGATGGTCTTGTCGCGGCTGAACTCGGTCACCGCGGAGACCACATAGGACGATCCGGTGTAGTCTGGCGACAGCGGCGTTGCCTCCGGGGTGTTGGCGTCCCAGATCGCCTTGTCGAAGGCGTAGGTCTGGAAGTCGCCGAAGGGATCGGCCTCGGTGCCGTTCGAGATGCCGGAGATCAGCGTGTTGCCGAATTGCGGGTAGCGGCCGCTGGCCATGCGGATCACCCAGTCCCGGGCGATGCCGAACCTGGCGTGGGTGGTCTCGTCGAGCCCGAGGATCGCGTACAGGAACAGCACCTGCGCCGCCCAATTCTGCTTGACCCGGTAGGACGTGGCGACGCCGGGCAGGAAGGCCGGGAAGCCGTAGCGCCCGCTGGTCACCGCCCATTCGACGTCGTCGGCGGCGGGGGTGTAGCTGGCGTCGTGGTCGAAGTAGATGACATCGCCGGGGGCGAAGTTGTTCGTCCCGTTGATGACGATTTCCCAGCCGCCACCCGCGCCGATGACCGTCCCGACGGTCCGGGTGTCCGAGGTCAGGACCAGGGCCTGCTCGCCGTCGCTTTCGCGGATGATCCGGGCCCCGTTCACGCTGAGCCGGGTCAGGTTCGCATTGGTGTCCTCCGTGGTCACGTCCACGAAGATGCTCTGGCCCGAGACGCTGATGACGGTCCGGCGGCGCCAGGCCTGGGGGGCGCTGGCGTCGCTGGTGAACGGCACCATCTTGGCGATCTGCGCCGTGGTCAGGCGGATCGGCTGTTCGTGGATGTTTTCGCCGAGGTCGTCCGGCAGGGTGGCCAGCTCGGCGGTGCGGCCGGTGGCGTGGAGGAACAGCGCCATCGGGGCGGAGAGGAACTGGTTGTGGCCGCCGTCCTCCTGATGGACCCCGTCGTTGAGAAGCGGGTCGTACACCTGGGCGCCGATATGGATGAGACGCAGGAGCAACGCCTCTCGGTTCGCCGCGGCCGTCGAGGCCAGTCGGGACTTCAGAAGCATCGCGCCGATGAGCTGGGCCGTCGTCTCCCCATAATTGATGCTGGGGGTGTACCCGTTCGGAAGCCACGACTGGTAGCCGCCGTTCGAGCTGGTGCTCCAAGACAGGGCGTGGCCCAGCACCAGCCTGTCGAACCGGGCCATGAAGAAGTGTCTCTCGAAATCTGAACGGGGTCGTTGGGTGGATTGTCCGCGCGACATCGGCATGATTGCCGGGAGCGAGGAGAGACCATGACCGGACGACCGCGCCGGAACCCCGGCCCGGCATTCAAGGCCAGGGTGGCGCTGGCAGCCATCCGGGGCGAGAAGACGCTGGCTGACCTGGCCAAGCAGGTCGATGTCCATCCCAATCAGATCGCGCAGTGGCGCAGGCAGCTGCTGGAAGGCGCCTCTGGCGTCTTCGGCGGCGCCGCCGCGGCCGAAACGGCTCCGGCCGTGGACGTGAAGAGCCTGCACGCGAGGATCGGCGGGCCGACACTCGATAACGATCCTCCGCAGGGCTTGCGCGGCCCCGCTGGGGCCACGGTCCCTGCTCCGATGTCCGGCGCGCTCGGCAAGGCAGGTCTGTTGCCGAGCGCAAGACGATGATTGACCGCGACCACGGGCTGAGCGTCAGCCGCCAGACGAAGGTATTCGGGATCAGCCGGGGCGGCGTCTGCTGCCTGCCGCGCCCGACCTCGGACGCCGATCTCGCGCTGATGCGCCGGATCGACGAGGTGCACCCGGGATATCCGTTCGCGGGCAGCCGGATGCCGAAAGGCCTGTTGCAGGCTGAAGGACACCGGGTGGGCCGGCTCCATGTCTCGACGCTGATGAAGCGTTCGAGGGACCGTCGTGCCAGTGGCGCGGCGTAAGCCCGATGAACGGCGATCGCGGCGCTTGACCGCCGTCCGGACACGTCGAAGCCGGCGCCCGGTCACAAGGTTTGTCCTTGCCTTCTGCGGAACCTGGCGGTGACGCGGCCGAACCAGGTCTGGGCGATGGACATCACCTACGTTCCGATGGCGCGTGGCTTTGTCTGCCTGGCCGCCGTCGTCGACCGGTTCAGCCGCACGGTCCTGGCGTGGCGGCTGCCGATCACGCTCTCGACCGTTTTCTGCGTCGAAGCCCTGGAGGAGGCGCTCGGTCGCCACGGCCGTCCGGAGATCTTCGACAGCGACCAGGGCTCGCAGTTCACGAGCATCGACTTCATCAAAGTGCTGAAGGATGCCGAGATCGCCATCAGCATGGACGGCAACGGCGCCAGGCGCGACAACGTCTTTGTCGAGCGGCTCTGGCGAACGGTGAAATACGAGGACGTCTGCCTGCGCGCCTCCGCCGCCGTCTCCGAAGCCCGGGCCTCGATCGGCCGCTATCTGAGCTTCCACAACGGTTCGAGGCCGCATTCCGCGCATGGCGGGCGGACGCCCGATCAAGCCTATCCCAACCAGCTGACGCCAAATCCGGCGGCGGCCCAACCAAGGCGCAGACCCACTCACCGGCTGCCCGAAAGCCGCTCAGACGAACCGGGCCGCCACGGGTCTTCGCGCCACGGACCATCTGGCGCAACCAAGTCATAAGTTGATCCGTGTCGGCATGTGGCGGACTACTGCTCACGCCACGAGATTTCTGTGAACTCTTCCTAATTGCGCAGTGAGCCTGATTGTCTGGCAACCTGTTCCTTCCAACCAACATCGGTAGTTCACTGCCCTTGTCCTTGCATTTCCCTGCCGCTCCACAATTTCGGCGGACAATGCGTGCCTCACGGCACTTTCAGCGTCGAGGCAGTAGTCAGGATCCCTGGCCGCCCGACCATGACGCTCAAGCCGCAGGCCGGATGCAGGCGCAAGGTACGCAAGTCGAGGCAGGGACCGCGTCTTGCCAAGAAGTCGAACTTACAGCCCGCTCGCAGTTTGATATTCTGCGCGCGCATTCGGAAGGGGTCGGACATGGAGGAACTTGGCTGCGGAGCGACCTCCGACCAGGCGTCCCATGCTCGCGTTGGGACGGCACTCATCATTGAAGATCATCCACTGTTTTGCGAGGCGCTCGCGATGACGTTGCGCTTTGCACTGGACATCCGCGCCGTCGAAATTGCCGCGACCTTCTCGGAGGCAACGAACTGGCTAAGTCAAGGGAATGAAGCAGATTTGATCCTGCTCGACCTGAAATTGCCGGACATCGACGGGCTGGAGGGACTTGTCCAGCTGAAGCGGATCGCGAAGGACGTCCCGATCATCGTGGTTTCCGCCATCGCGGATGACCGCATCGTCGCCTCCGTGATGGCCTGCGGCGCCTCCGGATATATCCCCAAATACAGCCCGCGAAGTGTCTTCGTGGATGCCATCGGCAAGGTCTGGAGCGGTGGCGACTATGCACCCGCGACGTACGAACCGCAGGGATCGAAGCGCCAGCTCACGTCGGACGAACTTCATGCAACGCAGCTTCTGGCGCATTTGACCCCGCAGCAGGCGCGCGTCCTGAGCCTGGTCGGCTTGGGCAAGCTCAACAAGCAGATCGCACACGAGCTGGGCATCACCGAAAACACGGTGAAGGCGCATCTGACGGCCATCATGCGCAAGCTCAACGTGCAGAACCGGATGCAGGCGGTCCTCGTCGCCCAGAACGCGCGGTTCGCCGCGATTCTGGCCGCCGACGGAGACCTGGGCGTGTAGAGACAAAGGTCCGCCGCCCGCCCCGACGGTCCCATTTCTGCGAATGCCGTCTGCGGCGCGTCGTCGTGGACGCCATCGGCAAGATCCGGCCAAGCCGAGATGTGCCGGAGGCCCGCGCAGCGCGGAGACCGCTACGCGGGATCACCCCAGACGAACAGCCGGTCTCACAGCTCGTCCGAAAGCTTCCGAAGCCTCCAGATGAGTCGGTGGGCTTCCCTGTCATGCTCAGGCGGCAGACGCAGGGTCATCGGCACGCATTCAGATAGATGGTTGCTTGGGGGGCCGCCGAAACCGTACTATGTCGCCACAGAGGGGACTAGCCGACGCTGCGGGAGGGGCAAAATCCGCAAGCGGCGCCATGCGAGCGCGAAACCGCGGCAGCCCATCCCGGAGACCGGGTCCTTACTGGGAGGAAACGACATGACCATGGCCGCCGCCGCGGATCTCGCGACCGAGACTGCGCTTGCCATCCGGTCGGTGCTGATCGTCGACGATCATCCGCTCTACTGCGATGCGTTGGCCTCGACGATGCAGAGCATCTTCCATACGCGGCGCATCCGCACAGCGGACACGCTCGAGTCCGCGATGCAACATCTAAAGTCGCGCTACAGTCCCGACCTCGTGCTGCTCGACCTCAATCTGCCGGACGTTGCGGGTCTGAGCGGCTTCCTGAAGATCAAGAAGAAAGCCCCCGAAGTTCCGGTTATCGTGATCTCGGCAGTGTCGGGGGACGGCGTTGTCGAGCAAGTGATGGCAGCGGGGGCCGCCGGCTTCATCCCGAAGGAGACCGGCCGGGAAAGCTTTCGCGCCGCCCTGTTGCAGGTCTGCGATGGAAAGACCTATGTCCCGCCGGGCTACGAGGATTGCCGCGATTCGCAAAGGGTCGACAGTTCGTCAGAAGATATCGCGCGGAGAATCTCGGAACTGTCGCACCAGCAGAACCGCATCCTTGCGCTGATCTGCAAGGGCAAGCCGAACAAGCTGATCGCCTACGAGATGCAGCTTGCCGAGGCCACGGTCAAGGCGCACATCACTGCGCTTCTGCGCCGTCTCGGAGCCCGCAACCGCACCCAGGCCGCGATGATGGTGCGGGAAGTCTCGATCCGCCAGAATTTGCAATAGGGGGCGGTTCTGGGCCAGGACGAGACGACGCTCGAGCGGGACGACAGACTGGGTCTGGCGGTCCGGCCCGCGCGCTCCCTTCGGATCGGGGTATCGCGGGCCGCCGATCCCGCCCAGGCGCTGCGCGAGATTGCGGACCAGATCCGCGGCGCCTCTCCCAGCTTCATCTTCCTGCTCGTCCCGGGACAGATGTCGCCCGAGGCTCTGGCCGAGGCGTTACCCGGCGACCTGCCCGACGTGGCGGTATTCGGCAGCACGACGGCCGGCCAGATCACCGAGACCGGGTACGAGGACGGCGCCCTCGTCGCGCTTGCGTTCCGGGCAAAGCATTTCCGTGTCGCCTCGCTTCTCCTCGACGATCTCGCGCCGGCCTCGGTCACGCGCATCGCAGCCGAAACCCGTCAGCTCGTGGCGCAATTCCCGGTGACCCCGGGGCGCCGGCGGCTGGCTCTGATCTTCGCGGACGGCTTGTCGAAACAGGAAGACGTTCTCGTCGCGGGACTGGAACTGGCGCTTGGCGAAATTCCGGTCTTCGGCGGGTCCGCCGGCGACGGATTGAAGTTCGAGCGCACCGCGGTCCTGCACGGCGGACGGTTCCACAGCAACGCTGCCCTGCTTCTCCTGATCGAGACCGACCTGGATTTCTGCGGCCTCGGCTTCGATCATTTCCAGCCGACGGACCGCCAGGCCGTGGTGACGCGGGCGGTTCCGGAAGAGCGTCTTGTCCTTGAACTGAACGGTGCACCGGCGGCGCCGGAATATGCCAGGCTGGTCGGCGTGCAGCTCGCGGATCTGTCGCCTCTGGTCTTTGCCGAAAACCCGGTCCTTGTCCGCAACCTCGGCAATTTCCATGTGCGCGCGATCCAGCAGCATTCGGACGGCGTGGCGCTCACCTTCCTCTCGGCAATCGACGACGGGCTTCTGCTGCGGATCGGCCGGGGCAAGGAGATCATCCGCACGCTCGAGGCCGGGCTGACCGCCGCCGAAGGACAATACGGCACACCCGATTTCGTACTGGGGTTCGACTGCTACCTGCGGAAGCTGGAAATCGCCCACAAGGGCCTGGCCGATGCAGCGTCGGAACGCTTCCGGCGGCATCGCGTTGTCGGATTCAACACGTATGGCGAACAACATCTGGGTGTGCACGTGAACCAGACCTTCGTCGGCGTCGCCTTCTTCCGTCCGAATGCGGGGCCGACACCATGATCGACCCGGACGACCCGCTCGAGGTCCAGCTCGAGAAGCAGCGACGGATCATCGACGCGCTGATCCGCCGGTCCGAGCGCCGCCACGAGGTCGGCGACAACGCCTATGCGCTGTTCCAGTCCGCCATGTCGCTGCAATCCGAGGTCTGGAAGAAGACGCGGGATCTGGAAGAGGCGCTCGACTCGCTCGGACAGACCTCGCGCGACCTCGAAGCGGCGCGCATTGCGCAGGAAACGCTGCAGAAGAACCTTGCCGAAGCCATGGATACGATGGAGGGCGGGTTCGCGCTGTTCACGGACAGCCGACTTCAGGTCTGCAACACCCTATTCCGGCGTCTCCTGCCGGATGTCGAGCCACTGATCGGATCGGGCCTCGACTTCGGCGTCTACATGGACGCCGTCCAGCGGAGCCGTTTCGTCCGCCCCGACGCAGCGCACGAAGTCGGCCCATTGGCGGATTCGCTGCCTAAGGCGGGCGCCGGGCGCTTCGCCTCCTATGTTCTGCCGCTTCGCAACGACCGCTGGTTCCAGATCTCGCATCACCAGACGTCAGACAGCAACGTCGTGGTGCTGCAGACCGAGATCACCGATATCGTGCGCGAGAACCGGCGCCAGAAGGCACAGCTGATCGACCGGCACGGCCAGTTCCTGCAGGCGGCCTTCGACCACATGTCGCTTGGCATCTGCGCCTTCTCGGCACAGGGTACGCTGCTGGTCAGGAATGACCGGTTCGGCGACCTGCTCGGGGTCCCGTTGCGGCTTCTCAAGCCTGGCACCGACATCCGCCGCATCCTTGGATATCTTGCCCGTTTCGACCTGCTGGACCGCGAGTCAACCCAACTCGACACCGAAGGATGGTTGCGCGCGATGTTCCGTGGCCAGGCGGCGCACGGGCGGTTTCGCCGCAGCGACCGGATGTGCCTTGACCTGAGGGTGCGCCCATTGCCCGAGGGCGGCTTCGTGGTGTCGATCATGGACATCACCGCCGAGGCGGACGCCGCCGCAGACCTGGAACGGCGCGTCGAGGAGCGCACCGCCGAACTGACCGAGGCGAACCGGCTTCTCGAGATCAAGACCGCCGAACAGGCGCGGTCCGAGGAAGCGCTGCGCGTCGCCAAGGAGGCGGCCGAGGCGGCAAACCGGTCGAAGACCCGCTTCATCGCGGCGGCAAGCCACGACCTGCTTCAGCCGATCAACGCCGCGAAGCTCTACATCTCGAACCTTCTGGAGAGCGAGATGCCGGCCCCGGCGCTCGACAAGGTAGAGCGGCTGCGCCGCTCCTTTTCCTCCATCGAGACGCTGCTCCACGCCATTCTCGACATCTCGCGGCTCGACAGCCCGGGGACGGATTTCAACATCACTGATTTCCCGATCGGCCAATTGCTGGAATCGGTTGCCTCGGATCTCGGGCCGCTGGCCGAGAAGAAGGGTATCGGGCTGCATGTCGTGCCCTGCCGCCATTGGGTGACCAGCGACCGGCGCTATCTCGGACGCTCGATCCAGAACCTCGTCGTCAACGCGATCCAGTACACCGACGCCGGGCGCGTACTGGTCGGATGCCGGCATCGCGGTGATCGGCTGGTGCTGCAGGTCAGCGATACCGGCATCGGCATCGCTCCAGAAGACAGCAGCCGCATCTTCAACGAATTCACGCGGGTCGGCAAGAACAGTGCCGGCGGCGGCATGGGGCTGGGCCTATCCATCGTCGAACGCGCCTGCCGCCACCTGCATCATCCGCTGAAGCTCGTCTCGGTCCCTGGCCGCGGATCGACCTTTACCATCGAGGTGCCGCTGGCCAGTGCTGCGGCTCTCGGCGAAGACGGCCCGTCGGTCCATCCCGGCGACCGGATCCGGGCCTTCCGGCTGATCGTGCTGGTCGTCGAGAACGATCCCGACGTGCTCGATGCCACGACCGGCAAGCTCGAGAGTTGGGGGGCCAGCGTTCTCGGCGCCGCCTCCACCGCCGGTGCGGTCGCGCTGATGCAGGAGATCGGTACGCCACCCGACATCATCCTCGCCGATTACCATCTCGACGGCGAGGATACCGGACTCGAGACCATCCGGACGCTTCGCGACATCGCCGGGCAGACGATTCCCGCCGTCCTGATCACGGCAGACCGCAGCAAGGCGGTCCAGACCACCGCGGAACGAATGCAGGTCAGCGTATTGACCAAGCCCGTCCAACTCGCCCGCCTGCGGTCCCTGATCGACTGGAAGACCCGCGCGCAGGTCGCCTAGCTCCGGCGGCCGGATTGCGGCCGGATCCACAAGCACCGACCAAGGTCGGCACTGACACAATTCGAGCCCCGGCTAGGTTGGGGCAGACCAATGGGGAGGAAGCCGATGCGCCGGCATGTCGCCGCGACGCTGATCGTTCTGGGCACAGCCCAGCACTGCGTTGCAGGTCAGACCTATGACCTCTTCTTCCATGCCGGCAGCCTGACCGACGCATCCGGCACGCCCTTGGCAGCGGCGCTTGACTATGCCGGTCAATTGGCCGGTCCGACGGCCGTGGGCGGCAGCGAGACCTATCTGGTCCAGATCGGTCCGGCGGCGGACGGCCTCACTGGCATCACGCTTCAGGAAGGCGGGCGCACGCGGATCCTGGGTACTTACGAGGCAGTGACCGGGAATCCGGTGATCATGTATTTCCTGGAAAGCACGCTGCGCCAGATGGCCGACGTCTCGGGCGGCAGCCCGTTCTACATCCGGAACCGCATCAAGGAAGCGCTACTGGAGGATGCCGAGATCGTACCTGCGGAGTTCGACCTCGGCGGTCAGATCATCGCGGCCGAACAGGTGACGATCCACCCCTTCGCCAATGATGCCGCCCGCAACCGGATGGGCGATTTCGCCGATCTGACCCTCTCCGTCACCGTCGGCGAGGCAATTCCCGGCTGGTATGGCAAACTCGCAGCATTCACCTCGCCGGACGGTGACGAAGCCTATTCGAACACGCTGACCCTGACCGGCGCCGGACCGGAAGGGACACCGCAATGATCCGTTCGCTGGCAGCACTCCTGATCGCCGCCTTGCCCGGAACCGGAACCGCGCAGAGCATGGCCGACCGGCTGAACGACTATCCCACCTCGGCGCGAGCGGATTACGTCTTTGCCTGCATGGCCGCCAACGGCGAAAACCAGGTCATGCTCGGCAAATGCTCCTGTTCGATCGACGTGATCGCCTCGATCCTGCCATATGACAAATACGTCGAGGCCGAGACGGTTCTGTCGATGCAGCAGGTGCGGGGCGAGCGGACAGCTATTTTCCGAAGCACGAAGATGGCGCAGGATCTTGTCGCCGACCTGCGCCGCGCCCAGGCCGAGGGCGAGATTACCTGCTTCTGACTGCCGCCGGGTCGCGGACAGGCGCGGCACCGCCCGTCCGGAACCGTATCGGTTCCGCGGCAAAGTCCCTGGCCCTCATTCGGGCATTGCCGCCTGGAGCATTTGCGCAACGGCGTAGAGCCGCTTCTCCACCAGGACGGGGGTTTCGCAGACATAGGTCAGCGAGCGCTCCCGATCGGTATAGATCCGCTCGTCCCATGCGATCTGTTCGTCGAGCGCATCGATCTTGTCATTGTCCGGCGCCTCGGCTCCGGTCAGGTCGTCCAGTTCGACCCGCGCGGCGTCAATCTTGGCAGCAAGGGCAGCCTGGCCGTGCGCATAGCGGCCGATCCCGCCGATGATCCGGGACCGGTCACGAGAGAGCTTCTTGAAGACGTCGAGAAAGATGTTGCCGAGGGTCTCGGCCGAAACGTCGGGCGCCTCGGCCACATAGGCGTTAATCAGCGCCTGCGCCTCGTCAAGGCTGACCCGCCGCAACGCCAGCTTTGCTGCAAGGTCCTGTGCGGCGGGGGAAAGTTCGGCCGGTGCCACGGGGTCGGGCCACATCAGGCCAGGAGACAGATCCTCGACCTTGCGCTGGACGCACGGCCAGTCGGGATCTGACCCGTCTGCCGCCAAGGCCAGTCCGGGAACCAGCAGCAAAGAAATCGCCATGAGCCTGAAAGACATCGTTTCCTCCCCGTCTTGGTCCCGTACGATAGGGCCGCAGAGGGGCCGGAACAAATGACCGAATTACAAACCTTGGTAGCAATTGTTCCACTGAACGGCGCTCGTATAGTCGTCTCAAAAGGCCCATCGGCTGCAAAAGAAGCATCTTGGGGAGAGTTATCATGCGCACACGCGCAGCTCTGGCTGTCGAAGCCGGAAAACCACTGGTCGTGACCGAAGTGAACCTGGAAGGCCCGCGCGCCGGCGAGGTGATGGTCGAGGTGAAGGCCACCGGCATCTGCCATACCGACGAATTCACGCTTTCTGGCGCCGATCCCGAAGGCATGTTTCCGGCGATCCTCGGCCATGAAGGGGCCGGCGTGGTCGTCGAGGTGGGCGAGGGCGTGACCAGTGTCAAGCCGGGCGACCATGTGATCCCCCTCTACACGCCCGAATGCCGCGAATGCTTTTCCTGCCTCAGCCGGAAGACCAATCTCTGCACGTCGATCCGCGCGACCCAGGGGCAGGGACTAATGCCCGACGGCACCTCGCGCTTCACCTCGCTCGACGGGGATCCGATCCTGCACTACATGGGCTGTTCGACCTTCTCGAACTACACCGTACTTCCCGAGATCGCGGTGGCCAAGGTCCGCGAAGACGCGCCCTTCGACAAGATCTGCTATATCGGCTGCGGCGTTACCACCGGCATCGGCGCGGTGATCAACACCGCGAAGGTCGAAATCGGCGCGACCGCGGTCGTGTTCGGTCTCGGCGGGATCGGCCTGAACGTGATCCAGGGCCTGCGGCTGGCCGGCGCCGACATGATCATCGGCGTGGACCTGAACAACGGCAAGAAGGAGATGGCCGAACGGTTCGGGATGACCCATTTCGTCAACCCGACCGAGATCGGCGAGGAGGTCGTGCCTTATATCGTCAACCTGACCAAGCGGCGCGGCGACACGATCGGCGGCGCCGACTACACCTTCGACTGCACCGGCAACGTCAAGGTCATGCGGCAGGCTCTGGAATGCGCCCACCGCGGCTGGGGCGAGTCGGTCATCATCGGCGTCGCCGGCGCGGGCCAGGAGATCGCAACTCGTCCCTTCCAGCTGGTGACGGGTCGGGTCTGGAAGGGCACCGCGTTCGGCGGCGCCCGCGGCCGGACCGACGTGCCGAAGATCGTCGACT
>JAGQRV010000029.1:0-37606 GCA_020425125.1 Paracoccaceae bacterium | reverse complement strand
AGATCGACCCGATGATCACCCATACGCTCAGCCTCGACGACATCAACACCGGCTTCGACCTGATGCACGAAGGCAAATCGATCCGGGCCGTCGTGGTCTACTGAGATGAAGGCCGAACGCATCCAGAGTTCCAGTCACATGGATCTCGTCTCGCAGAACCGGTGCTTTGGCGGCACCCAGTCGGTGTTTCGCCACCGCTCCGAGGTCTGCGATACCGACATGACGTTCGGCCTTTACCTGCCGCCCCAGGCCGAACGCGGTTCCGTCCCGCTGCTGTGGTACCTTTCGGGGCTGACCTGTACCCATGAAAACGCCATGACCAAGGCGGGACTTCAGGCCCATGCCGCGCAGCACGGCATCGCGCTTGTCTTTCCCGACACATCGCCGCGCGGCGAGGGCGTGGCGGACGACGACGCCTATGATCTGGGCCAGGGTGCCGGGTTCTACGTCAATGCGACGCGCGAGCCCTGGAAAGCGCATTACCAGATGTACGACTACATCGTGCGTGAATTGCGCGCTCTGCTGCAGGGCGCCATGCCGGTCAGCGGCGCGCACGGCATCACCGGCCATTCCATGGGCGGGCATGGGGCGCTGACGATCGCCTTCCGCAATCCGACCCTTTTCCGATCCGTCTCGGCCTTCGCGCCGATCGTCAACCCGACCCGGTCGGACTGGGGCCGCAAGCAGCTTCTGGCCTATCTCGGCCACGACGAAAGCCAGTGGGCGGATTACGACGCGAGCCTGCTGCTCGACCGGCTCGGCTGGCACGGCGACATCCTGATCGACCAGGGCGACGCCGATCAGTTTCTCGATCTCCTGAAACCCGAGGCGATGGCCCAGGTGATCGCCGCCAAGCGCCAGCCCGCAACGCTCCGGATGCAGGCGGGCTACGACCACAGCTACTATTTCGTTTCAAGCTTCGGCGAGGACCACGTGCGCTGGCACGCCGAACGGCTGAAGGACCAATGAGACCATGTGGCAGTGGCCAGCCGCAATTTGCGCTGCATATGATGAGTCGCCGAAACCCAAATTCAGACGGGAGGATGACTTCATGTTGAGAACGGCGACCTTGCTTGCGACCGCAGTTTTCGTGGCGACGACCGGGCTGGCCCGAGCCGACGGCGATGCCGAGGACGGCAAGAAAGTGTTCCGGAAATGCATGGCGTGCCACGACATCGGCGAGAACGCCAAGAACAAGGTCGGACCGATCCTGACCGGAGTCGTCGGCCGTACCGCCGGCACGCTGCCCGGATACAGCTATTCCGACGCCATGGTGCAGGCCGGCAAGGACGGCGTGGTCTGGAGCAATGACGAGCTCAATATCTATCTGACCAATCCGAAAGAGTTGGTGCCCGGCACGAAAATGACCTTTGCCGGGCTCAAGAAGGAGGAGGACCGGGCGAACGTGATCGCCTATCTCGACACGTTCCAGTAACCCGGGGACCTCCCTGAACCCTGTATCCGCGCGGCCGGCGCAGGGGACCCGACAAGCCGCAAGAAACCACCTTTCCCGCAGGCGCCTTGGTGGCGCCTGCGCCGGAGAGAATTTTGCCGAAGCTGGTCGCAAACGCCATTGGGAGGATCCAAATGACCAAACTTCTGTACTTGTCCACCGCCATTCTCGTCGGCGGCACCGTCGCGGCCTCCGCGAATGCCGACCTCCAGAAAATGATGGACGACCCCAACCAGTGGGTCATCCAGACCGGCGACTACGCCAACCAGCGGTATTCCGACCTCGACCAGATCAACAAGGACAACGTGGGCGACCTGCAGGTGGCCTGGTCTTTCTCGACGGGCGTTCTGCGCGGCCATGAGGGCTCTCCCCTGGTGGTGGGCGACGTCATGTACGTTCACACCCCCTTCCCCAACACGGTCTATGCGCTCGATCTGAACAACGAAGGCCGGATCCTGTGGAAGTACGAGCCCAAGCAGGACCCGAACGTGATCGCGGTGATGTGCTGCGACACCGTCAACCGGGGCGTCGCCTATGCCGACGGGAAGATCATCCTGTCGCGAGCCGACACCGTGGTCGATGCGATTGACGCGAAGACCGGCAAGCTGGTCTGGAGCGTGACGAACGGCGATCCGTCGAAAGGCGAGACCAACACGGCGACGGTGATGCCGGTCAAGGACAAGGTCCTCGTGGGCATCTCGGGCGGCGAGTACGGCGTACGCGGCTATGTGACCGCCTACAATCTCTCGGACGGATCGATGGCCTGGCGCGCCTATTCGACCGGACCCGACGACGAGATGCTGGTCGATCCCGAGAAGACCACGCAGCTCGGCAAGCCGGTCGGCAAGGACAGCTCGCTGAACTCGTGGGAAGGCGACCAGTGGAAGATCGGCGGCGGCACCACCTGGGGCTGGTATTCTTACGACCCTGATCTGAACCTCGTCTATTACGGCACCGGCAACCCGTCGACCTGGAACCCGTCGCAGCGTCCCGGCGACAACAAGTGGTCCATGACGATCTTCGCCCGCGATGCCGATACCGGCGAGGCGAAATGGGTCTACCAGATGACGCCCCACGACGAATGGGACTATGACGGCGTCAACGAGATGATCCTGACCGATCAGGAGGTCGACGGACAGATGCGCAAGCTTCTGACCCATTTCGACCGCAACGGCTTCGCCTACACGCTCGACCGCGAGAACGGCGAGCTTCTGGTGGCACAGAAGTACGACCCCGCGGTCAACTGGGCGACCGAAGTGAACATGGACCCGGACAGCGACCAGTACGGCCGCCCGCAGGTCGTGGCCGAGTACTCGACCCAGGAGAACGGCGAGGACGTCAATACCACCGGGATCTGTCCGACCGCGCTCGGCACGAAGGACCAGCAGCCGGCGTCCTACTCGCCGAAGACCCAGACCTTCTATGTTCCCACCAACCATGTCTGCATGGACTATGAACCGTTCATGGTCAGCTACACCGCGGGTCAGCCCTATGTCGGCGCCACCCTGTCGATGTATCCGGCGCCGAACAGCCATGGCGGGATGGGCAACTTCATCGCCTGGGACAACATCAACGGCAAGATCAAGTGGTCGATCCCCGAGCCCTTCTCGGTCTGGTCGGGCGCGCTGGCGACGGCCGGGAATGTGGTCTTCTACGGCACGCTCGAAGGCTATCTGAAGGCCGTGGATGCCGATACCGGCGACGAGCTTTACAGGTTCAAGACCCCGTCGGGCATTATCGGCAACGTCATGACCTACACCCATGACGGCAAGCAGTACGTCGCGGTCCTTTCGGGGGTCGGCGGCTGGGCCGGGATCGGCCTCGCGGCAGGTCTGACGGATCCGGCGAATGCCGATGCCTGGCAGAAAGCTGCGGGTCGCGCCTCTACAGGCCGCGAGCTTGGCAGCGAAGAGCGCAATGTCGCAACCGCCGGACTCGGCGCCGTGGGCGGCTATGCCGCGCTCAGCGACTACACCGCACTGGGCGGCACCCTGACGGTGTTCCAGCTGCCCAACTGATCGGCTTCGATCAACACACGGACCGGCGCTGAGATCGCGCCGGTCCGACGCCATCCCAGAAGGACGCGCAATGCTGAAGCTCTCTCTTGCCCCGGCCGCCGCCGCGGCCGCTGCATGTCTGCTCGCCGCCGGTGCCGCCCAGGCGCAAACCGAGACGCCGGCGGCCGACAATATCACCGCCACCCATGAAGAGGACGGCCGCTACTACACCGCGGACGACATCCCCACCTTCCACATCGCCGATGACGGCACCGTCGACTGGCTGACCTATTCGGGCTATCGCCGCTATCACTCGGAATGCCATGTCTGCCATGGGCCAGACGGCGAAGGGTCGAGCTACGCTCCCGCGCTGAAGGATTCCGTCATGCAGATCGACTATTACGACTTCGTCAATGTCGTGACCAACGGACGGGAGCATGTCGACAGCTCCAACACGAACGTGATGCCGTCCTTCGGCGACAATGCCAATGTCATGTGCTACCTCGACGACATCTACGTCTATCTCAAGGCGCGCGGGTCCGGCGAACTGCCGCGCGGTCGCCCGGAGAAGCATGACCCCAAGCCGGATTCGGTTCGCGCGGCCGAGAAATCCTGCCTGGGTCTCTGAGAGGGGAATGATGCACCGGTTCGCCTCTGTCCTGGCTCTCGCCGCGTTGGCGACAACGGCCCAGCCCGCCCTCTCGCAGACGTCGGATCTGGTGTCGAAGACCGAATTGCGCGTGTGTGCCGATCCGGCGAACGTACCCGTGTCCGACGAATCGGGCAGCGGGTTCGAGAACCGGATCGCCGACCTTCTTGCCAACGACCTGGGCGTGCCGCTGGTCTACACCTGGTTTCCGGTGGGGCCGGGCTTTCTGAACCGTACGCTGCTCGCCAACCGGTGCGATGTGCTGATCGGATTCGCCCAGGGCGGCGAGATCGTGCTCAACACCAATCACTACTATACATCCGGTTATCTGCTGATCGTCCCGAAGGACGGCGACCTCGCGAAGGTGAGCGATCTTTCGGATCCCGCACTGCAAGGCAAACGGATTGGCGTGATCGCCGGCAGTCCGCCGGCCACCCACATGGTCCGGCACGGGCTGATGGCGCAGGCCAAGGGCTATGACCTGATGGTCGACCGGAGGGTCCAGAGCCCGTCCGAGGACATGCTGGCAGACCTGGAAGCGGGCAATATCGACGCCGCGATCCTCTGGGGCCCGATCGGCGGTCCGCTGGTGAAATCGGACCATCCCGACCTCAAGGGCACGCTGCTGCTTTCGGAACCGGGCGCGCCGAAGCTCTACTACCGGATCACCATGGGCGTGCGCCCGAACGAGAAGGTCTGGCAGCGCAAGCTCAACTCGCTGATCCGGCGCGATCAGGACAAGATCGATGCGATCCTGACCGAAGCCGGCGTACCGCTCCTGAATGACATGGGGACGGCACCTTTGGACGTCTCGAACTGAACGGCACCGCGTCAGCCGGAACGCCATGCCGGCGGGCGCAGGTTGCACTGGATGCGATATGCTGACCCGCAAGCCCGTGTTCGCCTGGGGTGGGTGCGGCGCGACCATGTCGACACCGAAGCCGCGTGAAGGGGAGGCCGGCATTTGTCATTGAGATCGCGGGCAGGAGCCCTTGCCATCGCCGTCGCCATGGCGGCTGCCAGCTCGGGCCAGGCCATCGAGATCCGGACGGCCGTGCTTCGGGTCGACGAACCCGCAGGCACCTTGCCGATCTCGCGGCTGGACTTGCCGCCCGACGACCTGGGCTTCGCGGGGGCGCAGCTCGGTCAGGAGGACAACCAGACGACCGGCGTGTTTCTCGGTCAGGACTTCCTGCTGGAGACCCGGAATGTCGCCCCGGACGCGGCGGTCGACGCCGCCCAGGCGCTGATTGAGGCTGGCTATGACAAGCTCGTCGTGCTGGCGCCCCGTGACACCCTGCTGGCCGTGGCCGATGCAGCGGGAGACAAGGCGCTGATCCTGGACGCACTGGCCCCCGACGACGATCTGCGCAGCGGCGCATGCCGCGCCAACACGCTCCACGTGGCGCCAAGCCGGGCGATGCGGACCGATGCGCTGATCCAGTACCTGGTGTGGAAGCAATGGCCGCGCATCCTGCTGGTCTACGGCTCCCACCCCGAAGACAGCGCCCTTGCAGCGGCCTATAGGCATTCGGCCGACAAGTTCCGCGCGCGCATCGTCGACGAACGCGAATTCGAGGATACCGGCGGCGCCCGCCGCACCGATACCGGCTTTGCTCAGGTGCAGCGTCAGATTCCGACCTTCACCCAGAACGTGCGCACCTATGACGTCACCGTGGCCGCAGACGAGGCCGGCGTGTTCGCCGCCTATCTGCCCTTCCGGACCTGGGACCCCCGCCCGGTCGCCGGATCGGCCGGTCTCGAACCCGTGACCTGGCACCCGGCACACGAAGCCTGGGGCGCCACCCAGTTCCAGAACCGGTTCGAAGCGATGGCACACCGGCCGATGCGCGAGGAAGACTATCAGGCCTGGCTCGCACTCCGGGTCATCGGCGAGGCCGCAACCCGCACCGGCAGCGCCGATCCGTCGGCGCTGCGCGCCTACGCCCTCGGCAGCGACTTCTCGGTCGGCGGCTTCAAGGGCGAGAAGCTGAGCTTTCGTGACTGGAACGGCCAGCTCCGCCAGCCGATCCTGCTGACCGACGGCCACGTCACGGTCTCGGTGTCGCCGCAGGAGGGATTCCTGCACCAGCGCAGCGCGCTCGACACACTCGGCCTCGACAAACCCGAATCCGCCTGCGCCGCCTTCAACGGAGACTGACCATGCGCCCGAGCCTTCCTGCCGTTCTCACGCTGGCTCTCCTTGCAGCGACGTCCGCCACGGCCAACAAGGTCTTCGTCTCGAACGAGCGGAGCAACACCGTCACCGTGATCGACAGCGACACCTGGGAGGTGATCGGCGAATTCGACGCCGGCAACCGCCCCCGGGGCATTACCATGGCACCTGACGGATCGCGTCTCTATGTCTGCGCGTCAGACGACGATCTGGTGCGGGTCTTCGATCCCGGCACCTACGAGGAACTCTACAGCCTGCCATCCGGTCCCGATCCCGAACTCTTCGTGCTGCACCCGTCGGGGAACCCGCTCTACATCGCCAACGAGGACGACAACCTGGTCACCGTGGTCGATACCGAGACCCACAAGGTCATCGCCGAAGTGCCGGTCGGCGTCGAGCCCGAGGGCATGGCCATCAGCCCCGACGGCCTGACCATCATCAACACGTCGGAAACGACGAACATGGCCCATTTCATCAACGACCAGACTTTCAAGATCGAACACAACGTGCTGGTGGACCAGCGCCCGCGCTATGCCGTGTTCAGTCCGGACTCGAGCCGGCTTTATGTCAGCGCCGAAATCGGCGGAACCGTGTCGGTCATCGACCTGACCGGGCCAGAGCCGAAGCTGATCGGCAAGATCAGTTTCGAGATTCCGGGCGTGCTGCCCGAATGGATCCAGCCGGTCGGGATGCAGATGACCTCCGACGGCCGGAACCTGTTCGTCGCGCTGGGACCGGCCAACCGCGTGGCCCGGATCGACCCGGAAAGCAACGAGGTGACCGATTACATGATCGTCGGGCAGCGCGTCTGGCAGCTTGATCTGACGCCCGACGAGAGGTTCCTGATCACCACGAACGGCAATTCCAACGACGTGACCGTGATCGACGTCGACAAGCTGAAACCGATCCGTTCGATCCAGGTCGGGCAGCAGCCCTGGGGCGTCGTCGTCGCCCCGGACTGAACCTGTCCTGTCGAAACGCCGACTTTGCTCTGTATTGCCAGATCGGGAATTCGACCGGACCATGAGACAATCGGGGGAAAACCCTCGACAAGGGGAGGTAAGAAGATGATCTCGATTCATCCGGCAATCGACAACGGCTTCCCGCAAGCCGCGCCGGGATTTGCCGGCGGCACCCTGCGCTGCAAGTGCGCGACCAACCCGGTCGAGGTGCGCATCGGCGCCCAGACCGCACACAACCATGCCTGCGGCTGCACCAAATGCTGGAAGCCCGATGGCGCCACCTTCGCGCAGATCGCCGTCGTCGGCCGCGACAAGGTGGAGGTCACCCAGGGCGCCGACAAGCTGGCCATCGTCGACGCGTCGGCAACGATCCAGCGCCACGCCTGCAAGGATTGCGGCGTCCACATGTATGGCCGGATCGAGAACAAGGACCATCCCTTCTACGGCCTCGATTTCGTCCATACCGAACTCTCCGGTGAGACTGGCTGGTCGCCGCCTCAATTCGCCGCCTTCGTGTCGTCGATCATCGAGAGCGGCGTGCACCCGGACAAGATGCCCGAGATCCGGGCGCGGCTGAGGGAGCTTGGGCTGCCGCCCTACGACGTGCTCTCGCCCGAACTCATGGATTTGATCGCCGCGCATTCCTACAAGCTCGCAAAGGCGAAGGCACAAGCCGCGGCACCGGCAGCTGCAAGACCGGCGCCGAAACCCGCCCCGGCGGCACCAGCCGCTCCGCCGCCGCAACAGGGCGGGATCGTCGGCGCGATCAAGCGGCTATTCGGGGTGCACTGACCGCGCAAACGCGGCGCCGGCCCACGCCAAACCCAGGGAGAGAGACATGAAGCTTCACCCGTCCATCGACAACGGCATCGCGCCGGCCAGTCCCGGCTTTTCCGGCGGCACGCTGAAATGCAAATGCGCCAGCAACCCGGTCACGATCCGGATCGACGCACAGACGGCGCACAATCACGCCTGCGGCTGCACCAAGTGCTGGAAACCCGATGGCGCGATCTTTTCGGTCGTCGCCGTTGTCCCGCGCGACAAGCTGCACGTGGTCTCGGGTGGCGAGAAGCTTCAGATCGTCGACCCGTCCGCCACGATCCAGCGCCACGCCTGCAAGGATTGCGGCGTGCACATGTTCGGCCGGATCGAGAACAAGGACCATCCGTTCTACGGGCTCGATTTCGTCCATACCGAACTCTCGGGCGAAGCCGGCTGGTCGCCGCCCGAATTCGCGGCCTTCGTATCGTCGGTCATCGAAAGCGGCGTCGATCCGGCACAAATGCCGGCGATCCGCGCCCGGCTGACGGAAATCGGGCTTGAGCCCTATGACGCGCTGTCGCCCACGCTGATGGACGTCATTGCAACCCATATAGCGAAGCAGAAAGGCGTTCTGGCCGCCTGATCGGCTCGCGCCGAAGCACTTTCAAACGGACGGAAGACCGGCGCCTCACGCCGGTCTTCCATGTCCGGACAGGCATCCTCCGAATTTCCGCGCTTCGCGACGCCCGACCGACCGGGCGCGGCCACTCAGGTTGCGTCGGCGATCACCCTTGCGGCGCAGAATTTGAACTCGGGGATCTTCCCGTAGGGATCGAGCTGCGGATTGGTCAGGAAGTTGGCCGCTGCCTCGCGGAAGCAGAACGGTATGAAGACCATGCCTTCCGACACGTCGCGGTCGGCACGCAGCGTCAGGCGGATCCGGCCCCGGCGCGTCTCCACCGTCACCTTCTGGCCGCGGGTCAGGCCGCGCCGCCCGATCTCGCGCGGATGCATCGACACGACGGGCTCGGGCTCCTGCGCGTCGAGCATCGTCGCGCGCCGGGTCATCGCGCCGGTATGCCAGTGCTCCAGCAGGCGCCCCGTGGTCAGGACCAGCGGGTACTCGGCATCCGGCATCTCGTCCGGGGGCAGCAGATCGGCGGGAACAATCTGCGCGCGGCCATCCAGTGTCGGGAAGCTGTCGGCGAAGATCACTTCGTTGCCGGGAACGTCCGGTCCGTCCGCGGGATAGGTGACGCACCGCTCTCGCACCAGCCGTTCCCACGAGATGTTCGCGAGGCTCGGCATGTGCGCCGCCATTTCGGTATAGATCTCAGACACGTCCCCGTAGCGCCAGTCGAGCCCGGAGCGCCGGGCGATCTCGACGATCAGCTTCCAATCCTGCCGGGCCTCTCCCGGCGGGGTCCGCACCGGAAAGCCGACCTGCACCTGCCGGTTGGAATTGGTGAAGGTCCCGGCCTTTTCGGGCTGCGCCGAGGCAGGCAGGATCACATCGGCGAACCACGCCGTTTCGGTGAAGAAGATGTCCTGCACCACCAGATGGTCGAGACTGGCCAGCGCGGCGCGGGCATGGTTCTGATCCGGATCGGACATCGCCGGGTTCTCGCCCTCGACATACATCGCCCGGATCTCGCGCCGCGCCATGGCATCCATGATCTCGACCACGGTCAGCCCCTTGCGGGGATCGAGGGCCCGGCCCCAGGCGGCCTCGTACTCGGCGCGCACGGCCGCATCCTCGACCGAACGGTAGTCGGGATAGACCATCGGGATCAGCCCGGCATCGGACGCGCCCTGCACGTTGTTCTGGCCCCGAAGCGGATGCAGCCCGGTCCCCGGCCGGCCGATATGCCCCGTCACGAGCGCAAGCGCGATCAGGCAGCGCGAATTGTCGGTGCCATGGACATGCTGGCTGACGCCCATGCCCCAGAAGATGATCGAGCGCTCGGACTTCGCATAGGTTCGGGCCAGATCACGGATGGTTTCGGCCTCGACCCCGCACAAGTCGGCCATCGCTTCGGGCGTGTAGTCCTTCACCATGTCCTTGAGCGCCGCGAACCCGTCCACATGGGCCTGCACGTACTGCTCGTCATGCAGACGCTCGGCCAGGATGACATGGAGCATCGCATTCAGGAGCGCCACGTCCCGGCCCGGCTTGAAGACGACCGGATACGTGGCATGGCGCATCAGCCCCTGGCGCCGCGGATCCATCACGATCAGCTTGGCGCCACGCTTCACCGCCAGCTTGAAATAGGTCGCCGCGACGGGGTGGTTCACCTCGGGCCGGGCGCCGATGATCAGGATGCAGTCGGCCTTCTCGGCATCGGTAAAGGGTGCCGAGACTGCGCCGGAGCCGACCCCCTCCATCAGCGCGGCGACCGAAGACGCATGGCAGAGCCGCGTACAATGGTCCACGTTGTTGGTGCCGAAGCCCTGCCGGATCAGCTTCTGGAACAGATACGCCTCTTCGTTCGTACCCTTGGCAGAGCCGAACCCGGCGATGGCGCCGCCGCCATAGGTCTCGGCCGTGCGAACCAGCCCCGCGGCCGCCAGCGACAACGCCTCTTCCCAGCTCGCCTCGCGGAAGATCGTATTGAGATCGGCGAAGCTCAACTGCGCATCGGCGCGTTTCGGGGCGTCCGCGCGGCGGATCAGCGGCTTCGTCAGCCGCTCGGGGCTCATCACGTAATCCATCCCGAACCGGCCCTTCACGCAGAGGCGCGACCGGTTTGCCGGGCCGTCATGGCCGTCGACGGCGACGATGTCGTTGCCCTTCAGGCTGACCCGCGTCTGGCAGCCGACGCCGCAGAACGGGCAGACGCTCTGCTCGGTCCGGTCGGGCCAGAGCGCACGCCGGGTCGCCGTCTCGTCCATCAGGGTGCGTTCCATCAACGCGCCGGTGGGACAGGCCTGCACGCACTCGCCGCAGGCGACGCAGCTGGACAGGCCCATCGGATCGGACAGGTCGAAGACCGGCAGCGCACTCATGCCCCGGTGGCCCATGCCGATGACGTCGTTCACCTGCACTTCGCGGCAGGCGCGTTCACAAAGCCCGCAGGAAATGCAGGCATCGAGATTCACGGCGATCGAGGGATGCGAGGCATCATGGAAGATGCTGTCGACCGGAATGGCATCCCCGGCCCCGGGCCGGCCCGATGGGAAGCGGCGCTCGGTCAGCCCGGCAAGCTCCGCCTGGGACCAGAAATGCGCATCCGGGTCAGGGCCCGCAGCGCGCTCGGGCATGTCGGAGGCCAGCAGTTCGAAGACGAGGCGGCGGTTCCGCTCTACCCTTTCGCCGCCGGTGCGCACCGCCATGCCATCCACCGGACGCCTCTGGCACGAGGCGGCCAGCACGCGCTCACCCTCGACCTCGACCATGCAGGCCCGGCAATTGCCGTCCGCGCGGTAGCCCGTGGCATCCTTCCAGCACAGATGCGGGATCGCCGTACCGACCCGCTGCGCCACCTGCCAGATCGTTTCACCGGGTTCTGCCGTCACCTCCTCTCCGTCGAGCGTAAAGGTCACCGTGGCGCCCTGCGTCAGGTCGAGGCTCATGACGTCTCCTCCGGGAAATACTTCAGCAGGTGCCGCACGCAGTTCGATGCCGCCTGCCCCAGGCCGCAGATCGAACTGTCGCGCATCACCAGGCCCAGATCGTCCAGCAGCGCCGGATCGGCATTTCCGGCTTCGAGCAGCCGCACGATCTTGTCGGTGCCCGACCGGCAGGGCGTGCACTGGCCGCAGCTTTCGTCGCGGAAGAATCGCATCGTGTTCAGCACCGCGTCGGCGACGCGGTCCTGCTGGGACAGGATGACGATCGCATGCGAGCCGATGAAGCCGCCATATGGTTCGAACACGCCGAAGTTCAGCGGCAGGTCGGCCATCGAGGCAGGGAAGACGCCGCCGGACGCGCCCCCCGGCAGAAAGGCGCGGAATTCGTGGCCATCCGCCATGCCGCCGCAATGCTCCGCGATCAGCGTGTTGAGCGGGATCCCGGCGGGGGCGAGCTTCACGCCCGGCTCCTTCACCCGGCCCGAGACCGAAAAAGACCGCAGTCCGGAATGCGCCTCGTCCTGGCCCTGGTCGGCAAACCACTTGGCCCCGTTCTGCAGGATGTCGGCAACCCAGCTCAGCGTCTCGACATTGTGGTTCAGCGTCGGGCGGCCGAACAGGCCGACCTGCGCGATATAGGGCGGGCGATGCCGCGGCAGGCCGCGCTTGCCTTCGATCGACTCGATCATCGCGCTTTCTTCGCCGCAGATATAGGCGCCGGCCCCGCGGCGCAGCTCCATCGGGGTGGAGAGCAGCCCGGCCGCCTCGAGCGCGTCGATCTCGCGGGCAAGGATCTCGCGGACGGCCGGATACTCGTCGCGCATGTAGATGTAGATGCGGTCGCAGCCGACCACATGGGCCGCGATCAGGGCGCCTTCCAGCAGGCGGTGCGGTTCGCGCTCCAGCCAGTAGCGGTCCTTGAACGTGCCCGGCTCGCCTTCGTCGCCGTTGACGGTCATCAGCCGCGGGCCGTTCTCGGCCCGCACCAGACTCCATTTCCGCCCGGCCGGAAATCCGGCGCCGCCAAGTCCCCTTAGCTGGGCATCCGACATCACCTCGATCGCGGTCTCCGCGCTGATGTCACCCGAAAGCACGCGCTTCAGGGACGCATACCCGCCCGCATAGCGGTACGCTTCGAGCCCCTGATAATCCGGAATCACGGGTTCCTGCGGGTCCGCGGCGGCCCGCAACAGGGCGGCGGCGCTCGCGCGCCCGACCGATCGTTTGCCGCATTGCGCCGCCGGCGCCATGTCGCAGCCGCCGATGCAGGGCACCGCCTGCACGCGGATCCGCGCGGGATCGATCTCGGCCCTCAGGCTCTCGATCAATCCCTTCGCACCAGCCATCTCGCAGGACAGCCCGTCGCAGACCCGGATCGTCACTGGCGGCGGCGGCGTCTCGCCTTCACGGACGACGTCGAAGTGATGGTAGAAACTGGCCACCTCGTAGACTTCGGCCTGAGCCAGGCGGAAGAGCTCGGCCAGGGCCGCGAGATTGGCCGCCGACAGATGGCCGTCGTGATCCTGGATCAGGTGAAGCGCCTCGATCAGCAGGTCCCGCCGCCGGGGCAGCGAACCCAGAATGCCGGCCACATGCTCCAGCGCCTCGTCGCCCACCTGGCGCCCCTTGGGCAGGCTCGGATCGCGCGACCGGTCCTTGCGGCGCAAGCTCGACTCCATGCGGACCCCTCCCGAAAACGCTGTCGGCCCTTCCAATCAGACCGCGATTCAACGGCAAGGGAAACCGCTACTTTCGATCTTCCCTCGTCTCGCCGGCACGGCCGTCCAGCAGGAGCCGATGCGTCGAGTCTCAGATCAGGAACTCGGCCAGCGTCGGATTGCCGGTAATGTCCTCATAGACGAATCCGTTGGCGTCCATCCGCGCGAAAAGCGCCGGAAAGTTCGCGGCCCGCGACGTTTCGATCCCGATCAGCACCGAGCCGAAGTTCCGTGCCGACTTCTTGAGATACTCGAAGCGCGCAATGTCGTCCTCGGGTCCGAGCAGGGCCAGGAAATCCCTCAGGGCGCCGGGGCGCTGCGGCAGGCGCAGCACGAAGTACTTCTTCAGTCCCGAGAACCGCTGCGCCCGCTCTTTCACGTCCGGCAGCCGTTCGAAATCGAAATTCCCGCCGGACGTGATGCACACCACCGTCTTTCCGGCAATCTGATCCGCAAGGTCGCCCAGCGCATCGACGGCAAGCGCGCCCGCCGGTTCCAGCACGATGCCTTCGATGTTCAGCATCTCCATCAGCGTGACGCAGATGCGGTCCTCGGGCGCGGCCAGCACATCGGCCGAAGCCGTCCGGGGCCTGAGCGCCGCGAAGGTGAGGTCGCCGACACGCGCGACAGCAGCGCCGTCGACGAAATTGTCGACCTTGGCGAGTGTCACGGGCGTCCCCGCTGCCAGGGCCGCGGCCAGCGACGCCCCCCCCGCCGGTTCGACAAGCCTCATCTCGACGTCCGGCGCGGTCGCATCGAGGAACTGCCGCACCCCGGCGGCAAGTCCGCCGCCGCCCACCGGCAGGACGATCATGTCGGGCGCGCGGCGCAGCTGATCGAGAATCTCCGCCGCAACCGATGCCTGCCCTTCGATCACGTCGGGATCGTCGAACGGCGCCAGAAAATGTCCGCTGACCCGGGCACAGAAGGCCTGTGCAGCGGCCAGCGTCTGGTCGAAATAGTCGCCCACCAGTTCAATCTCGATGGCGTCGCCGCCAAAGGTCCGCGTCTTCAGGATCTTCTGCTGGGGCGTCGTGACCGGCATGAAGATGGTGCCCCGAACACCGAAATGGCGGCAGGCAAACGCCACGCCCTGCGCGTGGTTGCCGGCGCTGGCGCAGACGAAGCGGTCCTGGCCCGGATCGGCCGCGCGCACCTTGCCCATCGCATTGACCGCACCGCGGATCTTGTAGGACCGGACGGGGCTCAGATCCTCGCGCTTGAGCCAGATCTCGGCGCCGAACCGGTCCGAGAGATGGTCGTTGCGCAGAAGCGGTGTCGGCGGAAAGAGCGCGCGCATCCGCTCGGTCGCGGCGCGCGCGGCATCGGCAAAGCTGGTCATGGCCGCGTTGTGAGCGCAAAGCGTCGGCTTGGCAAGGAGGGCAGGGTTGAGTCGCGTTGCCGCCGCAGCTACCGAGATGCCGCGGCATCAGCATGGGGGAACGACGATGGAGAAGTGGATCGACCTGTCGCGGGGTGTCGTGCACCCTTGGCACCACGACCATTTCGGGCACATGAACGTGCGCCATTACGCGCCGTTTTTCGACGATGCCTCGTACCATCTCTGGACGCTGATCGGGCTGCCCTATTCGCGGATGCTGGAAGAACACGGGGTCCATTGCGTCGCCGCCCGGACGAGCACGAATTACATCCGTGAACTGGTGGCCGGCGACCTGATCGCGATCGACGGCACTGTCAGCCGTATCGGAACCAAGAGCGTCACCTTCCAGCTTCGGATGCGCCACGCCGATACCGGCGCGCTCCATGCGACCTACGACCTGGTGGAAGTGTTCTTCGACCCCAAGACCCGCGCCTCGACCGCGATGCCGCAGAGCGTCCGCACGCGCCTGAGCGAATGGCGACCAGACCCGGAATGAGCACCTCCGAACTGGAGGGCTTCATTGAACCTCGATCACACCGTGTCGGTGAAATAGTCTTCGTCCACCGATCGAATTACGTACGTCTGCCGCGGCCGAACGCCGACATCGTGGCGGATCATGAGACGCGCGAGCCGGTCGCCATTGATCAGAACGATTCTCTGCTGGACCCGAGAGACATATTGTTGGGCATGGCTTGAAAAATCTGACGTGGTGACGAACACACCCTTGCTTGCGCCTTCGCCTGTCAGCGATCCAACAAACGCCTGCAGCGCCTCTCGACCGACCTTGTTGTCAGGCCCATAGCGCTTGGCCTGAATATACACGGCATCAAGTCCGAGAGCATCTTCATCTATGATACCGTCGAAGCCGTTATCCCCGGAACGCGGCGTCTCTCGGTACATCTCAGGCCTACCACCGCCATAGCCCATAGCCTTGAGCAGGTCCAGAATTAGCCTCTCGAACCGTAGCGGGGATAGCGTCAGCACAGCCGACAACAAATTCTCGGCTAGCGCATCTTCGATTTCAGAAGCAGCCCTCTCAATAGTCTCTTCGGGGGGCTCAGATACTGCTGAAATCTCTTCGGTTCTGTCGTCTGCGGGCTCTCTCTTGCGCTGTCGGTTCGCTTCCCGCCATGCGCGATAATCGGGATATTCCGCCAAGCGTTTCTTCGTCAGTTTGTCCTCCGGGCCTTCGACGATTGCCTTGCCCGCTTGTGTGACCACCAGTGTACCACGGCTCACCCGGGCAACGAGGCCGGCGTGCATCAAATGAAATGCCGCCCAATCCGCCCTGTCAAAAGCGCGCGTCCGCTGGCCGCTTGGAATCAGTTCCTCCATTTGGCTATCGGTGAGCTTCAGGGTTTCTCTCAGACCCTGAAGACACTCACGTGGCTTGGTCGCGCCCTTGTTCATTTCTACCAGAACTGGATACAGGAAGTCATCGAGAGACGGAAATGCCAAGGGCTTTATCCCCGCCGCGCCGCCAGATGCTCCACTCCGAGCACATCCAGCACCTTGGCCTCGATGTCGCCCGAATTCATCCGGGCGACGGCGTACATGTCCGCGGGGCTTGCCTGATCGATGAAGATGTCGGGCAGCACCATGGAACGGAACTTCAGGCCGCGGTCGAACACGCCTTCGTCGGCCAGAAGCTGGGCGACGTGGGAACCGAACCCGCCGATTGCGCCCTCCTCGATGGTGATCAGCGCCTCGTGCCGGGCGGCGAGATCGAGGATCAGGTCGCGGTCGAGCGGCTTGGCGAAGCGGGCATCGGCGACGGTAGGGGCGATGCCCCGGGCCTGCAGCGCCTCGCGCGCCTGCATGACTTCGGTCAGCCTGGCGCCGAACGACAGGATCGCCACCCGCGCACCTTCGGCGATCATCCGTCCCTTGCCGATCTCCAGGATCTCGCCCCGTTCGGGCAGGTCGACACCCGTCCCCTCGCCGCGGGGGAAACGGAAGGCGATGGGACCCGCATCGTGGGCAACCGCGGTCGCGACCATATGGACCAGTTCGGCCTCGTCCGCAGCCGCCATCACCGTGAAGCCGGGCAGGTTCGCGAGATAGGCGATATCGAAGGCGCCGGCATGGGTCGGCCCGTCGGCCCCCACCAGCCCGGCACGGTCGATCGCGAAGCGCACCGGCAGGCGCTGGATCGCCACGTCATGAACCACCTGATCGTAACCGCGCTGCAGGAAGGTCGAATAGATCGCGCAGAACGGCTTCATGCCTCCGGCCGCAAGCCCGGCACAGAAGGTCACCCCGTGCTGTTCGGCAATGCCCACGTCGAAGCAGCGCGACGGGTAGCGGTCGGCAAATCGGTCGAGCCCGGTGCCTTCGGCCATCGCCGCCGTGACCGCGACGATGCGGTCGTCGGCTGCCGCTTCCTTCAGAAGGGATTCGGCGAAGACGCGCGTATAGGATGGCGCGTTCGACGGCGCCTTCTTCTGCTCGCCGGTGACGACGTCGAACTTGGCGCGGGCATGGCCGCGGTCGCGGCTGTCCTCGGCGGGACCATATCCCTTTCCCTTCCGGGTCAGGACATGGAGGAGGATCGGCCCGCGGGCCCGTTCGCGCACGGTGCGCAGCACCGGGAGCAACTGATCCATGTCGTGCCCGTCGATCGGACCCAGGTAGCTGAATCCCAGCTCCTCGAACAGCGTGCCGCCGACGGCCATGTGCTTGAGCAGATCCTTGGCCCGCTTGGCGCCTTCCTGGAGCGGTCCGGGCAACAGGCTGACGGCGCCCTTGGCGGCCGATTTCAGCTCCTGGAACGGCGCGCCGGCATAAAGGCGGGACAGGTAGGACGACAACGCCCCCACCGGAGGCGAGATCGACATCTCGTTGTCGTTGAGGATGACGATCATCCGCTTCTTCAGATGACCGGCATTGTTCATCGCCTCGAAGGCCATGCCGGCGGACATCGCGCCGTCGCCGATCACCGCGACGACGTCGCCGATGCCGTGCTCGGGCGCACCGCCGAGGTCCCGCGCGACCGCGAGGCCGAGGCCCGCGCTGATCGAAGTCGAGGAATGCGCCGCGCCGAACGGGTCATAGGGGCTTTCCGAACGCTTGGTGAAGCCCGACAGCCCGCCCTGCTGCCTGAGCGTGCGGATCCGGTCGCGCCGCCCCGTCAGGATCTTGTGCGGATAACACTGATGGCCGACATCCCAGATCAGCTTGTCGCGCGGCGTGTCTAAGACCGCGTGCAACGCCACGGTCAGTTCGACCACGCCAAGCCCGGCCCCGAGATGCCCGCCGGTCACCGACACGGCGCTGATCGTCTCGGCCCGCAGTTCGTCGGCGAGGCGGGCAAGTTCGGCATCGGAGAAGGATTTCAGATCGGCGGGGCGGCTCACACGGTCCAGAAGCGGGGTCACCGGGCGGTCGGTCATGCACATGCCTCTCGGTCAGGATTGCCGGGAAATAGCGAAATGCGCCGCCTCCCGCAAGATTTCGCCATCCGCGCCGTAAGGGGCAAGCGCCGCACAGGCCTCTTCCACCAGATCCGCCGCGCGCGTCTTGGCGCCGTCGAGACCGAGCAGGCCGACAAAGGTGGCCTTGCCGGCCCCGGCATCCTTCCGCAGCCGCTTGCCAGCGGTTTCGGGATCGCCCTCGACATCGAGAATGTCGTCGGCGATCTGGAAGGCGAGTCCCAACGCGGACGCATAGGCCGAGAGCGCCGACGGATCGGCCGCGGCAAGCCGCGGGCCGGCCTCGGCGGACCAGCGGATCAGCGCGCCGGTCTTGTTGGCCTGCAACTCGGTGACAGACGCGACGTTCGGGGTCAGCCCGGCACTTTCGGCGGCCATGTCCTGCGCCTGACCCAGCACCATCCCATCGATCCCCGACGCCCGGGAAAGGGACGCGACCAGGTCGATGCGGATCTCGGGCGACCCAAGGTCGGTGTGCGTCAGGCATTCAAAGGCGAAGGTCTGCAGCGCGTCTCCCGCCAGCACCGCTGTCGCCTCGTCCCAGACCTTGTGCACCGTGGGTTGGCCCCGCCGCAGGTCATCGTCGTCCATGCAGGGAAGGTCGTCATGGACCAGCGAATAGGCGTGCAGCGCTTCGACCGCCAGCGCGGCATGGATCGCCCGCTCCGGCCCCACACCGTGAAGCCGCGCAGATTCCAGCACGAGAAATCCTCGCAGCCGCTTGCCACCCCGCACGGCGTACAGCATCGCATCGCGGACCGGGACGCCGGCGCGGGCCTCGAGAAGATCGTCGAAGCCGGCCTGCACCAGCTCCGCCGCTTCCGCCAGCGCGAGCGCCAAAGTCACGTGAGGTCGACCGGCTCGGCGCCCTTGGGCTGACCCGACTCGTCAAGCGTGATGGCGGCCACCTTTTCCTCGGCTGCCTTCAGCCGTGCTTCGCAATGCGCCTTCAGCCGTGCACCGCGCTCGTAAAGACGGATCGAATCTTCCAGCGCCACGTCGCCCGCTTCGAGCTGGCCGACCACGCGCTCCAGTTCCTGCATGGCTTCCTCGAAGCTGAGCTTCTCCACCGGGGGGTCGTCGTGCGCCGCTGCACTCATTGGCCGTCCTGCCTCCTCGCCAGCCCGCCGCGCGCCATCAGCACACCCACATGGGCGGCGACGCTTTCGGCCAGGGCGTCGAGGTCATAGCCGCCTTCCAGCGTCGAGACCAGCCGCCCGGCGCAGAACTCGTCGGCAACATCGCAGAGCCGCTCGGTGATCCAGGCGAAATCCGCCGCGCTCAGCTCCAATTGCGCCAAAGGATCGGCGAAATGGGCGTCGAAGCCGGCCGAGACCAGGATCAGTTCGGGGCGCGCCGCCTTCAGCGCCGGCAGGGCATGGCTTTCGAAGATCTGCCGGTAGTGCTGGCCGGTGGTCCCGGGCGGCAGCGGCAGGTTGACGATCTGGCCATGCGCGCCGCGCTCGGCCACCGATCCGGTGCCCGGATAGAGCGGCGACTGATGCGTCGAGATGAAGATCGCGCGGGCTTCGTCCCACAGCAGATCCTGCGTGCCGTTGCCGTGATGAACGTCGAAATCGACGACGGCGACCGACCGGAGTCCGTGGACGTCGAGCGCGTGTTTCGCCGCCACGGCCACCGATCCGAGGATGCAGAACCCCATCGCGGTCTCGCGCTCGGCATGGTGCCCGGGCGGCCGCATGGCGCAGAAGGCGTTGTCGGCCCCGCCGGACAGGACCAGATCCACCGCCGCCACCACGGCCCCGGCGGCGCGGCGCGCGGCGCGATGGCTGTCCTTCATCACGTGCGTATCGGTATCGAGCGACGACCAGCCGCTTTCGGGCGCCACAGCGGCGACACGGTCCAGATACCGCTGCGGGTGGCACCGGAGCAGGGCTGCATCGTCGATCAACGGCACGTCGCAGCGCTTCAGCGCCGCAAATTCCGGAGTCGACAGCGCGGCCCAGATCGCTTCGATCCGGGCCACCCGTTCGGGATGGCCCTGCGGCATCAGATGCGCCGCCGCATCGGGATGGGTAAAGAGCGCCGTCGTCATGGCGCGACCCTAGGTGCGGCGCGAACGGAACGCAACGGGGCCGCGACGCCCTGGCCGCACAGTCACAGGAAGACCCCCGTGGTTCAGTCGGTCACGAGCATGTAGCCCGCACCCCGCACCGTCTGGAGGTAACGCGGTTGCTTGGGATCGGACTCGAACTTACGGCGCAAGCGGGTGATCTGCACGTCGACGGCCCGTTCCTGCGCCTGTCCCCCGTCCCGGCCGAGATCCTCGACAAGCTGCGTCCGGCTGATCGGCTCCCCGACATGCGCGGAGAACAGCCGCATCAGCTGGCTCTCGGTCGCGGTCAGCCGGATCAGATCGGTGCCGGACCACATTTCGCCCCGCTCGACATCGTAGCGCACGCCGCCGAGCCTGAGCACCGCCATCGCACCCGCCTCGGGCTCGGGCGGTGGCATCCGCCTGAGGATCGCGTTGATCCGCAACAGAAGCTCCTTCGGTTCGAACGGCTTGGCCAGATAGTCGTCGGCACCGGCCTCGAGCCCCCGGATCCGGTCCGAAGTCTCTCCCTTCGCCGTCAGAAGCAGGATCGGCGTCGCCAGATCTTCACGCAGGCTCCGGGTCAGCGAGATCCCGTCTTCCCCGGGCATCATCACGTCGAGCACGATCAGGTCGAAATCGAGACCGTCGAGAAGCCGCCGGGCATGGGCGGCATCACGTGCCGCGGACACCCAGAACCCGTTCCGCCGCAGGAATTTCTGCAGAAGCGACCGGATCCGTTCGTCGTCGTCGACGATCAGAAGATGCGTGTCGGGCTGGCCGCTCATGGTGTCAGTCCTTGAGGCTCTTGAAATGGCGGCGAATCTCGGGGTCCATCATCGCCTCGAGCACCAGTCGGAAGCCGCTCACCGCTTCCGGCCCGGCGGCACGGTAGGCCGCGCGCATCCGCGTCTGCTGCGCCTGGGCAAGCTTGCGTTCCAGTGATCGCCCGTCGGCTGTCAGATGCAGGTGCCGTTCGCGCCGGTCGCGCTGGCCCACCCGGGCATCGACCATGCCGTCCTCGACCAGCGTGCGCAGTACACGGTTCAGCGACTGCTTGGTGACGCCAAGTACCGCAAGGAGGTTGTTCACCGTGGTGCCGGGGCTGCGGTTGATGAAGTGAAGCGCCCGATGATGCGCCCGCCCGTAGCCGAATTCCTCGAGAATCCGGTCCGGATCCGAAGTGAAGCCGCGATAGGCGAAGAACATCGCCTCGATCCCGCGGCGCAACTGCTCGTCAGTGAGAAAGAGCAGCTTTTCGCCGTCATGTCCGTCCATCGCACCGTGCCTGCCGCGCCACCGTCAAATCTTGGTGCAACATACGTCAGCCTTGTTGACATTCCAAGCCCCGACCGATACCACCGCCCGGAATTTGCGAAACAATCGGCTCAATTGGCGCCGGGTCTGCGCAACAATCTGAAAGCAGGGACAAATCCTGCGGGGAGAAGCGGTATGGCAGGAAGCTACGACGATCGCGACGGAACGATCTGGCTGGACGGCAAGCTGGTGCCGTGGCGCGATGCCAATGTGCACATCCTGACCCATGCCCTGCATTATGCCTCATCGGTGTTCGAGGGCGAGCGTTGCTACGGCGGCAGGATCTTCAAGGGTGTCGAGCATTCCGAACGTCTGCGCCGGTCGGGCGCGCTTCTCGACATGGAGATCCCCTATTCGGTCGAGGAGATCGAGAAGGCCAAGTACGACATGCTGGCGGCGAACGGCTGGACCGACGCCTATGTCCGCGTCGTCGCCTTCCGCGGCGCCGGCGAGGACATGGGCGTGAGTTCCGGCCGCAATCCGGTCCGCATGGCAGTCGCGGGCTGGGAATGGGGCGCCTATTACGGCGACGCGAAGATGAAGGGCGCCAAGCTCGACATCGCCAAGTGGAAGCGGCCGAGCCCCGAGACGATCCCGACCGCCGCGAAGGCCGCCGGGCTCTACATGATCTGCACCATGTCCAAGCATGCCGCCGAAGCGAAGGGCTGCTCGGACGCAATGTTCTTCGACTACCGGGGTTATGTGGCCGAAGCGACGGGCGCCAACATCTTCTTCGTCAAGGATGGCGAGGTGCACACGCCCAACCCAGACTGCATCCTTAACGGGATCACACGGCAGACGGTCATCGGGATGCTGAAGGACCGCCAGGTCAAGGTGCATGAACGCTACATCATGCCGGAAGAGCTGGAGGGCTTCCAGCAATGCTGGCTGACCGGCACCGCGGCCGAGGTGACGCCTGTAGGTCAGATCGGCGACTACAATTTCGAGGTCGGCCAGCTGACCCGTGACATCGCCGCCGATTACGAGAAGCTCGTCCGCGCCTGAGCGCGCGGATGCTGTCGTACCAGCACGCCTATCACGCCGGCAACGCGGCCGACGTGCACAAGCACGCCCTTCTGGCCGTGGCTCTCGACTACATGGTGCAGAAGGCGAAGCCGCTGAGCTATGTGGAGACCCATGCCGGGCGGGCGCTCTACGACCTTGACGGCCCCGAGGCACGGAAGACTTGTGAAGCCGCGTCCGGCATCGGACGCGCCGAAGCCTGGTTCGCGCCGGATCATCCGTACGCCCGGGCGCTCGCTTCGGCGCGGGCGTGTGCCGGATCCGGCGCCTATCCGGGGTCGCCGCTGATTGCGTCCACCCTGCTCCGGCCGACGGACCGCATCCTGCTGGCCGAACGCCATCCGGCCGAATGCGCGGCACTCCGGGCGACCCTGCCGAAGGCGCAGATCTTCGCCGAGGACGGTCCGGCAATGGCGCGGCGCCTGCTGCCGCCCGACCCGCGGCGGGGCTTCCTGCTGATCGACCCCTCCTACGAGGTCAAGGACGAGTTCACGGCGATGCCGAAACTGATCGCCGAGATTCACCGCAAATGGCCGGTGGGAGTGCTGATGCTGTGGTATCCCGTTCTGCGGTCCGGTGCGGAAGAGCCCATGGCGGCCGCTCTCGACCGGCTTGAGATCGAGGGCGCCGTTCGCCACGAAATCCGATTTCCGCCGGCCCGCCCGGGCCACGGGATGATGGGTAGCGGATTGTACGTCGTCAATCCGCCCTGGGGCTGGGATGCGGCGGCGGCCGAACTGGCCGCGCGCTTCACATCGGCCTGAGTCGCTGCCTCAGACTTCGATTCCGCGCTCGATGCGCAGGAACTCTCGCAGCCGCATGGCCGCGTCGCGGTCCGTGGGCCGACGCTGAAGCTCCAGAGTTTCACGCCGCGGCATCTGCTTGCCTTCGATACGCGCGAAAGCCATCTTCATGCCCGATTTGTTCCGTTTCCGCGGCCGGTCGATGATGTGGCGATTCATTCTTGCCCTCCTTGTCGCGTGGCAACCCTAGCACACACGTCCGCTGAGTCGAACGCTCCAGTTGCCGTCGGTTCATACCTAGGCAGCCAGCAGGCGGAATACACCCCTGCCCTCTCGTCAGGCTTCGCCGATCCGGCCGCCGGGCAAGGCTGGATGCGATGCGCTCAAGTCGCCCGATCGCTCATCCGTGCGGCGTTGTGGTCCCCCGCGCCTTCCCACGCTGCAAGCCAAGCTGGCGTTCGCGCCAGATGATCAGCACGCCCGCCATGATCACCACCACCGCGCCGCCGAGAACCGCGAGCGACGGGACTTCGCCGAAGACCGCATACCCGATCGCAATCGACACCAGCATCGAGACATATTCGAACGGCGCGACCAGCGACGCCTCCGCATAGCGATAGGACGAGGTCAGCAGGATCTGGCCGCACCCACCCAGAAGGCCCGCCAGAACGAGGATCGCGAAGGTCGCCGGATCGGGCAGCACCCAGCCGAAGGGAATTGTCAGCAGCGAGAAGCAGGTCGACGAGATGGTGAACCAGAAGACGATCGCGGTGGTGGTCTCGGTCCGGACGAGATTGCGGATGAAGACCTGCGCCAGCGCCGCGAAGCAGGCGCTCATCAGGACGAGCAGCGCCCCGAACGAAGCGGACATCTCCAACCCGCCCGACAATACCGTGAGTCGCGGCGCCAGAATGATCGCGACCCCGACAAAGCCGAGCGCAACGGCACTCATCCGGAACAGCCGGACTTCCTCGCCCAGGAACATCGCCGCGAAGATGACCACCAACAGCGGCGCAGTGTAACCGATGGCGACGAATTCCGGCAGCGGCAGGAAGGCGAGCCCGGCAAAGCCGAGCGCCATGGCGGAAGTTCCCGCGAAGCCGCGAAACATGTGCGCCATCGGGCTCGCCACCCGGAGTCCGGTGGACAATTGCCCCCGGATCGCGAGCCAGCCGAAGATGATCGGCAGGGCAAATGCCGAGCGAAAGAACACGGTCTCGCCAGCGGGCACCGTGGCGCTGGCCGACTTGATGCAGGCCGCCATGGCGACAAAGGTCACGACCGACAGAATCTTGCACAGGATTCCGCGGAAGGGCTGCTGGTCGGGACGGTCAATCCGAGTCATGACCGGTCCCTAGCCCGAGGCCGGGAGAACCGCCAGATGCCGTACCGCCGAATGCATCACAAGAAGGCCGCCGGCATGTGGGTCATGCCGACGGCCCAACACCGCTTGGAGTTAACAGAGGGTGCGGTGTCTCGATTCGGGAATAATCGCGGGGCTTCCCTCAACGCGACATCCCGAAAGCAGAATTCCACGAAGCACCAGGAAAACAGCCAATGGCTACCCATCCATCCCGATTCCGGCGGCCAAACGACGATCTTCCGTGAGGTGCCCTTTCGACCAAACTTGAATAAGCTCGACCGCGCCGCGCAAACACCCCTATCGCGTGCGTCCTGTTCGGATCCGAGATTGAGTCGTTATACCTCCACAACCCATTCTCGCCAATAAAGAATACTTGAAAAGTTAATTTTTGGACCAGCCCAGGTGACCTTTCTTCAACTGCGTCCCTTTTCCAGCCGGGCGAGCGCCCAGCGCCCTGCCTCGGCAAGGGTCGGACATGCCTCGCCCGCCAATGCGCGCGCTGACGGGACAAGCGCGGGATCGCCGCTGTTGCCGATTGCATAGGCCACGTTGCGCAAAAAGCGGTTGCGTCCGATCCGCTTGATGGGGGAGCCGGAAAATCGCGCCCGGAACCCCGCATCGTCAAGCCGGGCAAGGTCCGCCAGCCGCGGGGCACGCAGGTCCTCCCTGCATGCGTAGCGCGCCTCACGCGCGGCGACCGCAAACTTGTTCCACGGACAGATCGCGAGACAATCGTCACAGCCGTAGATCCGGTTGCCGAGATGCGGGCGCAATTCCGGGTCGACGGCACCGTCATGCTCGATCGTCAGGTAGGAAATGCACCGCCGCGCATCGAGCTGGTAGGGCGCCGGGAAGGCATCCGTCGGACAGATGTCAAGGCAGGCACGGCACGACCCGCAATGGTCCCGGCCGGGCGTGTCGGCCGGAAGCTCTATCGTGGTGAAGATCGCGCCAAGGAAGAACCAGTTGCCCAGATCGCGCGACAGCAGGTTGGTGTGCTTGCCCTGCCAGCCCAGACCGGCCGCCGCAGCCAGCGGCTTTTCCATCACCGGTGCCGTATCGACGAAGACCTTGATCGCGTGGCCCGCCGCTTCGGGCTGCGCCAGAAGCCAGCGGCCCAGCCGCTTGAGACGCTTCTTGACGAGGTCGTGGTAATCGCGCCCCTGGGCGTAGACGCTGATCGTGCCCTCGGCTTTCCGGCTCAGCGAGGCGAGAGGGTCGTCCCAGGGCGAATAGGGTTCGGCCAGCATGATGACGCTGCGCGCCGCGGGCCAGAGCGCCACCGGATTGCCGCGCCATTCCATGCGTTCAGCCATCCAGCGCATCTGCCCGTGCCGTCCTTGGGCAATGAATTCGCGGAGCCTATCAGCAAGTTCCGGCACAGCGTCTGGCCGGCAAATGCCCGACCGCACGAATCCTTCCGCTTCGGCCTGTGCCGCCAGGGCCGTCTTCAGCTCCGCGAGGGATCGGGTCACGCGTGTTCGGACTCGGCCGCCAGCAGCGCCGCGAGGCCGCTCCGATAGTCGGGATGGATCAACCGGACGCCAAGCTCCTGCTTGATCCGGTCGTTCCGGACCCGCTTGCTTTCGGCATAGAAGCTGCGCGCCATCGGCGACATTGCGGCGTCTTGCCAATCGACCCTCGGCGGCTCGGGCAGGCCCAGAAGTCGGGCGGCATGGGCCAGAACGTCCTGCGGTGGGGCGGGGTCGTCGTCGCAGACATTGTAGACCGTGCCCGGATCGGGCCGCGCGATCGAAGCCGCGAGGACCTGGGCGATGTCGTCGACGTGAATCCGGCTGAACACCTGACCGGGCTTGACGATCTGTCGGGCAGTGCCCTGGCGCACCTTCTCGAACGGACCGCGGCCGGGCCCGTAGATCCCCGCGAGGCGGAAGATATGGAGTTTCAGCCCCGTCGCTGCAGCAAAGGCCTGCCATTCGGCCTCGGCACGGACCCGGGCCAGGCCGCGCGTCGTCGCGGGGGTCAGCGGGGTCGTCTCGTCCACCCAGCCGCCATCGTGATCGCCGTAGACGCCCGTCGTGGACAGATAGCCCGCCCAGGGAAGGCCGGACGCCACCTCGGCAAGCGCGGGCCCCAATGTGGCCAGCGCCGGATCGCCGCCTTCGGTCGGTCCGGCCGAGACCAGAAGATGCGTGGCCTGCCGCAGCGCCGGTGCCGGATCTTCGTCCGGTAGCAGGAGCGGTGTCACGCCGTCATCCGCCATCGCCTCGGCCCGGGCGGGGTCGCGGGTTGTGCCAGTGACCCGCCAGCCGTGCGGCAGCAGGAGCGTGGCAAGGGCGCGGGCCGAATAGCCGTGACCGAAAGAAAAGAGGTGTGGCGTCATGCGGGCAAGATGGCTGCGCAGGACCGAAGGGACAAGGCCAGGTTTGGTCAGGCGCGATGATAGGGAAGGCCCGCAAGGATCGACGCCGCGCGATAGAGCTGTTCGGTGATCATCACCCGCGCCAGCATGTGCGGCCAGACCATCGGCCCGAAGGACAGAAGCGAATCACAGCGTGCGCGCAGATCCGGATCCAGACCGTCGGCACCGCCGATCAGCACGGCCAGATCACTGCGGCCGGAATCGCGCCAGCCTGCAAGCGAAGATGCGAAATCGGTCGATCCCATGAGCCGCCCGCGTTCATCCAGCCCCAGCCGAATGGCCCCCGCGGGACAGACGCGGTCGAGCAGTGCGGCCTCGGCCGCCACTCCGCCGCCCTTCTTGTCCTCGATTTCCGCGACGGTCACCGGGCCAAGCCCAAGCTGCCGTCCGGTACGATCAAACCGGGCGCAATACTCGTCGATGAGTGCACGTTCAGGACCGCCGCGCAGGCGGCCGACCGCGCAGATCGTGACCTTCACCGGGTCCGAACGCGGCGGGTGCCTAGCCCGCCTTCTTCCCCGGCATCAGCCACATCTTCTCGAGCTGGTAGAAATCGCGCACTTCCGGGCGGAAAATGTGCACGATCACGTCACCGGCATCGATAAGCACCCAGTCGCCCTGGTCCTTGCCCTCGACCTTGCAGAAAATCCCCGCCTCCTGCTTCAGCCGCTCGGTCAGCTTCTCGGCAATGGCCGAGACCTGGCGCGACGACCGGCCCGAGGCGATGACCATGTAATCCGCGATTTCCGACCGGCCCCTGAGGTCGATCGATACCACGTCTTCTGCCTTGTCATCGGAGAGGGAGGTAAGGATCCGCGCGAGCGTACTGTCGCTTTCCGCGGACGTGTCTGCACCGGCGACCGGTGCGACGGGTGCGGCCCCTGTCGAGACCACGTGGGCTGAGTAAGTCAGGACGAAGTCCTCCTCATCTGGCGCGCCGACCAGACCGGCGCCCCTCAGAAATAGCATCGCAATGGTGAAATCTCAATGACAGGGCAAGTTACGGACCGCTGCGGGGGTTTTTCGGCACCGTTCTGCCGAGCAAGGCGGCAGTTGACCCGAATCCCGGGCCAGCATCGCCGCGTCTTTCGAATCGCGGCCCGGAATCGGTCGCCGCAGGACTGCCGGTCGAAGCTTGCCGGACAGCCCCGTTAGGCCGCGCGACCGCTCCACGGATCGAATCGACGAATCCGGGTCGCAGGGTTGCTTGATCGCGGCCCGCCAAGGCGATACATGCCCTGCCATGGCACCGTATTTCGACATGGCTGACCGAACACGGCTCCCGTGGCGCTTCTACGGAAGGACCCGGACGGCGACCGCGCGACTTTGACAGACTGCGGACACCCGCAGCCACCCTTTCGCCATCCGCATTTCATCTTCCGGGAAGAGGATCCACATGACCAGCCCGAAGACGCTCTACGACAAGATCTGGGACGCCCATCTGGTCCACGAGGCCGATGACGGCACCAGCCTGCTCTATATCGACCGGCATCTCGTTCACGAGGTGACCAGCCCGCAGGCCTTCGAAGGCCTGCGCATGGCCAACCGCAAGGTCCGCAACCCCGAAAAGACGATCGCGGTCCCGGATCACAACGTCCCCACCACGCCCGACCGGGTGAACGGAATTACCAACGCGGAAAGCCGGATCCAGGTCGAGGCGCTGGACAGGAACGCCAGGGATTTCGGAATCAACTACTACCCGGTCTCGGACGTGCGGCAGGGGATCGTGCATATCGTCGGCCCTGAACAGGGCTGGACGCTGCCCGGCATGACCGTGGTCTGCGGTGACAGCCACACCGCCACGCATGGTGCCTTCGGGGCGCTGGCGCATGGCATCGGCACTTCTGAGGTCGAGCACGTTCTGGCAACGCAGACGCTGATCCAGAAGAAATCGAAGAACATGAAGGTCGAGATCACCGGCACGCTGCCGCCGGGCGTGACCGCCAAGGACATCACCCTGACGGTGATCGGCCGCACCGGCACCGCCGGCGGCACCGGACATGTCATCGAGTATTGCGGCGAGGCGATCCGGTCGCTGTCGATGGAAGGCAGGATGACGGTCTGCAACATGGCAATCGAAGGCGGCGCCCGGGCCGGGCTGATCGCCCCGGACGCGACCACCTTCGCCTATGTGAAGGGACGGCCGCACGCCCCGGACGGCGCCGCCTGGGATCAGGCGATGGCTTGGTGGGAGACGCTCTACAGCGACGAAGGCGCTCATTGGGACAAGGTGGTGACCATCGCCGCCGAAGAGATCGCGCCGGTCGTCACCTGGGGCACGTCGCCCGAGGACGTGCTGCCGATCACCGGCGCGGTTCCGGATCCGGCGAGCTTCCATGGCGGCAAGGTCGAGGCTGCGAAGCGCTCGCTCGAATACATGGGCCTGACCCCCGGCACCGCGCTGAAGGACATCGCCATCGACACGGTCTTCATCGGCTCCTGCACCANNCCAACGGCCGGATCGAGGATCTGCGGGCCGCCGCGGCGATCCTGAAGGGCCGCAAGATCAAGCAAGGTCTTCGCGCCATGGTGGTTCCCGGCTCGGGTCTGGTGCGCGCCCAGGCCGAAGCGGAAGGTCTCGCGGACATCTTCCGCGATGCCGGCTTCGAATGGCGCCTGGCGGGCTGCTCCATGTGCCTGGCGATGAACCCGGACCAGCTCAGCCCCGGCGAACGCTGCGCCGCCACCTCGAACCGCAATTTCGAAGGCCGGCAGGGCCGCGGCGGTCGCACTCATCTGATGAGCCCGTCCATGGCCGCCGCCGCTGCCGTGACCGGGCGTCTGACCGACGTGCGCGAACTCGCCTGACACCGGACCGGCGACGAAACAGGACAGCCGCCGGGCGATCTGACAGACTGCCCCGCGACCGCCCCCGCCGGGGCGGCCGTGGGATCGAAAGCCCCGGCAGGATAGCTAGGACAGGAGACGGAACATGCAGAACTGGGTCAGATGGCTGTTGCTGGGGATCCTGTCGGCGGTCTTCGGTCTGCTGGCGCTCGGCAATGCCGTTGCGGCCTCGATCGCGGTCACGCTCGTGACCGGGCTACTGTTCGTCATCGCCGGCGCGGGGCAGGTCTGGATCGGTGTCGGCGAGGCGGGTGCCGGCCACAAGATCTTTGCCGTCCTGCTCGGCGTGCTGATGGTGGTGCTTGGCATCTCCTTCATCAAGAACCCGCTCGAAGGCACGATCTCGCTCGCCCTTCTGGTGACGATCCTGATTGCCGCCGGGGGCGCCATCCGGCTGATGCTGTCCTTCGCCATGCGGCAGACGCCATTCTTCTGGTCGATGCTGATCTCGGGCGCGCTTTCGGTGCTGCTCGCGGGATATATCCTTGCGAACTTCGCCGCCGTATCGGTCGCGCTGCTCGGTGTCCTTCTGGGGATCGAGCTTCTGTTCAGCGGCGCCGGTCTGATCACCTTTGCCCTCTTCCTGCGCAGCCGGCAAGGCTGAGCCGGCGGATGACGCGCGGGAGGGGCAACGCCCTTCGGAACCGGGTCGCGCCCCGCACATCGTTCACCGGATTGCCGGGGCCGCGGCTGCAGCGGCCCCCTACTGAAGCCGCCCCGTTCGGGGATCGAGGATAACGACATGGACAAGTTTACCACCCTCACTGGAATCGCCGCGCCTCTGCCGCTGATCAACGTCGACACTGACATGATCATCCCCAAGCAGTTCCTGAAGACGATCCAGCGTTCGGGACTCGGCAAGAACCTGTTCGACGAAATGCGCTACGACGGGGACGGGAAAGAGATCCCGGAATTCGTGCTCAATCGCCCGGCCTACCGGAACGCGCAGATCCTCGTTGCCGGCGACAATTTCGGCTGCGGATCGTCACGCGAACACGCGCCCTGGGCACTTCTGGATTTCGGCATCCGCTGCGTCATCGCGCCGAGCTTCGCCGACATCTTCTTCAACAACNNNNTTCAAGAACGGCATCCTGCCGATCGCGCTGCCGCAGGAAGAGGTCGACAAGCTGTTGGACGACGCGGCGCGCGGCGCCAACGCCACGATCACCGTCGATCTGGAGAACCAGACCATCACCGGCCCAGATGGCGGCACCATCCGGTTCGACATCGATCCGTTCCGCAAACATTGCCTGCTGAACGGGCTCGATGATATCGGTCTGACCCTCGAAAAGGCTGCGGCAATCGACACCTTCGAAGCCGAGGCAAGCGCGGCACGTCCCTGGGTCTGAGCCGGGATCCGAAACACCGGGAGGACGGCCGGGTCGCAAGCCTTCGTTAACCGCGCTCTGCTTGCGTCCTCCCATGCTGCGCTGGCTGGCCCTGTTCCTGGCACTGGTCTGGCCCGGTCTCTCCGGGGCCGGGACCGTGCGCATCGCATTCTTTACCGCCGAGCTTGACCGGGCCGGTCCGGGACTTCTTCTTCGAGACCTGCAGGGCGGCACGGACGCCCAGATCGACGCAGTGGTGCAGGTCGTTGCCGCAGCAAGTCCGGACGTTCTTCTTCTTGCGCGAGTGGATTACGACCTCGACGGGGCTGCGCTCGCGGCCCTTGCCGAGCGGATCGGCGCCGCGGGCTCCGCCTATCCCTTCCGCCTGGCTTTGCGGCCGAACAGCGGCGATGCGACCGACCTGGACCTCGACGGGGACGGGCGCTTCCGCGGGGCCGGGGATGCGCAGGGCTGGGGCGAGTTCGCTGGACAGAACGGAATGGCGGTCCTGTCGAAACTGCCGATCGAAACCAGCGCGGTCCGCGATTTCACCACTCTGCTTTGGCGGGATCTGCCCGGCGCCACGCTGCCCCGCTATCCCGATGGCAGCCCCTTCCCGTCCGATGCGGCGCAGGCGATCCTGAGGCTCGCCTCCACCGGGTTCTGGGACATCCCCGTGATTCTTCCCGATGACCGGCGTCTCCACGTTCTCGCCTTTCACGCGACGCCCCCGGTCTTCGACGGCGAGGAGGACCGCAACGGCCTCAGGAACCGCGACGAACTCAGGTTCTGGCCGCTACTGCTCGACGGCGCGCTCCCCTGGCCTGCCCCCAGGGCCCCTTTCGTGCTGATCGGCAACACCAATGTGGATCCGGACCGCGGCGAGGGTTTCCGGGAGGCCGCGGCGGCGTTGGTCGGACATGGGACGCACGGGGATCCCGCGCCGGAGAGTGCGGGCGGAACCGCGGCGGGCCATCCGCGGGCCACCGCGATCTGGACCGGGGACGGGCAGCCCGGGGCGCTCCGCCTCGACTACGTGCTTCCTTCCGTGGACCTCGAGATCGCGAATAGCGGCGTGGTTTGGCCGGCCCCTGGAATGCCGGACGCCGCGGCGGTCGATGCGGCCTCCCATCATCGCCTGGTCTGGGTCGACATCGAACTTCCGGACACATCGATCGCGCGCAGCCTTCCTTGACCCGTCGCAGTGCAGGGGCTAGGCACCGGCGCGAGATTTCCCGCGCCAGAAGGACCGATGCCGATGACCACGCCCAGCCTGCTGATCCTGCCCGGAGACGGCATCGGCCCCGAAGTCATGGCCGAGGTGCGACGTGTCATCGACTGGTTCGGTGCCAATCGCGGTCTTACCTTCGAAGTCAGCGAGGATCTGGTCGGCGGGGCCGCCTACGACGCGCACGGCACGCCGCTGACTGACGCCACCATGGCCAAGGCGCAGTCCGCCGATGCAGTGCTGCTTGGCGCAGTGGGCGGGCCCAAATACGATGTCCTCGACTTCTCGGTAAAGCCCGAGCGCGGCCTGCTGCGGCTGAGAAAGGAGATGGATCTGTTCGCCAATCTCCGCCCCGCCCAATGCTTCGACGCGCTCGCCGATTTCTCGTCGCTGAAGAAGGATGTCGTGTCCGGGCTCGACATCATGATCGTGCGCGAGCTGACCAGCGGCATCTATTTCGGCGAGCCGCGCGGCATCTTCACCGAAGGAAATGAGCGTGTCGGCGTCAACACCCAGCGCTACACCGAAAGCGAGATCGCCCGCGTTGCCCGTGCCGCGTTCGAACTTGCCCGCAAGCGCTCGAACAAGGTCTGCTCGATGGAGAAGGCCAACGTGATGGAGTCGGGCGTGCTGTGGCGGGAGGTGGTCAGCGAGATCGGTGCCGCCGAATATCCCGATGTGGCGCTGAGTCATATGTATGCGGACGCCGGCGCGATGCAGCTGTGCCGGTGGCCCAAGCAGTTCGACGTCATCGTGACAGACAACCTGTTCGGGGATCTTCTGTCGGATGCAGCCGCGATGCTGACCGGCTCGCTCGGCATGCTGCCGTCGGCCAGTCTGGGCGCACCGATGGAAAACGGGCGGCCCAAGGCGCTCTACGAGCCGGTGCACGGATCCGCTCCCGACATTGCCGGCCAGGGCAAGGCCAACCCGATCGCCTGCGTGCTCAGCTTCGCCATGGCGCTACGCTATTCGTTCGACGCAGGGGACGAGGCGGACCGCCTGGAGGCTGCGGTGGGACGGGTCCTGGCCGACGGCGTGCGGACTGCCGACCTGATCCTTCCGAACGATGGCGGCGCGCCGGTCTCGACCGGTGAAATGGGCGATGCAATTCTGGGCGCTTTGGACTCGAGCCTCTGACATTGCGGATTTTTGCTCGCCCGAATCTTGATCGGTCGAGCCGTTACCGGTAGCAGCGTCGTATCCCCCCAAGGATCGACGCCATGCCTTTTTCCGCACTCCCCTCCAATGCGCGCGGCGCCCTCTTGGCGTTGGCTGCATTCGCCATCTTCTCGACCCATGACGTGCTGGTGAAGTTTCTGGGCGAAAGCTATTCGCCGATCCAGACCGTCTTCTTCAGCGTGCTGTTCAGCTTTCCGTTCTTCACGCTGATCCTGATCCGCAGCTCGGCAAGCGGAAACCTGATTCCGAAGCATCCCTGGTGGTCGCTGCTGCGCGCGGCCTGCGTCGTGGTCACCGGATTCGCCGCCTTCACCGCGTTTTCGCTTCTGCCTTTGGCACAGACCTACGCGCTGCTCTTCGCCATGCCGATGCTGATCACGATCCTGTCCGTGCCGATTCTGGGCGAACGGGTGGGGCTGCACCGCGGCCTCGCGGTAATCGTCGGACTGATCGGGGTCCTGATCGTGCTCAGACCGGGATCGGCACCGCTGTCGTTCGGCCACCTGGCCGGTCTGGTCGCCGCCTTCGCCAGCGCGCTCGGCTCGATCATTGTCCGCAAGATCGGCTCGGAAGAGCGGAGCGCCGTGCTGCTGCTCTATCCGCTCCTGGCGAATCTGGTGGTCATGGGCGGTCTGCTGCCGACCGTCTATGTCCCGATGCCGTTCCTGCACCTGGCCGCGTTTGCCGCCATTGCAGCCTTGTCGCTGGTTGCCACTGCCCTGACCATTTCGGCCTATCGCGCGGGCGAGGCGACGGTTGTGGCTCCGATGCAGTATTCCCAGATCATCTGGGCCACGATCTACGGCGCGCTGATCTTTTCGGAACTGCCGGACCTCACGACGATCGTCGGCGCAGGCATCGTGATCCTCAGCGGGGTCTACATCGTGATGCGCGAGAATGGGAAGGCGGCTCACAGCTCTGAACAGCCTGTTCTCAACACCCGGACCCGGCTGGAGACCGGAACGGCGCCGCGCATTAGCCCGATCCTCGAACGCGAGGACGCCCGGCAGGAGGATCAGGAGGCCGCCTGACACGGCGCAGAATGGCCTTGCAAATGGCCGGGCGAGCGGATACGTCCGCGCCCACGCGGTCGGAGTGTAGCTCAGCCTGGTAGAGCACTGTCTTCGGGAGGCAGGGGCCGGAGGTTCGAATCCTCTCACTCCGACCAGTTTTCAATACCTTGGCAGCCGCGGAATCCGGGCCCGTTGATGGCTTTTTTGGACGCGCCCCAGATTGAGCCGTAAGGTCGGACATATTGCCGGAAGGTGGAGCGGCGTCAGGATCGACGTTCATCCATTGCTCCTCCGCTCCCCGGCTTGCGTGTTCGGCAAGGGTCTGGCGCAGGAATTTCCGCCAGCCGGCGAGACCGCTCTCGTATGGTTCTGGTTCACAGCCAGAGAAAATCTTGCCGTATTTGAAGGCGCGGATCGCCGCCTGCATCGGCGCACAGTCTTCCACCTTCATTCTCACGTGTGAAATCCACCCTGACGTCCTGCGTCTCCGGGATCTGGAGCGGGGCGATGAAGAACGGCGTCCGACGAGATGGTGCCGATCGGAGAGCTCGCGCACCGAGCCAAAGGGATGGCTGGCGATCTGCGGGCTGAACCGATACAAGGCTCTATCACCAATGATGCAACTTGCGTCGAATCTGCAAGGAAATCCATCATGCGGCGGGCAACCATAACCGATCTGGCGCGCGAGGCGGGTGTCAGTGTCGCCACGGTCGACCGGGTACTGAACGGGCGCATGAAAGTTCGGGAGGAAACCGCGCTCAAGGTGCACGAGGCAGCGCACCGGATCGGCTATCACGGTGCCACTGCGCTCAGGAACCGGATCCTCGCCGACCTTCCCGAAATGCATTTCGGGTTCATCCTGCAGAAGGAGCGCCATGCCTTCTACCGCCAGTTCGCCGCCGAAATCGAGGACCGGGTACGGAGCGACACGAGCCGCCGGATGCGCGCGACGGTCCGGTATGCCGAAACCACGCGGCCGTCCGAACTGGCCGAACTTCTGACGTCGATGGCGGGCAAGGTTCAGGCGGTCGCGGCAACCGGGCTCGACCACCACGAAGTCACGACCGCGGTCGCCGATCTGCGCGCGCGCGGTATCCCCACGTTCGCGCTCCTCTCCGATTTCGCTCAAGGTGTCCGCGAAAGCTATATCGGCGTCAACAACCTCAAGCTCGGACGCGCCGTCGGCTGGCTGATGGCACGGATCACCGCACGTCCCGGAAAGATCGGCATCTTCGTCGGCGGCCACCGCTTCCATGGCCACGAATTGCGCGAAACAGGCGTGCGCAGCTCGCTTCGGGAATATGGCCGCGACTACGAACTGCTCAATCCGCAGAGCAATCTGGAAACCCGCCAGCTAACCTATGAAGCGACGATGGAAATGCTTGAAAACCATCGCGACCTTGTCGGCATCTATTGCGCCGGCGGCGGCATGGAAGGGGCGATCCTTGCCTTGCGAGAATCCGGCCGCTCCGACGACGTCACGCTGATCGTCAACGAGATTACCGACGAGACCCGGCAGGCGCTGCAGGACGGGACGGTATCCATCGTGATCGGCACGCCGCTGCGCCAACTCTGCGCCGAACTGATCCCGATGATGGTTCACTCGGTCGAGATCGGCCTGGCCGAGACGCCGGGCCAGCGGTTCCTTCCGTTTGAAATCTGGACGCCCGAGTCACTCTAGTTTGATAGAATTACATCATCTAAGGCATCATTTCACATCATGAATGATATGATACAGGGCATCTTCGCGATTGACCCGATACCGGACTCTTGGCATCCATTTGCCATGCCGCGAAGGAGGAGCTCGTGGCAAGGGAGTTTCCGGACGGACGAGGATTTGGCCGCCTTCTGCGGGCTCGTTTGGCGTGACCGCAGATCCGGAAGGCGTCCCTCATAAAATCCTTCGGACCCGTTTGGGCCGATAGTGGAGGAGCACTGATGAGGAAACTGCTGATTTCGACGGCGATCTTCGCGTCGATAACAGGTGCCGCTTCGGCGGAAAATATTGGCGTCTCGATGGCGCTGTTCGATGACAACTTTCTGACCGTCCTTCGGAACGGGATGATCGAACAGACGAAGGCAATGGATGGCGTCGACATCCAGGTCGAAGATGCCCAGAACGACGTCGCCAAGCAGCTTGACCAGATCAACAACTTCGTCGCCTCCGGAGTTTCCGCGATCGTGGTGAACCCGGTCGACACGTCGGCAACCCAGGCAATGACCGATGCGGCCGAAGCCGCAAAGGTGCCGCTGGTCTTCGTGAACCGTCAGCCGGCCAATCTCGACTCGCTGCCCGACGACCAGGCTTTCGTCGGTTCGGACGAGCGTGAATCCGGTGCGCTGGAGACCAAGGAGGTCTGCCGCCAGCTCGCCGAAGCCGGGAAATCGGACGCCAACATCTACATCATGATGGGCGAACTTTCGAACCAGGCTGCGGTGCAGCGCACCCAGGACATTCAGGACGTCGTCGACGCCGGCGAATGCGGTGTGACGCTGAACGTGATCGACAAGCAGTCCGCCAACTGGTCCCGCAACGAAGCGCAGGACCTGATGACCAACTGGCTGTCGACCGGGCAGCCCTTCGATGCGCTGATCTCGAACAATGACGAGATGGCGATCGGAGCGATCCAGGCGATGAAGGCCGCTGGCGTCAACATGGACGACGTGATCGTCGCCGGAATCGACGCCACGCAGGACGCGCTCCTGTCCATGGCCGCGGGCGAGCTCGATGTGACGGTGTTCCAGGATGCCGCCGGCCAGGGCGCCGGTGCGCTCGACGCGGCACTGAAGCTGGCAAAGGGCGAGGAGGTCGACCAGACGGTCTACATCCCGTTCCAGTTGGTGACGCCGGCCAACATGAAAGAGTTCGTCACCTCGAACTGAGCGCGCTTGGCCTGACGGCCGAGCCGGAGGCGGCAGTTCCTTGCCGCCTCCCCGCAGGCGGGCCGCGTCCGGCCTGTCCACTCCCCCCCGGAGGAATCCATACATGTCAGAAAGCTCACACGGGATCGGCGGATTGACGTT
>JAGQRV010000103.1 GCA_020425125.1 Paracoccaceae bacterium | reverse complement strand
CAGATCAAGCGTGCGTGACATGGTCATTCCCCTCAGAATCCTGTTTCGCGCAGGAACGACCGGCGTGCCGCCAGGTCGTCCGGATTGGAGCCCGTGTTGCGCGGGTCGCGCTCCTGTTCGATGGTGATGGCGCCGCCACGGGCGATCCCGCCGGTCCGGCGCAGCAGGGTCTTGCGGTCCTGCGGGCCATCATGCCGTCGCAGAGCCCCGCCCGTTTCCCGACCGGCGAAGCCGGCGTCCGCCGCTTCGTCCAGCATCTTCTGCCACGGCGCAAAGGTGACGGTGCCAGGGTCGGTCATCTCAGGTCTCGGCATGGATCGTCTCGAACAGGAAGGTGCGGTGGAACGGCTCGTGGAAGGCGATGAACCGCCGCGTGTGGTCCTGCTCCATGTGGAAGGCATGCGCGGCCTCGTCGGTCCAGGCCTCGACGAAGACCAGCTTGTCGGGGTCGTCGGTACAGGTGAAGAACTCGTATTGGAGGCAGCCGGGCTCGGCCCGCGTGGCCGCCTGCACCGCCGGGGCGGCCCCGAGGATCCGGTCCCGTGTGCCCGGCTGGCAGACGATGGTGATGATGAACTTGTACATCGGACGGCCCCTTCCGCGACCTGCGTGGCGGTCCCCTCCGCGGGACGAGTTGCGGAGGGAGCCGGCATTCAGCGGCTGATCGTCGCCTGGAGCGCGTCGATGGAGGACTGGATGCCCGCCTCGGTCGACATGGTGAAGTCTTCCATCTCGAGGCTGACCCAGCCGTTGTAGCCCATCATCCGGACCACCGAGAAGAATTCCTTCCACCATTGCAGGTCGCGCCCGGCGCCCACGGCGACGTAGTTCCAGGCCCGGTTGGCGACGTCGGTGACCTCCTTCAGTTCCAGCAGGCCGTTGACGTCGGCGAGGCCGCGTTCGATCCGGGTGTCCTTGCCGTGGCAATGGTGGATCGCGGCGCCGAGCGCTCGGGCCGAGGCGATCGGATCCGCGCCCATCCACATCAGGTGACTGGGGTCGAGGTTCATGCCGACCGACGGGCCGACCTCGTCGCGGAGCCGGAACAGGGTCTCGGGGTTCCACACCAGCATCGCCGAGAAGTTCTCGAGCGCATAACGCTCGACGCCGACCTCCTTGGCGAGCCCGACCAGATCGTGCCACAGCGGGAAGGCCCGGTCCTCCCACTGGTAGCGATCGCGCTCGGGCATCTCGTCCGGCCAGCTCTTGGTATAGACCAGCCAGTTCGGCACCGTGTCGCCCGGCGCCGCCTCGGGCAGGCCGGACATGGTGACGATGGTCTTGACGCCGATCTCGCCGGCCAGGCGGATGGTCTCCTCCATCTCCTTGCGGTGCCGCGTGCCCATCGCGCCCGGATCGAGCGGGTTGGCCGAGCAGTTCAGCGCCGCGATCTCGAGCCCGCGGGCCTCGATCTCCTTCAGCTTCTGCTTCAGCAGCCCCTTGTCGGCCAGAAGCGCATCGGCGCGGAAATGCGGCCCCTTCGACCAGCCGCCGCCGGTCATCTCGATGCCCTCGACACCGAGCTTCACGCATTTGTCGAGCATGTCGGTGAAGGACAGATCGCCCATCACGTCGGTACAGATGGAAAGTTTCATCTCTCAGGCTTCCTGCAGTTCGGAGGTTGTCGCGCCGGCGGCGCCGTAGCTGTAATCGGTCCAGGCCGCGCCGGCGTCGGCCGAGCGGACGCAATGCTCGAGCCAGCGCACCCCTTCGGTGCCGGCGTCGATGCCCGGATAATGGTGGGTCTTCAGGAACGCCGCGTCGCCGCGGGCCTTCGCGTCGATCGCCTGGGCGATCCAAAGGTAGATGTTCGCCCAGCTGTCCCCGAGGCCTTCGGTGTGCAGCGCTCCCATCCGGTCGCAGGCGAGGCTCTCCTCTTCCAGATACGGCATGCCGTGATGCAGGATCCGGTTCGGCTCGCCCTGGACCTCGTAGATCAGCTGGTCGGGATGGGAGTCGGACCATTCCACGCTCGCCTTCGAGCCGACGAAGCGGTAGCGCTGCGACCCCATGTTGCCGGCATTGACCGACGACACCCAGAGCCGCCCGCGGGCGCCGTTGTCATAGTGCATCAGCACCGTGGCGTGGTCTTCGAGCGGCGCGCGGGACGGGATGAAGGCCTTGCGGTCGCAGAGCAGCTTCTCGATCCGCAGATGCGGCAGCACGACCTCGGACAGGTAGTAGAGATGCGTGCCGATATCGCCCAGAACGAAGGTCGGACCCGCGGTCTTCGGGTTGGTCCGCCACTTGACCGCCTCCCCGGCACCCTCGTCGTCGCCCGAGTTGAAGCCGTGGGTGTACTGCATGTCGACGATGCGAATCTCGCCGAGCATCCCCCTGGCCACCATCGCCGCCATCTGGTGCACCAGCGGATGGCCGGTGAAGCCGTAGGTGACGCCGACGATCAGGCCCTTCTCCGCCGCAAGCGCGGCGATTTCCTCGCATTCCGCCACGGTGAAGAAGAGCGGCTTCTCGCAGATCACGTGGAACCCGGCCTCAAGCAGCGCCCGGGTGATCTCGTAATGGGTGAAGTTGGGCGTGGCAACCGACACGACGTCGACGCCGTCGTCCCGCCCGGTCTCGCCCGCGATGAGGTCCTGATAGGTCGCATAGCAGCGGTCCCCGGCGACGCCGAGCCGGGTGCCGAAATCCCGGCCGCGCGCGGCGTCGAGATCGAACGCCCCCGCGACGAGCTGGTAGGTGCCGTCGCGCAGCGCGCCGGTGCGGTGCTTGTAGCCGACCTGGCCGGTGCGGCCACCGCCGACCATGCCCCAGCGCAGCGGACGGTCGATCAGTCGTTCTCCGTTCAGCATGACACTGATCCCTGGATGGGTGTTGAGGTTCGGGTCAGGCGACGGCGGCAACCGGCCTGGCGTAGAGGTCCGGCTTGTCGCGCATCGCCACGGTTTCGGTCTGTCCGCTTTCGACCGCCCGGAGCGCGGCATCGGCGACCAGCGTCGCGGCATAGCCGTCCCAGGTACTGGGGCCGGTCGCGGTCCCCTGCCCGGCCGCGACGATCCATTCGCGGAATTCCTGGTCGTAGGCCTCGATGAAGCGTTCGCGCCAGTCCTCGGGGATCGCCTGCCGGATGCCGTGGCGGTCGCTGATCACGGTCGCCGGGCGGTTCGGCAGCGCCGCGACGCCCATCTCGCAGCTCACCTCGCCGCGGATGTCGTAGCCGTAGGCGATGTTGACCGAGATCTCGACATCGACCAGCGCGCCCGACGCCATGTGCAGCAGCACCACGACGGGATCGCGCAGATCCTTGCCGCGGGTCGAGCGGCGCGGCACCCGCACCTCGACGCCGGCGATCTCGTCATCGAGCAGCCAGCGCGTCACGTCGGCATCGTGCACCAGCGTGTCGTTCAGCGGCATCTCGGAAGTGTAGAGCCCCTCGGGCACGCTCGCGTTGCGGTGCGTCGAGTGGTACATCAGCGGCGCACCCAGCGTGCCGCCGTCGATCACCGCCTTCAGCCGCCGGTAATCGGCATCGAAGCGGCGCATGAAGCCGACCTGCACCAGCCGGCGGCCGAACGCCACCTCGGCCTCCATCACCTTCAGCGCGGCGGCCTCCGACGTGACCATCGGCTTCTCGCAGAAGACCGGCTTGCCGGCGGCGATGCAGTCGAGAAGCTGCGCCTCGTGCGCCGGCCCCCAGGAGCAGATCACCACCGCCTGCACCTTGTCCGAGCGGATCAGGTCGCCCGCTTCGGCGAAGACCTCCGCGCCCTCGGGCGCCGCGTCCGCGGCGCGGTTGCGGTCGATATCGCTGACCGCCACAACGGAGACCCCGGAGAGGACCCGGGTCAGGCGCCGGATATGATCCTGACCGATCATGCCGGTGCCGATGACGCCAACCTGCAGGCTCATTTCGCCCCCCAGTGCTTGTCGATGAAGCGCTGCATCTCGGCGCGCATGAACTTTCCGCTTTCGTC
>JAGQRV010000028.1:39897-40073 GCA_020425125.1 Paracoccaceae bacterium | reverse complement strand
TGATGGTCGCGGGCAAGGAGATCGAAGCCTGCATCCAGCGGCTGGCGCAGATGGCACGCGCGTCGGGCATCCATCTGATCATGGCGACGCAGCGGCCTTCGGTCGACGTCATCACGGGGACGATCAAGGCCAACTTCCCGACACGGATCAGCTTCCAGGTCACCTCCAAGATCGAC
>JAGQRV010000028.1:33065-39849 GCA_020425125.1 Paracoccaceae bacterium | reverse complement strand
TGCTCTACATGGCCGGCGGCGGCCGGATCACCCGCATCCACGCGCCCTTCGTGTCGGACGAGGAGGTCGAGGAGGTGGTCCGCCATCTCAAGCGTATGGGGCCGCCCGCCTATGTGGGGGGGGTTGCCGACGGTCCGGACGAGGACAAGGCCGACGATATCGACCTGGTGCTCGGTCTCGGCGGCAACACCACCGGCGAGGACGCGCTCTACGACCAGGCGGTGCAGATCGTGATCCAGGACCGGAAATGCTCCACCTCCTACATCCAGCGCAAGCTCGCCATCGGCTACAACAAGGCGGCGCGTCTGGTGGAGCAGATGGAAGATGCGGGCCTTGTCAGTTCCGCGAACCATGTCGGCAAGCGCGAAGTCCTGGTGCCCGAGCAGTGAGAAGACATCAGTCCACCTCTCGCGCCAACGTGAGGACGGGTACAGTGCACTCGCCCGCGCCGGCATCTATATCGGTGCCATGAGACGCTTCCTGATCCTCTGCGCCTGTCTTCTTGTTGGCCTTCTGGGTGCGCCGGCCTTTGCCGAGAAGGCATCGCTTTCTGAACTCTCCGCCTATCTGAACTCGATCCGCACGGTCGAGGCGGACTTCACCCAGTACAATGCCGACGGCTCGACCAGCCGCGGCAAGCTCTACATCCAGCGGCCGGGACGGGTGCGGTTCGAATACGCGCCGCCGAATGACGATACGCTCGTGGTCGCCAGCGGCGGGACGCTTGCGGTGTTCGACGGCCGGGCCAGCGGCAAGCCAGAGAAATATCCACTCAACAAGACCCCCCTCAGCCTGATCCTGTCGCGCAACATCGACCTCAACCGGGTCCATATGGTCACCGGGCACGGCGAGCAGAACGGACGCACCATCGTGCAGGCACAGGATCCCGACCACCCCGAATACGGGCGCATCTATCTCTATTTCGAGGAAAATCCGATTCGACTGAGCGAATGGCTCATCATTTCCGAATCGGGCGAGCAGACGCGGGTGAAGCTCGGTCCGCTGCAGCCGCGCAGCAAGTTCTCGGGCTTCCTGTTCGACATCAGCAACATCGAACGGAACCGCTGAGGCTCAGCCCTTGCCGCAGGCCTGGAGTTGCCTTGCATATAGCTGCGACCGCGCCTCGACGCGGTTCGCGGTCCTCAGGAGCCATGACTTTCGGTTGTGGCTGCCGCGCGCATATCCTGCCGGTCCCTCATGGTAGGCGAGGTACTGGTCGCGGGCATCCGAGATCGGGATCCCGAGGCGGCGGTTGGTTTCGGTCATGTACCAGCCGATGAAATCGGTGGCGTCGTCGATATCGGACCGGCTGGCCCGCCGCTGGCCGGTTGCACGCTTGTAATCCTCCCATGTGCCATCCAGCGCCTGTGAATAGCCGTAGGCCGAGGATTGCCGGCCCATAGGGATCACGCCCAGGACGTATCGGTACGGCGTGCGTGCGTCCCCGTCGAACTTGCTTTCCTGATGGATGACCGCCATCTGCACATGCACCGGCACGCCCCATTTTGACTGGGTGCGCCGCATCGCGGTCAGGTATTGCGGCCGCTCGCTGACGATGCTGCAGGCATTGTCGAGATTGCGGGGCGGGGACATGCCGCCGCACGCACTCAGAAGCACCACCATCGACAGCGCGGCAAGACGACTGCTCATTGTTGCCTCGCGCGATCATTTTTTCCCAATTCCTATCGGAAATCCGGCTTGCCGGAAACGAAAAAACCGGCGGATGCCACGGATTGTCGCCGTTGCTGCGTTGCCGCATGATGCTGCGGTTGCATTAGCCATGCCCGGCTGACGGATGGACAGTGACCCGGATTCGGCCTACATATCTGCGGTGGAAGGGAGCCCTCACATGCTCAAGACCCGCGCCAAGTTCCGGTTGGGCCAGGTGGTACGCCACAGGAAGCATCCCTTCCGTGGCGTGGTCTTCGACGTGGATGCCGTCTTCTCGAATACCGACGAGTGGTATGACTCCATCCCCGAGGAGAACCGGCCGTCCAAGGATCAGCCGTTCTATCATCTGCTGGCCGAAAACGATCAGAGCTACTACGTCGCCTATGTCTCCGAGCAGAATCTGATGCCGGATATGAGCGGCGAGCCGGTCGAGCACCCGGATCTGGACGAGTTGTTCGGCGAGCCGGAGAACGGCATCTACCCGCTTCACGCGACGATGAACTGACCGTTGCCGCCGGTGGCGTCTAGGCGTCGCCGGCGTGGATGGACAAGGGAATGCGGAAGGCGAGGCGGTTGCGTTCGCTGATCCGCCGGTAGGACAGACCCGAACTCAGCGCCCGGATGAGCCCCCAGCCGAAACCGCCCTCGGGCAGGTCGGCCACGTCCACGGCAAGATCGGGGGCGGGTGTGTCGGGCATCATCTCGCCCGGCATCGGTGTCCCGTCGTCGATCACCGCGACGGCCAGTGCATCGGCGCGGCGCTCGATCCAGAGCAGGATCTCGCCGGGCGGAATCTTGGCGTAGGCGTGTTCCACGATGTTGTTGAGCACTTCCGCCAGCACGATTTCGGCGGCGGCAAGTGTGTCCTGGTCCACCCCCCAAACCGACAGCCGCTGCCGCGCCGCGACCAGGGCGTTGCGGACTTCGCAATCCTTCGCTGGGATCGTCAGGGACAGGGTTGCGGCTTCAGCCGCGTCGGGGGTGTGTTTCACCGGGGCTTCCCGAGTTGCGGCCTATTGCACCGACGTCTGCGCAAGCCCGGCTTCCACGTCGGCGTGGATCACGAAGACCGAATCCATCCTCGTGAGCCGGAACACCCGCTCCACCGTCGGCGTCAGCGCGGCCAATTCCAGCTTCCGCCCGGGAGGCAGCTGTTTCAACGCGGCGACAATGGCGCCGAGGCCACTGCTGTCGATGAAGTCGACCGTACTGAGATCGAGGATCACCCGATTGGCGGCATCCTGCGTCAGCTCGCGCATCCGGTCCTTGAAACGGATGGCCACCGCGGCATCGATGCGGGGCTCCGCCGCCGTCACCACGACGACGCCGTCATGTACTTCCCGGATCAACTCCATGTGCGCACCTCCGCAACCCACCGGTTTTGACAGGCTAGGGCCGACGCCTTACCAACAGGTTTCCGCAGCCAAACCGACCGGAATGGCGGCGGACCGCATCGACGGAGGCAGGATTTCACCGTGGAGGACCTTTACGCCCCCCCCGATACACCGCTGGACGTGATCCATGCGGACCACGAGATCCTGGTGGTCAACAAGCCGCCCGGGCTTCTGTCGGTGCCCGGGAAGGGGGCACATCTGGCCGATTGCCTTCTTGCCCGCCTTCAGGCGGCGTTCCCCGAAGTGCTTCTGGTTCATCGGCTGGACCGCGACACGTCTGGCGTGATGGTGTTTGCGCTCACCCCGTCTGCGCAGCGCCACCTCGGCCTCCAGTTCGAGAAACGGCAGATGCGCAAGACCTATGTGGCGCGACTGGCCGGCGAGATGGACGCGCGGTCCGGCCGTGTCGACCTTCCGCTGATCGTCGACTGGCCGAACCGCCCGCGCCAGATGGTCGACCCCGTGAACGGGCGTGCCGCAGTGACCGACTGGACCGTCCTGCGGATCGAGAATGGCACCACACGCGTGCGCCTCACGCCGCTGACCGGGCGCAGCCACCAACTCCGTGTCCACATGGCGGCTCTGGGACATCCGATCCTCGGAGACCCGTTCTATGCCGACGGCCCCGCGCGGGACGCCCCGCGTCTGATGCTCCACGCCGAAAGCCTGCGTCTGCGCCATCCCGATGGCGGCCGGGGCATGACCTTCCGTGCCGCAAGTCCGTTCTGATCCGGTGTCGGGATGACTCTTGCCGCGTTGCAGAAATTGCAGGGCGGGCTTGCCGAGCCGATGGTGGTTCGCGGGGCGCAGGCTGAGTATCTTCGGCTGCAAGGGAGGAAACCGAATGCCCATTGCATGGAGTTTCCCATGGCTGCAACCACGACCGACCTTCACACCGGCGACCGTGCGGCACCGCTTGCCGTGCTTGCTGCGCCGTTCAAGGCTCTTCTGAACGTCCTCGTCCACTTGGCCGAGGCCAGCCCCCGGATGCGCGCGATCCAGAAGTATCAGGCGATGAGCGATGCCGAACTGGCGGCGCGGGGTCTGACCCGCGACGAGATCGTCCATCACGTCTTCGGCGACAAGTTCTACCTTTGATTCCCTTGCAGGCCTCGAAGCCCTGAATCCGGCATTGGCGGCGTGTGCCTGCATCCGCGCCTGTGACGGCCTTCCGCTGCGCTCCCACCCAGGAAGGTCGGTCCGGCGCGGACTGGGCACACTCACTCAGACTGCATCGCATTTGCGTTTCGTGGATGGCGTCCTGGCAGTTTTCGGCATGGCCAAGGCAAGCCAGGCCGCCGCGGTCAACGCGCCGATAACCTGCGGTCTCTGGTCGTTCCACGGTTGGGCCTCGGCCGGCAAGATTTGGAGCATCTTGCGAGACTTCGGTCCGGGCTCGGCCAGTTTGTGAACCCGGCTTCGGACCAAGCAAAGTGCGCGCCGTCGCGGGCCCTCGTCTCGTGATCCTCGACACGGTCGATCTCAGGCCGATGGCCTTGGTCGTGCACTTGCTTGTCCATCGGTCAGACGTGCTAGGATGCGGCCTCGGTGAGACGGCCCAGTGTGAAATCTCGGGAATGGCTGGACGCAAGCCCCCTGAAATCGGGGATCCAGTTCTGAATCCGAATATCTTCCCGACTGATCTGGGCGGCGCAGTCCGGGTCGGTATCGTCGAAGTGCGGAGCTTTCGGTAGTGTTCCCGGCTATGCTGCGAACAGAATGGCGCTCGCGTCGGCTGCATGCACTCGCGGGGACGTGCTACGTCGCGCCTCAGCCCGATCCCTTGCACGTGGCGCGCTGCCGACCCACCCTTTGGATACGGATTCGGAAGAGGCGAGACATGATCGAACATCGCGAGTTCTATGTTGGTGGCGCCTGGGTCGGGGCGGCGGATGGGCGCGACTTTTCGCTGATTGATCCGGCGACGGAAGATGCCTGCGGGGTCATCTCGCTTGGCAGCGTGGCAGATGCCGACGCGGCGGTCGCCGCTGCGCGGGCTGCCTTTCCCGCTTGGGCCGCGCGCCCGTCGGCCGAGCGGCGGGCGCTCATTGCCCGAATCCTTGAGATCTACGAAGCGCGCGCCGAGGATCTGGCTCAGGCGATCAGCCTTGAAATGGGAGCGCCGATCGACTGGGCGCGCCGGGCACAGGTGCCGGCGGGTGCCAACAACATCCGGGCGCTTCTGGCCGCGCTGGACGACTTCGCCTTCGACCATCCGCTTGGCCCGCGCGTGCCCGGCTTGCAGATCCTGCACGACCCGGTCGGCGTCTGCGCCCTGATCACGCCGTGGAACTGGCCACTGAACCAGGTCACCCACAAGGTGGCGCCGGCATTGGCGGCCGGCTGCACGATGGTGCTGAAACCATCGGAATATGCCGCGCTCTCGGCCCGCGTCTTCACCGAGATTCTGGACGCGGCAGGCACGCCGCCAGGGGTCTTCAACATGGTCTACGGCGATGGTGCCGGTGTCGGACGGCATCTGTCCAACCATTCCGGGATCGACATGGTCTCGTTCACCGGCTCCACCCGCGCAGGGCGGGAGATCGGCCGCGCCGCGGCCGACAGCTTCAAGCGGATCGCCCTGGAACTGGGCGGCAAGGGCGCCAACCTCGTTTTCGCCGATGCGCCGGACGGGTCGGTGAAATCGGGCGCACGTCAGGTTTTCAACAATTCCGGCCAGTCCTGCGACGCACCGACCCGGATGCTGGTCGAGCGCAGCATCTATGACGAGGCGGTCGAGATCGCCGCTCTGACGGCCGAGACGACGCTGGTCGGTCCCTCGTCGCAGTCGGGCCGCCACGTGGGGCCGGTGGTCAACCGGGCGCAATACGACAAGGTGCAGAGCCTCATCGAGGCCGGACTTGCGGAAGGCGCGCGGCTAGTGGCGGGCGGACCCGGCCGTCCCGACGGACTGAACCGCGGCTTCTATGTCCGTCCGACCGTGTTTGCGGATGTCACCAACACCATGACCATCGCGCGCGAGGAAATCTTCGGACCTGTCTTGTCCATTCTGCCCTTCGATTCCGAAGACGAGGCAATCGCCATCGCGAACGACACGGCGTACGGGCTGACCAACTACATCCAGAGCGCCGATCCGGCACGGATCGAACGGATCGCCCGGCAATTGCGCTCGGGCGGGGTCGAAGTGAACGGCAAGGGCACCGGACCCGGAGCGCCTTTCGGTGGCATGAAGGCCTCGGGGATCGGCCGCGAAGGGGGACTTCACGGGCTGATGGAGTTCCTCGAAACCAAGGCCGTCAGCAACTGGCCGCAGGCCTGAAACCGGGGCAGACGACGCCCGGCATGCAAAAGGCCCCCGCGCACGACGCGGGGGCCCATGTCTTTCCGGCAGCCGGGCCTATTCGGCGTCGGCTTCGGCCTCGGTCTTGACGGCTTCCTGGCCGGTCGCCTGATCGACGACCTTCATCGACAGCCGCACCTTTCCGCGGTCATCGAAGCCCAGCAGTTTCACCCAGACCTCCTGGCCTTCCTTCAGCACGTCGGACGGGTGGTTCAGCCGGCGGTTTTCGATCTGGCTGACATGCACCAGGCCGTCGCGCTTGCCGAAGAAGTTCACGAAGGCGCCGAAATCGACCAGCTTCACGACCTTGCCCTTGTAGATCTTGCCTTCCTCGGGCTCGGCCACGATCGAATAGATCATGTCGTGGGCCTTCTGGATCGAGTCGGCATTCGACGAGGCGATCTTGATCACGCCGTCG
>JAGQRV010000028.1:0-33035 GCA_020425125.1 Paracoccaceae bacterium | reverse complement strand
TCTCGCGGATCACCTTGCCGCCGGAGCCGATCACTTCGCGGATCTTGTCCTGCGGAATCGTCATCGTCTCGATGCGCGGGGCATGGGCCGAGAATGCGCCGTGTTCCGAGCGCGCCTTGGCCATTTCGCCCAGGATGTGCATCCGGCCGTCCTTGGCCTGTGCCAGCGCCTGTTCCATGATCTCGGGCGTGATGCCGGCGACCTTGATGTCCATCTGCAGCGAGGTGATGCCCTTCTCGGTGCCGGCCACCTTGAAGTCCATGTCGCCCAGGTGGTCCTCGTCACCGAGGATGTCGGTCAGCACCGCAAAGCGGCCGTCCTCTTCCAGGATCAGGCCCATCGCGACGCCGGCGACCGGCGCGGCGAGCGGTACGCCCGCATCCATCATCGACAGCGACGATCCGCAGACCGTAGCCATCGACGACGAGCCGTTCGACTCGGTGATCTCCGAGACAACCCGGATCGTGTAGGGGAAGTCCGTCGCGGCGGGAAGCACCGCCTGCAAGGCCCGCCAGGCAAGCTTGCCATGGCCGATCTCGCGCCGGCCCGGGGGGCCGAACCGGCCCACTTCGCCGACCGAATACGGCGGGAAGTTGTAATGCAGCAGGAAGTTCGATTTCGACATGCCGTGCAGCGCGTCGATCATCTGCTCGTCCTCGCCGGTGCCCAGCGTGGTGACGACCAGCGCCTGGGTCTCACCGCGGGTAAACAGCGACGACCCGTGCGTGCGCGGCAGGATGCCGGTTTCGGCGACGATCGGACGAACCGTCTGGTTGTCGCGGCCGTCGATCCGCGCCCCGCCGGAAATGACATCGCCGCGCAGGATGCTGCTTTCGAGCTTCTTGAACGCAGAGCCGAGGCTCGAACTGGCACGCTGGTCGTCGCTCAGCCGCGACTTGGCCGTTTCTCGGGCGGCCGCGATCGCGTTGGTCCGCTCCTGCTTGTCGCGGATCGCGAAGGCGGCGCGCATTTCGGCTTCGCCCGCGGCCTTCACTGCGGCGTACAGCTCGGAATAGTCGGGCGGGGCGAAATCGTAGGGTTCCTTCGCCGCCTCTTCGGCCAGCGCAATGATGAGGTCGATCACCGGCTTGATCGCGTCATGACCGAACTTCACGGCGCCCAGCATCTCGGCTTCGGACAGCTCGTAGGCTTCCGATTCCACCATCATCACCGCATCGCGGGTACCGGCGACGACCAGGTCGAGGCGCTGTTCGGGGTTTTCCCGCAGCTTGTCCATGTCGTCGATGGTCGGGTTCAGGATGTACTCACCGTCCGAAAAGCCGACGCGGCAGCCGGCGATCGGCCCCATGAACGGAACGCCCGAGATCGTCAGCGCGGCCGAGGCGGCGATCATCGCCACCACGTCGGGATCGTTGACCAGATCGTGGCTGAGGACGGTGCAGATCACCAGAACCTCGTTCTTGAAGCCCGATGCGAAGAGCGGACGGATCGGCCGGTCGATCAGGCGGGAGGTCAGCGTCTCCTTCTCGGTCGGACGCGCCTCGCGCTTGAAGTAGCCGCCGGGGATCTTGCCGGCAGCATAGTATTTCTCGTTGTAGTGAACGGTCAGCGGAAAGAAGTCCTGATCCGGCTTCGCTTCCTTGGCGAAGGTCACGTTGGCCATGACCGAGGTCTCGCCCAGCGTGGCGATCACCGATCCGTCGGCCTGGCGGGCGACCTTTCCGGTCTCGAGGGTGAGGGTTTCCTCGCCCCATTGCATCGATTTGGTTTTGACGTCGAACATCTGCGGTCCTGTTCTGGCCGAGGGACCCTCCCCCGGCCGGGTTGCGTACGGGCCCCATGCCCGTGGCCTCTGGCGTGTGATTTCCGCTTGCCCCGCGAGGCCCGTCGGGAAGCGCGTTTCCGAAGGGGCCGCACAGGCCCGTCCGGGTCAGAAAAAGAAAACGCGCCGGATTCGGCGCGCTTCCGGATTGGGCTCAGCGGCGGATGCCGAGGCGCTTGATCAACTCGCGATAGCGGGCGTCGTCCTTGCGCTGGAGATAGTCGAGCAGGTTCCGGCGCTGCGCCACCAGTTTCAGGAGCCCGCGGCGGGAATGGTTGTCCTTGCTGTGGGTCTTGAAGTGCTCGGTCAGCGCGGAGATCCGCGTAGTCAGAAGCGCGACCTGGACTTCGGGCGACCCGGTGTCGCCGTCCTTGGTCGCATATTCCTTCAGGATGCGGGTCTTCTCTTCGGCCGTGATCGACATCGGGCAACTCCTTTTGGCTGGAGGTGGAAGGCGCAAGCCGGGATGTCGTCCAGCAGGGCCCTTGGGTCTTCGCCGCACACGGCGCGAAGATGGGGGCGTATAGGGGAAAACCGGCCCGATGAAAAGGGGAAACCGCGCGGGTTTGCGGTCGGCTCAACCGGCCGTTGCCCAAGGTTCGGGCGCCTGGGCGTAGGGAATATAGAGCGGGTGCTTCGGGTGCCCGGCCTGACTGAGGCCAAGATGGTAGGGAACGGCGGTCGCGTCGCGGATCAGGTCCTCGACGGCCGCTCCCCGGTCCAGATGCGCACCGTGCGTGCCCCAGGCACAGATCACCGCGTCGGCCCAGCCGCACCCGTCGCGGATGGCCGCATCGTTCAACGGTCCGACCGGGTCGGCCTGCGCGCGCATCACCCGCGGGTCGGTGGCGCGGAAGGCGAAGATGTTGCAGACCCTGAACGCGCCGTATCCGAGTGCGCGGGCGCGGCGTTCGCATCGCTCGACCGTCGGGTCGTTCTGGACCTCGGTCGCGGTCGACGGGTTCAGCAGGACGAACAGTACCCGCTTTCCGCCCGCATTCCAGGTCCGGGTCAGGGTGTAGCGGTAGCGTTCGCAATCCGAATAGGTGGCGGTCGAGGCGGCGTCGCCCTTGGTATGGCTTCGGGTGATCATGGCGCCGGTATTGCGCCAGATCGGGGGCGGGCGCAAACATGCATTGAAATCCGTGCAGGACCCGATGACCGGAAACCGGTCAGGCCGAATCCTGCGCGGGCTCGAGCGGGAGCGCGGGAAGCGCCGCGGGACTACCGGGGCTTCTGGGCCACGGCCCGGCGGTAGAGATGCCAGCTTGCATGGCCGAGCACCGGCATCACCACGATCAGCCCGAGGAAGACCGGAATCGAGCCAAGCGCCATCAGAACCGCCACGATCAGGCCCCAGATCGCGACCGTTTGCGGGTTCTTCCGGGTCACTTCGAGTGAGGTCACAACGGCGCGCGGCAGGCCGATATTGCGGTCGACGAGCAGCGGGAAGGACACGACGCTGATCGCAAGGACCAATCCGGCGAAGCAGGCCCCGATTCCGATTCCGAGCACGATGAGAGCCCAGCCGGCGGCCGTCGTGAAGACCTCATGGAAGAAGAACATCGCCGACGGCGGGACTTCGCTCCCCATCGTGATCCGGAACAGGATGCCCGCCGTGACCATCCACATCAGGAAGATGCCGAGCAGATAGAAGCCGAGGACCAGGATCGGCCCGAATGACGGTGTCCGCAGCGGCGCAAAGGCATCGGTCCAGTGCACCTCCTGGCCCGCTTCGCGGCGGCGGCTCATCTCGTAGAGGCCGGTCGCGGCAACGGGACCCAGAAGCGCAAAGCCCGAGGCCATCGGAAAGAGGTAATGCGCCAGGTTTCCGTTCGTCGCGAACCAGGCAAGGACGGCGCCGATGATCGGGTAGAAGATCACGATGAAGATCGCGTCGGTGCGCATTTCGGTGAAGTCCGCGAGCCCCAGGCGCAGCGACTCCACCAGATCCGAGGTCGTGATCGTGCGGACCTCGGGTGCGGCCTGGTCGCGCCCGCCCATGCGCGCTGTCGCCTCTGCCATGGCGCTGCCTGCCGCGCTGACGGCGTCGGCGCCCCATGTCATTGGATTTCCGATTGTCTTGACCATGATCGTCCTCCCACTCTCGCCCGTGATGTCGGGAGCAGAGCCGGCCGGCACGCATCATGAGTGCCGGACTGGCACTGGTTCCTGAGTCAATTTTCACGATAGCAGAGATCGTGGCCGATTGCAGACAAAAGCCCGAGAGGCGGGCGGAGGCGGTCAGTCCAGATTGAAGACGCGGCTTGGATGAAGCGTGCCGGCGCGGTAGATGCCGACCGCCAGCGGCTGCCCGAGATAGGAGGCCCAGGCCGCGTCGCCATAATCCGCGGTCGAGGCAAGGACCGGCGCCGGGTTTCCGTTCCTGAGCCGCGTCGCACCATCGGCCGAACAGGTAAGCTCCGGCAAATCGGCTAGTGCGGTCTGCAGCGGCAGCAGCAGATTGTCGAGATCGGCATCGCCGGCCCGCGTCTCGATCTCGGACAGCGAATGGGCATTTTCCAGATCGAACGGCCCCGACCAGAGCCGGCGCAGGATGGTGACATGAGCGTAGCAGCCGAGATTCCGACCAAGATCGCGGGCGATAGAGCGGACGTAGCCGCCCTTGCCGCAGATGAGGTCGAGGACCGCATGGTCGGGGTCGGGGCGGTCGACCAGCTCAAGATGCTCCACATACAACGGCCGCGCCGCGATGTCGGACGTTTCGCCGGCACGGGCGAGGTCGTAGGCCCGTTCGCCGTCGATCTTCACCGCGGAATATTGCGGAGGCACCTGCAGGATGTCGCCGCGGAACTGTGCCAGCGCCGCGGTCACGGCGTCGTCGGATGGCCTGTCGGGACACTCTGCGATCATCCTGCCTTCGGCGTCGTCGGTATCAGTGGCCTGACCGAACCGGACGGTGAAGCGGTAGGCCTTGAGCGCGTCGGCCACGAAGGGAACCGTCTTGGTCGCTTCTCCCAGCGCCACCGCGAGAAGCCCGGTCGCCGCCGGGTCGAGCGTGCCGGCATGTCCGGCCTTCCGCGCCCCATAGGCCCAGCGGACCTTGTTGACGACGGCGTTCGACGTCAGTCCGGCCGGCTTGTCGATGACCAGCCAGCCCGAAACGTCGCGTCCCTTGCGGCGGCGGGCCATGGCGTCATTCCTCCTCGTCGCCCGGGGTTTCGCCGTCCGCGGGTTCCTCATCCTCGTGCCGGGCAAGATCGCGCTGGACTTCGGCGCGAGCGAAGAGGGCGCGGGTGTCGTCCATCCGGTCGAACGTGTCGTCGATGACGAAACGGATCTCGGGCGCGAATTTCAGGCTGAGCGCGTGCGAGACCAGCCGCCGCAATTCGTTCCGGTTGCGGCGCAGTGCTGCAAGGGCGCCATCCGCATCGATCCCGCCCAGCGGCAGGACGTAGGCGGTCGCGACACGAAGGTCCGGCGAGGTGCGGACCTCTCCCACGGTGATCGACAGGCGGTTGAGCTCGGGGTCGTGGACCTCGCCCCGCATCAGCACGTCCGAAAGGGTGCGGCGGATCAGTTCTCCGACCCGGAGCTGACGGTGCGACGGCCCGCTGCCATGATGCCTGTGTTTGCTCATCCCGCGCATCTAGGGGATCACGTTCGATGCCGCAACAGGCTTTGCCAAGCTTGGTCTGAACGGCTAGGCAGCCGGGACGAACGCGTGAGGGAGGCCGGAATGGCGGATGTGGCGGAAATCGTGGTGACGGGGGTGTCGGGGCGGATGGGCCAGATGCTGGTGCGCACGGTCGCCGAAAGTGGCCAGGCGCGGCTGTGCGGCGCCGTCGAGCGCGCCGGGCACCCGTGGGTCGGGCAGGATCTGGGGGCGGCGATGGGCGGCCAGCCGACCGGCGTGATCGTGGCCGACGATGCTGTCTCGGCCTTCCGGGGCGCGGATGCTGTGATCGACTTCACCGCGCCCGCGGCGACGGTCGCCTTTGCGGCCCAGGCGGCGGCAGCCGGCGTCGCGCATGTGATCGGCACGACCGGCATGACCGGCGACGATCTTGCCCGCGTCGCCGAGGCGTCGGCGCGGATCCCGGTGGTCCGGGCGGGGAACATGAGTCTCGGGGTCAATCTCCTGGTGCAACTCACCCGGATGGTCGCCGGCGCGCTCGACGCGGATTACGACATCGAGATCGTGGAGGCGCATCATCACCACAAGGTCGACGCGCCGTCGGGGACCGCGCTGATGCTGGGCGAAGCGGCGGCGGCGGGGCGCGGTGTGGTCTTGTCCGAGGTCGCCGACCGCGGCCGGGACGGCATCACCGGGGCCCGCAAGCGCGGGGACATCGGCTTCGTCGCGATCCGCGGCGGCGACGTGATCGGCGAACATGACGTGATCTTTGCCGGTCCGGGAGAGCGCGTCATCCTGCGCCATGTCGCGTCCGACCGGTCGGTCTTCGCCCGCGGTGCGCTCAAGGCGGCGCTCTGGGCGCATGGGCAGGAGCCGGGGGAATACTCGATGCTCGACGTTCTCGGGCTCGGATAGAGGTTAGGTCTGCGGTGTCTGTCGCCTTGGCAGTTGGTCAGCGCGTCCGAAGGTCTCAGAAATCGATGGCGAGCCCGTTCTTCTCGTAGTCGCCGTACCGCACCGGTTCCGGCCCGTCGCGGCCGCCAAGTTCCGGCGGCAAGTCCGGGCCGTGTGCCGCCTTTCGCCGCGCTTCGGCTTCGGCCAGCGCACGCTGTGCGGCCGGCGGCAGGTCGGACGGGTGCTGGCGGTCGGGATCGGACATGGCAGGTTCCTCGGGGCTGGCGCGCGCTTGTGGTGCGCGTCCCGCTGATATACGCCGCGCCGATGGCAGAACAAGTTGATACGGGGACGCGGGGGCGCGGCGTGGCAGATCGGGCAGGATCGGACCGGGGCGGCCTGACCGCCCGCCGGGCGGCAGTAGCGCTTCTGAGGGGAGTGTTCGAGGACGGAGCCCTGCTGTCGGCGCTGATCGACGCGCCGGACGGTCCGCTTTCTGCGCTGGCACCGGAGGATCGGGCGCGGGCGCAGCGGCTTGCCTTGGCCGTGCTGCGCCACGCGGATCCTGCCGACGCGGTCCTTAAGCCGTTCCTGCGCAAGCTCCCCGACGCGCGGGCGCGCCAGATCCTGCGCCTTGCCGCCGTCGAGATCTGTGCCGAGGGCGTGGCGCCGCACGCCGCAGTCGGCGCCGCGGTCGCGCTGATGGGCGAAGACCGCAAGACTGCGCATCTATCCGGACTGGCCAACGCCGTCCTTCGCCGGGTCGCCAGTGAGGGCACGGCGCGGTGGACCGGCCTGCCGCCCCAGCGCCTGCCCGGATGGCTGCGCGGGCGGATGCAATCGGCCTGGGGTGCCAAGGTGACGGCGGCGATCGAGGCCGTCCATGCGATGACGCCGCCGGTGGACCTGACTGCGAAGGGCTATCCGGAAGCGCTCGCCGCGGCGACCGGCGGCACGCTGCTGCCGACCGGATCCGTCCGCCTCGACGCTGGCCGCCAGATCTCGGCGCTGTCGGGTTACGGATCGGGAAAGTTCTGGGTCCAGGACGCGGCTGCGGCATTGCCCGCGCGGGTGCTGGCGGCACGCGCTGGAGAGCGGGTCCTCGATCTCTGCGCCGCACCGGGCGGAAAGACCCTGCAGCTTGCCGCTGCCGGCGCCGATGTCACCGCGCTCGATGTGTCCGAACCGCGGCTGGGCCGGCTGCATGACAACCTTGCCCGGACGCGCCTTGCCGCCGAAGTGGTCGTGGCCGACGCTCTCGACTGGCAGGGGGGGCCGTTCGATGCCGTCCTTCTCGATCCGCCCTGCTCGGCCACCGGCACGATCCGACGCCACCCCGACCTGCCCTTCGTCAAGACCGCCGCCGACCTCAAACCGTTGGCGGTGCTGCAGGCGGCGCTTCTCGACCGTGCAATTCAGCTGACCCGTCCGGGAGGACGGCTGGTCTTCTGCACCTGTTCCCTGCTGCCCGAAGAGGGCGAGGCGCAGGCAAGCGCCGTTCTGGGGCGCCACCCGGAACTGCACCCCGACGCGGCCGCGTTCGACCGATCCTGGATCGATCCGGCGTGGCGCACACCGCTCGGTCTGCGCCTTCGCCCAGATCACTGGGCCGGACGCGGCGGGATCGACGGGTTCTTCATTGCGGCCTTCCGGCGATCCGGCTGACGCGCGCTGCGGATCGCTCATGACAGTTGCCCGGAGAGTGCCTATGGTCCGGGACCGAAAGGCCGTTCCGGACGTGACCGGATCGGCGCGGCGCAATCGGAGAACGCTCAGCGATGCGCATGACCTGGGCCGACCACCTGCATGCGCGCCTGGCAGGGCCGATGCACCGCCGGCTGTCGCGGATCGCCGATCCGGAACGGCCGATCTCGGGTCAGGCCGACCGCGGCCGGGCTCTCCTGGCGGGGCGATTTCGTCTTGCCGGCGCGCGTGTCGATGCCGCGGGGTCGGTCTGGGAGCCGGACGCGCCGACGGCGGCGTTCGAGGCCGAACGTCAGGGGTTCGGATGGCTCGACGATCTCGCCGCCTATGGCACCGCGTCGGCGCGACAGGCGGCGCGGGGCTGGACCCGCGAATGGCTCAACCGCTTCGGCAATGGCCACGGACCGGGCTGGACGCTGGCGCTGGCGTCCGACCGGCTGTCACGGCTTCTCGACCATGCCGGTTTTCTGGCGGGCGGTGAAGGCGGACTTGCGCCCGGCCAGCTCGAACGCGCCTTTGCCCGGCATCAGCGCTTCGCGCAGCGGCGCCTCGGCACGCTTCCAGGCGGGGCCGAGGGCGCCGCAATATGCACCCGCCTGATTCTCGCCGGAGTTTCGCTCGAGGATGGGGCTGGCCTCGTGGCACGCGCGCAGGTCGCCCTCGAACGGCTCTGTCCGGAGTTGATCGACCTGTCCGGCGCGGTGTCCGACCGGGCGCCGGAAACGCTCGCGAAGGTCTTTACCGACCTTGCCTTCGCTGCCAGCGGCCTTGAGGAGACGGGAACTGCGGTCGGCCCCGAACACCGCCGGGCGCTGGCCGCCGCTGCCCCGGTTCTGCGTGCCCTGCGGCATGCCGATGGGCACCTGGCGCGCTTCCATGGCGGCGGGGCGGGAGATGTCGCGCGCATCGACGCCGCGCTGGCCGCGGCAGCCGCCCGACATGCCGCTGCGCCGGAGATCGCCATGGGATATGGCCGGCTGTCGCGCGGACGAAGCAGCGTCATCGTGGATTGCGCCGCGCCGCCCGCCGGCGGGAAGGGCGGGCGTACGGCGCATGCCTCCACGCTCGCTTTCGAGATGACGGTCGGACGCCGCCCCTTCATCGTCAGCAGCGGTCCGGGCTGCAGTTTCGGACCCGACTGGTGCGCGGCAGGCCGTGCCACGGCGGCGCATTCGACTCTTGTTGTGGCCGAAGCGTCGTCGGCACGCTTTGCCGCTGAGGTCGCGGGGCCGGACGTGCTGACGGAAGGGCCGCGGGTGGTCGAAGCCGATCTCGGAACCGATCGGCCGGCGGCGCGACTGGTTGCCGCCCATAGCGGTTATGCCGGGAGCCACGGTCTGATCCATGTGCGGCGTCTCGACCTGTCTCTCGACGGCGGCGCGCTGCGCGGTGAGGACCTTCTCAGCGCGGTGACGGAAGCGGAGAAGCGGCGCTTCGTGCAGGCCCGTGCGGCAGCGGGCCGACAATCGGGTGCGGGTCCCGGCCACGGGCTTCCGTTCGCGATCCGCTTCCATCTTCATCCCGACGTCGATGCCGAGCTTGACCCGGCGCTTGGGGTCGTCCGCCTGATGTTGGGCAATGGGGATGGCTGGACCTTCCGCCACGCCAGTGCCTGCACGATCGGTCTTGACCCCGGCGTCTATCTGGAGAAAACCCGCGCCGAACCCGCCGCCGCCCGGCAGATCGTTCTCAGCGGTCTGGCGATGCACCACGCGACCTCGGTAAAGTGGAGCCTGACCCGGGACGGCACCGCCCCGGCCTTCCTGCGCGAGGTGCCGCGGATCGGCGTGGAGGCGGACCACGAGCCCACGAGTGCCCTAGAGGATCCGAGATGACCGACCGTATGCGTATCGCCACCGCCCTGATCTCGGTTTCCGACAAGTCGGGGCTGGGCGAGCTTGCCGCGGCGCTGGCTGCGCGGGGCGTGCGGCTGATCTCCACCGGCGGCACCGCCAAAGCCTTGCGGGACGCCGGGCTCGCCGTCACCGACGTGTCCGAGGAGACGGGTTTTCCCGAGATGATGGACGGCCGGGTCAAGACGCTGCATCCGCGCGTGCATGGCGGCCTTCTGGCGCGGCGCGGCAACGCCGCCGACCGTCAGGCGATGGCGGCGCACGGGATCCGCACGATCGACCTTCTGGTGGTCAACCTGTACCCGTTCGAGGCGACGGTGGCCCGCGGCGCGGAATACGACGAATGCATCGAGAACATCGATGTCGGCGGGCCGGCGATGATCCGGGCCGCGGCCAAGAACCATGACGGCGTGACGGTGATCGTCGATCCGGCCGATTATCCGGCCCTTCTCGACGAACTGGAGACCGGTGACGGCGCGACATCCTTCGCCTTCCGCCAGAAGATGGCGCAGACGGCCTTCGCCCGGACGGCCGCCTACGACGCCGCGGTGTCGACATGGATGGCGGGGGCCATTGGCGAGCCGGCGCCGCGCTACCGCGCCGTCGCCGGACGGCTTGCCCAGACATTGCGGTACGGCGAGAATCCGCATCAGGCCGCCGCGTTCTACACCGATGGGTCTTCCCGGCCCGGCGTCGCGACTGCGGTTCAGGTCCAGGGCAAGGAACTGAGCTACAACAACATCAACGACACCGACGCGGCCTTCGAACTGGCGGCGGAATTCCCGCCCGAGGAGGGGCCGGCCTGCGTCATCGTCAAGCACGCGAATCCGTGCGGCGTCGCGCGGGGCGCAACGTTGGCCGAGGCCTATTCCCGGGCCTTCGACTGTGACCGCACGTCTGCCTTCGGCGGCATCGTGGCGCTGAACCGCCCGCTCGACGGACCGACCGCCGAGGCCATCGCGTCGATCTTCACCGAGGTCGTCATCGCGCCCGACGCCGATGCGGATGCCCGCGCCGTCTTTGCCGCGAAGAAGAACCTGCGCCTGTTGACCACTGGCGAACTGCCAGATCCCGCCGCGCCCTGCCTGACCATCCGGCAGGTTTCCGGGGGGTTTCTGGTCCAGGACAAGGATTGCGGCCAGGTCACGGCAGGCGATCTCAGGGTCGTGACCCGGCGGGCGCCCAGCGACGCCGAACTCGCCGACCTTCTCTTCGCCTGGCGCGTCGCCAAGCACGTGAAGTCGAACGCCATCGTCTACGCCAACAAAGGGGCCACGGTCGGCGTCGGGGCAGGACAGATGAGCCGGGTCGACAGCACCCGCATCGCCGCCTCGAAGGCGCGTGACATGGCCGAGGTGCTGGGCCTGAGCGAGCCGCTCACGCAAGGGTCCTGCGTCGCCTCCGATGCGTTCTTCCCGTTCCCCGACGGCCTGATCACCGCAGCCGAGGCCGGGGCGACGGCGGTGATCCAGCCCGGCGGGTCGATGCGCGACGCGGAGGTGATCGCGGCGGCCGACTCGGCGGGGCTCGCCATGGTCTTTACCGGCCAGCGGCATTTCCGGCACTGACGGATGTATCCTCTGGCGCTCGCGGCGCTTGCCACGTTCATCGTGGACCAGGCGTCGAAATGGGCGGTGGTCTTCGATCTCGACCTGCGTCACCGGCTGGTGATCGATGTCGCGCCGCCTTATCTGCGCTTCGTGATGGGCTGGAACGAAGGGGTGAATTTCGGTCTTCTTGCGGGCCATCCGGGGGCGATGCGTTGGGTCCTGGTGGGGCTGGCGCTGGTGATCTGTCTCTGGGTTGCGCGCTTCTCGCTGCGCGACGGCCGGGTGCAGATGGAAATCGCTGGCGGCGCGCTGATCGGCGGGGCGCTCGGCAACGTGTTCGACCGGCTGGTACACGGTGCGGTGGCCGATTTCCTGAACATGTCGTGCTGCGGTATCGCCAATCCCTATGCGTTCAATCTTGCCGATGTGGCGGTGTTCGGCGGCGCCGCGGCGCTTGTCCTGTGGGGCCGTGCCCACAAGACCCCGTGACGGCGCCGGACGGCTGCGGTAGACAGACGCTGTTTCAGACCGGAGGCCTTGCCGAAGTGATGCCGCGCCCGACCGTGCTGGCCATGCTGGCCGCCCTCAGCCTTTCCGCCTGCGGCGGCGGCGAGCCAGATCTGATGAACTTCGCTTCCAGCCAGGAGGGACCCGACGAGTTCCTTGTGGCACCCGCGAAGCCCTTGGAGATGCCTGCGAACCCGGGTGCGCTGCCGCCTCCGGCACCCGGCGGAACGAACCGTGCCGATCCCTCGCCGGAGGCCGATGCGGTGGCCGCCCTGGGCGGCAATCCGCAGGCACTGAACAGGACGGGCATCACGGCTTCCGATGCCGGGCTCCTGCGCTACGCCGAACGCTTCGGTCTCGATCCCTCCATCCGCCAGGTGCTGGCCCGCGACGACTATGAATTCCGCCGGCGCAACAGCGGGCTGTTCCTGGAGCGGATGTTCAACGTCAACCTCTATTACCGGGCCTACGACAGCCAGTCGCTCAACCAGCAGGCCGAGACGGAACGCTTCCGCAAGGCCGGCGTGCCGACCCCGTCATCGCCCCCGGCGGTGCTGAAGCCCGAATAGATCGCTCCGGCTCACATTCCCGCGCGTGCGGTTGCGCCCGGATCGGGGCGGGGTATCTTTGCCCGTCCCTGAGCAGGAGTTCCGATGCGACGCGCCACATCTCCCCTGACGCTATCCCTTGCCCTCGTGCTGCCGGCGCTCGTGCCGGCGCATGCCGGTGACGTGACCGAATTCACTCTCGACAACGGCATGGATGTGGTGGTGATCGAGGATCACCGGTCGCCTGCCGTCGAACAGATGGTCTGGTACAAGGTCGGGTCCGCGGACGAGGCGCCAGGCGTTTCGGGCGTGGCGCATCTTCTGGAGCACCTGATGTTCAAGGGCACCGACACCCATGCGCCGGGCGAGTTCTCGGCCATCGTGGAGGCTCATGGCGGCGAGGAGAACGCCTTCACCACGACCGACTACACGGCCTATTACCAGCGTGTCGCGGCCGATCTGCTGCCGAAGATGATGGACCTGGAGGCCGACCGGATGACGCATCTTCGGCTCACCCCGGATCAGGTCGCGCCGGAGGTCAGCGTGGTGCTCGAGGAACGCAACCAGCGTGTCGAGACCAATCCCGATGCGCTCTTCCGTGAACAGGCTCAGGCGGCGCAGTATCTCAACCACCCCTACGGCCATCCGACGATCGGCTGGCGCCACGAGGTGGCCGCTCTGGGGGCCGATCAGGCGCTGGACTTCTATCGCGCGCATTACGTGCCCAACAACGCAATCCTCGTGGTTGCCGGCGACGTGACGCCGGATGAGGTGCGCAAGCTTGCTGAGACCTATTATGGTCCGATTCCGGCCAATCCGGATCTGGCGCCGCGGATTCGGCCCTCCGAGCCGCCGCAAACCGCTGCCCGTCATCTGGTCTTCGAGGATCCGCGCGTTGCCCAACCCTATGTGACGCGCAGCTACCTCGCACCGGAGCGCAACTCGGGCGACCAGAAGCCCGCCGCGGCGCTCGAACTTCTGGCAGGTCTTCTTGGCGGCGAGCCGGCGACATCCTATCTGGGCCGCAGGCTGCAGTTCGACGACCCGAAGGCGATCTATACCGGCGCCTACTATTCGGGGACCTCGCTCGATCCCACGACGTTTTCGCTTGTGATCGTACCGGCACCAGGCGTCAGCCTGGCGGACGCCGAGGCCGCGCTCGATGGCGCGGTCGCAGATTTCCTGGCAGAAGGCGTGGACAGCGAGCAGCTGGCCCGGCTGAAACGGCAATATGCGGCCGAATCGATCTACGAGCTTGATGACGTCGGTCGCCGCGCGCAGCGCTATGGCCGGGCACTCGCGACGAGCCTGACCGTCGCCGATGTGGAGGCCTGGCCCGACATCCTGCAATCGGTCAGCGAAGACGACATCATGGCGGCGGCACGCGCGGTGCTGGTGCCCCAGACGTCGGTCACCGGCTGGCTGCGGGCGCCGGAAGGCGCCGCGCCCGTTGCGGCGACTCCGGTTGCCGGTTTCCCGAATGCGGGTGGATCGGAGGTGCTCCAATGAAACGGCTGTTGCTTGCGGCGGCGCTCTGGCTTGCGGCGCTGCCTGCCGTCGCCGCCATCGACATCACCGAAGTGACGACCCCGGCCGGCTTCCATGCCTGGCTGGTCGAAGAGCCGTCGATCCCCTTCGTCTCGCTGAGGCTCGTGTTCCGAGGCGGGACGTCCCTCGACGCCGCGGACGTTCAGGGCGCGACCAATCTGATGACCGGGCTGCTCGAAGAGGGCGCCGGCGATCTCGATGCCCAGGGCTTCGCCAAGGCCCGTGACGATCTGGCTGCCAGCTTCATTTTCGACTCGTACGACGATGCGGTCACCGTATCGGCGCGGTTCCTGAGCGACTCGACCGATCAGGCGACAGCCCTGCTCGAGACCGCGCTGGCGCATCCGCGCTTCGACCCGGATGCGGTCGAGAGGGTTCGGGAGCAGGTCCTTTCGGGACTGCGTTCAGACGCCGAGGACCCGAATGCCATCGCGGGCAATGCCTTCTCTGCGAAGGTCTTCGGCGACCACCCCTATGGCCGTCCGGGCGAAGGCACGATCGACACCGTCACCGCGCTGGACCGCGACGATCTGATCGCCGCCCACAAGGGGGCGCTGGCGCGTGACCGCGTGTATATCGCGGCGGCAGGGGACATCTCTCCCGACAAGCTCGCAGAGGTGATCGACAAGCTGATGGCGGAACTGCCCGAAACCGGCGCGCCGATGCCGGGAGAGGCCAGCGTAGATTTCGACGGCGGGACCGACGTGGTGCCGTTCCAGACGCCGCAATCGGTCATCCTCTTCGGGCAGCCGGGGATCGCCATGGACGATCCCGACTTCTTTGCGGCCTACCTCCTGAACCAGATCCTCGGCGGAAGCGGCTTCAGCGCGCGACTGATGACCGAGGTCCGGGAAAAGCGCGGGCTGACCTACGGGATCTATTCGTACCTTGCGGACAAGGACCACGCCGACCTGATTGTCGGACGTGCCGGAACCGCCAATGCACGCGCCGGCGAAACGATTTCGGTGGTGCGCGACGAATGGGCGAAGATGGCCAAGGAGGGCCCGACCGCGGCCGAACTCGATCAGGCCAAGACCTACCTGATCGGCGCCTACCCGCTGCGTTTCGACGGCAACGACGACATAGCGACCATCCTTGTCGGAATGCAACTCGACGGGCTCCCCGCGGACTACGTGAACACGCGCAACGACAAGATCCGTGCTGTCACGCTTGACGATGTGAAGCGGGTTGCGGGCGAACTGCTCCAGCCCGGAAAGCTCACCTTCATCGTGGTCGGTCAGCCGGAAGGCGTAACGCCCGGCAACTGAAGGGGGGCAGCAAGGGGACGACCTCACCTCTGGTCGAATCGGCGCGGGCCATGCTAGGTCTGGTGGCATGAACGCGCCGATCCCCAATATAATCTCGGAACCCCCAAGAATTATGCAGCTTGGGGAGGCCGCCATCAACCGGATCGCGGCCGGGGAGGTGGTGGAGCGCCCCGCCTCGGCCGTGAAGGAACTTGTCGAGAACGCGCTCGATGCCGGCGCACGGCGGATCGAGATCGCCTGTGCGGATGGTGGCAAGACATTGATCCGGGTTGCCGACGACGGTCACGGCATCCGTGCCTCGGACCTTCCGCTGGCCTTGTCGCGCCACGCGACCTCCAAGATCGACGGCAGCGACCTGCTGAACATCCACAGCTACGGCTTCCGGGGCGAAGCGCTGCCCTCGCTCGGGGCAGTGGGACGCCTTTGTGTCGCATCGCGGGTTGACGGAGCCGAAGCTGCCGAGATCACCGTGCTCGGTGGTGCAATCGGTTTCGTGCGTCCCGTGGCGCTGCCCCGCGGGACGCGGGTGGAACTGCGCGATCTCTTCCACGCGACGCCCGCGCGGCTCAAGTTCCTGCGCTCCGACCGGGCCGAAGCGCAGGCCGTCACCGATACGGTGCGGCGCCTTGCGCTGTCCCAGCCTTTCGTTGGCTTCACGTTGCGCGATGTCTCCGCTGGTGGTGACCGGGTTGTGCTGCGCGCGGATCCGGAAGCGGGCGACCTTTTCGACGCGCTTCACAGCCGGCTCGCGCGGCTTCTGGGCCGCGAATTCGCCGAGAACGCCTTGAGGCTTGATGCCGCGCGCGAGGGTGTCCGCCTGACCGGATATGCGGCGCTGCCCACCTATGCCCGCGGGTCGGCCGTTGCCCAGCATGTCTTCGTGAATTCGCGTCCTGTTCGGGACAAGCTGCTGCTCGGCGCGCTCCGGGCCGCCTATGCCGACGTGCTGCCGGCGGGGCGGCAACCGGCGGCGGCGGTGTTTGTCGACTGCGACCCGGTTCTCGTGGATGTGAACGTGCACCCTGCGAAGGCCGAAGTGAGGTTTCGCGATCCTGGGATCGTGCGCGGGCTGGTGGTGTCGGGCATCCGCCATGCGCTGGCAGAGGCAGGCCACCGGGCGGCAAGCACGGTCTCCGCGGCGGCGCTCGGAGCGATGCGCGCCGATCTCGCGGCGCCCCGCATCTATCAGATGGACCGGCCCGGTCCCCGGCCGTTGGCTGCGGCCTATGCGGCGCAGTCCCCGCTCGATCAGGCAACTGGTTTTGCCGAAACTGAGGGGCTGTCGAGCCGCCATGCCGTTGAGCCGTCTGGCGAGAACGATGACGCGCGCCACCGTCCGCTGGGCGCCGCCTGCGCCCAGGTGCATGAAAACTACATCCTGGCCCAGACCGAGGACGGGCTGGTCATCGTCGATCAGCACGCTGCACATGAGCGGCTGGTCTACGAGCGTCTCAAGGCCGACCTGGCCGGGCACGGCGTGGCGGCCCAGGTTCTGCTGATCCCCGACATCGTCGATCTGGGCGAAGGGGCGGAGACGATCCTTGCCGCGGCCGAGGACCTGCACCGGATGGGGCTGGCCGTGGAACCGTTCGGTCAGGGGTCCGTCGCGGTCCGGGAAACCCCGGCAATCCTGGGCACGGTCGATGCAAAGGCGCTGCTGACCGACATCCTCGACGAGTTGACCGATGCCGAGGACGGGGGAGACTCCGCTTCGCTGCGTAAGAGGATTGATGCCGTGCTGTCGCGGATGGCGTGCCACGGTTCTGTTCGGTCGGGACGGCGAATGCAGGCCGAGGAAATGAACGCGCTGCTGCGCGAGATGGAAGCCACGCCATTGTCCGGGCAGTGCAACCACGGTCGGCCAACCTATGTCGAGCTGAAGCTTGGCGACATCGAACGGCTGTTCGGACGCCGATGAACGGGGCCATGCTGAGCATCGGTGGGAAGTCGCTGCGGCTCGACGACCCGGCAACGCTGGCACTGCTGGCCGGCGCGTGCACCGCGTTCCTGATCCTCCTGCTTCTCGTTGCCGCGCTTCGGTCTCAGGCACGCGCGACCCGGCTGATCGAGCCGCTTCTGCGCCAGATCGGCCAGATCGATCGGCGGGTGGACGAGATGGGACAGACGCAGCTGCGGCTCAGCGGCGGGTTGAGCGCGGTCGGCGAAGCGCAGACTCAGGCACACGCCGCTATGATGATGACGCTGGAAAAGCGGCTGGAGGACGTCACGCGATCCATGGGCGAGACCCTGCAGGGCTCGGCGACCCGCACCGCGCGGAGCCTTGGCGAATTGCAGCAGCGGCTCGAGACCATCGACAAGGCGCAGGCCAATATCGAGAAGCTATCGGGCAATGTTCTCGGCCTGCAGGAGATCCTTTCGAACAAGCAGGCAAGGGGCGCCTTCGGCGAGATCCAGTTGCACGACATCGTGTCCAAGGCGCTACCGCCGGACAGCTTCACGATGCAGGCGACGCTGTCGAACGGCAGGCGCGCGGATTGCCTGATCCACCTGCCGAATCCGCCGGGGCCGCTGGTGGTCGACAGCAAGTTCCCGCTGGAGCCCTACGAGGCGCTGACCCTCGCCGAGACCGACCATGAGCGGGGACAGGCCGTGCGCGACATGCGCATGGCGGTGCGCCGGCACATCCGCGCGATCGCCGAACGGTACATCCTGGAGGGCGAGACGGCAGACGGTGCGCTGATGTTCGTGCCCTCCGAGGCGGTCTATGCCGAGCTTCACGCCCGCTTCCCGGAAATCGTCCGCGAGGGCTTCGAGGCGCGGGTCTGGCTGGTATCGCCGACGACCTGCATGGCAACGCTGAACACGCTTCGGTCGGTGCTCAAGGACGTGCGGATGCGGGAGCAGGCGGGTCTGATCCGGCGCGAACTGCACATGCTGCACGGCGATGTGGAGCGTCTTGCCTCCCGCGTCGGCAATCTCGACCGGCACTTCGCCCAGGCTTCGAAGGACCTGTCCGAGATCCGGATTTCAGCCGAAAAGGCCGGCCGGCGGGCGCAGCGTCTGGACCGCTTCGACTTCGAGGACATGGAGGCCCCGGCACTGCCGGCGATCCGGCTTGCGGACGGCCAGGGCTGAGAAACAGCGCGCTTCTGAACCGGGCGCCGCCGGTCTGCTGCGGCTCAAGGGCGCGTGCGGTTCCGCCGACCTTGCCTTGCGTCGCCGGCGATCCCGGCGCATGGTGCGCACCACCGTTTCAATGGCCAGTAGCTGCAGAGTCCCGCCATGCCCGAGATACATGCCGATACCGTTGCCGAAGTGATCCTGCTGGCGCGCGAGCTGAGCGAGGCTGCCAGCGTCGGGGCCCGTGACGGCGTGACCAATGGCGCCGGCGCGACACAGGCTGCGCGGGAGTTCCGCGCCTTCGTCTCTGGCCTGACCGTCGACGAAAAGCTCGACCTCGTCGTGCTTTACTGGATCGGACGCGAGAGCTTCTCGCCCGACGAATACGACGACGCGCTTGAAACCGCCCGGGCGGAGGCGGTCAACCGGACCGAGGACTACCTGCTCGGCGTACCGCTTCTGGCCGAACATCTGGAAAGCGGTCTGGAAGCGATGGGAATCTCCGCCTCCGACGCAGAGAACGACCTCTACTGAGCTGTCGCAGGCCTGCCCGACAGGAGTGTGGCGTGCCTAGGTAGATCGGCGAAACGCAGCCGGTTGCGCCGCGGCGCAGCAAAAAATGCAGCGCGGATATACACTTGACGCATGACTCGTGACTCGGCAGAAAGACACGGTGTCAGAATGTCACGGTCAGTGTGGCTTTGAGGAGACGGCGGGGATGAAGCAGGTTTGGGCGATCGTGTGTGTCGTCGGGTTCGTTGTGTTTTGCACCTACGGCTACACCGCCCTCGCGGGGCTCTTGGGCGATCGCCCGACCAGCATCGCGGATTTTGTGCTTTGCCTCGTGGGTCTTGGTGCGGGGTTGATCGGCTGGTATCGAGTCATGCACTACGCGCCGAAGATGCATGGACGGCGCGCGTCAGCGCGCGCCCGGCTGGAAGAGGAATTCTCGGATAGCACGAGCTGACCGGGCGCCGCACGAGGAGGAGCGTGCGGAGCGGGTCAGAGGGACGCACTCGGAAGATCGTGGCGCGTGAGCGGCCGGTTCGATCACCGGCATGGGGCTTTCGGCAATCGCCGGAGGCCCCATGTCATTTCGGCTTAGCCATTGGTGAGTGTGATGCTGAGCTTTGGCCCATCACGGACGGACGCCGCTGTCACGCCGGATCAATCTGCGAAAAGAAATCGGCGGCGATGCCACGGGAGGAGGAATGACATCGCCGCCAGGTTGGGCGGCCCCGGGAGGAGGAGGGCCGCCGGAACGCGAATCTTTCGAGACGGATCAGAGGACGGTATCGTAGGCGGCCTGGCTTGCGATCGCGCGGATCGACTCGCGCGCCAGACCGAGATCGGCCAGCTCACGGTCGCTCAGCCGCTCCAGCTCTCGGCGGGTCTCGCGATAGGCGGCATTCCACCTTATCCGCTGGGCGATGGATTCACGAAGTGCGGCCAGCCAGCTTTCGCGGGCACCGTAGGCGCCCCGGGCTTCAAGAACATGTGCCATGTCGTATCTCGCTTGCTCGATCATTGCTGCGCCGGAACGCGTCCGGCTGTTACGTGATCAAGATATGACAATGCTGCAGGTGCACAATCCCCGCTTCGGAAGAGCTGCTATACCGCTGCTGCATGGGAAAAGGCGCATTTCAGGCATTGTTGGTCACAAGAAATTAACGCAATTTCAAAGCCATCGCGTGCCGGCGCCGCGAGGCCGGCGCATTTCGCAAGCGCGGCATCTTCCGCGGCGTCGTCCGACCGCAAATGCTTCGATCCGTCTGGTCGGAACCCGGCAGGCCGAAATTCAGCCCGTCAGTTTCCCCTTAAGATTGCAATATTGGCCACCCGGCCAAGTTCGGCTGCGGGACCTGGTCCTTCGTCGGAGCTGCAGAAATGGCCGATTCCGAGGTGCGGCATCGCTTCGGGGGCGCTGGCCAAGGGGCAACCCGCACGAAAAAGCCGCCCGCAGGCGGCTCGGTCGTAAGGTCGTACCGGGCTGGCGCGGTGTCAGCCCTGACGTGCCTTGAACTTCTTCTGCGTCTTGTTGATGACGTAGATCCGCCCCTTGCGGCGCACGACGCGGCAATCGCGGTGACGCTGCTTGAGCGAGCGAAGCGAGTTCCTGACCTTCATGGCCCTCTCCTTTTCGTCGCGGCGCGTCCTTGCGCCTTGGGTTTGTGTTTCCGCCCTCCCGCGAGAGCGCGTTCATTGCGGCGCGCCTGGTCCTGGCGCATGGTGGGCGGTACTGGGATCGAACCAGTGACCCCTACGATGTCAACGTAGTGCTCTACCGCTGAGCTAACCGCCCGGTTCCGACCGTCCCGGCGCCTTGTTCAAACAAACAAGACGCGGAGGGCTCCGCGTCGGTGGAGGGTCTATAGAAGGAGTCGCTGGGCGGTTCAAGGGGGTATTGGAGCGCAAAAGAATCCGGCTATATGGTACGGCGCTTTGGAGGGATGGCGGTGACGTTCGATCTGATCTGGCCGAAAGTCTTGTCGACAGGTGTGGTCTTCGCCTCTCCCCATAGCGGTCGCGACTATCCCGAGGACATGCGTGTCCGGACGGTCCTGAGCGAGCACGTGCTGCGCTCCTCGGAAGATGCCCATATGGACCGGCTGGTGGCCGACGCGCCGCTGCACGGAGCGCCCCTGCTCGTGGCGCGGACGCCGCGGTCCTACGTGGATCTCAACAGGTCATGCGACGAGCTTGACCCGGCGCTCGTCGAAGGCGTCCGGAGGGTGGTCCACAACCCGCGGGTCACTTCGGGACTGGGCGTGATCCCCCGCGTCGTGGCCAACGGACGCGCGATCTATTCCGGCAAGTTGACGCTGGCAGAGGCGCGCCGGCGGATCGAACAGCATTGGCAGCCTTATCATGAGACGCTGCGCAGTCTTCTGAGCCGCAGCCGGGAAGAATTCGGCAAGGCGGTCCTGATCGACTGGCATTCGATGCCGCACGAGGCGATTGACGGGCTGTCGGGCCGGTCGCGCTCGGCGCCGGACGTTGTGCTGGGCGACCGGTTCGGTGCGGCGGCCGACCCCGAAATCGTGGAAAGGGTCGAGCGCGCCTTTGCCGCTGAAGGGCTGCGGGTCGCCCGCAACGCCCCCTTTGCGGGGGCCTTCATCTCGCAACGCTATGGCCGGCCGTCGCAGGGCTTCCATGTCGTCCAGATCGAGATCGACCGGTCGCTCTACATGGACGAAGTGACCCTTGCGACGAAGCCGGGATTCGACGAGTTTCGCGCGATGATCACCCGCGTGATGGCCGATCTGGTCGATCTCGGCCGCCGACCCGATCTGCCGATGGCAGCGGAGTGATCCTGGCTTTCAGCGCAGCGACCGGCCCTTGACGATGGCGTCTGCGCCGAAGCGGGCGCGGATGCGATCGGCGGCGCGTTCGGCTGCGGCGCGGGTGCGGGCAGCGGGATCAAGCAGGTCTTCGGTGGTGTCCGAACCGGCAGCGGGGCAAAGCTCGGACAGGCCGATCCCGATCAGCCGGTAGGGCCCGGCATCCGCGGACCGGTCGAACAGCGCGCGCGCCTCCCGGTAGATGGTATCGGCCAATTGGGTGGCTGATCGCAGTGCATGGCGGCGGGTCAGAATTTCGTGGTTGGCGCGCTTGAGTTTCAGGGTAACCACGCGGCCAGCTAGGTCCTTGGCCTTGGCGCGGTCCGAGACCTTTTCGGACAGCCGCCAGATGTGCCCGTCGAGGAGATCCGGATCGGCCGTGTCGGTGGCGAAGGTGGTCTCGTTGCTGATCGATTTCGGTGCGGAATGGGGCGATACGCGGCGGCTGTCCTCGCCGCGGGCGAGGTGCCACAGCCGGTCGCCGAACTCGCCGAAGCGCTGGCCGAGATCGCGCCGCTCCCAGCGGCGCAGATCGGCGAAGTTGCGGATGCCAGCGGAGTCCAGAGCCGCCTGGGCGGAGGGGCCAACGCCCCAGATCAGTCGGACGGGGCGGTCGCCGAGGAAGTCGAGCGTCTCGGCACGGCCGATCACGGAAAAGCCCCGCGGCTTGTCCAGGTCCGAGGCGATCTTGGCGAGAAACTTGTTGTGCGACAGGCCGATGGAGACGGTCAGGCGCAGCTCGGTCTCGATCCGGCGGGCGAGGCGGGCGAGCATGATGGCGGGTGGCGCGCCGTGCAGCCGGGCGGTGCCGGTGAGGTCGAGGAAGGCCTCGTCCAGTGACAGCGGCTCCACCGAAGGTGTCAATGATTCCATCATGTTACGGATCTGGCGGGAGACCTGGACATAGGTTTCCATCCGGCCCCTGACGACCACCGCTTCGGGGCAGAGCTTCAGCGCCTGGAACATCGGCATGGCCGAGCGCACGCCCTTGATCCGGGCGATGTAGCAGCAGGTCGAGACGACCCCGCGGCGGCCGCCGCCGACGATCACCGGCTTGTCCGCGAGATCGGGGTTTTCCCGTTTCTCGACGGAGGCATAGAAGGCGTCGCAGTCCATGTGCGCGATGCTGAGATCGAACAGTTCGGGATGCGTCAGGACGCGCGGGCTCAGGCAGGCCGGACAGCGCGGGCCGGCATCGAAGGCGGTCAGGCAGTCGCGGCAGAGGGCGGGCATGGCGGCCGGAAGGGTGCAAAATCGGGTATCGGAATTCTATCGGACTTTCATCGGAATTCCATCGGACCCGTGCAAGATGGGACCGGGGCAGAAACGGGCAGGAGGCAGCGCGATGGGTCAGGACGGCGAGACCGGCCGGGAGGACTTCGTCGGCGCCAAGATCGCGGTGATCACCGGCGACTGCGTGCTCGCGCTGCTGCGCGACGACATCCCCGGACTGCCCTGGCCGGGACACTGGGACCTGCCCGGCGGCGGCCGCGAGATAGGCGAGAGCCCGGAAAGCTGCGCGCTGAGGGAACTGGAGGAGGAACTGGGCCTCAGGCTCGACGCGGCGCGGATCGGCTATCGCCGGTTCTACCGCGCCCCAGAGCGGACCTGGTTCTTCGGCGCCCGCTGGCCGGACCTGGATCTGGGCCGGGTCCGCTTCGGCAACGAGGGCCAGGGCTGGGCGGCGATGCCGGTGGCCGAGTTCCTTGCCCATCCGAAAGCGATCCCTCATTTCCGCGACCGGCTGGCGGCGTTCTGGGCAGACGGGTGAGGTCAGCGGTTCGGCAATTTCTCAATGCGGCTGATCGCGAGCATTTGCAGACCTTTTGCCGCGGGCTGGTTATTGTTCGCTACGGGCGCGCGAGTTGTGCTTTGGCGGCGAGGCGGGCCGTCATTGCAAACCTTTTAAGCAAAGACGCAGGCGTCCCACCACGGCAGAATTGGAGGCGGTTCGGCCAGCGTTCGCGTTGCGTTCGGGGACGCTGGCGGTCTTGCCTGCAATGATTGTCCCATCGGAAAGATGGAGTAGTCTGATGGAGACTATGGAACGAGACGCCGCGTATATCGCCAGCCAGTGCAAGTTCCTTCGGAAGAAGTTTGGGCTGACCCAAGAGAACCTAGCGGAAATTGCCGGCCTGACGACCCGCACGATTCAAGAGGTGGAGAACGGGCGGCACGTACCTGACATGCAGACTTTGCTGAGCATTTCTCGTGGCGTCGGGTTTGATGTGGCTATGTTCAGCAAACCGACGCCAGAGCGGGAGAGACGGCAGCAAGAGGAAATAGATGGCGCGCTAAGGCAGACCATTCTGGTGCCAACGTCGCCCATTAGAACGGCGAACGACTTCTTTTCCCGCAACCGCGAATGGCACGCGATCATGATCGACTCAGCGGCTGTGGCCGCGAAAGATGCGCTCGAGCTGACTGTGACGATCTTGGAATGGATGGACGATCTTGACGGGGTATGGGGGATCAGTACGCCCATGCAACGGCTCGGATATGCGACCAGCATCGCTGATTTGTGCCTCGAATTGGAGGGCCTCGGGTATCTCACCCACTTCGGCCACTTCCGTCAGCAGCACATGCGGGACAGAGGGACGATCTTGGGCGTGGCATTGCTCGCCTTCTTACCCAAGGCCGGCCATGATGGAGACCGCTACAGTCTCGTCACCCTTGATGACCCGTGGGAGGTCCCCGTGAAAGATCGGCCCAAGGTGTGAACAGCACCTGCGGTGTTGCGTGCCCGCGCGTCAGGCAGACATGGGACTGGCGCTGCGTCCGGGGGCGTGGTGTTCTGGGCGCATCCGGGGCCGGTCCTGCCGTCGTGCGGAGCCGGTCCGGGCAAAAAACACTGCACCGACAGGAGGGCACCATGTCCATCAGACAGACCCAGGGCCGCGGGCGCCGGTACGACAGCATCGTCGACACGGTCGGCGACACGCCGGTGATCCGGCTCAACCGGATCGCGCCGAAGCATGTCGAGGCCTATGTGAAGTTCGAGGCGTTCAATCCGGCGGGGTCGGTGAAGGACCGGCTCGCGCTCAACATCATCGAGGCGGCCGAGCGCGAAGGGCGGATCAAGCCCGGCCAGACGGTCGTCGAGGCGACGAGCGGCAATACCGGGATCGGGCTGGCGATGGTCTGTGCTGCCAAGGGCTATCCGCTGGTGGTGACGATGGCCGACAGCTTTTCGGTCGAGCGGCGGCGGCTGATGCGGTTCCTCGGCGCGAAGGTGGTGCTGACGCCGCGGGCGCAGAAGGGCTTCGGCATGTACACCAAGGCCAAGGAACTGGCCGAGGCCAACGGCTGGTTCCTGGCGAGCCAGTTCGAGACGCCGGACAACGCGAACATCCACGAATCCACCACGGCGCGCGAGATCCTGGCCGATTTCGCGGACGGGCGGCTGGACTACTTCGTGACCGGCTACGGCACCGGCGGCACCCTGTCGGGGGTCGGGCGGGTGCTCCGGCGCGAGCGGCCGGAGACGAAGATCATCCTGACCGAGCCCGCGAACGCGGCGCTGGTCGCCTCGGGCTACGTGAACACGCGGAACGCGGCGCACCAGCCGACCGAAAGCCACCCGGCCTTCCAGCCGCATCCGATCCAGGGCTGGACGCCGGATTTCATCCCCTACGTGCTGCAGGAGGCGTTGGACAAGCGCTATTACGACGAGCTGATCCCGATCTCGGGCCCCGACGGGATGGCCTGGGCGAAGCGGATGGCGGCGGAGGAAGGGGTCTTCTGCGGCATCTCCGCCGGCTCGACGGTGGGCGTGGCGATGCAGGTGGCCGAGTCGGCGCCCGAAGGCTCGGTCATCCTGGCGATGCTGCCCGATACCGGCGAGCGCTATCTCTCCACGCCGATGTTCGAGGAGATCCCCGAGGACATGAGCGAGGAGGAGCGCGAGATCTCGCTGTCGACGCCCTCGGCGCAGATGGGCGGCTGACCCGCGACGGCCCCGGCCGGCGGCCGGGGGCTCAGGCCGCCAGCCAGCCGGCGACGCGCGACCGGTCGGGCAGGCCGCCGGAATGGACCAGCCGGCCGTCGACGCTGACGCCCGGGGTGGACATCACCCCGGCCTTGGCGATGGCGACGATGTCGGTGACCTTCTCGACGCGGACGTCGACGCCAAGCTCGGCGGCGACCTCGCGCACCATTGTCTCGGTGGCCTGGCAGCGTTTGCAGCCGGGGCCGTAGACCTTCACGTCCTTCATGAACCCATCCTCAGAACAGGGCGTTGAACAGGAAGCCCACGGCCAGGATGCCGCTGGCCACGACGCCGATGAAGACGACGATCAGGCGCAGGGTCAGAACCTGGCGCAGGATGATCATCTCGGGCAGGCTGAGCGCGATCACCGACATCATGAAGGCGAGCACGGTGCCAAGCGCGGCGCCCTTGCCCAAAAGCGCCTCGACGATCGGAATGACGCCGGCGGCGTTGGTGTACATCGGCACGCCCAGCACCACCGCCGCGGGGACCGACCACCAGGCATCGGCGCCCATGATCCGCTCCATCAGAGATTGCGGCACGTAGCCGTGGATCGCGGCGCCCATGGCAATGCCGAGCACGATCCAGAGCCAGACCTTGCCGAAGATCTCGCGCAGCGAGTCCAGTCCCTTCCGGTAGCGCTCGGGCAGGGTGAGGCTGGTGGAGTCGTCCGCGCCCGAGGCGTTGCCGCCGGAATGGATCTCGCGCACCCAGTCCTGCAGCCAGCCTTCGAGGTGCATCCGCCCGATCACCCAGCCGGCGCCAATGGCGATGGCAAGGCCGAAGCCGAGATAGATCAGCGCGATCGGCCAGCCGACCAGGCCGACGAGCAGGATCAGCGCGACCTCGTTGACCATCGGCGCGGCGATCAGGAACGAGAACGTGACGCCGAGCGGGATGCCGGCCGAGACGAAGCCGATGAAGAGCGACACCGCCGAACAGGAGCAGAACGGCGTCAGGACCCCGAGCCCCGCCGCCATGGTATTGGCGACGCCCTCGCGCCGTCCCGACAGCAGCGCGCGGGTCTTCTCGGGGCTGAAATAGCTGCGCACCACGCCCATGGCGAAGACGATGAGCGCGAGCAGCATCATCACCTTCGGAACATCGTAGAAGAAGAAGGCGAGGGCCGCTCCGGTGTGGCTGGCGGGGTCCACGGGAAGCTGCGCGACGATCCAGTCGGCCGCGGCGGAAAGCCGGTGATAGACGACCCACCAGAGCACCGCCGCGACGGCGATGCCGGAGGTCCAGACCAGCGCGCTCCGCCGCGCGGAGGGAAGATCCTGGGTCGTGACGCTCATGGGGCCATCCTTTCCGATCCCGTAATGCCGGGCGATGCCGCTCCGCCTGCTGCCGCCCTTCCCGCGTGGCTGTCGCGGCGTCCCGCCGCCGGTGCCCCCGCAGGGCCGGCGGAGACAGCTGGGCGGCGAGCCATGCCGGGCCTCGGTTGCATTCTATACCCTGCATGTGAGGTGCCGCGTGGCGATTGTCCATATCGACGCTGGTCGATCTGACGATCGCGGCGCTGCGGCGGCAAAACGGGCACGGGGAACGCCGTTTCCGGCATCCGGGCGCCGCCGGGGGTTGATGTTTGCGCCCGGACCGGCGATATACGAGACCTCAATCCGGGCTTTGGCGCGCCCTGTGCGTGCGCCCGGTCCTCGGGGCTGTCCCATGCGCGTCCTGCGCGTCGCCCCGGAAATGTGCCTGTCAGTGGCGACGCCGTTCCCGGTCTCGATGAGGCCGGGTCAACCGGTCGCTTTCTGCCAAACGGCATCGAAACGACAAGAAAGGAGACACCCATGGGTCTGAGCATCGAGGAACTGGAGCGCCGCATCGAGGACCTTCAGAAGTCCGGCATGCATCTTGCGGCGCGGGCGCTGATCCGCGAACTGAACTTCCGTCAAAAGCACGCCTGATCTGACGCTTGCGCGCCGGCACGCCTGACGTGCCGGAAGATGATGGCCCGGCCCTTTCGGCCGGGCCTTGTCGTGTCTGAGGGCCGCCTCCATGCCGCTTGCAGAAACGCGGGGCGGGGATGCCGGGCGTGACCTGCCGCCCGGGGGGCGTGGGCAGGGACCGCAGCAAGCCGCCGGCTCAGGTTTCCCGTTCGGTGGTGAAGGCCAGCGGATAGCCGAGCCCGCGCCCGGCATCGGTGGCTTCCTTGGCCTTGGTTTCGGCAACCTCGCGGGTGAAGACGGCGACCACGCAGGCGCCGCGGCGATGCGCCGTCAGCATCACCCCGTAGGCTTCGCTTTCGGTCATCCGGAACACCGCCTTCAGCACGGTGACGACGAAATCGCGCGGGGTGTAGTCGTCGTTCAGCAGGATGACCTTGTAGAGGCGCGGCCGTTCGGTCCTGGTGCGCGCCTTGGTCTTCGGCAGGGTTGTCACGTCAGGCATGTCCGGGTCTCGTCCAGACTCAGGCCGGGGGCATTCGGCGCAGAGAGGATCCCAGATCGCCTGGATCGGGTCCAGCGCGGATCATCCGCCAGTGCCCCCTGTGCGGTTCGTGGCCGGCGTCGACGCGGCGTCTGCCTGAAACAGCGGCAGCGCCGCTGCGCCGTTGATCGCGAATCCGCCGCCGGACAGGGGCCAGGGGTTTCCTGCCGGGCCGAGGACGCTACAGTCGATTGCGGTCAGGGCAGTTCGTGAGGGGACCGGTGTTCCGGGTCGCGACCTACAACATTCGCAAATGCGTCGGTCTCGACTGGCGGCGGCGGCCAGAGCGGATCGTCGAGGTGATCGGCGAGATGAGGGCCGACGTCGTGGCGGTGCAGGAGGCCGACAAGCGCTTTGGCGGGCGCACCGCGACCCTGCCCGCAGGCGCGCTGGCCGAGCGGGCCGGGCTGCGGGCCGTGACGCTGCCCAATGTCTCGGCGAGTTCGGGCCACCACGGCAATGCCCTTCTGGTCCGCGAGGGCACCGGGGTCGTCGATGTCCGGGCGCTCGACCTGCCGTCGCTGGAGCCGCGCGGCGCGCTGGTCGCGGATCTGGAGCTTCACGGGCACCGGTTGCGGGTCGCCGCGCTGCATCTGGGGCTAAGGCCCGCGGACCGGCTGCGCCAGGCGCAGGCCGTGGTCCGCGCGCTGGAGGATCTCGACGAGGCGATGCCGACGGTGCTGATGGGGGACCTGAACGAGTGGTCGGCGGCGGGGCCGGCGGTCGCGGCGCTGTCGCGGAACTTCCAGGCCTCGGCGCCGCTCCGGTCGTTCCATACTTCGCTGCCGGTGGCGCCGCTGGACCGGATCCTGCTGGGCGGCGGCCTGCGGTTTCGCCATCTGAGCCTGCACCGCTCGCTCGCGTCACGTCGGGCATCCGATCATTTGCCGCTTCTCGCCGAGATCGAACTGGTGCACCCTGACGCCTCAGAGACCGCGCCCGGCCGAGGGGAGACCGCGCCATCGTCAGCCTGATCATTGCGCTTGCCCTGCTGGCATTGCAGGCCGCTGCCATCGTTGCGGCTTACCGGGCCATCCGCACGGCCCGCACTCCCCAGGGCGCGGTGGGCTGGGTCGTGTTCCTGCTCAGCGCGCCGCATTTCGCGCTGCCCTTCTATCTCGTTCTCGGCCATTCGAGGTTCCCGGGCTATGTCTCGGCGCGGCGGTCGGCGCGGAGCGTGGTCGACGCGCTGAAGAAATACGGCGCCGAACACGGCGCGGCGCGCGGCGGCAGCGAGACCGCCGAGGGCCGCACCATCGCCGCGTTCGAGGGGATGACCGACCTTCCGGCGGTCTCGGGCAATTCCGTGCGGCTTCTGGTGGACGGCGACGCGACCTTCGGCGCGATCCTCGATGCGATCCGGAGCGCGGAGTCCTACGTCCTGGCGCAATACTACATCCTGCGCGACGACCGGATCGGCGCGGAGTTCCGCGAATGCCTGATGGCGAAGGCGCGCGAGGGCTGCACGGTGCGGCTGCTTTATGACGCGCTGGGCAGCCACGGCCTGCCGCAATCCTATTTCGAGGAACTGAAGGCGGCCGGGGTCGTGGTGCGGAACTTCCATTCGATCCGCCAACCGCGCAGCAGGCTGCAGATCAACTTCCGCAACCACCGCAAGATCGTCATCGTCGACGGTGCGGCCGGGTTCGTCGGCGGATTGAACGTGGGCGACGAATACATGGGACGGGATCCGAAATTCGGGCCGTGGCGCGACACCCATCTGCGAATCGACGGCCCGGTCGTCACCCAGCTCCAGCTCGTCTTCGTGGAGGACTGGCACTGGGCCACCGGCGAGCGGCTGGAGCTGAACTGGCAGCCCCGGCGGCAGGCCGACGATGAGGACGCGCTGATCGTGGCAACCGGACCGGCGGACGAGGTGGAAGCCGGCAGCCTCTATTTCTGCAACGCGATCAATGCGGCGCAGACGCGGCTCTGGATCGCCTCGCCCTATTTCGTGCCCGACATCGACATCATGCGGGCGCTCGAACTGGCCGTGCTGCGGGGTGTCGACGTCCGGCTGCTGATCCCGGACCGGCGCGACCACTGGCTTGCCTGGCTGGCCGCGTTCGAATTCGTGGGCGAGATCGCGACCTCCGGCGTGACGGTGCTGCGCTATGGCGAGGGGTTCATGCACCAGAAGGTGATCCTGGTCGATGACCGCTTCGCCTCGGTCGGGACGGTCAATCTCGACAACCGCTCCTGCCGGCTGAATTTCGAGGTCACCGCGCTGGTCTTCGACGAGCGGTTCGCGGCCGAGGTTGCCGCGATGCTGGAAGCCGATTTCGCCAAGGCACGGCCGCATGGGGAGCGGGTCGCGACCCTGTCGAGGTTCACCCGGCGGGTCGCCGCCCCGGCGGCGCGCCTGTTCGCCCCGATCCTGTGATGCGCCGCCTCGCCCCGGCTGGGACCGGGTCGCGCGACCGCCCGGCCCCGAATGGGGACGGGCCGGGCCCAACGGGATGAGCCGGCCGCGTCCGCGGTCGGCGAAGACGGGCGGGAGCCCCCCGGTTGGCCCTGTCAGCCGCCGATGGCGGCAATCTCGGCCTGGATCGCGAGCGCTGCGGCACGTGGGTCCGGCGCCTGCCAGATCGGCCGCCCGACGACGATATGGTCGGCACCGTCGGCGATTGCCCGGGCCGGAGTGGCGATCCGCTTCTGATCGCCGTGCGCGGCGCCTGCCGGGCGCACGCCGGGCGTGACGATCAGCCGGCCGGACGCCTCGGGCAGGGCGCGGATCAGGGCCGCCTCCTGCGGCGAGGCGATGACGCCGTCGGCGCCGGCGGCGAAGGCCCGCGCGGCCCGCAGCGCCACCAGATCGGCCAGTTCGCCGTCGCGGATCAGGCTGGCATCCAGATCGGCGCGGTCGAGCGAGGTCAGGATGGTCACGGCCAGGATTTTCGGCCCCGCCGCGCCCGCGCCCGCCTTCGCCGCCCGCACCACGTGCGGATCGCCGTGCACGGTCAGGAAGTCGATGTCGAACCGCGCCAGACCCCGCACGGCCGCTTCGATCGTGGCGGAAATGTCGAAGAGCTTGAGGTCGAGGAAGATCCGCTTGCCGTGCTCGTCCTTGAGTTCCCGGGCCAGCGCCAGCCCGCCCCCGGTGAGCATCCCGAGACCGATCTTGTAGAACCCCGCCGCGTCGCCGATCCGGGCGGCGAGTCCGAGCCCCGAATGGGCGTCGGGAACGTCGAGCGCGACGATCAGGCGATCATCCGTCTTGGGCTGGGTCATGGACGCGATCCTTTCGTCCCGGCAATGGCGCCCCCGGCCGGAAGGGTCAAGCGGGCTTTCGCCGGCATGCGGAATGCGCGGAGGCGGGCGGAACTGGCCCGGGTGCGACGGGTTGTCCTGATGACGCGGGTGGTGTGCCTCGCCGCCGCGCGTCCGTCCAAACCGAAATGGAGGAAACACCGACATGAACGAGATCCCGAGATCCCCGCAGGCCCCGCGACGAGCCGATGCGGAGCCCCGCCCCGAAGATGCGCCGCGGCCCGGTCACGAACATCTCGACTTGGACCCGCCCCGCAGGCCGCCGGAGGTCGCCGCGGATGTCCCGCCGCGTCCACCACGTGCCGAGGACGCCGAACCGGTACGGCCGGCCCGCCCGGATCGACCGGCGCGGACCGATCCGGCGCCCGCGCATCGGACATCGCTGCCTGCAGGCATCGAGTTCGGATCGCGGCGGATGCTGATCTGGGGCGGCGTTGCGATCCTTGCCGTTGTCATCCTGATTGCGGCCTTTGCCTGACCGAGACCGTGCTGGCGCGACAGCGCCAGCTTGACCGTGCCGCGGGAGCGCGCGAATTTCTCGGCCATGCACCGCCGGCCAATGCCGGAAGGAAGGGGGCTGATGGGGCGGTTTCGCGATGTTGTTCTTTCCGCATGTCTCGCCGGCATCGCCGCCGGAGGCCCGGTTGCGGGGCAGGATTTGCGGGTCGGTCCCGTTCCCGGTGCCGGTCCGCTCTATCCCATGGACTTGGGCGGCCGCTTGCCATTCGGTAGCCCCGATTATGCCGATCCGCTGAACGGACTTGGCAAGCCGGGCAATCCGCTCGACGCGCCGATCGAAGGCGATTTCGACCGGTACCGCAACCTGCCCGAGCCAGTGCCAATGCCACGGCCGGTGGTGCGCCCGGTCGTCCCGCCGGTTGAATGGGAGCGCACGCCCGAGGACCGCCTGCCAGCGGCCAGGGACACCGGGCCGCAGTGATAATCGGTGCCCGGATGACTTGCGTTCACGCATTCGTTTTCCCAAATCTCTGTCAAGGCCTGCGGGGACCGTGCCGAAGTCGGGCGGACGGACAGGCGCTTTGGAAAAGGAGAGTGTGCTGATGAACTTGGAGAAGTTCACCGAGCGGTCGCGCGGCTTCCTGCAGGCCGCCCAGACGATTGCGATGCGGGAGAACCACCAGAAGCTGGCCCCCGAACATCTGCTGAAGGCATTGCTTGACGACCAGGAGGGCCTCGCCGCCAACCTGATCCGCCGCGCGGGCGGCGCGCCCGAGCAGGTGGTCCAGGCGACCGAGCTTGCCTTGCGCAAGATCCCGAAGATTTCGGGCGATGCGGGCCAGACCTACATGGACCAGCAGACCGCAAAGGTGCTGGACGAGGCCGAGAAGATCGCCACCAAGGCGGGCGACAGCTTCGTGCCGGTGGAGCGGATCCTGACCGCGCTGGCCGTGGTCCGGTCGCCCGCGAAGGACGCGCTCGATGCCGGCGCGGTGACCGCGCAGAAGCTGAACGAGGCGATCAACGACATCCGCAAGGGCCGCACCGCCGACACCGCCTCGGCCGAGGAAGGCTATGACGCACTGAAGAAGTATGCCCGCGACCTGACCCAGGCGGCGAAGGACGGCAAGATCGACCCGATCATCGGCCGCGACGAGGAGATCCGGCGCACCATGCAGGTGCTGAGCCGGCGCACCAAGAACAA
>JAGQRV010000102.1 GCA_020425125.1 Paracoccaceae bacterium | reverse complement strand
CAACCGACACATCGTTCCCGTCCATGGCTCCGTCTCCCCTATTGGCAATTCAGCGCGTTCAGGTCCGTCATCAGGCACGTGTCTGACGACACTCCCCGACCGGCAGTTCCGGCGCCCCCACCCGGCAACCGGGCGGATCCGATCTTGGCGGCGGCGCGGCAATTCGGCAATGTCCTCGGCCCCAAACCTTTCCGTGAGAACGTCACTAGCAGACCGTCTCCATCGGCATAAGTTGCATTTTCTGATCCATTTCATAAGCTCAACTTATGACCAACTTCACCTTCAAGCAGCTGCGCTATTTCGAGGCGCTCGCGCAACACGGGCATTTCGGCCGCGCGGCCGAGTCCTGTGCGATTTCGCAACCGGCGCTCTCCATGCAGATCAAGGAGTTGGAGGAAACGCTCGGCATCCCGCTCTTCGAGCGCGGCACCCGCCGCATCCGGCTGACTGATTTCGGCGAGGCCTTCGCAGAGCGGGTGCGCGACCTTCTGCGCGCTGCGGACGAACTGGGCGACATGGCGCGGGCTGCGCGGGACAGGTTGACGGGTCGGTTGCGCCTTGGCGTGATTCCCACCATCGCCCCCTATCTGCTTCCGACCCTTCTGGGAAACCTGGCACGCTCCTATCCCGAACTGGACGTGCATGTTCGGGAGACCGTGACCCCCCGGCTGATCGACGAACTCGCCGAGGGCCGGCTCGATGCCGCCATCGTCGCCCTTCCCGTCTCCGAACCGTCGCTTGCCGAACTGGCGCTCTTTTCCGAAGCGCTGGTCCTGGTGCGGCCGGGGACCGACGCGGCAAAGCCCGCGCCAAACCGGAACGAGCTGCGCGACATGCGGCTGCTTCTTCTCGAGGAGGGACATTGCTTTCGCGATCAGGCCCTGTCTTTCTGCAAGCTGCAGTCGGGGCTGCCGCGCGACGGGCTCGACGGCACCTCGCTCGCCACTCTCGTCCAGATGGTCGGTGCCGGGATCGGCGTCACGTTCATTCCTGAAATGGCCATAGCGGTGGAAGTGCGCTCGGCGCCGGTCTCGGTTGTGCGCTTTCCCGCACCCGAGCCAGCGCGCACCGTCGGCATGGTCTGGCGCAAGACAAGCCCGCTGACGCGGCAACTGCTCGACATTGCGAACGTGGTCCAGCAATCGGCCGAGCGGCTGCACGCGGAGCGCTCCGAGACGACCCGCAGCTTTGGTCAGTTGGATCCCTCTGGCGACCGGTCGCAGGCCCGACCGTAAGCCGCATCGCGAAAGGATTTCCGGCTTACGCGTCACGGGACGCGATCAGGCCCCGCATTGACGTTCGATGAGCTGAATGGACGGGAAACAGGCCTCGCGCAAGTGCGGGTCATGCGGCCGAGCGTGCCTCTGCCGGAACGGGCTGCTCCGGGGCGCCATCGGGCCCGGATATCTCGCCTTCCCGCGGGACGATGCGCAAGGCGCGCAGCGCGTTCAGAATGACGGCCACATCGATCACTTCCTGGATCAGCGCGCCTTCGACGGGCGTCAGATATCCGAAGGCAGCGAGGACCATCCCGAGCACCGAGAGGCCGATCCCCGCGACCACGCTTTCCAGCGCGATCCGCCGCGATTTCTGGGCAATCTCGAGCCCGGGAAGCAGGCGGTCGATCCGATCGACCAGCAGAACCACATCGGCCGCTTCGGCCGAGGCGGCGGCACCGCGTGCGCCCATCGCCACGCCCACATCGGCTGCGGCAAGGGCCGGCGCGTCGTTCACGCCATCCCCCACCATCATCACCGCGCCATCCTTGCGTTCGCTCAGCACGACGAGGACCTTCTGATCCGGGGTCAAACCGGAGCGGAGCGCATCGAGGCCAAGGCCCTCGGTCACCCGCTCGGCCACTTCGGCCCGGTCACCCGTCGCCAGGACGATTCGGCCGACCCCGAGGCGGCGGAGCCCCGCCAGCAGCGCCCCGGTTCCCTCGCGCAGCGGGTCGGCCATCACCAGATCGCCCACGTGGCGGCCGTCCACCGCGACCTCGACCAGAACCGATCCGGCCGCCAGACCGCCGTGTCCGTGCCCGTCTCCGCCCAGCCGCGCTTCCACGAACCCCGAGCCACCGACCAGGACACGATGCCCCTCCACATGACCGGCCACACCTTCACCGGGTATCTCGCCTACCTCGCCGGGGATCGGCAGAACCGCGCCCCGGGCCTTCGCCGCCGCAACGATCGCCTGCGCGACCGGGTGTTTCGAGGCCTGATCGAGCGCGGCGGCAAGGCGCAGGATCTCGTCCTCGGCCATGCCGTCGCGGCTGGCAATCGACACGATCTGCGGCCGCCCGTCGGTCAGGGTGCCGGTCTTGTCGAGGATCAGCGTGCGGATCCGGGCCATCGCCTCGAGAGGCTTCGCGCCCTTGATCAGCACGCCGAAATGCGCCGCCCGTGACAATCCCGCGACAAGCGCCACGGGCACTGCGAGGATCAGCGGACAGGGCGTTGCCACGACAAGGACGGCCACGGCCCGGATCGGATCGCCGGTGAACCACCAGGCGGCGGCGGCCAGCACCACGGTCACGGCGAGAAAACCCAGGGACCAGCGGTCCGCCAGCCGCGACATCGGCGCCTTGGACCGCTGCGCCGCGTCGACCAGCCGGAGGATCCCGGCATAGGTGCTGTCCGCGGCCAGACGCATCGCCGTCAGATCGAACGCTTCGCCCGCGTTTGTCGCCCCGCTCATCACGTCGGTTCCGGGACCGAGCCGCACCGGCAGGGATTCCCCGGTCAGCGCCGACATGTCGAGGATCGCAAGCCCGGAGGCCACGGTGCCGTCAACGGGCACGACGTCTCCCTGGCGGATCAGAAGCCGGTCACCGGGCGCGATGCGATCCAGCGGAACCTCCTCCAGCGTTCCGTCGCGATGCCGGCTCGCGCTGCGCGGCACACGGGACAGCAGGGCGTGCATCTCGCGGCGCGCACGACCCTCGGCAAAGCTTTCCAGGAACGTGCCGCCGGAATACATCACCGCGACAACGGCCGCCGCCAGGAGTTCGCCAAAGACCAGCGCGGCACTCATCGAGAGCGCGGCCACGATATCGAGCCCGACCTCGCCACGGCGCAGGCTGGCGAAGATCTCGAGGACCAGAGCGGCCAGGACCGGGAGGACGCCGGCGGCCCAGACCCAGTTTGCGGCGGCACCCGATCCGGCCAGGTTCAGGCCGATGCCGGCCACCAGGCCGGCCAGCGCAAGGAACAGGAGCGCCGTCTTGACGCGGTTGGTGCCGATTGCAGCCATGGAGCGATCCACTCGGTGTCAGGACCGTCGCCGCGGGCCGGACGGCTCCGGGCGCGCGGCGACGGCTCTACCTGATCATGTTCGCGTCCCCGCTTGAAGGGACCACGAGCGCGCAGCCGGAAGGTCCCGGACGGCACCCGAGCGCCCGGAACACGGGCGCCCGTCCGTCACGCCGCAGCCGGACGGAGCGGTGCGGATCCGAGGTCGGCACTTGGCTCGCGGCCTTGAGCCGCCCGGATGATCCGGGCCAGATCGACCGGCCCGGCAGGCAGTATTCCGGTCGGATTGAGCGTCCGGATCGAATGGTAGCCGACCTTGATGTGATCCAGATCGACGGTCTTGGCGATCCCGTCGGTCTCGAGAACGCGGACCATGTGCCGGTGCAGATGCGCGAAATCCGACAGCCGCCAGAGATTGCAGCGGAACAGGCCGTGATACGCGGCGTCGAAGCGGATCGAGGTCACGAAGATGCGGATATCGGTCTCGGTCAGACGGTCCCCGAAGACGAATGGCCGCCCATCGCCTAGAATCCGGTCGAGCCGCGCCATCTCGTCGAAGACCTGCGTGACCGCCTCATCGTAGGCGGCCTGCGAACTCGCAAAGCCTGCCCGGTAGACCCCGTTGTTGTAGCGCTCGTAGATCCGTGCGTTTTCGGCATCGATGGCCGTGGCCAGATCCGCCGGATAGAGGCGCCACTCCGACGTCGCGTTTCCTTCGAAGGCCGTATCGAACATCCGCAGGATGTCGGCGCTTTCGTTGTTCACCAGCGTGTCACGGGCCTCGTCCCAGAGGACCGGAACAGTGGCCCGGCCGGAAACCTGCGGATCGGCGCGGCTATAGAGTTCGTGAAGATGCGCCGCGCCGAACAAGGGGTCGGGATCGGCCCCCGGAAAACCGTCGAATGCCCATCCCTGATCGGTGAGCCGCGGGTTGACCACGGTAACCGGAACGATCTGCTCTAGCCCCTTCAGTTTGCGGGCAATCAGGGTCCGGGACGCCCAGGGGCAGATCAGCGCCACGTAGAGCCGGTACCGACCGGGCTCTGCCGCAAAGCCGCCCGTGCCGGTGGGGCCGGGTCGGCCGTCCGGCGTGATCCAGTTGCGAAAGCTCGACACTTGTCGCACGAAGCGGCCCGCAGCATCGGCCTTCTGCACCGGCTGCCAGTCCGCGATCCATTTGCCGTCAACCAGCATGGGCGACCTCCTTTTCCGTCAGGGTGAACGCCGTGCCCCAAGGATCGACCGGATCGGCACCGGCGCGGGCCCGGATCGCGTCAAGCCGCGCCTTCTCGCCCAGGATCTCGACAGCCTGCAGCCCGGTTGCCGGGAAGTCCCGCTGGCGCGCGTTGCGGCTGTTCCAGATATTGGTGGCCAGATGATGATGGTAGCCGCCCGAGGCGTAGAAGTTCGCGCCCGGATACCGGCTGGTGACCGGAAAGCCGAGCGTCCCCGCATAGAAGGTCTCCGCCGGTGCGAGACTGCCGACTTGCAGGTGCACATGCCCCACCACGGTACCGTCCGGTGCTCCCGTCCAGGCGCACTGCGCCGCGTTGGCCAGATCCGCCAGGTCGAGCCGCTCGGTCGCCATGGCAATCTGGTCGCCCTGGCGCGGCCAGTCCCTGCGCGGGCGGTCACGATAAACCTCGATCCCGTTGCCTTCCGGGTCGGCGAGATAGATCGCCTCGCTGACCAAGTGGTCCGACGCGCCCTGAAGCGGGGTTTGTCGATCGGCGACGTGGCGGAGCCAGGCCCCGAGATCGGCGCGGGACGGCAACAGGAAGGCCGTGTGAAAGAGCCCGGCCTCGCGCCGCGTTGACCGCCGTGCCGCCGGATCGGCGCGCAGTTCGATCAGCGCCCGGCCACCCGAGCCGTAAACTGCGCGGTCCGGTTCCGAGACGAGCCGGGAAAGACCAAGGACGCTCTCGTAGAATACGCCGACCGAGGCGAGATCGTGAACCGTCAGGACGACCCGGCCGATTTCAAGGGGTGCGCTACTGGTAGCCATGTTCAATCTCCGGGTTGATCGCGCCGCCGCTCGGCGGCGCAGGTAGATCGGGCCGACAGGGGCGCAGAACGTGCCGCGCCCGGCGGCTTTCTGCGTTTCGATTTACACCCGGCGCAGCGGGCGGACCGCCCAGGCGCCGTCGCCCAGAACGGCGAGCGCAGCCATGACGGCGGCCCACATCACCGGGTATTCCCATCCGCCGCCCTGGTTGGCCCAGCCAAAGCCGTTCGGCAGGTGCGCGGTGACCGCCGCCCCCAGCAGCAGTGGCACGAAGAGCGCGGCCACCGCCCGCGTCCAGACGCCGAAGATCAGCGCCGCGCCGCCAATGATCTCGAAGACCATGGTGGCGATGCCGAGCCAGGCCGGCAGGCCGAGCGATTGAAAGAAGCCCATCGTTCCCGCCGGTGTGAACACCAGCAGCTTGGTGAGGCCGTGCGCAATGAAGAGCGCACCGGTGGTTACGCGCAGGATCAGCGCAGCGTAAGGGGCAGTCCGTTCGTCGATCATGGTATTGGTCCTTTCTCTCACTTTGACGCCCAGAGCGGCGCGATGTCGGTGCCGCGGCCGAGCAGATAACCGAAGGTGATGTTCATGAAGCCGAGCGGCTCCAGGTAGCGGGCATTCTTCAGGGGGCCGGCATCGACGCCCTCCATGCCGATTTCGCCGGCAAGCGCGATGACGGCATTCCGGGCGGTCTCGTCATCCGAGGCGACGAACGTCTGGATCGGCCGTCCGCCGACGCTCAGGCCCGACGCATAGTGCTGGGCGAAGACGGTGTTGAACGCCTTCACAAGCGTGGCGCCGGGGAGGAGTTTCGCGATCTCTTCTGCAGCCGAACTGGTGTGACCGACGGTCAGTCCCGAGAAGTCGGCGGTCAGCGGGTTCGAGACGTCGATGACCGTCTTGCCGGTGAAATCCGCCGCCTGGGCCAGGCTTTCGGCAGCGCCGAACGGCGTGGCGAGGATCACGAGATCCGCGCCCGACACGGCCGCCGCAACCTCCGCTGCCTCAACCTGCGCCCCCGCGGCGCCGAGGTCAGCCGCGGCAGCGGCGCCGCCGCTCTGATCGCTGACCGTGACGGTATGCGCCGTCCTGGCCAGCGCCCGGGCCAGGCCCTTTCCGATATTGCCGGTTCCGATGATGGCGATGTTCATCTTGTCTCTCCTTGCGGGAGTTCGCCTGGTCCATGCCGCGGCGCCCTCCCTTCTGACGACGACGAATATGAGGCTTGCTTTTAATCAATGAAATGGCGGATATTGAGAAGGACTATCCTCGTTTCGTTCTCAAAAGCATGGACATCGTCGACGAGATCCGCGCCTTCGTGGCAACGGCCCGCACCGGGTCATTCACGGCCGGCGCCGCGCAACTTGGCATTTCGAACCGGCTGACGTCGAAATACGTCGCCGAACTTGAAGCGCGGCTTGGGGCGCGGCTGCTGCAGCGGACGACCCGGCGGGTCGGGCTGACCCCCGCGGGCGAACGGCTGCTGGCCCGGGCGCCGGCCTGGCTCGACGAGCTCGACGACCTGATCGGAGCCGTCACCGAGGATGCGCGCGGCTATTCAGGGAGTCTGCGCATCTCGGCCCCGGTCACCTTCGGCGAGGTCTATGTGGCCGGACTGCTGAGCCGGTTTGCCGCGCCGCACGCCGATCTCACGATCGACCTCCGCCTGACCGACGCCTTTGCCGACCTTGCCGCGGAAGGCATCGACCTCGCGTTCCGGATCGGTCAGTTGCCGGGAAGCTTCCTCAAGGCGCGCCGGCTGGGCGTGATCCCTGCCCTTGTCGTCGCGTCGCCTGCGTACATCGCGGCGCATGGCGCACCGCAGCGGCCGGCAGACCTGGCCCACCACGCCTGCATTCTCGACACCAACCGGCGCGACAGTCAGCGCTGGCGCTTCGGTAGAGGTGCGGACGCGCGCGATGTGATCGTGCAGGGAAGATTCATGGTCAACAGCGCCCGCGTCGTGCGCGACCTAGCCCTTGCCGGAAAGGGTATCGCCTATTCGCCGGATTTCCTGCTCCGCGCCGACGTTGCGGCAGGCCGTCTGGTCCCGCTGCTGACCGATCTGGCACTCCCGGGGGCCGACCTGAGTGCCGTCTATCTCGGCGGCGCGGTGCTGCCGCGGAAGGTACGCGCGCTGATCGACTTCGCCGTGGCCGATGCCCGAGAGCATCTTACGTCCGGCACGCCTTGAGCGATCCGCAGGAGACTCCGCAGGCGTTCTATTCGATGCGTCCTACTCGCCTACAGCGCAGGTGACGGCCGCGTCCGGAAGTGCCACAGCGCAAGCGGCTGGATCAGGCGATAGACGCCGTCGCGAAGCTCTGCGTGGCGGAGGAAGGAATCGGACGCAACCTTCCGCTGCGCCGCGATCACTGTCGCGCGGGCCGGATCTGCCCGGACGAGGAAGTCCAGATACTCGTCCAGCGACGCCAACTTGTTCGCGCGGTCGTATCGTTCTTCGCGGAGAAGCTCGCAGGTCCCCTGGTTCTTGAGGACGTCCAGCGCGCGCAGGGCGGCGGCGCGGATTTCGGTCTCGTCGTCGATCGGGCGCATCGCCTCGAAGAAGCTGCCCTCGGCCAGCGGTTCGATCACGATGAGATCACCGCCTGGCGCTAGGGTGCGGAGGGCCTCCGCCAGGGCCGCCCCCATGGCAACTTCGGGAACGTGGTGCAGCGAATTCAGGAAGATCGCTGCATCGAGGCTCGCATCCGGCAATGGCAGCGCTTCGGCGGTTCCGACGAGGAACCGGGCGCGCGGGCACGTTTCGCGCGCCACGGTAATCTGATCCGCCTGAGGATCGATTCCGACCACATCGAACCCCCGCTCGGCCAGAGCCGCAGCCAGTGCGCCCGGTCCGCAGCCGATATCGCCGACCCGGCGCGCGCTGGCGGAGGCCAGAATTGCAGTCAGCTTCTCAAGTGTCGGGTTCGGCTCTGCCATGACGGGTACCAGTCTCCATTTCCGCGTCCGCTGATTGGTCTGCAGCGATCATGCGGCATCGGCCGAGACGCGGCCAGGTGCCATAGTCTTGGGATGCCGGGCCGCACGCGCCCATGCGGCACGGGATCCGTTCTTCCGACGCGGCCCGTCCGGCTCGGATCACATCCGCGTGAAACCGGGCTGCAAGGCGGACGAAATGCCGCCGCCATCCGTCTTTCCCGTGGCGGTCCGGTTCGGGGCGCCCGCAGGACCGGACTATCCTGCGCAACAGAAGGGAGAGACACGATGACGCGACCGACTTCCCTGCTTCTGCCTGCAGCCCTCGCCCTGATACCCGGGCTGGGGACCTCCGCACATGCCGAAACCGGCATCATGACCGCCGAGTCCTCGATCGGCGAGGTTCTGACCGACGCACACGGCATGACGCTGTACGTGTTCGACAAGGACAGCGGCGACATGTCCGCCTGCTATGACAAATGCGCCGAGAACTGGCCGCCGCTGATCGCCCCGGCCGGCGCCGAGCCCGACGACGATTTCGGCCTGATCGAGCGCAAGGACGGAACGATGCAATGGACCTATTACGGCAAGCCGCTCTATCTCTGGGTCAAGGATGCGAAACCGGGCGACGTGACCGGGGACGGCGTGAACGACGTCTGGCACGCTGCGAAACCTGACGATTGACGGACCGCCATGCCGTTCCTGGACGAGGTCGAGGCCGCCATTCCCGCCCTGCGCCGCTATGCGCATGCGCTGCTGCGCGACCGCAGCGCCGCCGACGACCTCGTTCAGGACTGTCTGGAGCGCGCCCTTTCCCGGCGCATCCTCTGGCGGCGCCAGGGGGATGTGAAACCGTGGCTGTTCCGGATCCTTCTCAATCTCTGCCGCGACGAACACCGACGCAGGGCGGCCCGCCCCGTTCTGGTGCCGATCGACAGTGTGTCCGAAGCCGGCGGGAGCGGCGGGCAGGAGGAGTTCATGAACCTGAGGGAGGTTCACCGGGCCATGGGGCAGCTGCCCGAAGACCAGCGGGCCGCATTGCTGCTGGTCTCGCTGGAGGGCATGAGTCTCGGCGAAGCCGCGCAGGTCCTGGGCATCCCGGACGGCACCCTGGCGTCGCGGCTCGCCCGGGCACGCGCAGCCTTGCGCCGGACGACGTGCCGGGCACCGGACCGCCCTGATGACGTGAGAGGACATCGGCCGTGACGGAGCGCAAGCCCATCGACGACGACCTGCTTGTCCGCCTGCATCATGGCACCGCGGCTGAACGCGCCGAGCTCGAAGCCCTCGCGGCGAGAGACCCCGACATTCGCGCCCGGCTGACTGATTGGCAGCGCCAGGATGCGGCCATCCGCGCGCTCTACGGCCCGGTGGCCGAGGAACCGGTCCCGCACCGCCAACTCCGCCTGTTCGACCGCCCGGCAAGGCGGTGGCCGCGGGTCTCGCGCATCGCCGCGACGATCGGACTGATCGCGCTCGGCGCGGCGGGCGGCTGGTTTGCCGCGCGGCTTGCGCAGCCCCCTGCCCGCGGTGCGGACCTCGTGGCCGAGGCGCTGCAGACCCATGCGACCTATTCGGTGGAAGTCGCGCATCCCGTGGAAGTCCCCGCCACGGACGAAGCGCACATGATCCGCTGGCTGTCGAAGCGGCTCGGCCACAGGATCGCCCCGCCGGATTTGCGCGGCTTCGGATTCCAGCTGATCGGCGGACGCGTGGTCCCGAGCGCCACCGGCGCCGCGGCGGTCATGATGTACGAAGACGATATCGGCCGCCGGGTCACCCTGTTCGTCACGCGGGAATCCGGTCAGGCGGAGACCGAATTCCGCTACAGCGGAAACGGCGCCGCGCGCGGCTTCTGGTGGATCGAGGACGGCCTGGGCTGCGCCGTTGTGGGCGACCTCCCGGTCGATACGCTGCGCGCGATCTCGGTCTCCGCCTATCACGATCTGATCGACGCCTGAGCGTGGCGCGGAGGACATTTCGATTCGAGGACCGGCCAGGAATTCCCGCATCGGCTCGCGGTGGCCGTCCGCCGCCAACGCCTTCCGTCCGGGTGTCTGAACCGGCCACACGATCTCGATGGTGCTTTTTTTCCGTTTCGCCGAAATTTGCCGATCGCTGCCCGGACGGGCAATTTACAAGCCCGGCAGCAGGGCAGATGCTCCGGCACCTGCACGAGGAGCCACGCGTCACTCCGGCTTCCGCCGGTCACGGCAGCGGGAGACGCAGCGCGGCGAGCAAGGAGGGAGTACGGATGGCCAGGGCACTTGTTCTTGAGGAAAAGGGGCGGCTTTCGCTGCGGGATTTCCAGCTGCCGCAGGCGGTCGGCCCGGGCGACGTGCGCGTCGGCATCCGCACGGTCGGCATCTGCGGATCGGACGTCCATTACTACACCCACGGCAAGATCGGCCCCTTCGTCGTCCGCGAGCCGATGATCCTGGGACACGAAGCGGCCGGCGTGGTCCTCGAAACCGGCAAGGACGTGCGGCACCTCAAGGTCGGCGACCGCGTCTGCATGGAACCGGGCATCCCCGACCCCACGTCGCGGGCCTCCAAGCTCGGCATCTACAACGTCGATCCGGCGGTCACCTTCTGGGCTACTCCGCCGATTCATGGATGCCTGACGCCCGAAGTCGTGCATCCTGCCGCCTTCACCTACCGCCTTCCCGACAACGTGTCCTTTGCCGAGGGTGCGATGGTGGAACCCTTCGCGATCGGCATGCAGAGCGCCCTGAGGGCGCGCATCCAGCCAGGCGATATCGGCATCGTCACAGGCGCCGGCCCGATCGGGATGATGACGGCCCTGGCGGCGCTCGCCGGTGGCTGCGCGAAGGTCTATGTCGCCGATCTTGCTCAACCCAAGCTCGACATCATCGGCAGATATGACGGGGTCGAGACGATCAATATCCGTCAGCAGCCTGCAGCGGCCGCGATCGCCGAAGCGACGGATGGCTGGGGCGCCGACGTGGTCTTCGAATGCTCCGGCGCGGCGCCCGCGATCCTCGGCCTTCCCGCGCTGGCCCGCCCCGGCGGCGCGATCGTGCTGGTCGGCATGCCCGTCGACCCGGTGCCCATGGACATCGTCGGCCTGCAGGCCAAGGAACTCAGGGTCGAGACGGTCTTCCGCTATGCCAACATCTATGATCGCGCCATCGCGCTGATCGGTGCCGGGAAGGTCGACTTGAAACCGCTGATCTCTGCCACGCTCGCTTTCGACGACAGCGTGGCCGCCTTCGACCGTGCCGTCGAAGCGCGCGACACCGACGTGAAGATCCAGATCGACATGCCTGCCTGAGCCCGAGCGGCGTTCCTTCCACCTCGAACCTTCCACATCGAAGGGGCCGAGACCAGGCACTGCGACGGAGCCTTCGGGCGCCGTCGACCGGGCACGCTGCCTTCCCGCCGTCGGGCACGCAGCGGCTCGGCGTCCCGCGTCGAGCGCAGCCAGGTGGGACGGCACCTTCCAAGATCACTACCATGGAAGACCCATGGCGTGCGATGACGCTGTTGCGGGCGCAGTCCCGGTTTGAGTTTTCGCTGCGAATCGTGTGGGGACCACGCAGAGTCGGCACACGCGCGTCGATCTCACCGCCAATCCGGCCCACGCCGCGCAGGGTGCCGCTAAGACCGGCAACCATTGCAAGCGTCCTGCGCCCATGGCACGTCGCCCGCGAGATCCGCCACCGAGCCGCCGCGATGGGGCCTGTAGACGCCTCGGCGGCGCAGTACGTCCCTTGGCCGTCGATCTTCCTGGTCTCAGTCGATGCGCTTCCTTTCTGCTTGGGCTCCGGGATGAACTGGCCGGTGGGACATGCTGCATGCGGCTGCGAGGTCGCATATCGACGGCGATGTGGCCGATGCCGGTCTGGCTACGGAGGTCGGATTCTCGGACTAATCCTGGACCTCGTGATGAAGAGCGTGCGCGACCCGCTTTTGCAAACGTCCGTCCGTGGCCAGGTAACCGGACACGCTTTGCCTGGATTGCCCGGATTGCCGGACCGCGGGCTCCCGCAAGAGGCCGACCCTTTCTGTCGAGTTTCGTGGCCTGGTCACGCAGTCGGCCGAGGTGGCGACGCGACACCGCGCCTCCGGAATCCCAGCCGAGCATCGCGGTTCGGCATCGAACGGGCGATTTCGTATGGCTCAGGTTCCGGACGCCCGACCTGGCGGCTGTACCGCGTCACTGGATACGCCATCCCGACAGCCTCACGACGAGTCTGAACGCTACACTGCGGGTTCCAGCGAAATTTCTTCAGCGCATCGCAACCGGTACGATCCGAACCGTGACATGACCGGGCGCAGGAATCTCGTGGCCGGATTCCTGCCCAAACTCCACGCGGTTCGATGCCGGGTTCTCCGGCGTGGCCGATCGGAGTGCCTTCAGCGACTTTTCCGGTCCCCGCCGATTTTCCCCTTGTGTCTCTGCTCAGTTGACAGCTAGACCCGGCGGCGGAGACGTGGCCGAGTGGTCGAAGGCGCTCCCCTGCTAAGGGAGTAGGCCCGAAAGGGTCTCGTGGGTTCGAATCCCATCGTCTCCGCCACTTGCCCTCGCGAAAG
>JAGQRV010000101.1 GCA_020425125.1 Paracoccaceae bacterium | reverse complement strand
GCGCAGCACAGGATGCAGGGCTTGGCAGATAGGCCGGACATGATGGAAGTCCCCTGGTAGTGGCCGGGCTCAAAATCCCGGCGCGCTGAAAGCAATCACGGATGGCTCAAACGTACGAGCGCGTCGATCGGGTCATGCCGCGGCGCTGGTGTCGGCGCGAGAAGGGATTCGGCAAGGTCGAAATCCAGCGCCTCAAGCAAGCGCATGCCGGCGCCGCACCCGCCCTGCGACTTGCGACAGCCCTTGCAGGGATTTTCCGAGTTCTTGCAGGTCATCGTCCTCTCCTCTCGCAGACGTCGCTTGCTTCGATGGCTCAGGCCACTTCGCGTCCCAGCCCGGCCCATTCCGGCATTTTCGCGAGTCCCTCGATGAAGAACGGGCGGAAGCCTTGAGGGTGCTCGCTCATCGGGAAATGGCCCAGTTCGTCCATCACCGCGAGGGTCGCACCGGGGATCGCAGCCGCGGTTCGCCGGGCATCGTCTGGCGTGCAGGTCAGGTCATAGGCGCCGACGATGATGTGCACGGGCGTCTGGCCGGTATCGATCCGGTTCAGCCGGCCGATGAGAGTGTCGTCGCGTGTGTAGAAGCTGAGATCGCCGCGGAAGACCCCAGGGCCACTGGCCATGAACATCCAGAGCGTGTTCCACCGCTCGGCCTCGGGCGCATGGGGCGATATGTTGGCCGAGACCAGCGCTGCCCCCATCTCGCCGCCATGCGCATCGGGACGGTGGAACCAGTCGATGTCGTACCAGGCGGGCTGGAAATCCGAGGCCTCGATCGCAATGAAGCCGGAGAACCTGTCCCCGTGCAACGCGGCCAGCTGCAGCGCGATCCGCCCGCCCATCGAACAGCCCGCAAGTACGGGACGCTCGAGTCCCAGTCCGTCGATGACCGCCAGCACTGTCTCGATATAGGCCTCGGTCGTCAGAAGGTATTCCTGGGTCTCGAAGCCCTCGGGCGGCAGGGATTTCCCGTGCCAGGGCATGTCGAACGCGATCAGGCGGTTCCGTTTCGTGATCTCGGCGTCGTTCATCAGGTGGCGCCACTGGCGGGTATCGGCACCCGCGGTGTGGAGGCAGAGAACCGGACGCCCCTGTCCGGCCTCCTCGAAATAAATGCGGCGGGGCGAACCCTCAACTTCCACTGTCAGGTAGCGTCCGGTGATCGGCTCGATGGTCATCACGCCACCTCCATTCTTTCGCGGCGATTGAGCGCCATGAATTCCTTGAAGAACCGCAGGTTCTTTACCAGGACGAGGATGTCGCCCACGACCTGTGCGCGGCCGAGCTTCACGAGGCCGAAGAGGTCGTGAAAGCCGGGGCGCGGCAGCGGCATCCAGAATTCCTCCAGGGCGGCGCGGTCGGTCAGAATGCCGAAGCGGTAGGGGGTCTTGCGGCTCGGACCGGGAGCGATTTCGACCAGTCGGCCCTTTTCGAAGGTCAGATAGTACTCGTCGCCATCGAAGCCGATGAGAACCGTCTCGGAAAAGAGACGCCCGAGGCGAAGCAGATGGGGTGTCCCGTCCAGACGTCGCTGCAGCGTTTCGAGCTCTTCGATCATCGTTCATTCGCTCCCTGCAAAATGCGTGTCAAACCTGCGCCAGACGACCGCCCGCCATCAATGACCGCCTCGGTATCCTCCGATACCTGCAGCCATCACACCAAGCCGGCGGGGTCTGTCCGAGTATTGAGCGATACCGATACGGGCATTGGCCTGCCGGGCGTCTTTGTCGAATGATCGGCCTCGGACATCGTGCGGTGCACCAGACATCCAAGCGCGCCGCTGACCTATGAGGAGGAGCACGAATGCCCAATGTCACGCTCGACAACATCACCGATGTCGTGATCGGCTCGCTGGGGCAAAACGGAGAGATTACTCCCCGTCAGCGCGAGATCATGACGTCGCACATCACGCACCTGCACGGCTTCGCGCGGGATGTGAAGTTGCAGCACAGCGAATTCCTGTTTGCCTGCGACTATCTTGCCCGGGCCGGCCAGCTCTGCTCGGACAAGCGGCAGGAGTTCATCCTGCTCGCCGATATCGTCGGCCTCGAGGTTCTGGTCGACATGCTCACCAATGTCGTGGACGGCTCGGAAAGCGAGAGCACGGTGCTTGGCCCCTTCTATCGCGACAACCCGCCGGTTCTGCCGAAGGGAGCCTCGACCGTGCAGAAGCATTTCGATGGCGAGGAGACGGTCTATTTCGAAGGCTATATCCGCGACACCGACGGCCGCCCCGTGCCGGGCGTGACGCTGGATATCTGGGAAGACGCGCCGAACGGGCTCTACGAGAACCACGACCCGGATCAGCCGGACTACAACTTGCGCGGCCGGTTCGAGACCGACGAAAACGGCCACTACGCCTTCCGCGCCATTCGCCCGGTGCCGTATCCGATTCCGGACGACGAGACGGCAGGCGAGCTTCTTCGCGCCATGGGCCATCACCCGAACCGGCCCGGCCACATGCACTTCATCCTGTCGAAGGACGGCTATCGCCCGCTGATCAGCCAGATTTACGACAGCTCGAGTAAGTGGCTCGACAACGACTCGGTGTTTGCCGTGAAGGACAGCCTGGTGGGCGAGTTCAAGCCCGCCGGCGACGAGCTGGACACCGACCTTCACGTGCAGTTCGACTTCGTGCTGAAGCCGCAGATGGCCGAGCAGCTGGTCCCGGCCGAGTAGGCTCCCGATCTCGACCGCCCACCGGAAGGCCCCTGACGAAAGTGGGGGCCTTTCCTTTTGTCCTGTGCTTCTATGACCTCCCGGAGGGCGGAAACATGAACCTCAAGCAGCTGAAATACTTCATGGCCGTAGCCGAGGAGAAGCATTTTGGCCGGGCCGCCGAGCGGCTCGGCATCGCCCAGCCGCCGCTGTCGCGCCAGATCAAGCAGTTCGAAGACGATCTGGAAGCCGTTCTGTTCAACCGGGGACGCAGCGCCATCTCCCTGACCCAGGCCGGAGAGCGGCTGAAGGAGCGCGGACTGGCGATCCTCAGCCTGATCGAAGATACCCGCCTTGAGGTACGCCGTATCGGCCAGGGCGCCGAAGGACGGCTCAGGATCGGCTTCGTCGGCTCTTCGACCTATGGAATCCTCCCGAACATCATCAAGTCGTTCCGGGCGAATTTCCCGCAGATCAACCTGAGCCTGATTCCGATGAACAACGCACAGCTGCACCGGCAGCTCGTTAGCCGGGAAATCGACGTTGCCTTCGCCCGCCCGGCACTGGAGGACGCGGAATTCGCCAAGTTGAAGCTCCGCGATGAGGCGCTGATCCTGGCGGCTCCGGACACTCTCGACCTGGGCGGGCGCAGGAAGGTGGACCTGTCATCCATCAGGGATCAGAACTTCGTCCTCTATCCGGAGTTTCCGCGTCCGAACTACGCCGATTACGTGATTGCGCGCTGCGAAGAGCAGGGAGTTGTTGTTGTGAAGCGCGTCTTCACGATGGACCTGCAGACGGCCCTCAGCCTCGTGGCGATCGGCGAAGGCGTCTGCGTGGTTCCGGAATCGGTCGGGACCGCGCAGCGCAACGGCATCCGCTTCCTCGCATTCGATCCGCCGCTCGGCACCACGGAGCTGTCGCTCAACTATCGCATCGACGAACAGGGCGTGCACGTGCACAAGTTCGTCAAGATCGCGCAATCGGTCGCCCGGCAACCGCTGGGTGAAAGGGCAAACCCGCCCCGCTGAGCGGCACTTCCTGGACCAACCAGCCACGAAGCTCGCTATTTCAGACGCGAATGCAACTGGCCCGGCATCAGGGGCCGCATCCCCGCAATCACCCTTGCCTCGCTCCACGCGGTGTCCGGCGATTGGCTCGGAGCGGCTGCGGCGAACTCATCTTGTGGCCTGCTCCCTTTTGCGACGCCGGCGAATACGCCGCGACGATCTGCGATCCGGACCTGACGGACGATCGAACACTTCGTGCCGTTACGGTCACCCTAGTTGGCACTTGGCAGCTGCCACCTCGGCCATTCCCATTCAGATCGCACCATGGACGCCATTCACGTGGACATGCGCAACACTCGTTTTTGGCGCCCACGTTCAGGTCGCAGCTTGAGCACGAGGCAGCAATTGCGGTTTTCAAGCTCGGGATGCACGTGGCTCTCGTGACCATTCGGATGGGTTCGCTCCTGACCGCGGCAGTCGTTGCCGCGCCCTGCCCGATATCCGGTCTCCGTTCATCTTGACGGAGTCCGCAGAATGTCAGCGTCGATGCGCCCTGGCTGCCTCTCGCCTTTGCGCGTCTTGGCTACAGACGGTGTTTTGCCGAGGCGCGGGGAGCGGCAAATTGGAATCGCGGAAGGTCGGAAGGCTGGTGCAGCTACGGGGTCAAGCGCAACACGCGATCAATAGGTCTCGACATGAAACCGACCTTGATCACGCATTTCCGAGCGAAGCGATGCCCAGTCCAGGCCATGCCGCACGGCGATTTCCGTCAGCGCCTCGTCGACGCCGTCTTCCAGACCTGAAAGCCCGCAGACATAAAGATGTGTCGTCGACTTGCTCAGGAGATCAGCCACAAGATCGGCGCGCTTGCGCAACCTGTGCTGAACATATTCACGCTCGCTCAGTTGCAGGCGGGAGTAGACGAGTTCGCGATGCAGTTCGGTCTGGAGGTATCTCTGAAGCGGACCGAAATAGGGCAGTTCCTCGGGCGTGCGTGCGCCGAAGAAGAGGTAAAGGCGCCCGGGGCCGTTGGGCGACGTTCGTCGCCTGCGATGCGTGAAGCCCCGGAAGGGCGCCACGCCGGTTCCCGTGCAGACCATCAGCACGTCGACCATCGGATCCTCGGGCAAGAGGAATGTCGATCCGAACGGACCGATCACGTCGAGTTCGTCCCCGATCTCGAGATCGCACATCCAGTTGGAGCCGACGCCCGGCACCAGGCTGCCGTCCGGCCTTCGGGCCATGACGCGCTTCACCGTAAGGCCCATGTTGTTGGTGTTCGGTCGCTCGCCGTCGCGGGCAGTCGCCACGGAATAGAGTCGCATGGCATGGGGCCTGCCGTGCTCGTCGGTGCCCGGAGGGATCACGCCGATGCTCTGCCCTTCGAGATACTGGAACGGCTCGGCGCCGAAATCGATGATGATGTGGTGGACGTCGGAATCGGCGTCCTTTGCCGTGATCCTGGCATTGCCGGTCACGGTCGCACGTGCCGGGTTCTGGCGTGTGAAGGTGTTCACTCGCGGCTTTGCAGCGGAAACAGGCGCGCGAGACCCCGCCCCCACACCGCGATGCGCGATTTCCAGGATCTGCGCCGCTTCGTCGTCCAGCGCCTCCGCCGGCTGACTGCCAACCTCCCCGGAGCTGGCAGGTTCCGGGAGCCTCTGCCAGCCATGCTGCTTGGCCAGCGTGAACGGCAACTCCACTTCAAACCAGTTGTCGATTGCGCCCGTCGGACAGGGCCGGACGCATTTCATGCAGAACGTGCAGGTCTCGGCATCGACCACGTAGTTGCGCGCATGCGAAATCGCGCCGGTGGGGCAGCGCGACTCGCAGGTGTTGCAGCGGATGCAGATCTCGGGGTCGATCAGGTGTTGTCGGATCGTCATCTGCCTTGCGGGCAATCTGCCCGCCCTCAAACCATCACGGCATTCTCGTAGACTTCGGCCCAGGCCAGTTCGTTCAGTTTGGCGTTCTTGGCTCGCTCCACGTTCAATGCACGCTGTAGTTGAGGTGCGGCCTCGCCCATCTGCGTGGAATTCGCCCAGGCTGTCAGGGTCATGAACCGTGCAATCTCGTAGTGTTCGATCGCCTGGGCACAAGCAATGATCGCCGCATCCTGCAGGGGGCCGGGCTTTCCGGTTTCCTTGAGGATATCATCTGTCTCCTGCAGAAGGCCAAGGATGGCCTCGCATGTCACGCCTTCAGCCGGCTCGCCCAATGCAGCGAAGGTCTTCTCGAGTCGAGCGATCTGATCCTTCGTCTCGCCGATATGGTCGGCAAGCGACTGCTTCAGCTTGCCATTGTCCGCGGCCTCGACGAGGTCCGGCAGGACCTTGAGGATCGATTGTTCCGCGAAGTACATGTCCTGCAGGAAATGCAGGAAAAGGTCCTTGAAGGTCTTCATCCGTTCCTCCCGGTTTTTGGATTTCCATGTTTGAACCATCCGCTTGAGCGGTCTCTAGACGCCGAGCCACCGGTGCTGAAGCGCCGTGTCGGATCGGATCTCGCCCGGCGTGCCGGTCCAGACCACCTGCCCCTTGCTGACCACGGCCACATCATCGGCCAGCGATGTGGCAAAGCCGAAATTCTGTTCGACCAGGACCATGGACATGCCAGCCTCGCGCAGATCCTTCAGCTTGTCGTGGATGAGCTTGACGATGATCGGCGCGAGGCCCTCGGTCGGCTCGTCGAGGATCAGCAGCCGCGGATTGAGCAGAAGCGCCCGCGCGATCGCCAGCATCTGTTGCTCGCCTCCCGAAAGCTGCGTGCCGCCGTTCTCCATGCGCTCGCCCAGGCGGGGGAAAATGTCGAGCACGCGCTCGAGCGTCCAGGCTTCCGCACCTGCGCTCGGCGGAAACCGTCCCGCTGCGATCTCGAGGTTTTCACGCACCGTGAGCGACGGGAAGATGTCGCGTGTCTCGGGCACATAGGCGATCCCGGCCGAAGCGACGTCGAAGGGACGGCGACCGTGCAGCTGCGCACCGTCGAACAGGATCGTGCCGGACCGGACCGGCAGAAGTCCCATGATCGTCTTCAGCGTCGTGCTCTTTCCGGCACCGTTCCTGCCCAGAACCGCCAGGACGCGGCCCTTTTCGGCCGTGAGGTTCATGCCGTGCAGGACCTGCGTCTCTCCGTATCCCGAATTCACATTCTGAAGCTCAAGCATCCTCCCAACTCCCCAGATAGATTTCCTTCAGAAGGTCTGAGCCGCGCGCGGCTTCGGGCGTGCCGTCGAAGACGACTTCGCCGTAATTCAGCACGGTGATGGAATCGGCCACGTCGAAGGCCAGGTCCATGTCGTGCTCGATGATGAGAAGCGTCAGGTCCCGCGGCAGTTCGTTCAGCATCCGGTGGAAGGAATGCGCCATCTCGGGACCGATGCCCGAGGTGGGTTCGTCCATAAGAATGACCTTCGGCCGGGTTGCAAGCGCGACCCCGACTTCAAGCTGCCGGCGGACCCCGTAGGAGACGTCGGTAACCGGCGCGTCGAGATAGGGCTCAAGGTGCACCTGGTGAGCGACCTCGGCCACAATCTCGCGTACCGCGCGGTCCCTCAGCGGATCCCGTAGGGGCGAACGAGCAGCATGAGTGTGGATGGATGCCGCAATGCCCAGATTTTCTCCCACGGTCAGGATGTCGAACAGCGTGTTCTTCTGGTAGCTCCGGGAGAGCCCCTTCAACGCGCGGTCCGGAACCGCCAGCTGCGTCACCTCCTCGCCGTCTAGCCAGATCTGCCCCTTGTCCGGCGCAACTTCGCCCACGATCTGGTTGAAGAAGGTGGTCTTTCCCGCGCCGTTCGGCCCGAGGATGACGCGCCGCTCGCCCCGCTCGAGCTTCATCGAGACGTTCCGGGTGACGTGGATCGCACCGAAGTGCTTGTCCAGCCCTTTGACCTCAAGCATCGTGCACACTCCCCTGCTTCAGCTTGCCTTCCACGGCGGGTTTCGAGCGGTTCCGAAGCCGCTCCAATTGTGCCTCGAAGAAGCCGAAGATGCCGTTGGCGCCGCTCATGACCACGGCGATAAGGATGACGCCCGTGACCAGATGCCAGTAAGGCGTGAGGGCGCTGACTTCATGCTTGATGAGCACGAAGGCCGTGGCGCCGACGAGCGGGCCGACGAGCGTCCCCAGCCCGCCGAGAATGACGACGACCAGCGCTTCGCCCGATACCGTCCAGTTCAGCAGACCCGGCGAGATATACATCGTGTGCTGGGCCGCCAGCACGCCGGCGAGTCCCGCGATCATTCCCGAGATGCCGAAGGTATACGCCTTGGCCCGCCAGGACCGGACGCCGAGCGCGCGCATCCGCTGTTCGTTCGTTTTCAGCCCGACGAGGGTCCGTCCAAGACCCGATCGCAGGATATGGGCCGCGAACAGCGTGACCAGCGCGAGCAGGATCATGCAGAAGAGCACGAAGCTGCGACTGTCGCCCAGGTCGACGCCAAGGCCGCTCAGATCCAGGCGCGGCACTCCGGCGATGCCGTCGTCGCCACCAAAAGCCGCGCTTTCGAAGAAGAAGGCATAGGCCATCTGGCCGAACGCCAATGTCACCATGATGAAGTAGATGCCCTGGCTGCCGGCGCAGACCGCGCCCACCAGGAATCCGGCAATGCCGGTCAGTACCACGGCACCCAGCAGAGCAAGGAATGGGTCGGCGCCGGTCATGGTCGTGAGTCCGGCATAGGCATAGGCACCGATCCCCAGCAGCGCGCCATGGCAGAGCGAGACCATCCCGCCGAAACCCGCGACCATGTCGAGTGCGATCACCAGCATGGAGAGGATGGCTATTTCGGTCAGGATCTCGAGGCCGAAATATTCGGCCGAGAAGGCGGCATAGAGACCCAGCGCGGCGAGGAGGCCAAGCGCTCCGGACCGGACGGGAGTCAAGCGGAACATGGGCGTTATCCTTTTGCGGGGAAGAGACCGGCGGGGCGCATGACGAGCACCACGGCGAGAAGGGCGTAGATGAGAACCGAGGCAAGATTGGGTACGAGTACTGCACCGAAGGTCTGTACAAATCCGTAGATCAGCGATCCGGTGATCGCGCCCTTGAGCGATCCGAGGCCGCCGATCACCACGACAATCAGCGTCGGGATCAGGATCTGCAGACCCATGTCGGGGGTGACCGAAAGGATCGGTGCCGCGATGGCGCCAGCCAGACCGGCGAGCGCGCAGCCGATGCAGAACACCACGAAGAACAGCCGCTCGACGTTGATGCCCAGGCAGGATGCCATTGCGTCGTTGTCCACCCCCGCACGGATCATCGCGCCGATCTGTGTCCGCCCGAGGATCAGCGCGAGCGCGCCGAAGACCCCTGCGCCAAGTGCAATGATGAACAGTCGGTAGGTCGGGTACTCGACCGAGCCGATGGTCACGCGGCCCGACAGGACCGCAGGCAGTTCCATGCCGAATGCAAGATCGCCCCAGATGATGCGGGTGAGGTCGAGCAGCGCGAAGATCAGTCCGAACGTGACCAGAACCTGTGCCATCGGTCCCGATTTGCGCATCCGCCTGATCAGCCCGGCGTAGAGCAGAAGTCCGATGGCGGCGACGAGCACGGGCGCCAGCAGGAAGCCCGGCCAGTACCCCAGGCCGCCGGCAACGGTCGCAGCGACATAGGCGCCGAAGGCGTACAGCGCGCCATGCGCCAGGTTCACGAAATGCATCAACCCGAAGATGACGGTCAGGCCGACCGACAGCAGAAACAGGAGCATCGAGAGCTGCAATGCGTTGAGTGTCTGGAACACCCAGAATCCGATATCCATGTCATCCTCCTCGGGACGGAAATCGTCGGGGGGGTGCGAAGGATGCGGCCCGCCATGCGGGCCGCCTTTCCCTGCCGCGTCAGTTCGATGCAGCCGCGAGATCGCAGCCATTGGCAGGATCCGCCTCGGCCGGCAACTCGGCCAGGACCTTCTGGGTCAGACCATCGGTGCCCGCGACCGTCTCGTAGACGTAGATCGGCTGGACGATGTTGTTGGTCGCCGGGTCGATGGCTGTGGCGCCGCGCGGGCCGGAGAACGAGACCTTCGGCAGCGCCGCTGCAATACTCTCGCGGTCGGTGGCCCCCGCAGCGGTTGCAAGCACCAGCGCATGTGCGGCGTCGTAGCCGTGCGCGGCATATTCCGAAGGCGTCCGGCCGGTCTTTGCCTCGAACGTCGCGACGAACGCGGCGTTGGCCTCATTGTCGATCGTCGGAACGTAGTGAAGCGCAGCAATCACGCCTTCGGCCGCCGGACCCTCCGCTTCGACATAGAGCGGCGAGGTCAGGAAGCCTGCGCCGTAGAGCGGCAAGCCGGATTTCAACCCGAAGCTGTCATACTGCTTGACGAAGGAGATGGCTTCGCCGCCGGCATAGAAGACATAGACCGCGTCTGCGCCGCTGGCCTTGGCTTTCGCCAGATAGGGCCCGAAATCCTGGGTCTTCTGGAACGGGGTGAATTCCTGGCCGACGATCTCGCCGCCGGCGGACTGGAAGCCCTCGACGAAGCCCGCAATCATCTGCTGGCCTGCGGCGTAGTCCGGCGCCATGGTGAAGACGGTGTTGATGCCCTGCTCCCGCATCCATTTGCCCATCGGACGGTTCACCTGCCCGTTGGAAAAGGACATGCGGACGATGTAGGGGCTGCAATTCGCGCCAGTGGCCTCGTCGTTTCCGGCATTGGCGACAATCAGCGGGACCTTGGCGGAGTCGACGAAATCGCTCACCGCACCGAGCACGCCGGAGCTGACGATGCCCGCGATCACGTCCACCTTGTCCTGCAGCACGAGCTTGCGAGCTTTCGCGAGGCCGACGGGTGGCTTCACCTCGGTGTCCTCGGCAACGATCTCGAACGTCGCGTCGGTCTCGCCGCCGAACTGCTCAAGGCCGAGCCGGAAGCCCGCCTCGATGTCCTGGCCGAGTGCGGCATAGACGCCGGAATAGGGCAGAAGCAGTCCCACGGTAATGTCTTCGGCCGCTGCCGGATGGACGAGCGAGGTCGTGGCAAGCGCCGCCGCGCCTGCCGAAAGCAGGGTCTTCATGGATTTTCCTCCCGTTTGGGTGATGCTGCCGGAGCGGGCCTTAGCCCAGATCCCCGCCTCCGACGGGAAGGGTGACTCCGGTGATGTACGCGGCATCGTCGGATGCCAGGAACAGGATTGGCCCGGCCTGCTCGTCGAGCGAGCCGTAGCGTTTCATCAGGCTGGAGGCGATCGTCTGGTCGACAATGGTCTGGTACCAGTCGGCGCGTTGCTCTTCATCGGCATTGGGATTGCGCGGAACAACCCTTGGCGGAGCCTCCGTGCCGCCGGGCGCCGTCGCCACCACCCGGATTCCGCGTTCAGCCACCTCCCAGGCGAGCGACGCCGTGATGGCGTTCACTCCGCCCTTGGCCGCGGCATAGGGCAAACGATTCAGTCCGCGCGTCGCGATGGAACTCACATTGACGATCACGCCCTTTCCGGCCTCCAGCATCGGTACGAGGGCGGCGCGGCAGCAATAGAGCGTCGGAAAGAGCGAGCGCCGGACTTCCGCCTCGATCTCATGCGGTTCGTAATGCTCGTAGGGCTTCGCCCATATGGTTCCGCCGACATTGTTGATCAGGATGTCCACACCGCCCCAGAGGTCCACGGCCGTGTCGATTGCCCCCTTGCAGCCATCCCATGTCTCGAGATCGGCCGAGATCGCCTGCGCCCGGCCACCATGTGACCGGATCGCCTCGGCGACCTCGTTCCGCGCTGGCGACCGGTCGACAATCAGGATATCGGCTCCTTCCCCGGCCATCCGCTCGGCCACCCGGCGCCCGATGCCCTGTGCGGCGCCAGTGACGACCGCGCGCTTGTTTGCAAAGCGGGGTGTCATGCCGCTTCCGCCGGGGCCTCGGTCGGATTGAACTTCTCGAAAAGGAAGCTCGCCGGTTGCACGCCCAGAGTGTTGAAATGCTGGCGCACGGCTTCGACCATCGGTGGGGGCCCGCACAGATAGACGTCGACATCGCCGCCATTCAGCTCCTCGGCCGTCACATGGTCGGTCACGAAACCCTTGCGCTCGTGGTCTTCGTCTGCGGCGGCAAGGATCGTGACCACGGTCACGTCACCGATCTTCCCTGCCAGGTCCTGTACCCGCTCCAGCTCCACAAGGTCGGCGGCCCGTGTCACGGCGTAGTAGAGCGTGATCGGGTGATCGCTGCCGCTGGTGCTCGCCTGCTCCAGCATCGCCAGGAACGGCGCGAGCCCGGTGCCGCCCGCCAGCCAGAGTTGCGGCCGCGTGATCGGCCGCAGATAGAAGGCGCCCATCGGGCCGGTCAGATCGACCCGGTCGCCAGGCTTCGCGCGGGCCAGATACCCGCTCATCAGGCCTCCCGGCATGTTTCGGATCAGGAAGGTTCCTTCCTCGGCGCCGGGCGCAGAAGAGAAGGAATAGGAGCGATGCGCATCGGTGCCGGGCACGGTGATGTTCACGTACTGGCCGGGGAGGAAGGACATCGCCTTGTCCATCCTGACCTTCAGACCGAAAGCAGTCTCGGAGAGCTTCTCGACCGCAGTGATCTCGCCACCAACAGCCTCGGCCGCGGTCTTGCAGACAGAGGACGAGGCGGGCACCGAGATGACGCAGTCGCTCTGCACGGTCATCTGGCAGGTGAGGACGTAGCGGTCTTCAGCCTCGTCCTCGGTCATGGCCTCGTCCATATAGAATTCCAGCTCGTACTCGCCTTCCTCGCAGCGGCACTTGCAGGTGCCGCAGACACCGTCCCGGCAATCCATCGGCAGGTTGATCTTCTGCTGGAAGGCCGCATCGGTGACCTTCTCGTCTTCATCCACGTCAATGACGCGAGTGACACCGTCTTCGAAATTCAGCGCGACCTTGTAGGTCATGGCCCGTTCCTCCCTTGCCCCTGACCGCGACGGTCAGGGGAGTTTCGCTTCGGTGGCCGGCAGGAGCCGCTCAGATGTGGTAGACGTCGACCACGTGGTGGATGCAGTCATTCTTGAGAATGACCTTCTTCCGCCGGATCAGGGGCTTCGCACCGGTAGTGTCGATGGTGTAGAAGGACGTTCCCCAATGCTGGTCCGTGTTCTGATACCGGTAGGAGAGCGTCAGCCAGTTGAAGCGCAGTTCCAGCACACCGTCCTTCTGGCTCATGATCTCGATATTCGAGATGTTGTGCGACGTCCTCGGTTCCGGGAGCGAGGTTGCCGAGGAGCGGTCCGTCTTGATCCGGAAGACGCGGTCCTGGATACCCGACTTGTCGCCATACCAGATCAGCGAGATCTCGTTCTGCGGGTCCTCGGTCAACGTGTCGTAGTCGTCCCAGGCGGGCATCCAGAACTCGGCGTCATCGTGATAGAAGGTGAGCCAGGTGTCCCAGTCGCGGTCGTCGAGGGCACGGGCCTCTGCAAACAGGAACTGCCGGACCTCTTCGAAGGAGATTTCGCGGGCCGCGGCAGGCGATTTTTCGAGAATGGTTGTGGTCATCATGCTCACTCCGCGGCAATGGCATTGTCATGGGACCGGAGCGCGCGCTCCTGGGCGATGGCCTCGCGCATCCGTTCGCCCCACTGGCTGTGCTGGACAACGAACAGGCCTTCGTCTTCGGTGCGGGCGCCAGAGAGGATCGGATTGATTCCGAGAAGCTTGGCCTCTTCGTCCGGCCCTTCGATCCACTGCACCGCGCCACGGGTCAGGTCGTTCCATTTCGCGTGCGCGGCACCGGCATAGCCCCGCTGGGTCGCGCGGAACTCTTCGGTATCGTCGGGTGTCGCCATGCCGGAGGCGTTGAAGAAGTCCTCGTACTGGCGGATCCTCCGCGTCCGGGCTTCCTGGCTCTCGCCTTTCGGCGCGATGCAGTAGATCGTGACTTCGGTCTTGTCGACCGAGATCGGCCGGAACACCCTGATCTGGCTCGAGAACTGGTCCATAAGGAAGACGTTCGGGTAGAGGCAGAGATTGCGCAGGACGCCGACCATCCAGTCGGCCTTGGCCTCTCCGTATTTCGCCGCAAACTCCGCACGCTTGGCATAGACGGGACGGTTGGTCGGATCGGACCAGGTGGTCCAGAGCAGGAGATGGCCGTTCACGTAGGAATGGAAGCCGCCCTTCTGCTTGGCCCATTTCGAGGCATCGTTGGCCTTGATCGTATCTTCCTTGCCCTCCTGGCCCCGGCGTGAGGTCGTGGCGACATAGTTCCAGTGCACCGCCGACACGTGATAGCCATCGGCACCATTCTCGGCCTGCAACTTCCAGTTTCCGTCAAAGGTATAGCTGGATCCGCCGCGCAGAACCTCAAGGCCCTCCTCCGACTGGTCGACGACCATGTCGATCATCTTCTTTGCTTCGCCGAGATACTCCTCGAGCGAAGACACATCGGGGTTGAGCGAGCCGAACAGGAAGCCGCGGTAGTTTTCGAACCGGGCGACCCGCGTCAGGTCGTGGCTGCCGTCCTTGTTGAACTGTTCGGGGTATCCAGCGCCCTTTGGGTCCTTCACCTTCAGAAGCTTCCCGGTGTTCGAGAAGGTCCAGCCGTGGAACGGACAGGTGAAGGTCTTCTGGTTGCGCCGTTTGAACCGGCAGAGCATGGCGCCGCGATGCGAGCAGGCATTCACCAGCGCATGGAGGTCGCCCTCCTTGTCGCGGGTAATCACCACCGGAGTCCGGCCCATGAAAAGCGTGAAGTAGTCTCCGGGATTGGGGATCTGGCTTTCATGCGCCATGTAAATCCAGTTGCCCTCGAAGATGTGCTTCATCTCCAGTTCGAACAGGTCCTCGTCGGTGAATATGTCCCGGCGGGCACGGTAGATCCCGTTCTCGGGATCCTCCTGAACGGCGCCCTCCAGACGACGCTCGAGTTCGTCAAGCTTCGGGAGTGTCAGCATTGGTCGGTCTCCTCCTCGGATGTCTCTGTTCGGACCGCTCAGACGGTCGTCGCTGTTGCCTTCACGGCGGGGATCCGGCCGCGGCGATAATGGTTCACCTTGTCGTCATCGAGTTCCACGCCCAGGCCCGGGCCATCGGGCAGGTGGACCTGGAAGTCCTCGTAGCGCAGCGGCGTGCGCAGAATTTCGTCCTTGAAGAGCAGCGGGCCGAAGAGCTCGGTTCCCCAATGCATCTTCTCCACCGTCGAGAAGAGATGCAGAGCGGCCGCCGTTCCGACACCGGCCTCAAGCATGGTGCCGCCATAGATGCCGAGGCCCGCCGCCTGGGCTATCGAGATCACTTCGGAGCCACGCTTCAGCCCGCCCGACTGGGCAATCTTCACGGCGAACGCATCGGCGCCGCGATCCCGGGCATGCTGCAATGCATCGACCGGTCCCTGCAGCGCCTCGTCGGCCATGACCGCGATCTCGTAACCGTCGGTCAGCGACCGCAACTGGTCGCGCATGCGGGCGTCGATCGGCTGTTCCACCATGGCGACGCCGATCTCCTGAAGTCCGGCCAGCCCCCAGCGTGCTTCGAACACGTCCCAGGCCTGGTTGACATCCACCGTGATGCGGGCCCGGTCCCCGACCGCGGCGCAGATCCGGCCGACATGGGCAATATCGTCGCGCACGTTGCGCTTGCCGATCTTGAGCTTGAACTGCCGATGGCGACGCCGCTCCAGCATCTCTTCCGCCTCGGCGATGTCCTGCTCCGAATTTCCCGAAGCCAGCGTCCAGGCCACGTCCAGACCGGTTCGCACCGCACCGCCGAAAAGCTGTGCCACGCTCACGCCAAGCCGTCGGCCGAGCCCGTCCCAGAGCGCAGTTTCGACTGCGCATCGTGCAATCGGGTTGCCGCGCACCGCACGCTCGATCAGATTGCGCGCCGCATTGATATTGTCGGCGTCCTCGCCTTCGAGCATCGGCGCAATGTAGGTGTCGATCGCTGCCCTGATGCTCTCGGGGCTTTCCGATCCATAGCTGAGGCCGCCGATCGACGTCCCCTCACCCAAGCCGACCGATCCGTCGGAGAAACGGATCCGGACCAGCACAATGGATTGCACGACCATCGTCGTCATCGACAGCACATGCCCGCGGATCGTGGGCAGGTCGACGATTTCGGTCTCTACGCGTTCGATCTTGGTCATTCTGGGCACCGACAAGAGCATCTTCGTTGCGGCCAAGGTGCCTTCAGCGGGTGCCGCAAGTCCAATACCCGATCAGTCTGACGTGATACCCTCGCCAGCAGCCGATGACCGTCGACCCTCTCAGGAAAGCCGGCAAGGAAGACCGGCTCCCCTGCTGCAAGCCCCAAGAACCGGACCGCTCCGCGCAGACGCCGGCACGCCGCAGCGAACGATCCAGCGACGGCGAACTTTCTCGCTCAGGCGGAGTCCCTCGGCGAACCGGTAGCACCGGTCTCGGGAGGCCCTATCCGTCCGTCCTGCCCGGCCGCAGGCCAACTTCCCCCGGCATTGCTTCTTGGCCGGTCGCCGTCTCGATGAACTTGGCAATGAGGGGGTTGAGCGTTTCGCGAGGCCAGATCGCAAACTGGGTGACCGTCGGCGACGCATCGAGGTCGCGGAAGGCAACCCCGGGAAAGCCGCGATTGCGCAGGGTCTCGGGAACGAGAGCGATCCCGAGACCTTCCGAAACCAGCTGTAGGATGGTCTGCTGCAGGTTCACTTCGAAAGAGAGCTGCGGTTCGAAGCCATGGCGTCGGCAGTAGAGCACGATGGTATCGTGCAGGATCGGCGTGATCGTCCGCGGCGTTATGATGAACCGCTCGTGGCGCAGCGCCGCGAAACCCGCGGGCACGTCCTCAGCCCGCGCGGCCGGAATCGCGAGCACCAGTCGTTCATGAAAGATCGGCGCCGCCTCGAAGCCACTGATGGGGCCGGGATCGAACAGCACGCCAATGTCGTGCGCCGACGCAGCGAGCGCTCTTACCAGCGAGTCGGGCGTCTCCTCGCGCACATGCAGGCGGATCCTCGGGTAGGCGTCGGAGAACCGGCGCATGATGCCGGGCAAGGCGGTCATTGCCGAGTGCATCATCGCCCCGACCCGGAGAGTGCCGATTTCTCCGCGCGCCACACCCCGCGCCGCCTCCTTCGCGTCCTCGCAGAGCGCGAGGATCCGCCGCGCGTCCTCGAGAAACCTGGCACCGGGGGGCGTCAGTTCGACGTGCCGCGAGCTCCTTGCCAGGAGTGTGACGCCGAGCTCCTGCTCGAGCGCCGCGATCTGGCGACTGAGCGGCGGCTGGCTGATGTGGAGGAGGTTCGCCGCCTGGCCGAAGTGCAGCGTCTCTCCGAGCGTCACGAAGTAGCGCAGTTGGCGAAGGTCCATCATGGATACCTTTTCTGCATTGATTGTCGCATAACTATGCATTGGTTAGCAACGATGGGACAGTGGTAGAAGGGCATGACCACAGGAAACCATCATGCTCTCGTCGTTCACCGTCGTCCTTCCGATCTTCATGCTGATGTCTTCGGGCTGGGTGGTCCGGCGTCGCGGCATCGTCAGCGAGCGCGCCTGCGGCGAGCTCAACAAGCTCGTCGTCCACCTTGCGCTGCCGGCGCTGCTCTTCAGCGTCGTCGCCCATGCGAGCCTCGGCGAGCTTTGGATGCCGGATTTCCTGCTTGGTTTCGGGCTGAGCGCAGCGGCGATCTTCGCGGTGACCTTTGCGCTGCGGCTCACGATCATAGGCAGCGTCCCCATCGCCACGATCGACGCTCTGACCGCAGGCTACTCCAACACGGGCTTCATCGGCTTCCCGCTGGCGCTGGCGGTGTTCGGCCAGCAGGCGATGGTCCCTACGCTGATCGCCACCCTGGTCACCGTCTGCGTGATGTTCGCGGTGGCCATCTTCATGGTCGAGCTTGCCAGCCAGAGCTCTGCGGGGACGCCGATCCGGGTGATCCTCCGTGTCCTCGGCTCGCTGGCGCGCAACCCGCTCCTTCTCGGTCCCGCACTCGGCCTCGCCTTTCCGCTGAGCGGCCTCGCGGTGCCGCAGGTGATCGACACCTACACCAAGCTTCTCGGATCGGCGGCCCCGCCCTGTGCCCTTGTCTGCCTCGGCTATTTCCTGGCCGAGAAGCGACCGGCAGAGGTGACCGAGTGGGGTCTCGTCGCCGCCCTGACGGGGCTGAAGCTGGTTCTCCAGCCCGCAATCGCCCTGGCGACCTGCGCGCTGCTCGGATTGCCACCGTTCCTGACCCAGGTCGCCGTGCTGATGGCGGCATTGCCGACCGGCACCGGACCTTTCATGCTCTCGGAACTTTACGGCACCCAAGCCGAGACCACGGCGAAGGCGATCCTCCTCTCAACGACGATCTCGATTGTCACCTTGTCCTTCTGCCTGCTGCTGGTCGCGAATTGACCGGAGACGTCCATGAGGTACGCAGGATCTGTCGGATCATATCGAACCTGGCTGAGATCGTCGGCATCAACCCAGCTTCGATCCGCCGGAAGACCTCGCCACTCGGCAAGAGCCGCGGCGCAGGTCCCCGCAACGGACATCGTTCTGAACGGGCCTCATCAGAAGCCCACTGTCTCGCGGCAGAACTCAATGCCGCGCTCGCGAAGCAGACCCTCGATAGTCCGGTACGAAAGCGGGAAACTGATGATTGCCAGCACTGCCGGTTGGACGATTTCGGAACTGGCTCTGAACCCGTGAAACGGGCTCCGCATGGTCGATGGACCGAGCGATCCGAACACCTGCCCTACCTCAAACCCGGTTCATCCGACATGGACCGCGGTAGGCCCATCGTCCACTCGGTCACCTGTGTTGGTCATCTGGGTCGGCGAGTGTGGTCCAAGCAGCGTCGGACGCCGTCGATCTGAGGCACGCGTCGATGAACCGCATGACATCGACCCCTTCTTCGATGCTTGCGAACGCCCGATCCTGCGGCAGGCAAACGGTGCCATTCCGGCTCAGGCGTATCGCTTCAGCCGCATCGCGGTATACGTTGGCAAAGGCCTCGAAATAGCCTTCCGGGTGGCCGGCGGGCATTCGGCCAAGTCGGGCGGCCTGCGGTCCTGTCCCGCCGCTGCCGCGCTGGATGATCCTGCACGGTCCGTCGAGAGACCGGATGACAAGAATTTCAGGGTCGTTCTGTGACCATTCAAGCCCGCCCGTCTCTCCGAAGACACGTATGCGCAGGTCGTTCTCCGCGCCCGCAGCCACGTGGCTCGCCACGAGACACCCGCGCGCCCCGCCTTTGAACCGCAGGAGCACTTGGGCGTGATCGTCAATCCGCCGTCCCGGGACCAACGCGGAAAGATCCGCCGCCAGACGCTCGACGCGGAGTCCCGTGACAACGCGCAGTAGGTGCCAGGCATGGGAGCCTATATCACCGATGGCGCCCCCACCTGCCTTGGCGGGATCAGTGCGCCAGGCCGCCTGCTTGTTCGCATTCTCGACCGGTTTGGCGAGAAAGCCGCTGAGATACTCGACCTGCACAGCGCGAAGCGCGCCAAGCTCGCCCGCGGCGATCATGGCCGCGGCCTGCCGCACCATCGCATAAGCGGAATAGTTGTGAGTCAGGCAGAACAACCGGCCGGAGCGCTTGACGGTCTCTTCGAGGGCGAGCGCCTCCGGCAGGGTTGCCGTCACCGGCTTGTCGCAAATCACGTGGATGCCCGCCTCCAGGAAGGCGGCGGTCGCGGGCGCATGGAGATGGTTCGGGGTGACGATGGCGACCGCCTCTATCCCGTCCTGGCGCGCTGCCTCGAGGATGGCCATTTCGCGGAAATCGCCGTAACAGCGGTCGGGCCCGATGCCGAGGTCTGCTCCGGAAGCACGACTGCGTTCGAGCGTCGACGAGAAGGCCCCGGCGACCAGGTCGAACTCCCCGTCCAGGCGCGCTGCGCGCCGGTGTGCCGCGCCGATCAATGCGCCGCGCCCGCCTCCGACCATGCCCAGCCGGATGGGTCTCGCAATGTCCTTCGATGTGTCCGTCATGTCGCCGATCACGCGTCCTGTTTCA
>JAGQRV010000100.1 GCA_020425125.1 Paracoccaceae bacterium | reverse complement strand
CGACCTTGCCCGCTTCCTTCAGACGGATCGCCTCTTCGACGCCAATCTCGTCGAACGGGTTCATCGACATCTTCACGTTCGCAAGGTCCACGCCGGACCCGTCCCCCTTCACGCGAACCTTCACGTTGTAGTCAATCACCCGCTTCACAGGCACGAGTATCTTCATGGTTCATCTCCTTCCTCGTGGGGCTGGTGGCGCAAGCTGTGCCCGCGCTGCACCTCCATGCCGGGAGGCGGGTGCCCGCCCGGCCGCAAACCTGTGGCCGCGGCCGTCCAGGCTCACTCGCCCGCGGCCGCAGCCGCGACCGGCTCCTCATCCGCGTCCTTCCCGAATATCCGCCGACGCTCAACCAGAAGGTGCAGGACCAGTCCGACGATCACCGCATAGACGGTCGACTTCGGATCGGGCAGCGCCAGGGTGACCGCGACCATCGCCGCCACGCCGCGTTCGGCATTGGTCTTCAGCTGCTCCATGCCGACCATGATGCAGATGTAGCCGGTCAGGATCAGCGTCAGCGACAGCGCGATCGGCAGGACCGGCTGGAACAGGGTGACGAGCGGCAGCAGGAAGAGCGCCAGAAAGCCGGTGATCCAGAAGGTTCCGCCACCGCTGTAGATCGACTCCATCGCGCTTCTGCCACGGCCGTAGCGCTCCGCCAGCGTCGCATGGGCTGCGGTCCAGAGCGGTCCGGCCAGCCCCGGCCAGGGGGCGAAGAAGGCGTGGATCGCATTCCGGATCGCCGTGACATGGTGAATCCGGTCCACATCGTCGTTGATCGCTTCATCCTTGCGCAAGTGGTCCACCCGGTCGATCAGCACGAAGCCGACCACGATGTCGCCGAAGGCAATCACATAGGCGATCAGGGCCGTCGGGATCGCCAGCAGGAAGACGTCCCATCCGGGGAACCCGACCGAAAACGGCAGGTACTCCCACATCAGGCCGAAATCCGGATCGGTGATCCCCCACTTGATCTCGGGAACCGGGTACTCGCCGACGACCCAGCCGATGATCATCGCCACGATCATCGCCGGAACCATGCCGAGGTCCGCGATCTTCTTGGCCAGCGGGTATCTTTCGCCCGCCGCCTTGAACGAGACGGAGAACAGCAGATAGATCGCCAGCGCCGAGCCGGCGATCAGCGAGACCGGCGTCCCGTCGACACGCCCGCCCTCCCGAAGCTCGCCCAGAAGCGCGGCGATGCCGGCGCCGATGATGATGCCGTTCTTGAGCGAATTGGGAATCCAGTCGACGAGCTTCGAGCCCATCCGCGTGATCCCGAGGACCAGGAACAGGATGAAGACCACGAGTTGCAGCGCGAACATGGCCTGGATCGCCTGCGGACCGGGCTCGAAGCCGCCGAGAAAGAGCAGCACCACCGGAATCGCCGGCGTGATCCAGCCCGGCACCAGCGGCACACCGAGCAGCGCAGGCAGCATGTAGCAGGCGCCGGCGATGAAACAGAAGGCCAGCGCGGCCTCATAGGGGATCCCGAGATATTTCTCGAGAAGCGGGATCATCGCCAGACCGACCACGAACATGATCAGCGCCTGAAGGCTGTCGGCCAGTTCCCAGCGGTAATGCACGAAGGGCAGCCGGACGTGGAACGGTCCGACCGGCCAGTAGGGCTGCTCCTGGCCCTCTTTCCTCACGTAGATCTGCATTGTCACATCTCCTCCGCGCGCGCCCGCGGGAGCGCGCCTTTTCCGACGATTGATTGGCTGACGGACCCGCCGCTCAGGGCGGCGTGCAGGCCCCAGGCGTCACGACCCGACGAGGTCTCCCCTTGCCCTGTCTCTGAGGATGAATTTCTGGATTTTTCCGGTGGAGGTTTTGGGGAGGGGGCCGAAGATGACGGTTCGGGGGGCCTTGAAATGGGCCATGTTCTGGCGGCAGAAGGCGACGATCTCGGCTTCGGTGGCCGCGGCGCCGGGCTTCAGGTCGACGAAGGCGCAGGGGGTTTCGCCCCATTTCTCGTCGGGCCGCGCGACCACCGCGGCCTCCATCACCGCCGGGTGCTTGTAGAGCACGTCCTCGACCTCGACCGACGAGATGTTCTCGCCCCCCGAGATGATGATGTCCTTGGAACGGTCCTTCAGTTCCACATAGCCGTCGGGATGCATCACGCCGAGATCGCCCGAGGCGAACCAGCCGCCGCGGAACGCCTTCTCGGTCGAGCTCGGATTCTTCAGGTAGCCCTTCATCACGTTGTTGCCGCGCATGAAGATCTCGCCCATCGTCTCGCCGTCGTCGGGCACCGGCTCCAGCGTCTCGGGATCGGCGACCATCAGGCCTTCCAGCGCCGCGTTCCGCACCCCCTGGCGCGCCTTGAGCCGCGCCTTCTCCTCGATGCCGAGCCCGTTCCAGTCGTCCTTCCAGGCGCAGACCACCGAGGGCCCGTAGGTCTCGGTCAGCCCGTAGACATGGGTGACCTCGATCCCCATCGCCTCCATGTTGCGGATCACCGCCGCGGGGGGCGAGGCGCCGGCGGTCATCACCTTCACCTCGTGGTCGAACTCCTTCAGCGCGTCGGGCGCGTTGGCCAGCATGTTCAGCACGATCGGCGCGCCGCAGAAATGGGTGGCCTTCTCGTCGCGGATCAGCTGGTAGATCGGCTCCGCCCGGACCGCGCGCAGGCAGATGCAGACCCCGGCATTGGCCGCGATCGTCCAGGGGAAGCACCAGCCGTTGCAGTGGAACATCGGCAGCGTCCACAGATAGCGCGCATGCTGCGGCATCGACCAGGTGACGATGTTCGACAGCGCGTTCAGATAGGCGCCGCGGTGGTGATAGACCACGCCCTTCGGATCGCCGGTGGTGCCGGAGGTGTAGTTCAGCGTGATCGCGTCCCATTCGTCCGCCGGCAGCGACCACTGGTAGTCCGCCGGGCAGTCGCCGAGCAGCGCGTCATAGCTCAGCGCCCCGATCCGGCTGCCGCCCTCGTAGGAGGCATCCTCGATGTCGACGACGAGCCGGTCGCCGCCCGCCATCCGCAGCGCGCGCTGGACCACGTCGGAAAACTCCGGATCCACCAGCACGACCCGCGCCTCGCCGTGATTGAGGATGAAGGCGATCGCCTCGGCATCGAGACGGGTGTTGATCGTGTTCAGAACCGCCCCCGACATCGGCACGCCGAAATGCGCCTCGAACATCTCGGGGATGTTCGACGCCACGATCGCCACCGTGTCGCCGCGGCCGATCCCCCGCGCCGACAGCGCCCCGGCCAGACGCCGGCACCGCGCATAGGTCTCCGCCCAGCTCCGCCGAACCCCCCCGTGAACCACCGCAAGACGCTCCGGATAAACCGACGCCGTCCGTGACAGAAACGACAATGGGGAAAGGG
>JAGQRV010000001.1 GCA_020425125.1 Paracoccaceae bacterium | reverse complement strand
TCGCGGTCTTGGCCTGCAGGAAGGTGGTGCCGCCGCCGACGGCCGGCGCGGTCAGTCCCTGTTCACGCAATGTGTCACCGACGGCGGCGACGGCGGCCTCGGGCACGGGTTTGAGCTTCGGCGCGGGCGGCTTGCGGGTCTTCGACGGGTCCGTCGTCTCGGCCCTGAGCCTGTCGGATGCCGCCGCGTCGATGCTGCCATCTTCATGCAGCACGAGCCTGCCGGCGGTCTTCGCCTTCTGGATCGCGCCCCGCGATAGCCCGACATGCGCGGCGTACTGGCGCTCGCTCATGCCCTGCATCGACGGCTCCGATTATCATTCAAGATCATGCGCTTATCGAGTTGATAAGCCTCGCGGAGAGAGCGAACGTCACTCCAACGAAACGATGCAACTCACCACGGAGCCCCCCCGATGACCCGCCGCCTGAACCCGATTACCACCCCGCGCCACGAACTCCGCGCCGAGAAGGCGCGCCGGAACAAGGAAGCGGCACTCGCCGCCTTCATCGGCAAGAAGGCCGAGATCGACGAGATGCTCGCCCGCCTGCAGGCGCTCAGCGACGACCATTTCAACTGCGCCCCCGACGAGGCGGGCTGGGCCATGGTCGGTACCCTCGAACACTACGCCAGCCTCCTGAAGCGCATCACCGACAGCGCTTTCGGCGAAGGCGAACACGCCCGCTGATTTCCGGCGCTGCCGGAACTCCCGCCGCGCTGAGGCGCGGCTTGGAGTCGTAGAAGGCGCCGCATGACGCGGGCCTCGAACACGGAGACCCCAGATGACCAAGCTTTCCGACACCCAGCTCGTGATCCTCAGCGCCGCCGTGCAGCGTGAGGACCGCAACGTCCTACCGCTCCCCGGCTCGCTCCGTGGCGGCGCCGCCGCCAAGGTGGTCGGCGCGCTGCTCTCCCGCGGGCTGATCGCCGAGACCACGACCGACAGCCAGACCAAGGCGGACGCCGCGCTCAACCGCATCTGGCGCAACGACGAGGACGGCCGCGCCATCCTCCTGCACATCACCAACGCGGGCCTCGCCGCCATCGGCGTCGAGCCGGACGGTGGCGACAACGCGCCCACGGGCGCTGACGCAGCGTCGAGCACGGAGGCCTCGCAGGACGCTCCCGCCGAGACCGACCCCGCGCCCAAGGCGCGCTCGCCGCGCACGGGCACCAAGCAGGCGAAGCTGATCGAGATGCTCCGCACCGAGGGCGGCGCGACCATCGACGAGATGGTCGCAGCCTTGGACTGGAGACCGCACACGGTGAGGGGTGCGCTTGCCGGCGCGCTTAAGAAAAAGCTCGGTCTGACCGTCACCTCGGAGAAAGTCGAAGGAAGAGGGCGCTGCTACCGCATCGAGGACGCCGTCTGATGCCGCGGTACAGGGTCAAGATTACCCGTGCCGTCACCGAAAGCACCTGCGTGACCGTCGAGGCACTGTCCCCGGAGGCGGCGCAAGCCGTCGCCTTCGTGGCGCTGGCCGACATGGAGGACGCCTTCTGGACCCTTGATGAGGGTTCGTGGAATGCAGGCCCCGCCTACATCACGGCAGTCGAGCCCGCCGATGTGTGATGCCCGGCGCTATCGCCAACGCTCGAACAGTCGTCGCAGCAGGTAACCCCGCGCCAACGACACGCCGACGAAGGCAAGGCCGATGGTCAGATGCTCCGCGAGTCCAGTCTCGATCCCGAACCACGGGAACACGACGATCTGCGTCGCGATGGCCAAAACGTAGCCGACGACAACGTTTGCCGCGGCCTCGACCATCGACATGATCCGGCTCTGCTTCATCGCAGGCTCTCCAGAAACGCCGTCACGAACTCCGCCGCGAGCGACGGAACGATCGCATTGCCGTAGCCCCGCAGCAGCCCCATGCGACCGGGTAGCCCATCAGCCAGCGGGAATGTTCCGGGCTCAACGGGCCGCCAGCGGTCATCGCGGCAGAGGAGCCAGTCCGGATCTCGCCAGACGCCGTCCGTCGCATTGGCCCCGGCAGGGTCGGCACCATCGACCAGTCCACCAGCTTCACCGTCCTGCGGCTCGCATCGGTGTTGCCGGCCGCGTTGTACGCCGCCGTCGCGGGCGAGCCCGCCATTGCCGTCGGCCAGCCTGCCAGCCAGACCTGCCGACCGAGCAGCGCGTTGATCGGAACCGCCCTGCATTCCGATCCGTCCTTGTGATCCCGCGCCGAAGCTGTCGCCCAGCCCGCCCGTTTCGAGGGCGACGGCGCCGAAGAAGAGGCGTTGGCGGATGTGCGGGGCGCCGATGCCCGCAGCCGGCAGATCGGCCGCTGCGACGGCGTAAGATGCCGCTTCCAGGTCAGCCGCCAGAGCGTCGAACCACGCCCAGCCAGCCGGATCCTCAGCCGGTGTTCGAGCCGTGCCGCCAACCGGTCCGAGCACTGCCGCGCTTGCGACTTGCTCGCCGAAGACGAGCTCCGGGCGGCAGGCTGCGACGAGGCGCAGGAATGCCGGGGCGAGATGGCGGTCATCGTCCTGTCCTTTGCGCTGTCCAGCCTGGCTGAACGGCTGACAGGGCGGCGAGCCGGTCCAGACCGGCAGGCTTTCGGGCACGCCCGCGAGACGCAGCGCGTAGGGCCAGCCGCCGATCCCGGCGAAGAAATGACATTGCGTGAAGCCGCGCAGCTCGGCGGGCTCCACGTCCAGGATGGACCGCTCGTCCACCTCGCCATCGGGCAGCAGCCCGGTCGCGATCAGCTCCCGCAGCCAGGCGCAGGCCGCGGGATCGGTATCGTTGTAGTAGACGGCCATCAGGCAGCAGCGTCGGCAGAGTCGCCCAGTCGCTCGGCCTTCACCTCGGCGAAGGTTCGGCCGTCGCCATCGAGGACCACGTCTCGGCCGGTCTCCGCCAGCCAACGTTCGACGGCGACATCGACATAGGC
>JAGQRV010000027.1 GCA_020425125.1 Paracoccaceae bacterium | reverse complement strand
TGTCGCGGTTGATCGCGACCCCGATGACCAGCCGGTCAACCAGGGCGCAACTGCGACGGATGATGTCGGTATGTCCGTGAGTCAGCGGGTCGAATGTGCCCGGGTAAAGTCCGATCCGCATGATGCCCGTCCCCTCCCGCACGATGCCGCACTGCCAAAGCGCGCCCCGTTGCTACGCAACAATATTACGCGGTGCATTGCAAGGAGGGAGGGGACCGTCACCTCGCCGCACCTGAGGGCGCTGCCCGGGCTCAATTCCCGATGATCCGGCCGGGCTCAATGCCCCATGATCCAGCCGGGCTCAATGCCCCATGATCATGCCTTCCAGCGCCGTCTTCTCCATCGCCAGTTCCGACAGCCGGCACTTGACCACATCGCCGATGGAAATCAGGCCGATCATCTTGCCGTCCTCGAGCACCGGAAGGTGTCGGAAACGACCGTCCGTCATCTTCTGAAAGACTTCGTCGCTGTCTTCTTCCTTGCTGCAGCCCACCGGGTTGGCGGTCATGATCGCCTCGATCGGATCGTCAAGGCAACCTGCCCCGCGACGCCCCAGTTCGCGCACGATGTCACGCTCCGACAGGATCCCGATGACCGTGCCCCCGTCATGCGACACGATGACGGCACCGATGCGCTTTTCAGAGAGCAACTGCGCTGCCTCCGAAACCTTGGATCCGGGCTGGATGGTCACGACATCGCCTTCGGGTTTCGAACGCAAAATCTGCATTACCCGCATGGGGGCACACCTCCTCGATTCAATGCGGCCACCTCGCCGTCCGGACCAAGCGTCCGCGACCCGTCCGCGCTCTGTCAAGATCTATTGACGGTAGTGGTCCCTATGGCACAGGGATTGCGGCAAGGGACGTTGCGGCGCCCAAGCGACGAACAACTTGCGAGCGAGCTTTCTGGGCAGGCCGACGGGCCGGCACGGTCTGGGCTAGAGCCCCAGAATGGCCCGGACGTAGTTCCGGGTCTCTTCGTAGGGCGGAATGTCGCCGTATTTCTCGACCGCTGCCGGCCCGGCATTATAGGCAGCCAGCGCCAGCCGCCACGAGCCGAACCTCTCGAACTGCTGGCGCAGATAGCGCGCGCCGCCATCGAGATTCTGGTGCGGGTCGGTCGGATCAACCCCGAGGCGCCGGGCGGTTTCGGGCATCAGCTGCGCCAGGCCCAGCGCCCCCTTGTAGGACACCGCGCCGGGGTTCCAGCCGCTCTCCTGCTCGACCAGACGCACGAACAGATCGGGCGGGACATTGTGGCGCCGGGCCACGTCCTGTGCCACCGACAGATAGGCCCCGCGATAGCGCACCTTGCGCGGCGCCAGATGCACCGTGCCGAAATCGGTCTGCGGCTGGAGCCGGGTCGAATAGGAATACTGGGTCGACGCGCGCCGGTCGAGCACCTGCACCTGCTTGCTGAAGATGGCGCTGCGGGAAGTTCCCGCCCGGGCGGTCTCGGCGCCCCCCGGCCCGGCCGAAACGGCCACGCAAATTGCCGTGACGAATGCCCTGCGCCCGACCTGCATCAATCCGACTGTCCCTGTTTTGGCGCGACCCTAACCCGGTTTTTCCTGAGCCGCCAGCCTTAACCCGTTGTCATCCGACTGTGTCGCATCGGCTGTTGCAGAGCTGCCAAAACCCCCCGTTACGTTTCCGGACCCGTGGTCTATGTTCGGCCGACAAGAAGGATTCGCGGAGGGCAAAGAGTATGGCAGGTTCGGTCAACAAGGTCATTCTGGTCGGCAATCTCGGGCGCGACCCGGAAGTGCGCACCTTCCAGAACGGCGGCAAGGTGGTGAACTTGCGGATCGCCACATCGGAACGCTGGCGCGACCGCAATACCGGCGAGAACCGGGAGCGCACCGAATGGCACAGCGTCGCGATCTTCAGCGAGCCGCTCGCCAAGGTCGCCGAGCAGTACCTGCGCAAGGGATCGAAGGTCTACATCGAGGGACAGCTCGAAACCCGCAAATGGCAGGACCAGAGCGGCCAGGACCGCTACACCACCGAGATCGTACTGCGCCCGTTCCGGAGCGAGCTGCACATGCTCGACGGCCGGGGCGAAGGCGGCGCCAGTTATGGTGCCGATCCGGCCGATCCCGGCTATGGCGGCGAGTCCCGCGGGGACTATGCCCCGCGTCCTGCATCGGCTGGGATTGAGGACGACG
>JAGQRV010000099.1:844-5007 GCA_020425125.1 Paracoccaceae bacterium | reverse complement strand
CGGGCTGGGGATGGGTGGCGGCGATATCGGGGTCGGCAGTGGCGCGGGCCTCGATCAGCGCCTTGCGCACCGCGTCGAGGCTCGCCTCGGTCTCGAGGAAGCCGGCGGCCTTCTGCGGCTGGCCTGCGAGGCGGCAGAGATCGACCACGGTCTTCGCATGGGCCATCGCCTCGGCGCGGATCGCGGCCGGGTCGGGCACGGCGGGCGACGGGTTGTCGGGAGCAGCGGGCGGTGGGTCCTCGGAAGCAGCGGGAGGCGGAGCGTCGGGGTTATCGGTGGCGGCGCCCTCACCGCCCTCGGCCTCAGACTCCTCGCCCTCCCCCGCCTCGGGTTCATCGCTGGCCTCCGGAACCTCGGCCTCTTCGTCGGCGTCTTCCACCGCCTCGACCAGATCCGGTGGCGCGTTGCGGAAGCCGCTGATGTCGAAGTGGGCCGCCATACGCACCGGCGCGGCCAGCCGGTCGGCGAAGCCCGCCGCCAGGGCCTCGGCCGCGTCGAACCAGGTCTCCGCTGCCATCAGCGCGGCGACCTCCTCCTCGGGCTTGCCGGACTTGGCGGCGTAACCGCGCACGAGGCTAGCGCCGATCTTGTCGAGCGCCTCGGCCATCGACCGCATGTCGGCGGCGGTGCCGATCGCCAGCCCCGAAGGATCGTGGATCATCAGGAAGGCGTTCTCCGGCATCACCACCGCGTCGCCCGCCATCGCCACGTAAGAGGCGGCCGAGGCGGCGATGCCGTCGATGGTCACCGTGACGCTGCCATCGTGGCGCTTCAGCGCGTTGTAAATCGCCACCGCGTCGAACACCGACCCGCCCGGGCTGTTGAGCCGGAGCTCGATCGGGGTCGCGGCGGGCAGCGCGCCCAGCTCGGCGATGAAGTCCTTGGCGCTCACGCCGTAGGCGCCGATCTCGTCATAGATCGAGAGCTCCACGCCCGCCTCGCGGGCCCGGATGCTGTACCAGCTCTTCATGTCTCACTCCTGTGCGGATGGATCGGTTCTGCTGTCTGCCGGCGGGTTCGGCGTGGCCCGTGCGCCCTGCGTCTCGCCGGGGCTCGCGCGGTACTGGAGACCGAGCCCCTCGGCACGGTCGCGGTCGGCCGCGTTCTCGCGGTCGATCTCCTCGATGTCGTAGCCGGTGGCCTCGACCGCCTTGCGCCGCGACAGGAGCCCCGCCTCGATGGCGAGGAGCTGCGCCTGGATGTCCTTCAGCGGATCGACCCAGTCCCAGCGCGGCGGGATCCATTGCACCGCGAGCGCTCCCGCGAGGTCGGACGGGTCCAGTTCGCCCGCCAGCACCGCTGCCTCGAGCCAGCGCCGCCAGACCGGCCGGCAGAGCTGGAAGGCGATGACGCCGTGCTGGAGCTGGCTCGCCCGGCGGCGGAACTCGACGAGTTCAGCGCGCAGGGACGAGTAATTCGCCTGCCGTACGTCGCCGGTGACGAGGTGGTAGGGCAGCCCGACCGAGGCCGCGATATTGAGGAGCGTGCGATACTGGAACGCCTCGTAGCCGCCGCCCACGTCTGCCGGCGTCGAGAACTTCACATCCTCGCCGGGCAGCAACACCTGCAATGTGCCGGGCTCGAGGCTTGCGATCCCGGTGCCGTCCTCTCCGGGCTCGACTTCACCCATCAGCTGTTCTTCCGGCGCGGTCTTTGTGATGAAGCCCGCGAACATCGCCGCGGTCTTCTTCCGGTCGAGCTCGGCGTCGTCGTATTGATCGAGCAGATAGAGCCGCACCATCGCCGGGGCGACATGTGGCAGCCCGCGGAGTTGGCCGGCATCTATGGGCCGGAAGACGTGCAGCACGTCCTCGGCGGGAACCCGCGCCGTCTCCGGGAGTACCTCGCCATGGTCGGTGCTGTCGCCGGGGTGGCGGCGGCGGAAGTGGTAGGCGACGCGCCGGCCGATGGGGTCGAACTCGATGCCGCAGCGGATGCGGTTGCCGTTCGCCGCCGTCCCGGTGCGGTCGAAGGGCAGCATCTCGGATTGCAGAAGCTGCACCTGCAAGGGCACGCGCAGCCCGTCCTCGGCCCGGCGCGGACGCAGCCGGACGAAGCACTCGCCGGCCACGAACATTTCGCGGGCGATCATCGCCTGCAGCCCGTAGAAGTCGGTGAGCCCGTCGGCATCCGCCTCGTCGGTCCAGGCGAGCCAGAGCCGCTGGATCCGGTCGCGCATATCCCCGTCCTCGATGAGCGAGGACGGCTTGATGCCGTCGCCCACCAGGTTCGCCGCGAAGGCCTCGCAGGCATTGGCGGCATAGCCGTTGGTGACCACCAGTTCCCGTGAGCGGGCGAGCAGTCGCGGGCCGCCGGAGGCGACCAGCGCGTTGATGTTCTCTAGCGGCGGGTTCCAGCCCCTCAGGCGCCGCTTTGCCATCGCCCCTTCGAGGCGCGCGCGCACGGCAGCGGCACCGCCGGTGGACCGGCGGCGGAAGGCATCGAAGATCCCCATATCAGAGGCCCTTCACCGTGGTCACCCGCAGGTGTCGGATCACCCGCCGCCCCTCGGCGGCGGCGATCTCGCGGTCGAGCGCCTCGATGGCCCGGTCGATCTCGGCGAGGCTTCGGTAGTCCACGCTCTTGCCGTCGTAGCTCACCCGCGCCACGGTCGAGGACCGCGCCGCGGTGAGCGCCTCGCGCCGCGACAGCAGTTCTGCGAGTGTTGCCATCGATCATCCCATGTAGTTCGAGCGCACCGCGCGCCGGCGCGATGCCGGTCGGGCGGTGCGCCCGGGGTTTATGCCTGCCGCGTCAACGCGCGCGGGCACTGCCAATTGCCGTTCCATGTCCGACCAGTATGCCTCGGACCAGCGGTCGGCCCCGGCGATCCAGGCGGCGGCGCGGGCGTAGACCCTTGTATCGAGCGCCTCGTTGCGTTCGCGGAGCTTCTGCCATTCGAGCTTCGCAAAGCCGCGCCTTGTGCGGACCGTCACCAGTTGCTCGGCGGTGAGCTGTTTCAGCCATTCGCTGTCGGTCCAGCCCGGCAGGTGGATCGTCCCGGGCGGGAACGCCGCTCCGGCGTCCACCTCTTCCGCCGTGGGCCGCTCCTGCCGCAGGAACCGGTAGGTTTCGGCCTTGAAGGTCGAGGTCGCCACGGTCCAGAGCCGCGCACCCCGCCGGAGCCGCTTGCCCGCGACGGTAGCGTCGACATAGGTCGGCCCAGTCACCGGTGCTGACCGGTTGAACCCGTCGACGCCCTTCACCGGCGCGACCTGGGCAAACCCCACCTGCCGCGCCCAGGCATAGACGGCGGAGGTCTCGTAGCCGGTGTCGATCGCGAGCCGCGCGATATTCATCGGCACGCCGTTCGCGTGGGTCCAGCTCCGCCCGAGCAGGTCGGTGAGCCGCTGCCAGCAAGTCGGGTCTCCCGGCCCGCCCTCGATCACAACGTGATCGACGAGCCAGCTTTCTAGCCCGCGACCCCAGGCCCAGACATCGACCTCGACCCGGTCCTTCTGCACGTCGGCCCCGGCTGTCAGGAACAGCCCGCCGGCTGGCACCGTACCCGGTTTCCAAGCCTCGCGCCGGTCGTAGAGCCGCTGCCAGTCAGGGGCTTCCCCAGTCTCGACCCAGGTCTCGCCCAGCGAGGTGTTGACGAAGGTCTTCATCGTCTCGTCCCCGCCGGAGCGCGCCGAGAGAAAGGCCCGCACCATCGCCTCCAGTCTGACCCAGGGCGAGTAGATCTCGTTCAGGTGAAACCCCACCACGCCCGCGAAGGGCTGCTCCGCCACCCAATGCCCTTTTGAGACGGCCGCCCAGCGGGTCTCGTCCCGCCACGCCGCATCGCATTCCGCGCAGTGGTAGCGCGCCGTTTCGGGACGGTGATCGCCCTCGGGCCCCTTGCTCCAGCGCACCTGTGTCCAGGTCAGCACCTGTTCCGCCCCGCAGTCCGGGCATGGCACCCAGAACCGGCGCTGATCGCTTTCTTGATACGCCGCCTCGATCCGACTGGTGCCCTTGTTCGTGGGAGTCGAGACCAGCACGATCTTGCGGTTCCAGAAGGTCACCGTGCGTTTCCTGGCGAGGTTGACAGGGTCACCCTCGGCGCCCGCGCTGAACGGGTAGCGGTCGACCTCGTCGCACAGCAGCAGGCGGATCGGGCGGCTGGCCAGACCCGAGGGTGCGTTCGCGCCGACGATGGTCAGATGCCCGCCCGGAAA
>JAGQRV010000099.1:0-724 GCA_020425125.1 Paracoccaceae bacterium | reverse complement strand
TCGCGCTCGGTCGGCATCACCACCATGATCGGCGCGGGATCCTGATCGATGTGATAGCCGCAGGCGTTGTTCAGCACCTCGGTCTTGCCGACCTGGGCGGAGGACATGATGACCACCGTCTCGGTCGAGGCGTCCGAGATCGCCTCCATGATCCCGCGCTGGTATTCCGCCCGGCTCGTGCGCCATTGCCCGGGTTCGGCGCTGGCCTCAGAGCTCAGCCGTCGGTTCTGGTCCGCCCAATCGCTGATCGTCAGTTCCGGCGGCGGGCGCAGCACCTTCAGCGCCGTCTCCACCGTCCGCTTCAGGATCGGCGAGCCCGTCAATGTCAGCGCTGGCTTCGAGTTGGACATCTGGCTGCGCGAGATCATCGAGCACCTCGCGGATGGTCATTCGGATCAGGTTCCGGGTGTCTCCGACGGTTGATTGTTCAAAGACCTGCGGCGCCAACCGGTCCGGCAGCGCGAGCAAGCGGGTGCGCAGAAGCGCCAGAACGGCGATCCAGGCGGCCTCGATCTCTTCGGCCGCGATCAACGCGCCGCGCTTTTCCTCGGCCTCCNNGCCTCCATCTCGGCGAGATCAGCCCGCGCCCGAATGAAGCGCGCCCGCTCGGCCGCGTAATCCGGCGCACCGGCCTGCGCCTTCGATGCCTGTTCGCGCAGGTAGCGGACATAGCCGCGCACCGAGCCGATCAGGTCATATTGGCCGCGCTCGGCCTTCGGGATCA
>JAGQRV010000098.1 GCA_020425125.1 Paracoccaceae bacterium | reverse complement strand
GGCGATTTCATCGAGGACAAGAATGCGATCCTGCCTCTCGACAGCGCGATTCAGGACAACCTGAAGGAAACCACGACGCGGGTACTGGCGAGCCTTACGCCGCGCGAGGAACGGGTGCTGCGGATGCGGTTCGGGATCGGCATGAACACCGACCACACGCTCGAAGAGGTGGGTCAGCAGTTCAGCGTGACCCGCGAACGGATCCGCCAGATCGAGGCAAAGGCGCTGCGGAAGCTCAAGCACCCGAGCCGGTCGCGGAAGCTGCGGAGTTTCCTCGACCAGTAGGTCGGTCGAAAGATCGCGGCGGAAGGCAGGGGCGCCCGGTACGGCCCAGGACAGAATGCGGGGGGGACGCAATCGGGAGTGCACAGCGCTTTCCGAGGATCGTGCCCGTGAATGTAATCAACCCCGGTTTACGCATTCAAAAATGTGAATGAAATGGGGGCCGTTCAGCCTGTGATTGGCTGCGAAACGTCCTAGATCAGTGGAATTGGCGCCATCCCGATGTCGCGGGCCCGACCCGACCGGCAGAGCGTCTGTCTACGGAGAGCATTCGACATGAAGGATACTGAAAGAAATCCGGCGCGGTCCCTGGGGCGGATGGCCGGACTTGCATTGGCTGCGGTCCTGGCCATCGCCGCACCAGCGCTTGCGGCAGACCGGGGACCGGCAATTCGTCCCGTCTTTCTCGCGCACAACAATCTTCTGGTCTATCCGATGCAGGACGGCACGTTCGAAGTGCAGGCTCGCGCCGGCACCTCCGGGCCGGATTACTTCTGCGCCGCCGGGGACTATGCCTGGACAATGCTGAATGTGCCCGTGGCCTCGCGCGTTGTGGTCGTGCGGGCGGATGGCCCCAGCACCACAAATCCCGGCGGCCGCGGGATGCTGTTCAAGGTCGTGCCGCAGGGTGCCGCGAGCAACGACAACCGAAGCTTCACCGTAAGCATGCGCCGGGTGGGCGAGAACTTCTCGGTCGCGCATTCGCGGGCGCTGTGCACGAGGAGCGGCGGCCTGCACATGCTGTTTTGACGCTACGCCGGAATCCAGTGCGGCCGCGGCGGGGATAGACTCCCGTCGCGGCGCATATTGTAGCCGCCAATCTGTGCTACCCAAATCTTTGTCGTGCTCCTATAGTGCTGGCGTAAGCGTGGCGGGGCCGCGCTAGGCACTGGTGACGAGGAGCACGCAATGCGCTGTCCCTTCTGCGGCAACGTCGACACGCAGGTAAAGGATTCCCGCCCTGCAGAGGATCATGTGGCGATCCGCAGGCGGCGCTATTGTCCGGAGTGTGGCGGACGTTTCACCACCTATGAGCGGGTCCAACTCCGGGATCTCGTTGTGATCAAGTCGAACGGCCGGCGCGAGGATTTCGACCGCGACAAGCTCGAACGGTCGGTGCGGATCGCACTGCAGAAGCGTCCCATTGATCCTGAGCGCGTGGAAAAGATGATCTCTGGCATCGTGCGGCGTCTTGAGTCGCTGGGCGAACAGGACATCCCGTCGCGCGTGATCGGCGAGATCGTGATGGAGACGCTGGCGCGGATCGACACCGTGGCCTATGTGCGTTTTGCCAGCGTTTATAAGAATTTTCAGGCAGCGGACGACTTCGACCGCTTCGTTGCGGAGCTTCGCCCGGACGCGCCGCAAACCTCGTGATTCCGGCCGTGCCCGATCAGGTGGCCACGCCTGAGGATGCGCGGTTCATGGCGCTTGCGCTGGATCTCGGCCGTCGGGGGCAGGGACGGTGCTGGCCCAATCCGGCAGTCGGCTGTGTTCTCGTGCGCGCGGGGCGGATCGTCGGGCGCGGCTGGACCCAGCCGGGGGGGCGCCCGCATGCCGAAACCGTGGCGCTGGAGCGCGCCGGTGCGGCGTCGCGGGGCGCCACCGCCTATGTCTCGCTTGAGCCCTGTGCCCATCACGGGCGGACGCCGCCCTGCGCCGATGCCTTGATCGCCGCGGGGGTCGCGCGGGTCGTGGTGCCGTCCCGCGATCCGGATCCGCGGGTGAACGGGGGCGGGCTCGCGCGCCTGCGCGAAGCGGGGATCGTTGTGACCGAAGATGTGGAGGAGACCGCTGCGCGGCGCGACCACGCCGGATTCCTGCTTCGGGTCCGCCAGGGGCGTCCCTGGGTCACGCTGAAACTTGCGTCCAGCTTTGACGGGCGCATCGCGACCGGTTCGGGAGAAAGCCAATGGATCACCGGCGCGGACGCGCGGCGGTTCGTCCATGTCGAGCGGGCGCGCCACGATGCGGTGCTGGTGGGGGCTGGGACCGCCCGGTCTGATGATCCGATGCTGACGGTGCGCGGTCTCGGGATCACGCAACAGCCGGTCCGCGTGGTGGCCTCGCGTCGCCTCGACCTCCCGGAGAATTCCGCGCTTGGTCGAAGCGCCCGCGACGTGCCGGTCTGGCTGCTCCACGGCGCCGACGCGCCGGCGAAGCGGATCGCGCACTGGCAGGAAGCGGGCGCGCGCTGCCTGCCGGTGGAGACCGGTCCCGAGCGCGATCTGCCGCCGGCAGCAATTCTTTCCACACTTGGCGCGGCGGGCCTCACGCGGGTCTTCTGCGAGGGCGGCGGCGCCCTTGCCGCGAGCCTTCTGTCCGCGGGTCTGGTGGATGAACTGATCGGGATGACCGCGGGCCTCGCGATCGGCGCCGAAGGACGCCCCGCGATCGGGGCCATGGCAATCGACCGTCTGGCGGACGCTCCGCGCTTTGCGTTGGTCGAGTCGCGGCCCCTCGGCGGTGACATCCTGCATCGCTGGCACAGGTTGAACTCCGGCAAGTCCTGATCTTGGCCATTGCCAAGTCCGGCATGCGGGCTATGACTCGGGGCCCGTGACCCCTGGCTGGCGCAAGTCCGGCCAAGGTCTAGACTTGCCGGAGGAGCCCACAGTGCCTGCGATCGTCTCGGTCCGAGAGCTCCGAAAGTCCTATGCGAGCGGATTGGAGGCGCTGAAGCGGGTCACCCTGAATATCGAAGAAGGCGAGATCGTGGCGCTTCTGGGCCCCAACGGGGCGGGCAAGACGACTCTGATCTCCACGATCTGCGGCATTACCAACCCGACTTCGGGTCAGGTGACGGTGGGCGGCCACGACGTGGTGCATGACTTCCGGGCCGCACGGCGGCTGATCGGACTTGTGCCCCAGGAGATCGCGCTGGAACCCTTTGCCAAGGTCCGCGCCACAGTCAGTTTTTCGCGCGGTATTTTCGGCCTGCCGACTCGCGACGACGCAGTGGAACGGGTGCTGCGGCAGCTGTCGCTCTGGGAGAAGCGGGATGCCCTGACGCGCGAGTTGTCGGGCGGGATGCGGCGGCGTGTGATGATCGCCAAGGCGCTGGCGCACGAGCCGCGGATCCTGTTTCTGGACGAACCGACCGCCGGGGTCGATGTGGAACTGCGCCGGGACATGTGGGAGATCGTCCGGCGGCTCAAGGACGAGGGCGTGACCATCATCCTGACCACGCATTACATCGAAGAGGCAGAGGCGATCGCAGACCGGATCGCGGTGATCAATTCAGGCCGGATCCTGCTTGTCGAGGACAAGACGACGCTGATGCGCCGGCTCGGAAAGAAGGAGCTTTGGCTGGAACTGCGCGAGCCGGTGGCCGAGATTCCGGCGGAGCTTGCCTCCTACGACCTGAGGCTTCGGGATGACGGGTCGACCCTGATCTTCACCTACAATGCCGGAGCCGAGCGCAGCGGGATCACGCGGCTCCTCTCCGACCTCGGCGATGCGGGGCTGCATGTGCGCGATCTGCAGACGCGCCAGAGCTCGCTGGAAGAAATCTTTGTCGGCCTCGTGAAGGATACCGCATGAACGCCCAGGCGATCCTGACCATGTACCGGTCTGAAATGGCGCGCTTCTTCCGCACGCTCGCGCAGAGCCTGTTCTCACCCGTGCTGTCTACGTCGCTCTATTTCGTCGTGTTCGGCTCCGCGATCGGCAGCCGGATCACCGATGTGGAAGGGGTGAGCTACGGAGCTTTCATCGTGCCGGGACTGATCATGCTGAGCGTGATGACCCAGTCGATCTCCAACGCTTCGTTCGGGATCTACTTTCCGAAGTTCATCGGTACGATCTACGAACATCTCTCGGCGCCGGTCGACTTCCTCGAGATCGTGATCGGCTATGTCGGCGCCGCGGCGACGAAATCCTTCATCATCGGCATCATCATCCTGGTGACATCGTATTTCTTCGTCGACCTGACGATCCTGCATCCGCTGGCGATGCTCGCCTTTCTGGTGCTGACCTGCCTGTCGTTCAGCCTGCTGGGTTTCATCATCGGAATCTGGGCGAACAACTTCGAGCAGCTTCAGCTGATCCCGCTCCTCGTCATCACGCCGCTCGTGTTCCTCGGCGGCAGCTTCTATTCCATCACCATGCTGCCGCCGTTCTGGCAGACGGTGTCGCTGCTCAACCCGGTGGTCTATCTGATCTCGGGATTCCGCTGGGCCTTCTTCGGCCATTCCGACGTGGCAGTGGGGTTCAGCCTGGTCGCCATCGCGGCCTTCACGGGGCTCTGCCTCACGGTGATCTGGTGGATGTTCCGGACGGGATACCGCCTGCGCGACTGAATGGCGCCCGCCGTGGCCCCAAACTGGATCGGCCCTACAGGTGGGCCAGCGCGGGCTTCGCCCAGGATGGCAGGCGGGAATTGTGCACCAGAGACACGTCGGGCGCGTGTCGCCCCCCAAGCGCCAGTGTCGCACTTCGAAGCATTTCGATCCCGTCTTCCGAACGCGCAGGGATCTCGTTTGGGGCGATGGGCTCCCCCACGGTGATCCGGTAGGGCTGGCGGTACTTGTTCAGGGTCTCGTGAAACAGGGTGATGTCCCGCAGGGTCGGGTGGATCAGGTCGAAAAGGTAGAAGAGGACCGAATTCCGCGCCCGAACATTGACCGGAATCACCGGCAGATCGAACTTCCGTGCGATCATCGCCGCAGACGCCATCCACGGACGCTCATGCAGGCGGAGCCCGCGCCGCTTGGCGAGACGGCCGGCTGGGAAGATCACGCCGAGACGTCCCTGCTCGACCGCCTTGCGCGTATAGGCCATCGTCTCGCGGGTCTTCGCGTGGCTGCGCTTTTCCAGACGCCATTCCACGGGTGCGATCATGCTTTCGAATTGCGGAAGCACGCGCAGGATATCGCTGTTGGCGTAGAAGAACGCATCCTGCCGGACTCGCGACAAGACGGTGTTGAGGATGATCCCGTCTGCGATACCGGTCGGATGGTTGGCCACGATCAGCGCGGCGCCGTGGCGCGGGATGTTGTCGAGCCCGGACGCCTCCACGTCACGGGCCAGCATCTCGCCCATGATCGCCATGATCTCGTCCGTCGGCTTGTCCTGCAGGAACTCGCCAAGCCGGATTGTCTTGTTGTACCCGAGCATGCGCGTGAGCACGGCGCGGGACGGCGCCGACCACGGATGCCCGGCAAAAAGCCAAGGCGCCCGTTCTGCGATGAGGGGATCGATGCGGTCCTTCATGGCGGTCCAGAAATCACGGCAATGTGAAACCGGGATGACGTTTCTATCTGCCCATACTTAATCCGCTTTTGTTGCCGCGGCAATGTGCGTGAGGCTGTGAAGCGTCCACCGTGGCGCCGGTGGAACGGGCGCCGTCGTCTCGAATTGCGCGGCGGCCGCCGCGGCAGCGGGCGCCAAGACCGCGTCTAAGTATTTGCAACGCCAGCGTGAGGGCAGGTGCCAGGCAAGGGCATTCGTCCGGGATGGGTCAGTCGGCAAGGATCCGCTGTACCATTTCGGCGGTGTCGCGGGAGAGACCGGGGGGCGCCGCGATCCGGCTTAGCGCCGCGCGAATCGCTGCCTGCCGGTCCGCGTCGTAACGCCGCCAGGTTTCGAAGACGCCGGTCATCCGTGCCGCGGTCTGCGGGTTGACGGGATCGAGCCGGATCAGCCAGTCGGCCATGAGCTCGTAGGCCGCCCCGCCCGGCGCGTGGAATCCGGCGGCATTGCCTGCCAGCCCGCCCATCAAGGCGCGGAACCGGTTCGGGTTCTTCCAGTCGAAGTCCTTGTGCGCGGCGAGACGTGCGGCGATTGCCGCGGCGTCCTCGGGCGCCGCAAGGCCGGCCTGCAGAGCAAACCACTTGTCGAGAACGAGCCGGTCGCCCTTCCATTGCTCGTAGAAGGCGGCGAGTTCAGCCTCGGCGTCTCCGATGCGCACGAGCGCGGCGAGGCCGGCAAATTGCTGGGTCATGTTGTCGGCGGCGGCGAACTGCGCCCGGGCGCGCGCGCCGCCATCGCGGCGCGACAGCAGCATCAGCGCGGCGTTGCCGAGCGCGCGGCATCCGGCGGCCATGGCATCCGGGCTGTATGGACCCGATACATGCATGGTGTCGTAAAGGCGCTCCAGCCGGGGCGCGAGTTTCGACGCCATGGCCGTGCTCAGTGTCTCGACCGCGGCATGGATCGCCATCGGGTCCGGCGTGATGCCGCCGTCGTGGAGCGCCTGGGCGATCTCGTCCTCGGTGGGAAGGCGCAGCACGAGCGCCCGGAATGCGGGGTCGAGACTGTCATCCCCCAGCACAGCGTCGAGGCCCGCGATGAAGTCAGCGTCGGGACCGGCGCCGCCGGTCACCATCCGCATCAGACCGTCCCGCGCCAGCGCGCGCCCTGCCTCCCAGCGGTTGAACGGGTCGGTGTCGTGGGCGAGAAGCAGCGCTCGGTCCGCCGCGTCGCCCGCACGCGTCAGGATCACCGGCGCCGAGAAGCCGCGCAGGATCGACGGCACCGGTTTCGCTCCGAGCCCCTCGAAGCGGAAGCTCTGCTCGACCTCGGTCATTTCCAGCACCAGCGTCGGCACGACCTCGTCGCCGTTCGGGCTCAGAAGTCCGACCGCTATGGGCAGGACCAGCGGCGCCTTTTCGGACTGTCCGGGCGTCGGCGGTGTCGACTGGCGGAAGGTCAGCGTATAGGTGCCGTCCGCGAAGTCGTCGGCGACCTCGAGCCGCGGCGTGCCGGCCTGACGATACCAGCGCTTGAACTGCGTGAGATCACGGCCGGTGGTCTCCTCGAAGACCTTCAGCCAGTCTTCGATGGTGCAGGCCTGCCCGTCATGACGCTCGAAATAGAGATCGAGCGCCTTGGCATAGGCGTCGTCACCGACGAGGGTCTTCAGCATTCCGATCACCTCGGCGCCCTTCTCGTAGACCGTCGCGGTGTAGAAGTTGTTGATCTCCACGAAGCTCTCGGGCCGGACCGGGTGGGCCAGCGGGCCGCCGTCCTCGCGGAACTGGCGGCCGCGCAACTGGATCACATCCTCGATCCGCTTCACCGCCGGGCTGCGTTCGTCGGCCGTGAATTGCTGGTCTCGGAAAACCGTCAGGCCTTCTTTCAGCGACAGCTGGAACCAGTCGCGGCAGGTGATCCGGTTGCCGGTCCAGTTGTGGAAGTACTCGTGAGCGATGATCCCTTCGATCCGCTCGTAGTTGGCGTCCGTGGCAGTTTCCGGCGATGCAAGCACAGCGGAGGAGTTGAAGATGTTCAGCCCCTTGTTCTCCATCGCGCCCATGTTGAAATCGTCCACCGCGACGATGTTGAACACGTCGAGGTCGTATTCGCGGCCATAGGCCCGTTCGTCCCAGGCCATCGACCGCTTCAGCGCGTCCATGGCGAAGGCGCACTTGCCTTCGTCGCCTTTGCGCACCCAGATCGCCAGCGCCACCTCGCGGCCCGACCGGGTGGTGAAGCGGTCGCGGTGGGCGATCAGGTCGCCGGCCACCAGCGCAAAGAGGTAGGCAGGCTTCGGCCACGGATCCTGCCATTCGGCCCATCCGGGTCCCGCGGCCACCGGGTTGCCGTTCGACAGCAGCACGGGCGCATCCGACTCGATCCGCACGGTGAATGCTGCCATCACGTCGGGGCGGTCCGGGTAATAGGTGATCTTGCGGAAGCCTTCCGCCTCGCACTGGGTCGAGTACATGCCCCGCGACATGTAGAGCCCTTCAAGTGCGGTATTGGCTTCCGGGGCGATCTCGACTTCGGCTTCCCAGGTGAAAGGCACGTCGGGAACCGTGCAGGTGATGCCGCCGTCGACCGGCGTCGGCGACACCTCGGCGCCGTCGATGGCGGTGCGGATCGGGGTCAGCCCTTCGCCATGCAGATGGAACGGCCCCGGCGCATCGGGATTGGGCCGGAAGCGGATGCGCGAGATCACCCGAGTCGCCCGGGGCGCAAGGCGGAAGGTCAGGTGCACGTCCTCGACCAGGAAGGCGGGCGGGGTGTAGTCGGCCAGTCGGACGGTCTGAGGGGCGGCGTCGCGCATCGGCGGTCTCCTTGATCGGGCGTGCGCGAAGGTAGGTCCGGGCGCTCCGGCCCGCAACCCGCCCCGCCGGAGCGCGCGGAAACAACTTCGTGCGAGCGCGTTGTCCCACTGACATCCGCCCTCCCTCTGAAAGGAGATCCCATGTCTGCACCGCAAACCGATCCGAAAACCCAGGCGCGGCGCCACAGTCCGGCCATGATCGGTATTGGAGCGTCGGTTGTTGTCGTTCTGCTTGTCTTCGTGCTGTGGCTGTTCGGCGTCTTCGCGGGCGGGGAAACGCCCGGAGACGATCAGACCGCGCCGCGGGATTCCGCAGGAACAGTCCAGACCCCGGGCTGATTGGCCGGCCCGCGCAGGCTCCTGACAGAGGGCTGTCAGGAGGGGGATGCTATGGCGAAGCTGTTGCACATTCATCGAAGGACCGACAGCATGAGCTTCACCCCCAAGGACTTCACCGTCTGGATCGAAATTCCCGTGCGCGATCTCGACAAGGCCGTCGAATACTATGCCAGGGTCACCGGCGCGGACCTGATCCCCGAGGAGATAGGCCCGAACCGGACCGCGCGGTTCCCGACCGCCGCCAAGGGTGTTGCCGGTCATCTGTACGAGGGCGCGCCCGCCCCGGAGGGTGCCGGTCCCACGATCCATCTGATGTTCGACGGCCCTCTCGAAACCGCGCTCGAACGGGTGTGGGAGGCGGGCGGAAAGGTCGTGTCGGATCCGATTTCCATCCCCGATGGGCGCTTCGCCTACACGCTCGATCCCGACGGCAATTCCATCGGCCTGTTCGAGGCCGCCTGAGACCATGCAGGACAAGGACAGCACCATGACCTTTGCACCGGAGAACTTCACCGTGTGGGCGGAAATTCCCGTCCGCGACCTGGATGCCGGTATCGCGTTCTACGAGGCGGCGACGGGCGGAAAGCTGGAGAAGATGGAGATGGGCGGCGAACCCGTCGCGCTGTTTCTCACCGGGAAGCGCGAACAGAGCGTCTCGGCCAATCTCTTCGTGGGCGAGCCGGGAGATGCGGCGCGCGGCCCGACCGTCTTTCTGGCCGTCGACGGCCGTATCGAGGACGCGGGCGCGCGGGTCGCAGAGTCCGGTGGCAGGGTAACGTCGGAGGTGATCCGGATCTCTCCCGGCCGCTATCTCTACGTCGCCGATCCCGACGGCAACCGCATCGGCCTGTTCGAGCCCGCCTGAGACGCCCCGTGCGCCGCGCCGACCGCCTGTTCCAGATCGTCCAGTTGCTCCGGGGTGGCCGGCTGACCACGGCGGCGCGGCTCGCCGAGCGGCTCGAAGTGTCCGAGCGCACGGTCTATCGCGACATCGCCGATCTTCAGGCCTCGGGCGTCCCGATCGACGGGGCGGCCGGGGTCGGTTATGTGATGCATGAGGGGTTCGAGATGCCGCCCCTGATGTTCACCCGTGACGAGATCGTCGCCCTGGTCGCCGGGGCGCGCCTGATCCGGGCCTGGGGCGGCGTGTCGATGGCGCGGGGCGCCGAAGAAGCGCTGGTCAAGATCGCCGCAGTTCTGCCCGAGGCCGAGCGGGCCAGGGCGGCCCAGGTCCAGATCCATTCCTTCGCACCCGAAATGACGCCTGCCCTGAAGGCGCGGCTGGACGAGATCGAAGCCGCGATCGAGACGCGGTTGCGGCTGAGCTTTGCCTATACCGATCAGGACGGGGCCGAGACTCACCGCTCGGTCCGTCCGCTCAGCCTCTGGTTCTGGGGCAAGGTCTGGACCCTGGTAGCGTGGTGCGAACTCAGGGAGGATTTCCGCATGTTCCGGATCGACCGGATCGGAACCTGCGATACCGCCGCCCGCTTCCGCTCCGAGCCCGGCCGGCGCCTGGCCGATTTCCTGCGCCGCATGGAGCGCGACCGCTGCCGCTAATGCCGGACCGCAGCGAGACACGACGCGGACAAATCTTTGGCAATATGCAACCTTTAGGTGACAAATCTCCCGCGCACAGGCTCCTGTGCATGCACGCGCCTCGACGGAGCGAGAAGCAATCGCTATGTTTGCAGGTGAGGCAAACGGGACACACGGCATGGCACGTCCGATCGTCGGCATCATCGGCAATGCGCATCTGATCAATGATCAGTACCCGGCCCATGCCGGCGGGACGATGAACAGTCAGGCGGTCGCGGAAGTGGCAGGTGCGATGCCGCTACTGGTGCCCGCCGATCCGCGCCTCGTGTCGGTCGATGAGCTGCTCGAAACCTGCGCGGGCTTCCTGCTGACCGGCGGGCGTCCCAACGTTCACCCCGAGGAATATGGCGAGGAGGCGACCGAGGCGCACGGCACGTTCGACCGCGCCCGCGACGCCATTACCCTGCCGCTGGTGCGCGCCTGCGTGACCCGCGGGCAGCCTTTCCTGGGCGTTTGCCGCGGCTTTCAGGAAGTGAACGTGGCGATGGGCGGGACCCTCTATCCCGAGATTCGCGACCTGCCGGGACGCATGAACCACCGGATGCCCCCGGACGGCACGCTCGAGGAAAAGTTCGAACTGCGCCACAGGGTCCACTTCGCGCCCGGAGGCGTCTTCCACCGCCTGATGGGCGCCGAGGAAGTGGTGACCAACTCGCTCCATGGTCAGGGAGTGAAGGCACCTGGCCCTCGCGTCGAGATTGACGGCTGGGCCGAAGACGGCACGCCCGAGGCCCTCTATGTCCGCGATGCGCCGGGCTTCACCCTGGCAGTGCAGTGGCACCCGGAATGGAACGCCGGCAGCGATCCGGTGTCGCGGCCGCTGTTCGAGGCCTTCGGTCGGGCGGTCGCGGAATGGGCCGCCTGTCCGCGGTCGCGGCACCTGAAGACCGCCTGACCGGGCCACTGCCATGCGCATTCTGCTGGTGTATGCCACGACCGAGGGTCAGACCCGCAAGGTCGCGCGTGCCGCCGCGGACAGGCTGGCGTCCGACGGGCACAGCGTCGAGATGATCGCGGCCGCCGACGTCCTGACGGGCGACCTGCCGGATTTCGATGCGGCAGTCGTCGCGGGCTCGGTGCATCTGGGCCGGTTCCAGAAGGATCTGGAGGCATTTGCGCGGAAGGCCGCGCCGGAGTTGAACTGCTGCCCGACGCTCTTTCTCTCGATCTCGCTGTCGGCCGCGGGCGACGATCCGGATGACTGGACCGGGTTGCAGGACATCCTCGACCGGTTCGTTGCCGATACCGTGTTCCAGCCGGGGCGCGTCAGCCATGTCGCCGGCGCGTTCCGCTTCACCGAATACGATTTCTTCCGGTCCTGGGCGATGCGCTGGATCGCGGCGCAGAAGGGCGTCAAGGTGGACCCGCACACGGATCTGGAACTCACCGACTGGGGTGCTCTCGACACCGCGGTTGCGGAGTGGGCGTCGGCGGCCGCCGCAAAGGTCTAGCTGGGTCCTCTCCCCAGCCGTTTTTCCATGCGGAAATTCGTCAGGCGCACGCCGCCGAGGTCCACCTGTTGCTCGGCAATTTCCCGCCATCCCTGGCGCAGGAAGAAGCGCCGGGCCAGATGGCTTGCCTCGGTGGTCAGATGCGCGATGCCGCGTGCTTCCGCCTCGACGAGCAGCCTGTCGTGGAGGGCGGCGGCGATGCCCGTTCCCATCGCTTCGGGGGCGACGAAGGCCAGATCGAGATGACCGTCATGCCCGAGCGTCATGAAGCCGACCGGGCCCCGGGCATCCTCGGCCACCAGCGTGATCTCCCGGCCAAGCCGGTCGCGCCAGTCCGGTGGCATTTCGGGCGCCCGGGCCCAGGCATCCCGCTGACGCTGGTCATAGAAGCGCGCCGCGCCTTCCTGGACGGCGCGGTAGTAGAGTGCGCGCAGGGGCAGGGCATCTTCGGCCCGGAAGGGGCGGATCCGGAACCGTCCGTCGCGCCCGGGTTCGCTTGTTGCCGCCGGTTCCATCGCGTTCCGGATGCTGAGGGCAATATTGCAAGTCTCATATGCGGGTCTACGACCTAAATGCCATTTGAAATGTCGGAGGGGCCGCGGTACGACGCAGGCAATTTTGTTGCGCGGCGGGACGAGGGCGCAGGGGCAATCGGGACGAGGGGACACGGCAAGGGCATGCGACGCTGGATCGACATTCCGCCGGTCTGGCTGGCGGTGTTTCTGGCGCTGGCCTGGCTGCAGGCCGACCGGCTGCCCCTGGGCGGAGCGGGATGGCCGGTCTGGGACCTTCTGGGCGGTCTCTGCGTGGGCGGCGGCGGTCTTCTCATGGCGCTTGCCGTCCTCGAGTTGCGCCGCGCCCGCACCACGGTGATACCGCACCGGGACGCGGAGGCGCTGGTGACGACGGGGATCTTCCGGCGGACGCGCAACCCGATCTATCTGGGGGACGCGCTGATCCTTGCGGGCATGGTCTGCTACTGGGCCGCCTGGCCGTCGCTGCTGCTGGTGCCGCTGTTCGTGTGGCTGATCACGGACCGGTTCATCCTGGATGAGGAGAGCCGGCTCGAAGCGCGGTTCGGCCGGGCGTTCGAGACTTACGCAACGCGTACGCCGCGCTGGCTGTCCTGGCGCCGCCGCGCCGGAATGAACGAGGGAAAGGGAGGACGCGGATGAAATTCGGCGTGATATCAGAGACGTCATCAGGCGAGTCGCGTG
>JAGQRV010000026.1 GCA_020425125.1 Paracoccaceae bacterium | reverse complement strand
AAGGCGTTCGGGAACTGGCGGGCGAAGTTCATGGCCGAACCTGAGGCGCCGGTGCGCAAGTTGCTCTGGCGGCGCGGCGGCGCAAGTCACACCCTAAGTCACAGCCAGAGTCACACCCTTGGTCACACCTCAGGTCACATGACTTATCCCAGTTCGGAGGTGCCCGAGGTGCCGGCCGTGCCGCCTGTGCGTGACGGTCACCGCCGGCGTTTCAGCGATGTGCAGCGCGCCCGCATCCTGGCCGAGGCGGCGCGGCCCGGTGCCAGCGTCTCCGAAGTGGCGCGTCGCTACGGCATCGCCCGGCGCGTGCTCTGCCGCTGGCGGCAGGAAGAAGCGGTGCGGTTCGTGGATGTCGAGATCGCCGATGGGGAGGTGGCGCCATGACCTTGCTGCCTGCCGGCGTCAAAGTGCACCTGGCGTTTGGCTACACCGATATGCGGAAGGGGATGGACGGTCTGGCCGTGCTCGTTCAGGAAGTGCTGCATCAGGATCCGTTCACCGGGCATCTCTTCGTGTTCCGGGGGCGCAGTGCCAGTCTCATCAAGATCGTGTTCTGGGACGGCACCGGCCTGTGTCTGTTCACCAAGAGGCTGGAGCATGGTGTCTTCGTCTGGCCGGCCAATATCGAGCCGGGACGGACGCTTTCTCTGACATCAGAGCAGCTCTCGCATCTTCTGGAAGGGATCGACTGGCGGGCGCCGGACCAGCGCTGGCGACCGGCGGCGGCGGGCTGAAAGACCTGCGGCGCATTGACTCAGGGCGGTGATAGCGGCGTGGAATGAGCCTGCGGCATGGTACAATCGGCCATGTCCATCGACCTTGCCAGCCTACCGGACGACGTGGAAACGCTGCACGCGCTGATTGCCGATCTTGTGCGCGAGCGGGACAGCGCGCGGGCCGAGGCGGAGGCCGAGATCGCGCGGCTGAGAGGCATTCTGAAGACGCTGCAGCGGATGCAGTTCGGTCGTCGATCGGAGCGGCTCGACCCCGGTCAGCTGCAACTCGGGCTCGAGGACGTGGCTGCCGATCTGGCGGAGATGGAAGAGGTTGCGAACAGCCGTCCGGGCAATCCGCGCCCGCCTTCCGACCGGGCCGGTCCGCGCCTGAGCCTGCCCGGTCATCTGCCGCGCGACGAGCGTGTCGCCGATGTGGATGCGGAAGTCTGTCCCTGCTGCGGCGGGTCGCTGCACCTGATCGGCGAGACGGTCAGCGAGATGCTGGACCATGTGCCGGCGCAGTTGCGGGTCGTGCGGATCCGGCGGCCGAAGTATGGCTGCCGATCCTGCGGCACGATCCACCAAGCCCCGGCGCCCGAGCGACCGATCGCGAAGGGACTGGCAACACCGGCGCTCCTGTCACATGTCCTGATCGGCAAGTACTGCGATCACCTGCCGCTTTACCGGCAGAGCCAGATCTTCGCCCGCCAGGGGGTCACGCTGAACCGCTCGACGCTGGCGAACTGGGTGGCGGGCGCCGCCTGGTGGCTCGCCCCGATCCGGGACCGGATCGCGGATCACGTGATGGCGGCGGAACGGGTCTTTGCCGATGATACCGTACTGCCGGTGCTCGACCCCGGGCGCGGCCGAACCCGCACCGGGCGGCTCTGGGTCTATGCAAGGGACGACCGCTCCTGGGGCGGGAACGATCCGCCAGCGGTTCTCTATCGTTACAGTCCGGATCGGCGGGCCGAGTGGCCGGCGGCGCATCTGGAGCACTTCAGCGGCATTCTCCAAGTCGACGGCTATCCCGGCTTTGAGCCGCTGGCGTCACGAGCTGACATTGCGCTGGCGGCCTGCTGGGCGCATGCGCGGCGGAAGTTCTGGGAGGTGCATCAGGCCACCGGATCGCCGATTGCGCAGGAGGTCCTGCGCCGGATCGCAGCGCTCTATGCGATCGAGGCGGAGATCAGGGGCAGGTCCGCCGCGGGCCGGCAGGCCGTGCGTGACCACCGTGCGCGCCCGATCGTTGATGATCTGAAGCCTTGGCTGGACCTGCAGTTGCCACGCCTGCCACAGCGCAGTGGTCTTGCAGAGGCCATCCGCTATGCGCTCGCCCGCTGGCCGGCGCTCCGCCGCTTCCTCGACGATGGTCGGATCGATCTCGACACCAATACGGTCGAGCGTGCCATCCGCCCCGTCACGCTCAGCCGGAAGAACCATCTCTTCGCCGGCTCCGACGGTGGCGCAGACAGATGGGCCACCATCAGCACCCTGATCACCACGGCGAAACTGAACGACGTCGAACCGCAGGCATGGATCACCGACGTCCTGCAGCGCATGACGGATGGCCATCCGATCAGTCGTGTCGATGATCTCTTGCCCTGGAACTGGCAGCCCTGCTCGAACTGACGCCAGAACGTGTCAGAAATGGACGCTTACGTTCAGGGCCAGTTCGGCAGCCTG
>JAGQRV010000097.1 GCA_020425125.1 Paracoccaceae bacterium | reverse complement strand
TTTTTTGGGAAGCCACCCCGGAAATCGGATTCCAGAGGGTATGCCACACGGCCAATGATTGTTGGCGATCGAGGCGCGCAAACGGTGGATTCCGCTGTGGATCCGGAATCCGGGTGGGGTCCAGCCGGAAACCGGTGGATGCGGTCCGCGCGGAGTCCACCCGCCGAAAGCAGAACAAGATCCCTTGTGGTGTCAGATTGCGCTACGGTCGGATTGAGGAGAAGTGCACAAGATGGCAGGCGGACCGGTACATTGGGACAGGGTCTACGGCGCGAGGTCGGAAGACGAACTGACCTGGTTCGAGGCCACGCCCGCTCTGTCGCTCGAACTCGTCCGTGCGCGTCTTCATCCGGGTGAGCCGTTCATCGACATCGACATCGGCGCCGGCGCGTCGCGTCTCGTCGATGTCCTGCTTGAGGAGGGGTTTGGCCCTCTCACCGTGCTGGACCTGTCGGACGCCGCACTGGCGGTCAGCCGGCAGCGGCTCGGCGCTCGGGGCGACGACCTTGCCTGGATCGAGGCGGACATCACGACGTGGGAGCCGGACCGGACCTACGCCGTCTGGCACGACCGTGCGGTGTTCCATTTCCTGGCCGCGGCCGAGGACCGAGCCGGTTACGCCCGCGCGTTGTCGGCCGCCCTGCGCCCGGGTGGGATCGCGATCATCGCGACCTTCGCGGACGACGGACCGGAGAAATGCTCGGGCCTGCCCGTGGTGCGCTATGCGCCCGAGGCGCTGGGGCAGGAACTCGAAAGGCTGCTGCCGGGCCGGTTCGAGACGCTGGACGCACGACGCCACATGCACATCACGCCGAAGGGCAACCGGCAAAGCTTCCAGTACAGCGTCTTCCGGAAGACGGATGGGTGAGACGTGAGCCGCCGCCCCATGCGGGACGGCGGCATCGGATCCGTCGTGATGTGCGGTGTCAGTCGCGCGGCAGGCTGTACACCCTACCGCGACCCTCGACCTTCTCGGAGGTCACTTCGAGCCCGAGCTTCTTCGTGAGCGCGCCGGCGAAGGCGCCTCGGACCGTGTGCGGCTGCCATCCCGTGGCGGCGACGATCTCGTCGATGGTCGCGCCGCCATCGGCGCGGAGCATCTCGATCAGCTTCGCCTGCTTCGTGCCCGTGCGCGGTGTGCGCGCCTTGGGCGAGCGGTCGTCCCCGGCGGGGGCGTCCTGCGGGGCCTCCGAACTCGGCGCCTCGTCGGCGCCGGTGTGCGCGCTGTCGCCGCTCTCCGGCTCGACGCCGATGGCGGCGAGGCCCGTGTCCGTGATGTGCAGGAGGATGGCGCGGCCGTCCTCGTCGTTGCGCCAGATCCGGTTGAGGGCGGCGTCGGCCTTGGTCTGGTTGTCGGTCATGGTCTCGGCGATGAGCCCGCGCTTCAGTAGCGCGCCGACCACCTTTGCGGCGGCGCCGCCGCGAAGGGAGCCGGGGAGCGGCAGGACGTTGCGGTCCTCCCGCTGCGCGGCAGCGCTGAGGATCACGAGCTGGGTGTCGGAAAACTTGGTCATCGGGGTCTCCGGTTTCGGGGCCGCGACCGTCGCGACCCTCCTACGACCCCGAGCCGCGCAGGGCGCGGCAGGAGTTCCGGCGGTGCCGGAGATCAGATCAGGCCGAGCTCGCGCAGGAGCGTGGCGGCGGCGGGCAGCCGATCCGTCGCCACATCGATGGCGATGCTCATGCTGTCGGCGGTGAGGCGCGCGGGAATGCCCGCCTCCTCGCGGAGCGCGCTCTCGATCTCGTCGAGGACGGCGGGGATGCGGCTGGCATCCCAAGGCTCGTTCAGGCCGCGGATGGCTATGCGGATGGTGCTGGTTTCCATGGTGCGCGCTCCCGTTACTCGGCGTGCTCGCCTTCGCAGAAGGCGCAGTCGGTGATGCGCCGCAGGAGGCTGGCGTAGTGTTCGAGGGTGCCGACATGGCCCCAGTTCACTTCGTTGGGGTGGGCGTTGAAGTCGTCGTCGCTGAGCGCCTGCAGGCGGGCGAGCATCTCGTCGATCTCGGCCTTCTTGCCGATGAAGGCCGCGAGCGCGGCTTCCTTGTTGCGCCGGGCCTTGTCGGCGCGGAGTTCGTGGCGCGGAGTGGTGATCGGGTTCAGGCGGGTGGTCATCGTGGTGGCTCCTTGGGTCGAGTTGCATTGCTTCGCTGGAGTGACGTTCGCTCCGGTCGCCAAGCTTATCAACTCGATAAGCACATGCTCTTGAAAGATAATCTGGGCTGGCGATGCAGGGCATGAGCGAGCGCCAGTACGCCGCCCATGTCGGGCTGTCCCGCGCAGGAGTAGCTGATCGCGCACAGAAGTTCTGAGGTGAGGGTGTAAGGAATATTGGGGGGTGGACCCGTCGCCGCCGCCGATCGCACTTCGCCTGCGTGATCAGTCCCCGCGCCGGTTGCCCCGCACATCCTCCAGCGCGGCGTAGAAGGCGGGCAGCACGACCAGGATCAGGACTGTCGCAGCCAGCAGGCCGAAAACTACCGAGATCACCAGCGGCTTGAGCGTCTGCGCCTGGGTCGAGGTTTCCAGCAGCAGCGGCGCCATGCCCATGATCGTGGTCGACACGGAGACGAAGATCGGGCGGAACCGCGACCGCACAGCTTCGCCTGCAGCCAGCGCAGCTGACAGTCCCTCGGCGCGGCGGGTGTTGATGACGCCGACCAGCAGGATCGCGTTGTTGACCACAATGCCCGCGAGCGACGCCGCGCCCACCAGCGACGGCATGGAGATGTTGTAGCCCATCAGGACATGTCCCCAGATCACCCCGAGGAATGCCAGCGGGATGGTGATCATCACGACCAGCGGCTCGAGATAGCTGCGGAACTGGAAGCTCAGCACGAGGTAGATTCCCACCAGCCCGACGAGGAACCCGCGCAGGATCGAGGCGACGGTTTCCGTCGAATTGGCCGCTTGCCCGCCGATCTCGAAGGTCAGGCGGGGGGTGGTGGCAACCAGATCAGGCAGGAAGCCCTCGGAAAGCTGTGCGGTGATCGCGTCGGCATTGCCGATCCGGCCGTCCACATCGGCCGAGACGGTCAGCGTACGCAGACCGTTGCGGCGCGTGATGGTGCCCCAGCCGCGGGCCTCCGTGATCGCGGCGATGCTGGAGAGAGGCACGGTGTCGCCCGCGGGCAGTGCGATCTCGAAGGCGGTCAGGTCGGCGCGGGTGGCGCGGTCCTCATCGGCCAGCCGCACCTCGATATCCCAGGCCAGATCGCCGCGCCGGATTTCGGCAAGCTGCGTGCCGAGGAAGGCCGCGCGAAGCTGGCCGGCCACATCCGTCGCGGTCAGCCCCAGGGCCTCGGCGCCGGGCGACAGGCTCAACCGCAGTTCCGGTGCGCCAGGGCGCAGGTCGAGGATCGCGTTGCGCACACCGGCATAGGTTTCAAGCTCCGCCAAAGTGGCGCGGCCCGCCCCTTCCAGCGTTGCGAGGTCAGGGTGGCTCAGGCGTAGCTCGACCGCGATGCCCTGCGGGCCGATCCCCGGCTCGGTCAGAATCAGCGAGGTGACGCCGGGCAGCGTCCCGATCTCCTCCCGCCAGAGCGTGACGATGTCGTCCAGCGTGCTGCTGCGCGTTTCGGCCGCCAGCAGGTCTACCGCGACGGTGGCGACATGGGCACCGCTCTCGCCAGCCGATAGATTACGGCCCAGCCGGGTGATGCGGCGGATCACCAGAGATTGTGCCTCGGGCTGGTCTGGGGTGAGGCGGGCGTTGACCCGGTCCAGTGCCGCCTCGACCTGCGCGACCGCCTCGGTCGTGCGCGACAGCGGGTTGCCCGCGGGCAGCATCAGCCGCGCCTCGAGCACGTCGCCGTCGATTTCGGGCATCGCCTCGCGCTTCACCACGCCGCCGCCCAAGGCGCCGACCGTAATGATCAACGCCCCGATGGCCAGCCCCGCGACCAGCCAGCGCCAACGGATCGCGGTATCAGCCAGACGCCCCATGCCTTCGCGCAGCGCGTCGAAGCCCGCGTCAAAGCGGATGCGGAAGAGCGAGGGGCCGGTGTCCTTCATCCCGCCTTTCAGGTGGTGCGGCAGAATCAGGAAAGCCTCGACCAGCGAAGCAGCCAAGGCGGCCAGCAGAACGACTGGCAGAACCTCCAGCACCGCGCCCAGTTCGCCCGCCAGAAAGGCGAGCGGCAGGAAGACCGCAAGGGTGGTCAGGAACGACGAGATGACGCCGGGCGCGACGGCGGCCACGCCCATAGCCACGGTATCAACCGTTGCGCTCTTGGCTGCATGCACGGCGATGGAATCCGCGATCACGATGGAATCGTCCATCACGATCCCGATCGCCATCAGGAGCGCGACCAGTGTCATCATGTTCAGGCTAAGCCCGGTCAGCGCCATCCACACGAACGCCCCGGCAAAGGCAACGGGCAAGCCCATCGCGGCCCAGATCGCGAACCCGGGGCGGAAGAAGAGGCTCATCACCACGACCACCAGCACAAGCCCGATCAGCCCGTTCTGCACCAGCATCACCAGCCGGTCGCGGATGATGGAGGTCACGTCCTGCACCACCTCCACCGTGATCGCGCCCGGTAGGCGGGCGGTCTCCTCGGCCACCAACGCGGCGACCCCGTCGAGCACCCGCAGCGCGTCGGCATCGAGCGCCTTGGCGACATCGAGCAGGATGGCAGGCGTGCCATCGACAAAGGCGCGGTCCTGCTGCGGCTCGAAGCGTTCCTCGATCACCGCCACTTCGCCCAAGGTCAGCGTCGCGCCGTTCGGCAGCACCAGCACGGGGATTGTGGCCAGCGCCGTCACCGTGTCGCGTTCGGCGTTGAAACGCAGGGTCAGGTCCGCGCCCGACCCCTCCAGCGTGCCGGCGGGCAGGTCGATGTTCTGCGCGGCGATGGCGGCGGCGAGCGTCGACGGTGTCAGCCCGTGGCTGTCGAGAACGGCCCGCTCCGCGGTGATGGTCAGTGTCCGGGTGCCGAGGCCTCCGCGCGTGACGCCCGCGACACCCGGCAGGGCGGCTAGTCGGTCCGACAGCGCGTCGGCGTAAAGATCCAACTCGCCCAGCGGTAGATCGCCCGATATGGCGACCGAAGTGACCGGATCGGAGCGGTGCAATTCACGGACGACAGCCGGATCGGCGCGCTCCGGGAAGGTGTCGATGGCCGAAACCTCGGTGCGCAAGGAATTGACGAAGCGCAGCGCGTCATTGCCCGGCGCCATGGTCGCCACGGCCCGCGCGCGACCGCTCTGAGCGGAGCAGGTGAAGGTTTCCAGCCCCTCGACACTCTGCACCCCGTCCCAGAGCGGCGCGCAGATCGCGGTTTCCACATCCTCGGCGGCGGCACCGCGGTAGGGCACGGTGATCTCGGCCTCGACCGCGCGGAAATCGGGAAATGTCTCGCGCAGCAGGCCGGGTGCTGCAAAGACGCCCGCTGCAAGGAACAACAGAAGCAGCAGGTTGCCCGCCGTCGGGTGGCCGGTGAACCAGCGGATCATTGCTGGACCTCGACTGGCGTTAGCGCCATGCCGGGGATGGCCGGAGCGATCTCGTCGATCACCACGCGGTCGCCAGGCGACAGGCCTTCGGCGATCTCGACAAAGTCACCTTGCGCGAAGGCGGCGGTGACGGGGCGCAATTCCAGCAGGTCATCGGGACCAACGATACGTACCATGCCGCCATGCAAGGCCGCCTCGGGGATCGCGATGGCGCCTGTGAGGGGCGCACCCAAAAAAGAAAGCTGCATCTGCATGTTGGGCACCAGCGGCAGGCGGCGAGGCGGGTCCGCGCCCTCATAGGGGTCGTCAACCCTGACGACGACCGGCACGGTGCGCGCACGGGCATCCAGCGCGCCCTCGATCCGACTGATGTGGGCGGTCCAGATTTGCGTCCGGTCGGACAGCGGGTTGAGCGTCACATCAATGCGCGTGACGGGCATGTCGCTCATCATGTCCGCTAGGGAGATGCCTTCTGCTGCATCTCCCACGAGCCGTCGAAAACTGTCGATCGGCAAATGCGCCACGACCTCAGCCGCCGCGATCCCGTCGGCACGAATCACCACATGGCCAGGGGCGACGGTCTGAAACTGCTCTGCAGTCACCTCAGTCACCCGGAGGTCGAATGGCGTCGTCAGGGTCGTGCGGTTGAGCGACCGGCGCGCACGGTCGATGGCGGCCTCGCTGCGCGCGACCTGTGCCGCTATCCGCGCCTCGCGGGACGGGATCAGGGCGAGCGTGTTTTCCAGCTCCGCCACCGTGCGGCGGGCCAGAAGCGTGGCGCGCTCGGCCTCGTCAGCGCGCGATTGTGGGACGGTGCCCTGTTCGGTCAGCGTGCGGGTGCGGGTCAGGTCGGCCTCGGCCAGTTCCAAGCGGGCACGTTCCAGATCAAGGATTCGGGCCGTATTGGCCGCCTCGGCGGCCAGTTGAGCACTCTCGGCGGCAAGTGCCGCAAGATCGGCCTGCGATTGCGCAAGCGCCAGTTCGTAATCGGCCGGGTCTATCTGCAACACCTCGGTTCCGGCCGGGATCAGGCGTCCGGCTTCCAGATCAGGATGGCGCCAGATCACCTCGCCCTGCACCTCGGCCACGGCGACCCAGGTGTCGGCCGCCCTTAGATTGCCCGAGGCGGTTGCGGTCGGGCGGATATCCTCCGCTGCGACCGTCATCACCCGGACGGGCAGGCCGGGCGCGCGCCCTTCGATCTGCGCCGGACCGAGCGCGTTCGAGACCATCCAGACCGCAACCGCAGCACCAAGAGCAATGGGCGGAATGGCAAGAAGTGGGGCCAGACGCATGGGCTCAGTCCTGCGCACGGCGCATCCGCGCCAGAGTGCCGTCGCGCAACACGAACTGATGGTAGAGCGCGCCGACCACATGCAGGGCGACCAAAGCCAGCAGGACAATCTTCAACACATTGTGCCCCTGCGCTGCGGCTTCGACCCCGCCGAACCACGCGACGAACCCGCTGAGCGGCATCAGGATCATCAGCGCGTAAAGGCTCACATGGGTAAGCTTGGCGAGAATGCCCTGGACTTTGCTGGCCTCGATCGCTCGGGGCACCCCGCGCCGCGCGCGCAGGGTTAACCGCCACAGCGCGAAGATCAGCACCAGCGCGCCGCCCGCAACGTGGGCAAGGACCAGCGGGTCGAATCCTGTCTCCAGCCCATCCGTGATGCGGTCCCAGGCAGCCGACATCGCGTCCTTGAAGAGATATTGCTGTGCGATCAGCGCGAAGACGAGCCAATGCAGCGCGATCCGCAGGCGGGAATAGCCGGTGGGGGCGTTTGTGGCGGGCATGGCGAGGATCCTCTCGGTCTGGGCGCGCGACTCGGGATAGAGCTTGCGGTTGGCAACAGTATATGTTAGTGAGTTATAACTAACAAGAGGTGACGCATGTCAGGCCGTCAAAGCGCTGAAGAGAGAAAGGCGCAAATCGTGGCCGAGGTTCTGCGACTGGCCGATGAGATCGGACCCGACCGGCTGAGCACCACAGAAGTCGCGCGGGCCATCGGTCTCAGTCAGCCTGCGATTTTCAGGCATTTCCCCACCAAGAGCGCGCTCTGGCTGGCGGTGGCCGAGGATATCGCTGACCGGTTGCAGAATTACTGGGCTGCGGCCGAGGCGGGGGCCACCGGGCCGCACGCGCGTCTGAAAGCGCTGATCAGTGCGCAGCTGACGGCCATTGCTGAAACGCCTGCCCTGCCGTCGATCCTGTTCTCGCGCGAGTTGCAGGTGGACAATCCAGCCCTGCGTGACGTGTTTCGCAAGCTTCTAAGCGCGCTTCAGGGCCGTCTTGTCGCCGCGATCCGGGAACTTCAGGCGGCGGGTCACCTGCGCCGGGACGTCGGCCCGGAGGATGTCGCCATCCTGTTGACGTCGCTGGTGCAGGGCGTCGCGATCCGTTGGACGCTTGGCGCGCGGGGCTTTGCGCTCGTGACTGAGGGGTTGCGGCTGTTTGACGTGCAGATGGAACTTCTACGCCCAAAGGAGGGCGCTTGCGATGCCTAGAACCAGTCTGACGCTCCGCATAGCGGGCGGTGTTGCGATTGCCTTTGGCGTGCTAACCATTTTCTCTGGTGGCCGAACATTGCTCGGATCAGCAGACATGGGGGCAGTCGTACCCTTCGTGCTGTGGTTCAACACGCTGGCCGGGCTTGCCTATTTCGTCGCGGGCCTTGGCCTTTGGCAGGGGCGGCGATGGGCATGGCCCCTATCGTTCGCAATCTTCGCCGCAACGCTGTTGGTCTTTGCTGCCTTCGGTCTGCACGTCGCCCGGGGCGGAGCCTTCGAGATGCGTACCGTTTTCGCCATGGCCCTGCGCGGCGCGGTCTGGGGCTGGATCGCGTGGGTGGCGCGTCAGGCATTCTTGGGTCGGTAGACGCAATCGGCCAGAGTGCTGCGGTTGAGATCGGCGACAAACGCCGCTTCGGCATGGGCTAGCCGCGCTTTCAACCGACATTGCGGGGTCAGGGTGCAGGCATTGTTGCCGGCAGAAAAGCATTCCACCAGCGCCTGATCGGCTTCGAGCACCGCCACCACATCGCCCAGGCGAATGTCCTCGGGCGCGCGGGCAAGCATGGCGCCGCCGCCGCCGCCGCGCCGGGTCTCCAGAAGACCTGCCGCGGCAAGTGCCGAGATCACCTTGGCCAGATGGTTGCGGGAGACACGGAATTCATCGGCGAGTTCCGACGTGGTGAAGGCCCGGTCGGGTGCGCCCGCCATCCGCATCAGAACGCGCAGGCCGTAATCGGTGAAGGAGGTGAGGCGCAAGGTCGCGCTCCTGATTTGGTAGTTGAAATGCGCATTCACAAGATGGTATGCGCATTGAAAATACCAATTCGCTCCGGTCCACACAAGGACCCGGCGATGCGCCAGTGAAAGCGCTCGCGATGAAAGACCTCCCCGAAACGGATGTGCCTCAGGACACCGGCGCGCTGATCGATCATATCCTGACACGCTATCATGAGATGCATCGGGAGGATCTCGCCTCGCTCATGCCGCTGGCCGACCGAGTCGAACGGGTGCACGCGGACGATCCCGACGCGCCCACGGGGCTCGCCGCCGCCATCCGGACGCTCGCCGGCGAGATGGAGGATCACATGATGAAGGAGGAGATGACTTTGTTTCCGGCCATGCGCGCGGGCGGTGGGCCGGGCATCGAACACCCCATCGCGGTGATGCGCGCCGACCACGACGATCACGCCGAAAACATCGCGCTGATCCGGCGGCTCACCTGCGATCTGACGCCGCCCGAGCACGCCTGCGGCTCCTGGCGCTCGCTCTATGGCGGCCTGTCGGCGCTGTTGGACGAACTTGCTGCCCATATCGCGTTGGAGAATGACGTGCTGTTCCCGCGATTCGAGCAGGCTTGACGCGAAGATGCGGCTTGCGGGAGTGACAGTCGAGGGACGAGGCGGGACGGATCGTCTTCTGGACACGGTGGCTGACCGGCTAACGCGGGACGGCGTCCGGCTGGTGGGAGCGCTGCGCTCGGCATCGCCGGATGCCGGATCGGGGTCGTGCGACTGCGATCTCTGGCTTCTGCCCAAAGGGCCGCGCTGGCGCATCACGCAGGATCTCGGCCCAGGAGCCACCGCCTGCCGGATGGACGCGGGCGCCTTCGAGCAGGCCGTCGGGCTAGCGATGTCGCGGCTGCAGGCTGGCCGGGCGGACCTTGTGATCCTGAACAAGTTCGGCCTGAGCGAGGCGGAGGGGCGCGGCTTCCGCGCGCTGATCGCCGAGGCGCTGGCCCGCGGTGTTCCTGTCCTGACTGGCCTCTCTGAAACCCACAGGGCCGCGTTCGACCGCTACGCCGATGGGATGGCGACGATCCTCGCACCGACCGAGGCTGCCGTCATGGACTGGTGCAACGCCGCCGTCGCAACCGTGGCCGAGGAGGGCGCGACGCCATGAGCGGACAGGGGACCTACGCCTCGCCCCCCTGCATGGCGGCGGAGGTGGACCCGACCTATTTCGATTCGCTTGGCACGGATGCGCAGCAGGCGCGCGATGTCGCGCGCTGGCGCCGGGCCGAGAGGACAAGACTGGCCGGCCTTAGGGAGGGGTTGGGCCAGACAGGACGGGCGCAGGCGAGTAATTCCATCTGCGGTCATCTCGAAACAGTCCTTGCCGCGCGCGGGACTCTCCGGGCGACTGTGCTTGCCGGCTACTGGCCGATCCGAGGAGAACCGGATCTGCGCCCGTTCCTGTCCGATCTTCACGCGGCGGGCGTCTGTGTCGCGCTGCCGGTGGTGGAGACCCCCGCAGCGCCGCTCGTGTTCCGACGATGGACGCCGGGCATGCGTATGCTGCGCGGCCATTGGAACATCCCCGTTCCGCCGCCCGAGGCGGAGGTTTTGGTGCCCGATATCGCGCTCGCGCCCTGCCTTGGCTGGGACAAGGGTTGTTATCGGCTCGGCTGGGGCGGCGGCTATTATGACCGGACACTTGCTGCGCTTTCGCCGCGGCCCGTCACCATCGGCGTCGCGCTGGCGGTAGCTCGACTGACCACAATCTACCCGCAGCCCCATGACGTTCCCCTCGACATGATCGTGACCGAGACGGGCGTATCGGGGGAGCGAAAGGACCCATCATGACCCCGACGAGCGAACCAACGGCCCGGCTGAGGCCCGGCGAAGGCGCGATCGCCCGGCTTGCCTGCCTTGTGCTGCAACCGGTTCTGACGCGCGTTGTCCGTCGGGTCGCGGCGCGGCACCCGTCGCTCTTCGCCCGGCTCGGTCCGCACCAGGCGACCGATTTCCTGATCGATCCCGTGGAGCTGCCCTTTGCGCTGCATCTGCGCCCCGACCCGCAGGCGCTGGTCTTCCGCGCCGTGCCGCGCGATGCGGCGCCACAGGCCGGGGCCACGATCCGCGGGCGGTTCCTGCTGCTTCTGGAACTGATCGACGCCGAGCAGGACGGCGACGCGGCCTTCTTCTCGCGCGATCTGGAGGTGAGCGGGGACACCGAGGCCGTCGTGCGTCTTCGGAACGCGCTCGACGACATGGACGGCTCGCTCGCCGAAGAGACGTCGGCGATGTTCGGGCCAGCCGGACGGGCGGTTCTCGCACGTTTGCGGCGGGCCTATCCGGATGCCACCAAACCGCAGGAATACGCATGAGCCTTGCCGAACTGATCTGCCCCGCGGGCACCCCCGCCGCACTGCGCACCGCCGTCGACGCGGGCGCCGATGCCGTTTATTGCGGCTTCCAGGATACGACCAATGCGCGGAACTTTCCGGGGCTGAACTTCACACCCGATGAATTGGCCGAGGCGGTAGCCTATGCTCATACGCGCGGCACCAAGGTGCTGCTGGCGCTGAACACCTATCCACCCGCCGGCAAGGTGGATCTCTGGCAGCAAGCCGCTGACACAGGCGCGCGGCTGGGCGTGGATGCGTTCATCGTCGCCGACATGGGCGTAGCCGACTATATCGCCCGGACGTATCCGGGCATCCGGCTGCACCTGTCGGTGCAGGCCGCGGCCTCATCGCCCGAGGCGATCCGCTACTATTGCGAGAATCTCGGTGTAAAGCGCGTGGTCCTGCCGCGCATCCTGACAATCCCCGAGATCCGCCAGATCCGCAGCGAAATCCCCTGCGAGATCGAGACCTTTATCTTCGGCAATCACGGGCTGATGGTCGAGAGGCGCTGCAGCCTGACCAACTACCTGACTGGTCAATCCACGAACATGGACGGGGTGTGCTCGCCCGCCTCAGATGTGGAATATGTGCGCGACGCCGACGGGTCGATGTCCTCGCAGCTGGCGGGTTTCACCATCGACCGTTTCGGACCGGAAGAGAAGGCCGGCTATCCCACCATCTGCAAGGGCCGCTACACGGCACCCCACCGGCCCGAGGGCTACTACGCCTTCGAGGAACCCGTCAGCCTGAATCTGTCGCGGCTCCTGCCCGAATTGATCGAGGCGGGCGTACATGCCTTCAAGATCGAAGGGCGTCAGCGGTCGAAGAGCTATGTCCGCGGCGTTGTGCGTGCCTTCCGCGCAGCGGTAGACGACATCAAGGCCGGACACGAGGCAAACATCGCCGATCTGATCGCCCTGACCGAGGGGCAGAAACAGACCCAGGGCGCCTTCGACACAAAGAAATGGCGGTGAACGACATGACCCAACTGACGCTCGGCCCGATCGCCTACCACTGGTCCGCAGATGCGCGGCGTGACTTCTATGCCTGCATCGCGGATGAGGCGCCCGTGGACGAGGTTTATCTGGGCGAGGTGATTTGTTCCAAGCGCGCGCCCTTCCACGAGGCAGACCTGCCCGCCACAATCGAGCGGCTGGAGCGCGCAGGCAAGCGCGTGATCCTGTCGACGCTGGCCGAAGTGATGCTGAATCGTGAGCGCCGCGCGACCGAGGACATGGCCGCGATGGAGGCGCACGAGATCGAGATCAACAATGCTGCCGGCCTTTACGCGCGCGGCAAGCGCCCGCACCGGATCGGTCCCTTCATGAACGCCTACAACGAGGCGACCATCACCTGGATGGCCGGGCAAGGCGCGACCCATGTCTGCCTCCCGGCCGAGATGCCGGCCCCGGCCATCGCCGCCGCGGCGCGGGCCGCGCGCGCTCTGGGGCTCGGCGTCGAGGTACAGGTCTACGGCCGCGCCTCTCTGGCGGTGTCGGCGCGATGCTATCACGCCCGCGCGCACGGCCGCACCAAGGACAACTGCCAGTTCGTCTGTGAAGAAGACCCCGACGGCATGCCGCTCCGCACCCGCGACGACCGGCCGATCCTGCGGGTCAACGGCATCCAGACCCTGTCGGAAAGCTATATCGACCTGCTCCCCGAGGCTGCCCGTCTGGTTGCCGATGGCGTGACGCACCTGCAGCTCATGCCACAGGCGGTGGACATGGTCGCGGTGACGCAGGTGTTCCGCGACGTGCTCGATGGGCGCATGCCGACTGGCGAAGCCGGCTCTCGCCTTGCGATGTTGAGCGGGGATGCGGGCCTGAGTAACGGTTTCTATCATGGCACGGCAGGCTACCGCCGCATTGCCGCCGCCGCGCCGACCTGAGCGCGCAAGGGACGCCAGAAATGACCTCGACCGCCGAACAAATGCGCGCCTGGACCGGACCCGCGATCCTGACCTACGGGTTCCGCCCGTTCTTCTTCGGCGCGGCGTTCTGGGCTGCGCTGGCGATGGTGCTTTGGGTGCCGATGCTGTCAGGGCACCTGATGTTGCCCATAGCCTTCGACCCCGTGTCATGGCACGCGCACGAGTTCCTCTACGGTTATCTCGGCGCCGTCGTCGCAGGCTTTCTCCTGACTGCGGTGCCAAACTGGACGGGGCGCCTGCCGATCGTCGGCTGGCCGCTGGGCGGACTTGCGGCGCTGTGGTTTGCGGGGCGCGTTGCGGTGATCTTCTCGGCGGGGTTGCCGACGCTGCTGGTGGCGGTGGTCGACCTGGCTTTCCCGGTCATGCTGGCCACGGTCATCGGGCGCGAGATCGTTGCGGGCCGGAACTGGCGCAATCTGATTGTGCTGGGGATGCTGGTCGTCTTCGCCGTTGGCAACGCGCTGTTTCATTGGGAGGCTGCGCGAGGCGAGTACGCCGCACAAGGCTATGGCCTGCGGCTGGGCCTCGGCGCGGGCGTGATGATGATCGCGGTCATTGGCGGCCGCATAGTGCCGTCCTTCACCCGCAACTGGCTGGTGAAACGGCGCAGCGCCGTCCTGCCCGTGGCGCCGATGCAGTCCTTCGACAAGGGGGCGCTCTTGGCTCTTCTGGTGGCGCTTGTGCTGTGGGTTGCGCTGCCTCTCGGGACGCTGACTGGGTTCGCGCTTGCGGTGGCAGGCGTGTTGCACGCCCTGCGATTGGCCCGTTGGGCCGGGCACCGTACCTTCGCCGAGCCGCTGGTGACTGTGTTGCACGCAGGCTATGCCTTCGTGCCGTTGGGAGCTCTCGCATTGGCCGCAGAAATCTTGGCTCCCGGGTCCTTCGGAATGGCGGGCGCGCAGCATTTCTGGATGGCGGGGGCAATCGGCTTGATGACACTGGCCGTGATGACACGCGCCACGCTTGGTCATACCGGGCAGGACCTGAGGGCGGGGGCAGGGACCGGCATGATCTACCTGGCCCTGATACTGTCCGTATTCGCGCGGGTCGCGGGCGGCGTATGGCCCGAATTTTCCAGCCCCATGAACACTGTGGCAGGGCTATTCTGGACACTTGCCTTCGGCAGCTTTGCGGTCTTCTACGGCGGGCTTTTGCTACGTCTTCCCGCCGCCAAGCGGATCTGAGGCGCGCATCCATGGGATGGTTCGAGTTCGCCCTCGCCTATGTCGTGTTCTTCCTGTCGCATTCCTTGCCCGTGCGCCCGCCCTTGCGGCCTCGGCTTCAGGCCCGACTAGGCGCTTCCGGCTTCACACTGGCCTATTCCGCCCTTTCGCTGGCGGTGCTTTCTTGGTTGATCGGGGCGGCGGGTCGCGCACCGCATGTGGTCCTTTGGGACTGGGCGCCATGGCAGGTCCATGTCCCACTTACGGTCATGGGGCCGGTCTGCCTGATCCTTGCTCTCTCCATCGGCCGGCCCAACCCTTTCTCGTTCGGGGGTGCACGCAACGACCAGTTCGACCCGGCACGGCCCGGCATCGTTCGCTTGTCGCGTCATCCGCTGCTTGCCGAATTGACGCTTTGGGCGTCAGCCCATGTCGTGCCCAACGGAGATCTGGCCCACGTGATCCTGTTCGGCACCTTCGCCGCCTTCGCGCTGCTGGGAGGCCGACTGATCGACCGGCGCAAACGCCGCCAGATGGGGCCAGAGTGGCAACGGATGCGTGATCTCGTGGCGCACGCGCCGCCCCTCTCGGCGTCCCCGTCGGTGGGCACTCTCCTGAGGCTTGCGGCAGGCATTGCGCTCTACGGGGCGCTGCTCTGGGCGCATCCGTTTCTTTTTGGTGTCAGCCCGCTTCCTTGAAGGTCAATCCTTGATGTCTTCGATCCAGGTCTTCGCAGCGACGGCCCGGGGCAGGCCGAGCGGGCCGATGGCCAGCATCGCGACCTGCATGATCGCCAAAGCCTCAATCCCCTCCGATCTCGCGCGTCGGGTGTGGGAATGGACAGCGCCTTCGGATCCCGCGCCAATGGCTAGCGCGAGTTTGACGAGGCGCTTTTCGCGGTCCGTCAGCGGGCCGCATTCGGCCGTTGCCTTGCCCAAGGCAGCATAGGCCTTCCAGACATCGGGGTGTTCCTCGGCGAGATCTCTGGCGGCGCCGGGCATGGATTTGGTCATCTGTCAGTCCCTCAGGTTGAAAAGTCATCGATCAGTGGATTTGGTTTCGCAAAGCGCTCAAGGTCCGCCTGATTGTCTATGGAGATGCGGGTGCCGGTAACGGTAACGCCATAGGGCTGCAGCCCCTTGAAGGCGCGGCTGAGGTTTTCGGGGGTCATGCCCAGCACCGAAGCCAGGCGCCGCTTTTCGAAATCTAGCTCGAATGCGGCTCCGCCGCCGGTTTGCCTTTGTTGCCTGAGCAGGTAGTTCGCGAGCCGCTCGAGCGAAGTTCTGAGTTTCAGATCCTTTTGCGCCTTGATGACCGAGCGATAGCACTGCGCCAGTTCCGTGACGATCGCACGGGCAAAGTTGCTGTCGGAGTCGAAGATCGCGCGCACGTCCTGACTGGGGATCAGCGCGATCCGGCTTTTCTCGAGCGTGCGGGCCGACATCAGGTAGGGCGCATCCTTGATGGTCGCGGCAAGAATGAAGGTCGAGATCGGGCGGACAGTCGCCATGCTGGTCTCTCGGCCATTCCAGGTCGAAAACAGATCGACCGAGCCCGAAACGACGATATGAAGGAAATCGCTCGGTTCTCCTTCAGTGATCAATTCGATCTGCGCAGGGAAATTCTGCACATAGGCGCCCCGCATCAAGGATGTGAAATTATCATCCGCCATCTGCGCAAAGAGATCGAGTTTTCGAATATCCCGGTATTCGGAATCGGGCATATCGTTCCCCCTCGACTTTGTGCGCTTAACAAGTGTCATCAAACCAATTGATAAAAGTCAATCATCTAGTTGACCTTCGCCCCCACAGCCTTGATCTGCGACCGAGCGCCGGATGACATATTTCTGTAAGTCATTTATTTCGTTATCCTTTTCCAGATTTTGTGATCTAGATCAAGTCACGAGCGTCGCTGTGGCGTCAGGTCTGGCACTGATCTGTAGAAGTTAGAACTTGATCGGACAGGCAGCGTCGAGAAGCTGAGGTGAGAGCCGAGGCCGGGCGTGGAGCGGTTGAGTTGGCGGAACGCCCGGCCTCGGCGTTTTGGAGAACGTCGACATGACCAAGGACCAGAAGATCATCCGTGCGAAGGTTGGGCTGCTCGAACTGGCTAAGCAGCTTGGGAAGACGCCGATGCAGACCTTCCTTGACGCAGCGCCAATCGCGAAGGAGAAGATGATAGCTGCCTGATCGTCACCTGACAGGCGAAACTCGACCGACATCCAGACGCCAAATGTCCGATCAAGTCTAAACTTCTACAACTGATCCCCACGCAGGGGTGAAAGACCTTTTTTGCCGGAGACCCGCCATGCAGACCGTTGCAACAGCCTCACGCGCCGATCAGACGCGCGC
>JAGQRV010000025.1:1189-1635 GCA_020425125.1 Paracoccaceae bacterium | reverse complement strand
CTCGGGCTTCTTGATCTCGCCGAAGGACCAGCTGAGGATCCTTTCCGGCGAGGCCAGCGACACCTTGATCTCGTCGAAGGCTTTCGGCGGGGTCAGCGGGTTGAACGGGTTGTTGGTCAGTTCCTGGTTCATGCGATTACCTCGAATAGCGGGCGGCAGGCTCGGTCAGGCACGCCGGCTCCGCACGGGAGCCGGACCGGATCCGCGGCGGGATCCGGGATGGTCATGCGTCAGACGTCTTCCTCCGCATCCAGGAGTTCCATGTTGAGGCCCAGACCCCGGACCTCCTTGACGAGAACGTTGAACGATTCCGGCACGCCGGCCTCGAAATTGTCCTCGCCCTTGACGATCGACTCGTAGACCTTGGTCCGGCCCGCCACGTCGTCGGACTTCACCGTCAGCATCTCCTGCAGGGTGTAGGCCGCACCGTAGGCTTCCAGCGCCCA
>JAGQRV010000025.1:0-1138 GCA_020425125.1 Paracoccaceae bacterium | reverse complement strand
GCGGCTGCTGGGTGACCAGGCTGTAGGGGCCGGTCGACCGCGCGTGGATCTTGTCGTCAACCAGATGGTGCAGCTTGAGCAGGTACTTGATGCCCACGGTGACGGGACGCGAGAAGGCCTCGCCGGTGCGGCCGTCGAACAGCAGCGACTGGCCGGATTCGTCGAATCCCGCACGGCGAAGCGCGTCGTTCACGCCGTCCTCCCGCGCGCCGTCGAAGACCGGGGTCGCGATCGGCACGCCGCGGGTGGCGTTCCCGGCCACCTCGACCAGCCGATCGTCGTCCATCTCCGCTAAGCCCTCGTCATAGACCTCGTCGCCATAGGCCAGGCGCAGCGCCTCGCGCACCGGGGTCAGATCGCCGCCGCGCCGGAATTCCTGCAGCGCCTCGTCGATCCGGATCCCGAGCCCGTGGCAGGCCCAACCCATATGGGTCTCGAGGATCTGGCCCACGTTCATCCGGCTCGGCACGCCGAGCGGGTTGAGTACGAAATCGACCGGCGTGCCGTCCGACAGGAACGGCATGTCCTCGATCGGGACCACCTTCGAAATCACGCCCTTGTTGCCGTGACGTCCGGCCATCTTGTCGCCGGGCTGCAGCTTGCGCTTCACCGCAACGAAGACCTTGACCATCTTCATCACGCCGGGGGGCAGATCGTCACCTCGGCGGACCTTCTCGACCTTGTCCTCGAACCGTGCTTCCAGCGCCCGGCGCTGCGCGTCGTACTGCGCGTTCAGCGCCTCGACCGTCTGTGCCGCCGTTTCATCCTCGATGGCAAGCTGCCACCACTGGCCGCGGCTCAGCGTGCCCAGAAGCTCGTCGTCGATCAGCGAGTTCGGACGCACGCCCTTGGGGCCCTTCACCGCGGTCTTGCCGAGGATCATGGTCTTCAGGCGGGCATAGATGTTGCGGTCGAGGATCGCCATCTCGTCGTCGCGGTCCCGCGCCAGGCGCTCGACCTCCTCGCGCTCGATCTGCACCGCGCGCTCGTCCTTGTCGACGCCGTGGCGGTTGAAGACCCGCACTTCGACGATGGTGCCGTAGTCCCCCGGCGGCAAGCGCAGCGAGGTGTCCCGCACATCAGACGCCTTCTCGCCGAAGATGGCGCGGAGCAGCTTCTCTTCCGGCGTCATCGGGCT
>JAGQRV010000024.1:55310-55495 GCA_020425125.1 Paracoccaceae bacterium | reverse complement strand
GCCTCGGGCCGGTTCGGCGTGACCGCCGAATACCTCAACAATTGCGAGGAACTGGAGATCAAGGTCGCGCAGGGCGCGAAGCCCGGCGAGGGCGGCCAGATTCCGGGCATGAAGGTGACCAAGCTGATCGCGCGGCTGAGGCATTCGACGCCCGGCGTCGGGCTGATCTCGCCGCCGCCGCACCA
>JAGQRV010000024.1:0-55299 GCA_020425125.1 Paracoccaceae bacterium | reverse complement strand
TCGATCGAGGATCTGGCGCAGCTCATCTACGACCTGAAGCAGATCAACCCGCGGGCCAAGGTCACCGTGAAGCTGGTGGCGCAGTCGGGCGTGGGCACGATCGCGGCGGGCGTGGCCAAGGCCAAGGCGGATGTCATCCTGATCTCGGGCCACAATGGCGGCACCGGGGCCAGTCCCGCGACGTCGATCAAGTATGCCGGTCTGCCGTGGGAGATGGGCCTGACCGAGGCGCATCAGGTCCTGAGCATGAACAAGCTGCGCGAGCGGGTGACGCTGCGGACCGACGGCGGGCTCAGGACGGGGCGCGACATCGTGATCGCGGCGCTGATGGGCGCCGAGGAATACGGCATCGGCACCGCGGCGCTGATCGCGATGGGCTGCATCATGGTACGCCAGTGCCAGTCGAACACCTGCCCGGTCGGCGTCTGCACGCAGGACGAGCGGCTGCGGGCGAAGTTCACCGGCACGGCGGAGAAGGTGGTGAACCTGATCACGTTCTACGCTCAGGAAGTGCGCGAGATCCTGGCCAACATGGGAGCGCGGTCGCTGGACGAGATCATCGGACGGGCGGATCTGCTCAGCCAGGTCAGCCGCGGTTCGTCGCATCTGGACGATCTGGACCTTAACCCGCTGCTGATCACGGTCGATGGTGCCAAGAACGCGCGCTACGACCGGGCGAAGCCGCGCAACCCGGTGCCCGACACGCTCGATGCCGAGATCGTCAAGGACGCCGCGCGGTTCCTAGAGGACGGCGAGAAGATGCAGCTGAGCTACGCGGTGCAGAACACGCTCAGGACCATCGGCACGCGGACCTCGAGCCATCTGGTGCGGAAGTTCGGGATGCGCAACGGGCTTCAGCCCGATCACCTGACAGTCAAGCTTGCCGGATCCTGCGGCCAGTCGCTCGGCGCCTTCGCCGCGCCGGGGCTGAAGCTCGAAGTCTCGGGCGATGCCAACGACTATGTCGGCAAGGGCCTGTCGGGTGGCGTCATCGTGGTACACCCGCCACAGGTCAGCCCGCTCGAGGCGTCGGCCAACACGATCATCGGCAACACGGTGCTCTACGGTGCGACCGATGGCTACCTCTTTGCCGCGGGCCGGGCGGGCGAGCGCTTTGCGGTACGCAACTCCGGCGCACGGGTGGTGATCGAAGGCTGCGGATCCAACGGCTGCGAATACATGACTGGTGGGGTTGCAGTGATCCTCGGATTGATCGGGGCCAATTTCGGCGCCGGGATGAGCGGGGGCATGGCCTATATCTATGACCCGGACGGCAAGGCGCCCGATCTTCTGAACATGGAGACGCTGGTGACCTGCCCGGTCACCGTGGCGCATTGGGAAGAGGAACTGCTGGGCCTGATCCGCCGCCACGTGGCGGAAACCGGCAGCCGGCGCGGGGCATCCCTGCTGCAGCACTGGGAGACGGAGAAACAGCACTTCGTCCAGATCTGCCCGAAAGAGATGCTCGACAAGCTGTCCCATCCGCTGGGGATCGAGGAAAAGGCGGTTCCGGCAGAATAAGAATTGGGGCGCCGGTTGGCGCCCCTTCGCCTTTTTGGCGTTGATGTCTCCTGTTCCTTGCATGTTGCACGGGCCGGATCGCGCTGACGGAGCGAAAGCCCTCACCACCGCGTGACGGATCGGCGGATCGGCTTGACGCCGTTCCGTCACAGAGCGCGTATAGGCTCCGAAACGAACCAAAATCGGAAAGGACGTCCGGCATGTCAGATCTCATCGTCATCGGCTTCGCAGACCCGAAGACCGCCTTCGACCTGCGCGCCAGGCTCATGGAGCTGCAGAAGGAATACCTGATCGACATGGAGGACGCGGTCGTCGTGACCCGCGAACCCGGCGACAAGGTCAAGCTGCATCAGGCGATGAACCTGACCGCGGCCGGCGCGGCGAGCGGATCGTTCTGGGGGCTTCTGATCGGCTTCCTGTTCCTCAACCCTCTGCTGGGCGTGGCTGTCGGGGCCGGGTCGGGCGCGCTGGCCGGGGCGCTGAGCGATATCGGTGTGAACGACAAGTTCATGAAGGAACTGGGCCAGACCCTGCCCGAAGGCGGCGCTGCGGTCTTCGTGCTGACCCGCAAGGTCACGGGCGACAAGGTTCTGGAGAAGCTCGAGGACTTCCGGGGCAAGGGCAAGGTGCTGCAGACCTCGCTGGGCCATGACAGCGAGGAAGCGCTGCGCGCCTTCATCGAGGCCAAGCCGGAGCTGAAGCAGGAGATCGCCAGCGCGGCCGCGGCCTCGTAGGGCCGGGCGCAAGCCCTGATCGATCCGCCGGCACCTGACGGGGTCGGCCGGACCACGTCATTGTATGCCTGCAAGCGCAGCGGCCGGACCGGCGGACGCTGCGCTTCGTCTTGCGCTTGATCGGGCGTCCGGTGTCTGCCGCAATCCTGTCCGACCGCCTGATTGCAGCCGGGTCTGACCCGTTGACGGGCTTGCGCCGTTGGGTCCGCCGGGTCGGATGAGGAAGGTAAATATTCAATCTAAGATTTAATTTGCATCTTTGAATTAAATGGCGGCCCTGCTACCGTTGCAGCGATACGGGACAACTTGAAGGGAACCGCCGTGGCCTCCACTCCGCTTGCAGCATTCTGCGCGGCGCTGCTTCTGGGCAGCACCGCTCATGCCGCCACCCTGCACATGGTTTATGTCGGCAACTATCTGGGGTACGTGGGCTATCCCGAGCTCCCCACATACGGCCCGGGCTATAAGGTGGATCTGAGCATCAGCGAGGAAGCCCTCGGCCGGTCGCTGGCCGGCAGCTCGGTCGACTATTTCGTGGATATCGACCCGAACCCGCTGGAATACTCCACCGGGCTCACGATCGGACGCAACAGCGTGCTGGGCCACGGATTCCTCCCGCAAATTGGCGGCAGCACACTGAGCTTCGCCTTTGACAGTGACTACAACCTCGTCAGCTACAACATAAAATCCACGCCCGAAGGCGTTGCGAGCGAGTATTTCATGGCCGTGGTTGGTAGCGGAGGAGACTACTATCGCGCCTACTATGGCTCCTTGACGAATATAGGCCTGGTCTACGGCTCGCCCGGGGTCTGGACGATCACGATGACCGGAGACCCCTATCCGCCTGCAGCGACCGTCCCGCTGCCGGCGACGGCCCTGCTACTGGCGGGAGCGCTGTCTTCCCTGGGCATCGCGCGGCGCCGGCGGCGCTGACCGGAGATTGTTGACGGTGCCGGAGCCGCATGGTTCTTGGTGCCGTGGCAACCGCGAAGTCCCAAACCCCTCGCATCCGGATCGTGACCAGGCTGCGGCGATGGCTGATCCGTGCCGTGGCGGTGGTGGCAGCGGTCCTTGCCCTGGGGATCGCCGCCTATTCCGTCGTTCCGGTGCCCATCACGCCCTACATGGTTGCCGAGCGGGTCCGGCTGGGCCAGCTCGACTATCAGTGGGTGCCGATGAGCCGGATTGCGCCTGCGATGCAGTTGGCCGCGGTGGCCGCGGAGGATGCGAATTTCTGCCGCCACTGGGGGTTCGACATCGGCGCGCTGCGGGATGCGATCGACGGGGGGCTGCGGCGCGGCGGCTCCACGATCAGCCAGCAGGTGGCGAAGAACGTCTTCCTGTGGCAGGGCCGCAGCTGGCCGCGCAAGGCGATGGAGGCGCTGCTCGTGGTGCCGGTCGAGGTGGTCTGGTCGAAGCGCCGGATCCTCGAGATCTATCTGAACGTGGCCGAATTCGACGCCGGCGTGTTCGGGGTCGCGGCAGCGGCGCGGCACTATTTCGGTGTCGAGGCCGACAAGCTGAGCGCGCGCCAGTCGGCCCGGCTGGCGGCGATCCTGCCCAGTCCGAAGACCCGTTCGGCATCCAAGCCGTCCGCCTTCGTGCAGCGCCGCGCCGCGTCGATCCTGAGCGGCGCCGAAACCATTCGTCAGGATGGCCGGGCGGCGTGCTTCCTGCGCTAGGGAGGGCTCAGGCCGGAACGCCGCCGAGCGCGCAGACGACCTGCCATTCCTCGGGCGTGACCGGCTGGACCGACAGGCGCGAATTCTTCACGAGCACCATGTCGGCGAGGCGCGGGTCCGCCTTGCACATGTCGAGCGTGACCGGCGTCGCAAGCGGCCAGAGCGCGCGGATGTCCACGCAGTCCCACCGGTCGTCGCCCTTCGCGGTGCTGTCGGGATGGCAGGGGGCCGAGACCTCCACGACCCCGACGATCGCCTTGTCCTTCTGCGAGTGATAGAAGAAGCCGCGGTCGCCCACCGCCATCTGGCGCATGAAGTTGCGTGCCTGGTAGTTGCGCACGCCGTTCCATTCCTCGCCCGCGTCGCCTTTGGCGACCTGCTGGTCCCAGGACCAGGTGCCGGGCTCCGACTTGAACAGCCAGTACGCGCTCACAGGCCGATCACCCGCTTCCAGGTCAGAATCTCCACGTCGGCGAACAGATCCGCCTTGGCATAGGGATCCGACGCGGCCCAGGCCTCGGCGGCCGCGCGGTCGGGAACGTCGAGGACGACGAGAGATCCGGCCATTTCGCCATCGGCATCGAGCAGCGGCCCGGCCTCGGTCACCACGCCGGTATCGCGGATATAGGCAAGATGGGAATCGCGGGTGGCCTTGCGGATCGCGAGCGCACCGGGGCGATCGCGGCAGAGCAGCACGTAGTACATGGGGCGGTCCTTTCGGCGGCGGGGCGGAGCGTTGGACGGATGTCGGGCCGGCGTCTTGCAGGCGTATGGACGAAGTCCGGCGGGACGCGCAACACCTGCCTGTGCCGAATCGGTCCGCTTACGCCTTCGGACCCTTCCGGCCGGCACCGATCAGCGGCGCGCTTTCGGTGTCGAGCGGCCAGCGCGGCCGGGCGGCGAGGTCGAGCCCATCGCGATGGCCCGCGCGAAACAGCTCCAGCCCGGCCCAGGCGATCATCGCGGCATTGTCGGTGCAGAGCGCAAGTGGCGGGGCGACGAAGCGGACCCCGGCATCGGCCGCGACGTCGCCGAGCGCGGCGCGCAAGAGCCCGTTGGCGGCGACGCCACCGGCGACGGCGAAGGCAGGTGCATCGGGCGCGAGGTCGAGATACCGCGCGAGGGCACGGCGCGATTTTTCCGCAAGCACCGCGGCGACGGCGGCCTGAAACGCGGCGCAAAGGTCGGCCCGGTCGGCTTCGCGCAATCCGCCCTGTGCCGCGACCAGCCCGTCGCGGGCGCGCAAGACAGCGGTCTTCAGCCCGGAAAACGACAGGTCGCAGCCGGGCCGGTCCAGCAGCGGGCGGGGCAGGTCGAACCGCGCCGGATCGCCCGCGGCGGCCGCACGTTCCACGGCCGGGCCGCCGGGCTGGCCGAGCCCCAGAAGCCGCGCCACCTTGTCGAAGGCCTCGCCCGGCGCGTCGTCGATGGTGCCGCCGAGTCGGCTGAAACGGTCGGGCGCCTCGGCGATCAGGTACTGGCAATGGCCGCCCGAGACGAGAAGCACGAGATAGGGAAAGGCGAGCCCGTCGGTGAGCCGCGGGGTCAGCGCGTGTCCGGCCAGATGGTTGACGCCGATCAGCGGCAGGCCCGTGCCCGCGGCAAGCCCCTTGGCGCACATCACGCCGGCAAGCACGCCGCCGATCAGGCCCGGCCCCGCGGTGACCGCGATCGCATCGGCCCCACGCAGCGCGATCCCCGCCTCGGAAAGGGCGCGCTCGACGGCCAGATCGATCTTCTCGGCATGGGCGCGCGCCGCGATTTCGGGGACAACGCCGCCGAAGGCGGCATGAAGCGCATCCTGACCGATCACCACGTTCGACAGGATCTCGGGCATTCGCCCGGCTTCGGCGCGGACCACCGCGGCGGCAGTGTCGTCGCAGCTGCTTTCGAGGCCGAGGATGGTCAGTGGAGCTGGCATGGCGAGAGGAGGTGTCTTTTCGTTGTACCGATGGCCCGCTGCGGCTACCACTTGGGGCGATACCGGGCAACAGGGGGGCCGGGGAGTGACAGGCTTGACGGTTCTCTTGACCCGTCCGGATGCGCAATCGCGACGCTTTGCGGCGCGGGTGCTCGACCGCATCGGAACAGAGCCGCGGATCGTGATCGCGCCCCTGATGCGGATCGATCCGGTCGCGCCGCTACCCGAACTGCTTCCGGGAGACGTGCCGGTCTTCACCTCGGAAAACGGCGTCGAGAGCTACGCGCGCCTTGGCGGGCGCGGAGGCGGGACGGCCTGGTGCGTCGGTCCGCGAACCGCCGCGGCCGCGCGCCGGCTGGGCTTCGACGTGGCCGAGGGTCCCGGGGACCTGGCCGGGCTGGCCGTGGCGATTGCCGCGGAAGGCGCAGGGGCAGGGCGCATCGTGCATCTTCACGGTACCCATGTCGCCGGGGATCTGGCCGGCATGCTGCGTGCGGCCGGACGTCCGGCGGACGAGGCGGCAATCTACGACCAGCGGGCGCTGCCCCTGAGCCGGGAGGCCCGCATGGTGCTGGCCGGGACGGACCGGGTTCTGGTGCCGCTTTTTTCGGCGCGGTCCGCGCGACTTCTCGCGCCGGGGTTGAACCGGGCGCAGGCCGATCTGCGGATTGCGGCAATCAGCCCTGCTGTTGCAGGGGCGCTTCCGTTGCAAAGTGGCGCCAAGATCGCGGTGGCGGCGCGCCCCGATGCCGAAGCCGTCCTCGACGTGCTCGCGGAACTGGCAGAAAACGCGGGATTTCTTGAGGGCAGGCATGGAGCGGGCTAAGCTTTCGCTGAGACAGGGAAGGACATCGTTGTGAGCTCCGACAGGAAGGACAATGGTCTCGAGGACAAGTCCGAGACCGAGAAGGCCATCGACTCCGAAACGTCCGGCGAGCCGCAGGAGGATTCCGGATCGGGCCCCGAGGACGAAATCGAGGACGCCGAGATCGTCGACGAGATCCCGGCTGCATCCGATGCCGACATCGGGACGGAGGAGCCCGGCGAAACCGAATGGGACGAAGAGGAAGACCTCGATCCTCTGGAGGCCGAGACGGCTGACGCGGAAGAACGCGCTGTCGATGGCGAAAGCGATGAATATCTGACCCCCGGCGTGACCGCCGAGGACGATATTCCGGAGTCCGCAACGCTCTCGGGCCGTGACGAGGCGCGGGAGACCCCGGAAGAACCAGACCAGACGACCGCATCCGACGCCGCGGCAATGGGTGGTGCAGCGGCGGCCGGCGCCGCACTGGGCGCAGCGGCTGCGACGCAGGACACGCCGACCAGGTCCGAACCGGTCGCGGCGGCCGCGCCGCCGCCACAGCGGAGCGGCGGTTTCTTCGCCCCGGTTCTGGGCGGTCTGATCGCGGCGGCGATCGGCTTCGGGATCGCCGAATATGCCAATGGCGGCTTCGACAAGATCCTTGGCGGCGGCAAGCCCGACCCGGTGGAACAGGCACTGGCAGCGCAGGGCGAGCGCCTGTCCGGCCTGGAGACCCAGATCGGACAGATCGCGTCGGCGGTCTCGAAGCCCGATCTCAGCGGCGTCGAAAGCCAGATTTCGGCGATCGGCGATCAGGTGAAGACGCAGATGGGCGACGTCGCCGGTCGGATCGACACGGTGGCGAGCGACCTGCAAAGCAAGCTCTCGGGCCTCGATGACCAGATCGGTTCCGTCGAGACGCAACTGTCGGAGTTCGGCGACCGGCTGACCGCGGTCGAGAAGCGGCCGCTGGTGGAAAGCTCCGAGACCGCGAAGGCGGCCTTCTCGGCTTACGAGCGCGAACTCGAGAATCTGAAGACGGCGCTGGCACAGCAGAAGGAGAGCAACGACACGCTCGCCAAGCAGATGTCCGACAGCGCGGCCGCGGCAAAATCCGAAGTGGAGGCGGCGGCGAGCAGGGCGGCAGAACTTCAGCAGCAGGCAGAGAGCCAAACTCAGCAGGCCGCCGCGCGCGAAGCCCTGGCGAGCCTCGATGCTGCGATCGAACGGGGTGTCGGCTATCAGACGATACTCGACAAGCTGGCGCCGCTGGGGGATATCCCGCAGGTTCTGACGGATCATGCGGCCGACGGGGTGCCGTCGCTGGCCGATCTTCAGGCGAGCTTCGTCCCGGCGGCGCGAGCGGCGCTCGACGCCTCGATCAAGGAAACCGTGTCGGACGAGCCGCTCGGACGTGTCGAGGCGTTCCTGCGCAGCCAGGCCGGCATGCGTTCGCTGGCGCCGCGCGAAGGCGACGACCCCGATGCAATCCTGTCGCGTGCCGAAGCGGCGGTGCGCGCCGGCGAGTTGCAGACGGCCATCGACGAGATCGGCAAACTGCCGGAGACCGGCCAGACCGCGATGGCCGACTGGGTGGCCGATGCCAAGGCCCGGCTTGACGTCACTCAGGCGGCGGCGAGCCTGAGCGAAACCCTTCTGGCGCAGTGAGGACGATCCCATGCTGATGACCCTGGTCAAGGCCCTGCTTTTCGTCTTCGTCGTCGCCGGCCTGATCTACGGCGTCGAGGTCCTGCTATCGACCGGCGGCGAACTGCGGATCGCGGTCGCGAACGTGGAATTCACCCTCGGGCCGTTGCAGGCGCTGATTGCCTTCGTGCTGCTGCTCGTCGCGGTCTGGCTGTTCCTGAAGCTGCTGGGTCTCTTGCTGGCAGTGCTCAAGTTCCTCTGGGGCGACGAGACCGCGATCACCCGCTATTTCAACCGCAACCGTGAACGTCGCGGCTACAAGGCGCTGTCCGAAGCGCTGACCGCGCTGGCCGAGGGCGAGGGCACCGAGGCGGTGGCGCGGGCGACGCGGGCGCAGAAGCTTCTGCGGCGTCCCGACCTGACCAACCTGATCCGGGCCCAGGCGGCCGAGATGTCGGGCGACCGGACGCAGGCTGCGAATGCGTACAAGCTTCTGCTCGACGACGACCGGACCCGCTTCGTGGGCGTGCGCGGGCTTCTCAAACAGAAGCTCGCCGAAGGCGATACCGAGACGGCGCTGAAGCTGGCGGAGAAAGCGTTCATGCTGAAGCCGCGCAACGCAGAAACGTCGGAGACGCTGTTGCAGCTTCAGGCTCGCAAGGAGAACTGGGCCGGTGCGCGCAAGACGCTCGGCGCGAAGCTGAAGCACGGCCAGATCCCGCGCGACCTGCACAAGCGGCGTGATGCGGTTCTGGCGCTGGCCGACGCGCAGGCGCAGATCGCCGCGGGCCACGCCGAGGATGCCTATGACGAGGCGATCGAGGCGGTGCGCCTATCGCCCGAGCTGGTCCCGGCTGCGGTGATGGGCGCGCGGGCCTATCTGGCGCTCGGCAAGCCGAAGAATGCGGCCAAGGCAATCCGGACCGCGTGGTCCAAGGAACCGCATCCCGACCTGGCCGCCGTCTTCGCCGAGATCGTTCCCGACGAGACGCCCGAACAGCGCGTGAAGCGGTTTGGAAACCTGGTCCGTCTGGCGCCGTCGCATCCCGAGACCAAGATGCTGCAGGCGGAGCTGGAGATCGCGGCGGAGAATTTCCCCGCTGCACGCCGGGCCCTGGGCAATCTGATGGAGACGCGGCCGACGGCACGGGTGATGACGCTGATGGCGGCGATCGAGCGCGGTGAAGGTACGGACGATTCCACCGTGAAGGCCTGGCTTGCCAAGGCATTGACCGCACCCCGCGGCCCGCAATGGATCTGCGACAATTGCGGCCATGTGCATGCCGACTGGCTGGCGATCTGCGAGAACTGCAACGCCTTCGACACGCTGAGCTGGCGGGAGGCATCGACCAGCGCCGCGATGACCGGCTCTGCGGCGGCGATGCTGCCGCTGATTGTTGGCAGTCCCGACAATGGGCCGTCTGCCGCCGCTCCCACGCCGGTAGTGGTGGACCATCCCTTGCGGGACGCGGATTCGGAACCGGCGCCGACGGGCGCCGCAGCGGCAAAATAGGGCTACACTCGCGGGAAAAGTCCTGCTAACAGCACGCCACCGCCGGTGTAGCTCAGCTGGTAGAGCACGTCATTCGTAATGATGGGGTCGGGGGTTCGAGTCCCTTCACCGGCACCAGTCTCATCTCAAAAGATATCAGGCTGGTACCCAGGCGGTGTCTGGAGACGACCGGGGCGCGCCGCATCCCGTTGCGCGGAGATTGGTAGCTCCACGGTAGCGCCAGTCGATTGTCGAGGCGCGCGAGGGTCCGGCGCGCAACCTGATTGTTGCCAGCGCTCGGAGCGCTTGTCTGGGATCGAACTGCCAAGGGCGCCCCCCGCCGGGGAGGGGCCGGACGTAGCTGATGCGGGACGCCGGATCCGCCACGGCATGAGATCTCGATCCGCTTGGCGGGGAGGCGGTCGAGGATCGTTGCTTCTGCGCAAGCCTCGGATCATTCACGGATTGGCCAGCGCGCATCCGGATCGGAGCGCGGAAAGCTGGCCCGATCGGCGCAGCGTCCGGGGGACATTGCGTTTCGGGCGAGCTGAAAAGCGTTGGAACGAAAGATCACCGATGGTTCGCGCCACAGGATGGGCATTGCTCATCCGCGCGCTTTCTGCCACCGCAGAAGGCACAGACGTCGTCAGATTGCCACGAACCAGGGGCTTCGGGCAGCGCTGCGGCCTTCGGTGCAGTGAGGCGCCGGTCCCGTGGCGGCCAGATCAGTCGCGCCAGTACGACGACCGCAACGATCAGTATGAGGGCGTACAGGCGCATAGGCCGAGTGTACGACCAAGACGGGGCAAGTTCACGGGTAGATGTTGCCGACCGGAAGTGAGCAGATCGGTGATCACGTCATTGCGCACTCGTCGCGGAATAGGGCCGGCCTGCGATTGACCAAATCCGCCGCGACGTCGGCGTCGGCGCACCGAGAGGGGGCGGATCATGCTGCGGGTGAACATCATTGGCGCCGGCAAGGTCGGGCGCACGCTCATGTCCCTGGTCGGGACGGTTCGTGATGCGAAGCTGACCGATGTCCTGTCTGGCCACCTGCAATCCGCGGAAGCGGCGGTCGCCGTTTCGGGCCGGGGACGCGCGGTTTCAAGCATGGCGGAGATGGGCCCGGCGGAGCTCTGGGTGCTCTCGGTTCCGGATGACCGGATCGTGTCTGTCGCGCGGGCTCTCGCGGAGGCGCAAGGAGGGCAGAAATTGCCTTCGGATGCGGTGGCTCCCGTCGCCATGCATTGCAGCGGGTTCCTGTCTTCGGACGTGCTCGCCCCTCTGCGTGACCTCGGCTGGTCCGTCGCGAGCTGCCATCCGGTTCTGAGCTTCGCGGATCCGGAGATTGCCGCGCGCCAGTTTCCGGGCACGTGTTGCGCGATCGAGGGCGACGCGCCGGCAACCGCGCTTGTCGCCGGGCTGATCACGGCATTGCAGGGCCTGCCGTTCGCGGTCGATCCCGAGCGGAAGGCGCTCTACCACGCGGCGGCGGTCTTCTCGAACAATTTCACAACTGTCTTGCAGGCCATCGCCCGCGAAGCCTGGACGGACGCCGGCGTGTCCGCGGAGATCGCGGCGCGCCTCGGCAACTCGCTTCTTGCGGGGACATCCGAAAGCGTGTCGCGGCTCGGCCCCGCCGCCGCACTTACGGGACCCGCCGCCCGGGGAGATCTCGAAGTGCTGCGTCGCCAGGAGGCGGCCGTCGCCGCATGGAACCCGGAGGCCGCTGCTCTCTACGCCACCCTGAGCCGGATGGCCCGCCGCCTGAAGAAGACCGCCACAGCCTTACCGCCCTCAGCGCAGGTCGCGCGAGACGGACCGTCGTCGGAGGATTAGGCCGTAGCGTCCGGCCCTTTGCGGACCTTCACCGGCATCGCAACGAATGCCCGGGTTGCGATGCGGCCGTTGGGCGTCAGCGTCCGTCGCACGCAGCCATGAACTGCTCTACCGTCGGCGTCACGCGTTCGAACTGGTCGAGTTAGCGGGCGTAGAGGTGGCCACCGAGGCGACCAACGGCAGCTTGGTCGACGTAGAGGGTCTTTGGATCGACAAGCGTTTCGCGCACGAACATGCGCTTGACCTCGGTGAGGACGATGACGCGGGCCGGGGCGACCGGAACGGTCTGAACCAGGTGGCATTCGAAGGCGGCCGGTGCCCGGAGGATGCGGGGGCTGCGGACCTGGATGAACTCTCCGTCGCCGGGCTTCAGACTGTCCGCAGCAAACTTAATCGGGCAGATCTTCATTTGGTCGACAAGGACGTGGTCGGAGATGTGGACGGTGAACTCGCCCGTCGCCAGGATGTTGGCGGCGGTGTCGTTTGGCTGGCCGTCGCGCTTGTTCTCGATGCCGACGGCCATGATCGCCGAGGCGTGGATCGGGATGTCGAAGAAGCTGAGGGACTCGGACGACAGCGTGGTGATGAGCGCGATCGCACGCGGGATCACCGTGCCGATCAGATGTCGTAATGGGCGGGCCGCGCCCCGATGGCGAGGTCGGTGGCTGTCCCCCAGGATGAAGGAGCGAACGGGGTCCGCGGACGCGGCCCCAGGCCAACAACGGGAGACAGCCGTGGAACAGTATGTCGGTATCGACGTGTCGCCGGAACAGTCGAGCGTCTGCGTGATGAACCGCGCGGGCCAAATCCTGCGAGAGACGAAGGTTGCGAGCGACCCCGAAGCGCTTCTGCTAATCTTGGGACGCCTGGACCATCCGGTCACGCTCCTCGGCATGGAGGCGGGACCCTTGTCGCAGTGGCTTCACGCTGGCCTGGCTGCGGCGGGCATCGAGGTGGTCCTCATGGAAACCCGGCAGGTGAAGGCGGCGCTTTCGGCAATGCCGATCAAGACCGATCGGCGCGACGCGTGCGGGATCGCGCAGCTCTTGCGAATGGGATGGTTCCGGCCGGTGCACTGCAAGTCCACCTCGGCCCAGGAGGTGCGCGCTTTGCTGACGGCGCGCAAGCTGCTCCAGAGCAAGATGCTCGACATCGAGCTCGGGCTCCGCGGCGTGCTCAGGGGCTTCGGGCTCAGGATCGGCAACATCAGCAAGGGCCGCTTCGCCGAGCGGGTGCAGGAACTCGCCGGCGGCAATTCGATGCTCGAGCGGGTGACGGCGGCGATGCTGCGCGCTCGCGACGCCCTGCGGACGGAGATGACGGCGCTCGACAAGAGAGCACGCGATCTTGCCCGGGATGAAGCGACCTGCCGCCGGCTGATGACGGTGCCGGGCGTCGGTCCGCTGACGGCGCTCACCTTCACGTCGGCGGTCGACGATCCCGGCCGCTTCCGCTCCTCGAAGCGGGTCGGAGCGCACTTTGGCCTGACGCCGAAGAAACACCAATCCGGCGAGACCGACATCACCGGCGGGATCACCAAAGCCGGCGACGGAACGATGCGCTCGATGCTCTATGAGGCCGCGCAGGCGATGCTGACCCAGACGCAGAGCGTCTCGCGGCTCCGGTCGTGGGGTCTGCGGGTCGCCCAGCGGCGCGGGCTCAACCGGGCAATCGTCGCCGTCGCGCGGAAGCTGGCCACCGTCCTCCACCGCATGTGGCTCGACGGGACGACATTCCACTTCGGCAAGGAGGATGTCCGGACCGCCTGAGCCTATCGTCTCCAGTTCGAGCCGGCGCAGGGCGACCGGCTCTCCGAGGTCCCGTCGCCGGGACGCGGACCCCGATGACGCCGGCAGGCTGCTCGTGACCCGTCCTCGGACGTGAAGCACGCTCTTCAGATAGGCGCTCGGGGCTCACCTGGATGGCATGATGTGGCGGCCGCGCGCCGACCACGGACGGAAGCATGAAGCCGGCGGCGCGACAGTGGAGGCCGACAGGCGCAATCATTCACCACACCGAGCGGGGCGGAGCCCTCCCAGGAAGAAGTGCTTGACGGCAGGAGGCCCATTACGGAAGCAGCCTGTAGCGTTCCTTTGGGGTGAGTTCGGCGAAGTCGAAGGACAGGTTGTTCATGCCATCACGCGATGCGTGTCGAGGGGGGTATGGCGCGAGAGGTTCTCGAACCCGTCGGCGGTCACGACATACATGTCGCCGATGTCGCAGCCGGCGGAGACCGGCTCCAGCCACTGGGTGTGCATCACGAAGACCATAGCCTCTTCCAGCTTGCCGTAGTTGTGCGACGCAATGTTGAAGGCGTTCTGCCCGCCCGCCTTGCCGACCGAATGGCCGAGATTCGGAGTGTGCGGCCCGAAGGTCGCGGGGTAGACGTGCGTCAGCTGGCGGCCCTGGGCTTCGTAATCGGTGTCGGGAACATTCCGGCCAGGGTTTTCGCGCGGCCGCCGTCCGAGCCGGTGCTCCAGTTGTTGGGCATGGTGCGGGCCTCGCAGTCCTTGATCAGCCCGGCCTCGATGTAGCTGTCGAAGGCTGCGTTCATCAGGTCGCGGACAAGGGTGCCCAGTCGGATCACCTTCCAGGCCGCCGTGACGCCGCGGGTGCAGGCGTCGAGCACAAGTTCCTGACGGTCGGTGAGTTGGCCGAATGCGATCATGCGGGCGGTCTTGGCGGTGTAGCCCTGGTAGGTGACATTCGAGATATTGAGGTTCGCCAGATCGCCGGGCGGCATCGGCCGGCCATAGGGCATGCCGCAATGCGTCCCCCATTCGTTGGCGCCGATCTGACAGCCGTCGCCGGTCTCGCCGCCGCGGGCCATCTGCGCCATTGTGACGGCGGCGTAGCGCTCGTAATCGGTCACGCCGGGCCGGGCGACGTGATAGGCGGCCTGAGTGGCGATGCTGACAAGCTGCGCCGCGGTACGGAAGACCGCGATCTTGGCCGGGGTGCGGTTGCGCTGCATCCGGTCGAGGATGCTGTGTTGGTCCGAGACGTTCGCCCCCGGCATTACCGTCGTCAGCGCCGACCGGAACGCCGCCGACCGATTGTCGCCGATGAAGCCGATGCTGCCCCTCAGCGCGCCGATGTCGGTCAGCAGCCGCACCGTCGCCTCGATGGTCTTCTGGCCGGAGTCGCCGGGGATGTCGGCCAGAACGAGCAGGCCCGAGATGGCGGCGACACGGTCGTCGAGGCATTCCTTGAGCATGGCGAACAGGCGCATGGGCAGCATCGGATGTCCGGGCGGGCCGAGGAAGAGCGTGACGTCGGCGTTGTCGAGCGATTGCATGAACACAAGGAACCCGCCGGCGAAGATGCCCGGCAGTCTGACCCGCCCGAAGGTCCGGGGCCCCAAGGCACCCTGTGTGGCCGAGGCTTCCTCCAGCGCCGGACTCTGGCGTTCGGCAAGGCCCAGACGGTGCGGAGCATGAGCGGCGCAAAGACGATGCTGTGCCCGAGCAGGTTGGTTCAGAACGATATGCCGAAACCCAGGAGACTGAGCGCCAGGAACGCCGAGAGCGAATAGACCAGCGCCGGGTGCATCAGCGGCGCTTGCAGCATCGGTTCGGTAGCCGTCACCATCGTGCGGGGCGCGCGGGCCATGGCCAGCGCAATCTGGAACGAGTTCAGTGCCCCGTATGGATCGTTCCGGACTGCGTGGGGTCAATCGGCCGCTCGTACCAGGGCAGTGGGAAGCCTTTGGGCGGGAAGGCGGGGGTGGCGCTTGTGTTGAAGGGCATCACCAAGGCGACCACGACCGGCCTGATGAAGTAAAGCAACCTCAGGATACCGCCTCCCCAGACGAAGACCGGTAGAACCCGACCGAAACCGCCGGGCGGAGCACCCTGTTCTCAGCCTTGTGCCTGCAACCTCTTGTGCCGGCCAAGCGTGGCCAGTGCCAGCATGATGATCCCGGTCGAACCGAGCAGAAGCATGGAGATCGTTGCGGTCATCGGCTGCTGAAACAGCACGCCGGCCTGGCGGAAGACGTATTGCGGGAGAAAGATTAGGCGCGCGCCGCCGACGACGCTCTGCGTCACGCACGAGGTGGTCATGCCGGCGACGACCGGCACTCAGCCGGTCAGGCTCGCCGGAACGATCTGCGGCAGCGCGGCGCTGAACCAGGCCCTCGGCGCCCGCGCGCATGGTCTCGACCGCCTCGGCCGTCGCGCGTTCGGCCCGGTCGATGACAGCAAAGACCGGTAGCGGCAGGAACGGCATCTCGATCTGCACCAGCGCAATGCTGATGCCCTGCTCGCTGATGAGCAGCGTCATGCAAATGATCAGCGGCCGGCTTGGAAGAATATCCTTGTGAATCATCGCAACCTAACTTTCCCGCTCACGTCGCGGCGGTGCGATCGAAGGTTTCGGTCCACACGGCCCGATGGGTCTCGATCGTGGCCCAGTTGGGATAGACCGCCGCGGCGACCTGCTCGGGGCTGATGAACTGCGAGACTTCCTCGGAAAAGGGGACGTCCCTGTTCATCGGGATCATCGCTGCCGCTGCTTCCGCCATCTTGACCCGGGCCGCAGCAGAGATCGCCCCATCCATGCCGGCCTAGACGCCGCCCGGGTTCGATGCGCCCTTGGCGAGGTGGATCGACACCGGGACGGCCGGGAATCCCCCGACCGGCTTGGCGAACTTGCAGTCCAGGCAGCGGTCGTTCAGGCGGGCGAGGTTGCCGGACGAGGTCATGAAGACCGCGATTTCGCCTTGCTGGTACAGCGCCATCTGGTTGTCGCACTAGCTTGCGATGGTCAGCTCGTCGACATCCTTCTTGATCGGGTCCCGGACCGGCTGCTTGTCCTCGTAGCTGCCACCGTATAACCTATGGATCTCGGTCCAGGCCATCACGGCGGTGTTCTGCTCGGACCGCGGTGAAGGCGACCAGAACGGCCATCGCCTCTTCCTGGTCACGGGTGACCATGATGGTGGTGATGCAGACCTCTTCCAGCATCCGTACCAGCTCGGCCTGAAGCGCGGCCCTGGGCACCCGGTCGAGGGCGCCGAACGGTTCATGCATCAGCAGTACCGCCGGATCGGGCGCCAGGGCGCGGGCCACGGAGACCCGCTTCTGCTGACTACCCGACGGGCGCGATGGAAAGCGGTCCGCGAAGGCCCGCATCTGCACCAGGTTCAGGAGGGTCCCGACCCGCGTCGCCGGCCCGGTCGGTATCTTCCAGAACCGAATGGTGCAGGCGGTCTCGGACACGTGCGAGAGGCCGATGCGGCTCATGTCGCTGCCGAAGATGCGGGAGGTGCTTCAGGCCGTGCGCACTCGCCGCGCCGACGTGACGGTGAATGACTAGGACACAAGCGCTTGCACCTCCGCCAAGCAGATCGGCAACGGCGCCGGCCTGGAGGCGCTGCCGGACGTGCGGCTGGCCGTCGGCTACCTCGGCGCACTGACCTCCAAGGACCGTCCAGATCTGCGCGACACTCTGGTTAGGGCGCTTCAGCAGATGGTCGACACGGACGCCTACGGCGCGATCATGCAGAAATGGGGCCTGGCCCCGCCGGCCGTCGAGACCGTCAAGGTCAACGATGCCGCCAGCATGCCGGTGGACTTATCTGATGACCGCTGCGGACATCGCCCCGCCGCGCCCACCCCTCCGCATCCATCGGGGACAGATCTCCACCGGTACCGTCGCCATCCTGGTCCTGGGCGGTCTGGCCATCGTCGTGTCGCAAAGCCAAAGCGTCCAATGGGGCGAAATCCCCGGTTTCCTGGTCGACCCCCGCATCCTGAGTGGCGTGGTGCTGACGCTGGGGCCGACCCTTGGCGCCATGCCGTTCGGCATAGCAGCGGACTGCGCCCTGGCTGCGATGGCGATAGGCAGCAACTTCGTTCTGAAGGCCGTCGCTGCAGGCTTCGTCTGGTGGTTCCACGGCGTCCCGCAGATCGCGCAGATCTTCCTGTGCTTCAACATTGCCCTGTTCATCCCCGGCATCGGGGGTCTGGACATCAACCTCCTGGTCACGCCCGCCGCCGCCGGGTTCTTGGCACTGGGCCTGCTCGCGGCCGTCAAAATGACCGAGGATCATCGGTTGCGGCCTAAACTCGGTCGACTGCGGCCAGCGCGAGGCGACACAGGCGCTGAGGCACAGGCGGTTCCAGACCATGTGGACGATCATCCTGCCGCAGGCGGTGCGGCTGGTCATTGGGCCGAACGTCAACCAGGCGATCGGCATGCGCGACCTGCTGACCCAGGCGCAGCAGATTTACGCTGCAAACTTCCTGGTGATGGAACTCCTGTTCGTCGCCTCGATCTGGTACCTCGGCATCACCACGGTGGCGTCGGTCGGCCAGCATTCTCTGGAGAAACACTTCGCCTCCAAGGTCAGCGGCGCCTGACGCCGCGCGACACACAGATCATCGATGAAACCGGGTATCGACTGGCAGAAACTGCCTGATGCAACCAAGCGCGGGCCGATGGCCGGCCTCGACCACGTGCGCGAGATGGGCCTTGGCGGGATCTGCTTTCCCACTGTCCTCGTCATGAGCCCGACGTTGGGCCCCGGCTTCCAACGCGATCTGCGCGACAAGGCTGAGGATCTGGATCTTTACGTAGAGGCCGGTCTCGGCAACATCAGTCTCTTTGCCTGCGCCGAGGCGTTCGGACTGCGCGCCGCCGGCAATGCCGGCATCCCCGCCGAGATCGGCCTCCATGCGCTCTGGATCTCGCTCGGCAACTTCAAGGACAGGTATCCCGGCGGCTTCGCCAACGACCGATTCCGCACCGACATCGACTGGGCCGACCAGATGGCCGCGATGGAAAAGGTGATGCAGCGCATTGCCCCGGTCCTGCGCGCGCTCGGCTCGCACATGAACATGGAGACACACGACGAGATCACCTCGATCGAGATCTTGGCGCTAATCGAGGCTGTGGTAGAGGCGTGCACCGGCGCAGTCTTCGACACCGCCAACGGTCTCCAGAGAGGCGAGCACCCGGTCTGGGCCGCCCGCCGCCTTGCACCCTTCGTGCGCCGGACGCATGTCAAAGACGCCTCTGTGGCCCGTGCGCCCGGCGGCCTTGACGTACAGGCCCGCCCATGCGGCGACGGCATGGTCGATTTCGCCGCGATCCTGCAGATCCTCGTCAAGGCCGACCCGAGTCTGAACCTCTCGCCGGAAATGGCCGCTTCCTGCGACGACACGCTCCGCGCGCAACCCTTGCCAGTGCAACCAGATCGACGATCCCGTCTGGCGCGCCGCCTCCGGCGAGATCGACGACTGGATCGACTATGAGGCCCGCAACTACGGGTATCCTAGCTTCCAGCGGCAGACCTACCGCTGCGATGAAGCCGTCGCCTAAATCTGCAAATTGGCCAGCCATATCCGGAATGATTGTGTGGGAAGCGGAGTTCCACTGGAGCTTTGCCCGACCCTACACCGCGAAATGGCGGATCGAGGCAAGCATCTCGGCCGGCTTCCCGATCCAGACAAGTGCAACAGGGCGCCTCCGACTGGCTCCACATTGCGGCCGCTTGCAAATGTCGCGGCGACGGTCGGCTTTCCGCCCAAACCAAAGATGAAAGGCGCACGCGGCACCAAGTCCCGCTGCCGGATTCACCTTGGTCAGGCTCTGTGGTCGTTGCGCGTGCTACGATTCGCGTTGGGCATCATTTCCACCCGGCTGGCCCCTGCGGCCTGCGGGGAATTGATGCGGGTCGCGGTAGCACACGCCCTTGTTATTTTCGCATCTTCGAATATATCGATGTTCCATGGCCGCGGGAGTGATTCTGCTGCCCGGTCGGCCGGGTTCTGCTTTGGAGGCTTTCAATGTCGCTGGACCGCACTGTTCTTGCCTTCGCCGGGGCCATGGTGCTCCTGTCGGTGGCGCTGACCCTCTGGGTGTCGCCCTATTTCGTCTGGCTGACCGTCTTTGTTGGCGTGAACATGCTTCAGTCCGCCTTTACCGGATTCTGTCCGGCGGCGATGGTGTTCCGCCGTCTCGGCGTGAAGCCCGGCACGGCGTTCTGACCATGCGCGGGCTCGTGCTTCTTGCGGCGCTGGTGGTGGCAGATCCGTCGGTTGCCGGAACGATCACGCTCGAACCGGTGACGGTCACCGAGTGGAAGGCGATCTATGGGACGGTCGCGCCCAGGACCGACGTGGCGGCGCGGGCCCGGATCGGCGGGATCGTCCAGGATCTTCTGGTGACCGAAGGCGACGCCGTGACCGCCGGTCAGCGCCTGGCCACCGTCCATGACGAGAAGCTCAGTTTTCAGATTGCCGCCTTCGACGCACAGATCGAAGCGCTGCAGGCGCAACTTGCCACCGCACAGACCGATCTGGAGCGGGGTCAGGCGCTGATCCAGCGCGGGGTGACGACGGCGCAGCAGGTGGACCAGTTGCGCACCGCCGTCGACGTGATCCAGGGACAGATCGCCTCGGCTCAGGCCGGGCGCGCGGTGGTCGAGCAGCAGGGCGCCGAAGGCGACGTGCTGGCGCCCGATGACGGTCGCGTTCTGACCGTCCCGGTGACCCGCGGTGCGGTTATCCTCGCCGGCGAGCCGGTGGCAACCATCGGCAGCGGCGGCATCTTCCTGCGCCTTGCCGTACCCGAGCGCCACGCCGCCGTGCTGAAGGAGGGATCGACGATCCGCGTCGGTGGAGCGGGAACGACCACCGAAGGCCGCCTGGCCAAGGTTTATCCCGAGATCGAAGGCGGCCGGGTCACTGCCGATGTCGAGGTCGCGGATCTGCCCGATGCGTTCGTCAATGCGCGCATTCCGGTGGAACTGCCGGTCGGCACGCGCGAGGCACTGATGGTTCCGGCGGCGGCGGTCGCCACGCGGTCGGGTATAGATTTCGTGACCGTCATGGAAGACGGGGCCGAGGTTGCGCGGGCCGTCGTGGCGGGCGAGGCCAATGGCGATGAGGTCGAGGTCCTGACCGGGCTTGCCGCAGGTGACGAGGTGGTCGTGCCATGACCGACCAGATCCGGCTTGGTATTGCCGGCAGGCTGACCCGCGGGACGATCAGCTCGCCGCTGACGCCACTGTTCTTGATAGCCGCTTTCGTCTTCGGCGTTCTCGCCCTGGTGTCGCTGCCGCGCGAGGAAGAGCCGCAGATCTCGGTGCCCATGGTTGACGTGATCGTCCGTGCCGACGGGCTACGGGCCGAGGATGCGGTGAAGCTCATCACCGAGCCGCTCGAAACCATCGTCAAGGGTATCGACGGGGTCGAGCACGTCTATTCCCAGACCGCCGACGACCAGGTCATGGTCACGGCCCGGTTCGAGGTCGGCACCTCGTCGGATGCGGCGATCCTGCGCGTGCACGAGAAGGTCCGCGCCAATGTCGACCGCATTCCGGTGGGTATTCCCGACCCCCTGATCGTGGGACGGGGCATCGACGACGTGGCGATCCTGTCGCTGACGCTGTCGCCGGTTCCCGCGGCCGCCGACCGGATCACCGCGAACGATCTGACGCGAATTGCGCGCGAATTGCGCTCGGAAGTGTCCAAAGTCGAAGATGTGGGTCTGACCTATCTGGTGGGCGAGACCGACGAAATGCTGCGGATCGCACCGGACCCGGACAAGCTCGCGCTCTATGGCGTTACGCTGCAGCAACTGGCGGGCAAGGTCCAGGGCGCGAACCGGTCGTTCCCCGCGGGACTGGTTCGGGACGGCGGTGAGCAGATCACAGTTCTTGCCGGCGAAACGCTGCGGACGCCCGACGAGATCGGTAACCTGCTTCTGACCACGCGCGACGGCCGTCCGGTCTATGTCCGCGACGTCGCCGATGTGGGCTTTTCGACAGAAAGCGGCGGGCTTCTGGTTTCGTCGCTTTCCGGAACCGATGCGGCCCGCACACCGGCGGTAACGCTGGCCGTCGCCAAACGCGCCGGAGCCAACGCGGTGACCGTCGCCGATGCGATCCTCGAGAAGGTCGATGGGTTGAAGGGATCGCTGATCCCGGCCGACATCGCCGTCGAAGTGACCCGGAACTACGGCGAGACCGCGAACGAGAAGGCGAACGAACTGCTCTACCATCTCGGCCTCGCCACCGTCTCGATCATCGCGCTGGTCGTCCTGGCGATCGGCTGGCGCGAGGGAATTGTCGTCGCGGTGGTGATCCCGGTGACGATCTTGCTGACCCTCTTCGCGTCGTGGCTGATGGGCTACACGCTGAACCGTGTGTCGCTCTTTGCGCTGATCTTCTCGATCGGGATTCTGGTCGACGACGCCATCGTGGTGATCGAGAACATCGCTCGCCACTGGGGCATGGGTGGGAAGGACAGGCGCGCGGAAGCGATCACGGCGGTGGCCGAGGTCGGCAATCCGACCATCGTCGCCACGCTGACCGTGGTCGCGGCGCTGCTGCCGATGCTCTTCGTGTCGGGGATGATGGGTCCCTACATGAGCCCGATCCCGGCCAACGCGTCGGCGGCGATGATCTTTTCCTTCTTCGTCGCGGTCACGGTCACGCCCTGGTTGATGCTGAAGGTGGCGGGCCGCGCGCCGGCCGCGCATCATGATACCGGCCACGGTGGCGGCGGCGCGCTCGGCCGCGCCTATGCGGCGGTCGCCCGTCCGCTTCTGGCCAGCAAGGCGCGAAGCTGGATCTTCCTGGCCGCTGTCGGCGTGCTGACGCTGGGCTCGCTGTCGCTCTTCTACACCAAGCACGTCACCGTGAAGCTGCTGCCCTTCGACAACAAGTCGGAGTTGCAGGTGGTGATCGACCTGCCCGAAGGCGCGTCGGTCGAGGCCACCGACCGGGTGGCACAGGCGGTGGCGCGGAGCGTCCTGGAGCTGCCCGAGGTGCATTCGGCGCAGGCCCATGCCGGCACCGCGGCTCCGTTCAACTTCAACGGGCTGGTGCGCCATTCCTATCTGCGTGCGCAGCCGGAACAGGGCGACGTCGCGATCAACCTCGTCCCGAAGGGTGAGCGTGACCGGGCGAGCCACGCCATCGCCCTCGATATCCGCGAGCGGATCAAGGCGATCGACGTGCCGCCGGGAACCTCTCTGAAGGTTGTCGAACCGCCGCCCGGACCGCCGGTCCTGGCAACGCTTCTGGCCGAGGTATACGGGCCCGATCCGGAAACGCGGCGGGCCGTGGCGGAACGGGTCGAAGCGGCGTTCCGCTCGGTTCCCTATGTTGTCGATGTGGACAATTCCTACGGCGATCCGGCTCGGCGGCTGCGGGCGACGATCTCGACCGACGACGCGGATTTCTACAAGGTGCAGGAATCGGACGTGTTCGACACTCTGGCGATCCTCGGCGGCGGTGAGACGGTGGGATATTCGCACCGCGGCGGCGGGCGGCAGCCGATCCCGATCCGGATCGAGCGGGCCGCCGGCGACAAGGTTCTGGACGAACGATTCCTGACGACGCCGATCCCGGCCAACGTGCTGCCGGGCGACCGCGGCGTGGTGGAACTGGGCGATGTCGTCAGCGTCAAGGAGGATCGCGCGTCCTATCCGGTGTTCCGTCATAACGGACGTGCCGCCGAGATGGTCACGGCCGAACTGGCGGGGGATTTCGAAGCGCCGCTTTACGGCATGCTCGCGGTCCAGCAGGCACTCGACGAACAGGACTGGACCGGCCTGCCGAAGCCCGTCATCAAGCTCCATGGCCAGCCCGAGGATGAAACCCATCCGACCCTTCTTTGGGACGGCGAGTGGGAAGTGACCTGGGTGACCTTCCGCGACATGGGGGCAGCCTTCGCGGTGGCACTGTTGGGGATCTACATCCTCGTCGTCGGGCAGTTCGGGTCGTTCAAGGTCCCGCTGGTGATCCTGACGCCGATTCCGCTGACCTTCATCGGCATTCTTGGCGGGCACTGGCTGTTCCATGCGCCGTTCACTGCGACATCGATGATCGGGTTCATCGCGCTTGCCGGGATCATCGTGCGAAACTCGATCCTGCTGGTCGATTTCATCCGCCACGGCGGAAAGCCGGGCGAGCCGCTGACCCAGGTCCTGATCGAAGCCGGGTCGATCCGGTTCAAGCCGATCCTGCTGACGGCGCTTGCGGCCATGATCGGTGCGGCTGTGATCCTGACGGATCCGATCTTCCAGGGGCTGGCGATCTCGCTCCTGTTCGGGCTAGCGTCGTCCACCCTGCTCACGGTTCTGGTGATCCCGGCGATCTACCGTGTGTTCCGAACGTAAATCGCGCAACGGCGGGCCGGTTCCTTCGAGTCGATCGGAGGAACGTCGGCCTGCCGTTGACGTCAACATGCGGCTCCTCGTATTTTCGATGCCATGAAGATAGATGCGAACGCGATGTCCTCTGCTGCCGACGAAGCCAGCGATCTGCTGAAGGCGATGGCGAACCGGCACCGGCTGCTGATTCTCTGCCAGCTGATCGGTGGCGAGAAATCGGTCGGCCAGCTCGCCGCGTTCCTGGAGATCCGCGATTCCACCGTGTCCCAGCACCTGGCGCTGCTGCGCCGCGACCGGTTGGTTGCAGGTCGCCGCGACGGTCAGACGATCTGGTACCGGATTGCCAGCGAGCCCGCCCGCGAAGTCGTAAGCGCGCTTTACACCGCATTCTGCGGCGTGCCGGCAGCGAAGGACGAGGCGACCTGACCTGCGCAGAGCGCAAGGCTGACCTTCGAAAAGCGACTGGCTCCCATAATATTCCAAGTTGCGAATATACGTTTATTCAGGCATAGACTCTCGGGAACCGTCCCAACGGCCGACTGGATGTCATGCCATGCACCGACCGACACCAGATTGCAGTTCAAATCCCCAGCGGCGGCGCCGGTCGGCGCTGCCGATCGCCGGTCTTCAGGTTGCTGCCGCCATCCTCTGGATTCCGCAGGCCGCGGCTCTCGCCCTTGCGCTTGGTCGGCTCGCGTCGGGCGGTGGTCCCGGATCGGTTCTGGGCCTGGCCGCAGGTATTCTGGCGCTCGGGGTTTTGCGCGCGGTGCTGGAAGCGCATGGAAAGCGGCGAGCCTTTGCCACGGCGCGTGATGTTCTGAGCAAGGAGCGGGCGACCGCAATTGCCGCGCTCGCGGCGCGTTCGCCGATCGACCGCTCGCGTCCGGCGGCCGGCCGGGCCGCCAGTGTGATCGCCGAGCAGGCCGAGGCCGTGGTGCCCTATCTGGCCCGCTACCGGCCCGCCCGGCTGAGCGCACGCTTGGTTCCGCCGCTGATCTGGCTCGCGGTCCTCAGCCAGTCATGGGCCGCCGCGCTGGTGCTTCTTCTGGCCGCGCCACTGATCCCGGTTTTCATGGCCCTGATCGGCTGGCGCGCACAGGCGGCGAGCGAAGCCCAGCTCGCGGAGATGGGCGGAATGAATGCGATGCTTCTCGACCGGTTGCGCGGGCTTGCGACAATCCGGTCCTTCGGCGCTGTCGACGCAACGGCGCTCCGTCTGCGCGCCCAGGCCGATGGATTGCGGCGGCGGACCATGGCGGTGCTGCGGATAGCCACCCTGTCGTCGGCCGTGCTGGAATTGTTCTCGGCTCTCGGCGTGGCAATGGTGGCGGTCTGGGTCGGATTTCACCTGCTGGGCGTTCTGCATTTCGGGGTCTGGGGTGCCCCCCTCGATCTGGCGCAGGGGCTGTTTGTCCTGCTGCTCTCCCCCGCCTTCTTTGCACCGCTGAGGGATCTGGCAGCGGCCTGGCATGACCGGGCGGCGGGAGAAGCCGCATTGTCCGCGCTGGCGGATCTTTCCAGGCCGGGAATGGAATTGCCGGGTGCGAGCGGTGTCTCGGCCGCGCCCGCGGCGACTGGCCGGAAAGCGGCGCCGTCGCGCGTAGAAGTCGACGGCCTCGGCTTTCGTTACGGTGAGGCGACCGCGCCGGTCTTTGGCGGGCTCGACCTGACCGTCGAAGCGGGCGAGCATGTTGCGCTGGTGGCGCCGAGCGGCGCGGGGAAATCCACGCTGCTCGCCCTCCTGGCCGGTCTGGCGCATCCTTCGGCGGGGCAGATCCGGATCGGCGGGAGGGTGCTCGACGGTGCCAGCGCAGTGGAGCTTCGCGCGGAAACGGCCTGGATCGGCCAGCATCCACATGTCTTTCCCGGAACGCTTGCCGACAACGTGCGGCTTGGCCGGTCCATCGATGGGCCGGGTGTGGACGCGGCGCTGGCTGCTGCGGGGCTCGGCAACGTTGTTCGGGCGCGCGGCGCGGGTCCTGTGGGCGAGGCCGGATTTGGCCTGTCGGGCGGCGAAGTGCTGCGCCTTGCACTGGCCCGCCTTGCGGCGAGCCCCGGAACCAGGCTGATCCTCGCGGACGAACCGACCGCTCATCTCGACGCCGAGACGGCTGACGACGTTGCCCGCGCGCTCGTTGCGTTCGCCAAAGGCCGGACCCTGATCGTTGCAACTCACGATCCGCGCCTCGTCAAGCACATGGATCGCGCGATCGAGCTTGGGCCCAACCCGGTCCGGGAGGCTGCCTGATGCTCCGCGATCTCCGGCCGATCCTTCGCCTGTTTCTTGCCGACCGCGTCCGGTTGGCCGCGGGGATCGGACTTGCGGCGGCGACCGCGCTTGCCGGACTGGCCCTATTGGGGCTTTCGGGCTGGTTCATCACCGCGACGGCACTGGCCGGCGCGTCCGTGGCCACGGGGCTTGCCTTCGATGTCTTCGCGCCGGCCGCAGCTATCCGGTTCCTCGCGCTGGCGCGCACGGCCGGACGCTACGGCGAACGGCTGGTCAGCCACGACGCGACCCTGCGCATCCTGGCGGAACTGCGCGAGCGGCTGTTCCGCGGCTGGGCCGTGCCGGACGCGGCAGGGCGGCTTCGCCTGCGACCGGCACGGCTGCTGTTCCGCCTCACTCTCGACACCGACGCTCTCGACGGACTCTACCTTCGGGTTCTGGTGCCCGGCCTGACCGCGCTGACCACGGGCGGCACTGCCGCTATTGCACTGGGCATTCTCGATCCGATGCTCGGGCTTGCGGCCGGGGGCGCGCTTCTGGGACTGGGCCTGGCTCTTCCGGTTGCCGCGTCCCGGTCGGCACGCCGGGCCGCGATGGCCCGGACACACGGGCTCGAGCGGCTGAGGGCGGGGACGATCGACCTGGTCACCGGCCAGCGCGAACTTGTCATGGCCGGCCAAGTGGGAACACGGCAGGAAGGGCTGGCCCGGATCGACGCGCGGATCGCCGCGTCTGATCGCCGGCTGGACCGGATCGAGACCGGGATGGGGGCGGGCCTTGGCATTCTCGGCGCGGCGCTTGTTGCCGGGACGCTTCTGGCCGTCGCTGCTTTGGTCCGGGACGGGACCATCGGCGTGCCGGAGTCTGCACTTGCGCTGATGCTGGCGCTGTTCGCTGTCGAGCCTTTTGCGACGCTCGGGCGCGCGGCAAGCGAGCTCGGCCGGTCGCTGCTTGCGGCGCGCCGGCTTGCGCCGCGACTCGCGCCGGCCGTTTCTCGGGAGCCGCGTCGGGCTCCGACGTCCGGCCTTGCGGTGGACATCGTGGCCACAACCGTGCGCCATCCGGACGCGCATGCGCCTGCACTTCGCGACGTGACCCTCTCTCTCGCGGTGGGAGAGCGTGTTGCGCTGGTCGGTCCCTCCGGCGCCGGGAAATCGACGCTGCTGTCCCTGGTTGCTGAAGAGGTTTCGCCCGGATCCGGGAGTGTCGCCGCCATTCCCGCCACGCTGATGACCCAGCGCACCGAACTTTTCCGCGACAGCCTGCGCGACAATCTCCGCCTCGCCGACCCGGCCGCCGATGACGCGCGCCTTCTGGATGCGCTGTCGGCGGCCGGTCTTGACGATCTCATCCGGGGGCTGCCACGCGGGCTCGAGACCCGGCTCGGTGATGGCGGGTTCGGTCTTTCCGGCGGCCAGGCGCGGCGTCTGGCGCTGGCGCGGCTCTTCCTGCGCGACAGCGGCCTCTGGCTTCTAGACGAGCCAACCGAAGGGCTCGACGGCGCCACGGCCCGCGACGTCCTCGCCCGCCTCTGGGAGCGGGGAACCGGACGGTCGATTCTGACCGCCACACATCTGCGGCGCGAGGCCGAGCGGGCCGACCGTCTGGCCGTTCTGTCGCAAGGGTGCATCACGGCCATTCATTCACGGGGCGATCCGGGCTTCGACGCCACTCTCGCCACACTCCGGCCGGACTGACACTCCGGCGAAACCTGAGCAAAGGAGGGCCGGAGCTCCCGGCAGACCACATGGAATTCGGTATCGTCGAGCTGTCCCGCCTGCAATTTGCGATGACGGCGCTCTATCATTTCCTTTTCGTGCCGCTGACGCTGGGGCTGTCGGTGCTGCTGGCGATCATGGAGACGGTCTATGTGATGACCGGCCGGACCGTCTGGCGGCAGATGACGAAGTTCTGGGGCACGCTGTTCGGCATCAACTTCGTCGTCGGCGTCGCCACCGGCATCGTCATGGAGTTCCAGTTCGGCATGAACTGGAGCTATTACAGCCATTATGTCGGCGATGTCTTCGGTGCGCCCCTGGCGATCGAAGGCCTGATGGCCTTCTTCCTGGAGGCCACCTTCGTCGGCCTCTTCTTCTTCGGCTGGGACCGGATGTCCCGTGTTGGCCATCTGGCTGCGACCTGGGCGGTGGCGCTCGGGTCGAACCTCTCGGCGCTCTGGATCCTGATAGCCAATGGCTGGATGCAGAACCCGGTCGGTGCCGCTTTCAACCCCGAAACCATGCGGATGGAGGTCACCGACTTCGCGCAGGTCGTGCTGAACACGGTGGCGCAGGCCAAGTTCGTGCACACCGTGTCGGCGGGCTATGTCACCGCATCGGTCTTCGTGCTGGGCGTCTCGGCCTGGTACGTGCTGAAGGGCCGGCATCTGGAGATCGCCAAGCGGTCGATGACCGTGGCGGCGTCGTTTGGTCTGGCAAGCGCGCTCTCGGTGGTCGTGCTCGGGGACGAAAGCGGCTATCTGGCGAGCGAACACCAGAAGATGAAGCTCGCCTCGATCGAGGCGATGTGGGAGACCGAGCCCGCACCGGCCGCCTTCACCGCCTTCGGCTTTCCCGATCAGGAAGCGCGCGAGACCCATTATGCCGTGCGGATCCCCTGGGTGATGGGACTGATCGGCACGCGGTCGCTGACCGAGCAGATACCGGGCATCGACGAACTCGTTGAACTGGCCAAGACACGCATTCATGAGGGCGTGAAAGCCTACGACGCGCTTCAGCAGATCCGCGCCGACGGCGGCCCCGGCAAGGTGCCCCCGGAGGTACGTCAGGACTTCGAGGACAACGGTGGATCGCTCGGCTATGCGCTGCTTCTGAAGCGCTATGTCGACGATCCGAGGCAGGCGAGCGAGGCACAGATTTCCCAGGCGGCCTGGGACACCGTGCCGGGCGTCGCGCCGATCTTCTGGGCGTTCCGGTTGATGGTCGGTCTCGGGTTCCTGTTCATCCTTATGATGGCCACGTTCTTCGTCCTGGCGTCGCGACGGCGGCTCGACCGGCATCCCTGGCTCCTGCGGCTGGCGGTGCTGGCGATTCCGCTGCCGTGGATCGCGGCCGAGCTTGGCTGGTTCGTGGCTGAATTCGGACGCCAGCCGTGGATCATCGAGGGCGTCCTGCCCACGGCCGCGGCTGTCTCGGACCTTGGCGCCGGTACGGTTCTGGCGACCATCATCGGGTTCGCGACCATCTACACCGTCCTCTTCATCGTCGAGATGGGGCTGATGCTGCGGTCCATACGCAAGGGCCCGGAGCCGGACGTCGCGCCCGAGGCTGAACTGATCCCTGCCGGTATCGTTGCGGAGTAGCAGTGCCATGATCCTTCACGACCTCATCTCCTACGAAACCTTGCGCCTGATCTGGTGGGTTCTTCTGGGTGTCCTGCTGATCGGCTTCGCGGTCATGGACGGGTTCGATCTGGGCGCGGCGATGCTGCTTCCGTTCGTCGCCCGGACCGACCTGGAACGCCGGGTTGTCCTGAACACGGTCGGTCCGGTCTGGGAGGGCAACCAGGTCTGGCTGATCCTCGGCGGCGGTGCGATCTTCGCCGCCTGGCCGCCGCTATACGCGGTCTCGTTCTCGGGCTTCTATCTCGCGATGTTCGCGATCCTCTTCGCGCTGATCCTCCGGCCGGTCGGCTTCAAGTATCGCTCGAAGCGCGAACGCCCGGTCTGGCGCCAGACCTGGGATTGGGCGCTGTTCGTCGGCGGTCTGGTTCCGGCGCTGGTCATGGGCGTGGCGGTCGGCAACGTGCTTCAGGGTGTGCCGTTCCATTTCGAATCCGACCTGCGGATCATCTATGACGGGACCACGCTTCTGGAACTTCTCAATCCCTACGGCCTTCTGTGCGGGCTTCTGTCGGTTGCGATGCTGATCATGCATGGCGCCGGCTGGATCGCGCTGAAGGCCGACGGTGTGGTGGTGGAGCGGGCACGCAAGGCCGGCAGCGTTGCGGCGATCGCGACGATGGTCCTGTTCGTGCTTGGCGGTGTCTGGCTCTGGCTGGGCGTTGATGCCTACCGGGTCGTCGGGACGATGCCGCACGATGGCGCGTCGAATCCGCTCGCAAAGACGGTGGAGCAGGTGTCCGGGGGATGGTTCGCAAACTATGGCGTGCACCCCTGGATGCTGGTCGCGCCGGTTCTCGGACTGGCCGGTGCCTTCGGTGCTCTGGTGGCCTTCCGGGACCGCCGCGAGATCGGACTGATCGCCAGCGCCCTGTCGATCTTCGGGATCATCTCGACCGTGGGGCTCTCCATGTTCCCGTTCATCCTGCCGTCGTCGCTTGACCCGAATTCCAGCCTGACCGTCTGGGACGCGTCGTCGAGCCAGTTGACGCTGTTCGTCATGCTTGTGGTCACCGGCGTTTTCCTGCCGATCATCCTGGCCTACACCACATGGGTCTACAGCGTGCTCTGGGGAAAGGTCGACGAAGAGGCCATCGCCAGGGGCGAAGGTCATTCCTACTGAAGAAGGAACACGCAGATGTGGTATTTTGCCTGGCTCCTGGGACTGCCGCTCGCCGCGGCCTTCGCAGTGCTGAACGCCATGTGGTACGAGGTCATGGAACAGCAGGCCTCGCCCAAGATGTCCGAAAAGCCAAAGGACGTGCCGCGCCGCTGACGGTGACCGGTGAAACACCGAGCCTGCGCGGCGGCGTCGACCGCCGCGCAGGACAATCGCTGGCAAGCCTGTACCAGAGAGCAATTAACCTTGATCTGGCGATATCGTGTGGGATTTCGCACATGACACGTTTGCCGGTGTGACTTTGGGGCGAGATGCGCCACGTGTAGTCTGTGCACAGCATCAGGAGACTCCGATGGCTCAGCTTGTCGCCGAGATTCGCCGCGAGGACGGCCCCACCAAGGGTCGCTATGTCTACCATCCGGATCCCGCTCATCCCCCGGCGTTGATGACCTTCTCGAAGGCGGGAACGCAGCAGATCATCATCGATCATACCGAAGTGCCGGATGCCTATCGCGGCCAGGGGATCGGACTCGCGCTGGTAACCCGCGCGGTCGAAGACGCCCGCCGCGACGGGATCCGGATCACGCCGCTCTGCCCCTATGCCGCATCTCAATTCCGCCGCCATCCCGATTGGTCCGATGTGCTGGCGTAAGGGAGGGAAACCGCCATGAGCTGGAACCCCGCAATCGATCCGCAATGTCCCGACGCAATCGGGGCGGACGCGATCGAGACGCTGATCATTCCGCGCGCCCGCGACCTCGGCGGATTCGAGGTGCGTCGAGCCCTGCCGGCACCGCGTCGCCAGATGGTGGGGCCGTTCATCTTCTTCGACCAGATGGGTCCCGTGGAATTCCTTACCGGACAGGGGATCGATGTGCGGCCACATCCTCATATCGGGCTGGCCACCGTAACCTATTTACTTAAAGGCGAGTTTCAGCATCGTGATTCGCTCGGCAGCAACCAGATGATCTATCCCGGAGAGGTGAACTGGATGGTTGCCGGGCGCGGCGTCACCCATTCGGAGCGGACCAGCGCGGCGACACGCGCGGCACCGTCGACGCTTGCCGGGATTCAGACCTGGGTCGCCTTGCCGGAGTCAGCCGAGGACTCCGCGGCCAGCTTCGAGCACCATGGGCAAGAAGCGCTTCCGTTTCTCGACGCCGAGGGCAAGCAGGTCCGGCTCATCCTTGGGCAGGCCTGGGGTGAGCGGGCACCGGTCAGGACGTTCAGCGAAATGTTCTATGCCGATGCGGTGCTGGTCCCGGGCGCAGTGCTCCCCCTGCCCGACGACCATGAGGACCGGGGTCTCTATATCATTGAAGGAACGGTCAGAATCTCCGGTCAGGAGTTCGAGGCCGGCCGCATGATGGTGTTTCGCCCCGGCGACCGGATCAGCGTTGCGGCAGGACCGTCGGGCGCGCGGCTGATGGCCCTGGGCGGCGAAACGCTGGGCGGACCGCGATACATCTGGTGGAATTTCGTGGCGTCCTCGCGGGACAGAATCGAAGCGGCAAAGGCGGCCTGGAAGGAAGGCGACTGGGCCCATGGCCGGTTCGCCCTGCCGCCCGGCGACGATGCCGAGTTCATCCAGGCGCCCGACTGACGAAAGATTACAGTAATTATCTTCTGTCGCGCGTTTTGCAGTCGTGGCAACTTGGCGGTATTGAAGACACGTCCCCGCACGGATTCTGCGGCTGCAAGGCAGTCGTTTGATTTCCGTTCGCAGGGGCAGCATTGTAGTGTAGGACGTTCGCGGACGACCCTGCCGAATTTGGCGCGGTTATCCCGGTCTTCACCTTCTGGCGTCAAGACGGGACGCGAGGAATGTCGGACCGGGACATGAAACGGATTGGACTTATGAGTGTAAGCGCGAAGCGGGTATTGGTCACGGGCGGCGCGGGTTTCCTTGGATCGCATCTCTGCGAACGTCTTCTGGGCTTCGGACACGAGGTGCTTTGCGTCGACAACTATTATACCGGCCGGCGCCAGAACGTCGCACATCTTCTGGAGAATCCGCGCTTCGAGCTGATGCGCCACGACGTGACCTTTCCGCTCTATGTCGAGGTCGACCAGATCTACAACCTCGCCTGTCCGGCCTCGCCGATCCACTACCAGTATGACCCGGTTGCGACGACCAAGACGTCGGTGCACGGTGCGATCAACATGCTCGGCCTGGCAAAGCGGCTGCGGGCCCGCGTCCTGCAGGCCTCGACCTCGGAAGTCTACGGCGATCCGACGATCCATCCTCAGACCGAAGCCTATTGGGGCAACGTGAATCCGATCGGGCGGCGGTCGTGCTATGACGAGGGCAAGCGCTGCGCCGAGACGCTGTTCTTCGACTATCACCGCCAGCACCGGCTGGAGATCAAGGTCGCACGGATTTTCAACACTTACGGGCCGCGCATGCATCCGCAGGACGGGCGTGTGGTGTCGAACTTCATCATTCAGGCGCTGGAAGGGCGGCCGATCACGATCTATGGCGAGGGCAAGCAGACCCGCTCGTTCTGCTTCGTGTCGGACATGATCGACGGCCTGGCCGGCCTGATGGAGACCCCGTCCGAGATTACCGGTCCGATGAATATCGGCAATCCGGCCGAGATGACCATTCGGGAACTGGCCGAAGCGGTGATCGCGAAGACCGGGTCGCGGTCGAAGCTGGTCTTCGAGCCGTTGCCGAGCGACGATCCCATGCAGCGGCAGCCCGACATATCCTTCGCCCGTCGGATCATGGGCTGGGAGCCGAAGGTGACCCTCTCCGAGGGCCTTGATGCCACGATCGGGTATTTCGACCGTCTGCTGACCGCAGGGGGGCATATCGGCTCTGCGGTGGGAGAAGCGTCGTGACCGCCATTCCCTATGTATTGCGTCGCGCGCCCGGCCGAGTCCAGGCGGGTGCACACGCCGCTGGTTTCTGAGGTGACCGCCATGACGGGTCTTGGGGCAGCCGCCATGCGGCAACAGGCCGATACCGAAGAAGCAGCCAGCGAGGCGAAGGGCGACGTCGCGGAGCGGCGCCTGACCATCAGCGTGGTGATGCCGGCCTACCGCGCCGAACACTTGCTGCCGAAGGTGCTGGCTCCGCTGATGGCGATGCAGGCGGCAGGCGAGGTCGACGAGGTGATTGTGGTCGATGACCGCTCGCCCGACGGAACCGCTGGCCTTGCGCGGCAGATGGGAGCCGGGGTTCTGACCACGCCGGTCAATGGCGGCCCCGGAGCCGCGCGCAATCTTGCCGCCGAACACGCCAGGGGCGACATCCTGTGGTTCGTCGATTCCGACGTGATCGCGTGGCCCGGCGGTCCCGCAACGATCCGCAGGGCCTTCGCCGATCCGCGAATCCAGGCTGTGTTCGGCTCCTATGACACCACGCCCGAAGGGCAGCCTTGGTTCTCGCGCTACAAGAACCTGATGCACCGGTACTATCACCAGCGCGCCCGGGACACCGCGACGACCTTCTGGGCCGGCTGCGGGGCGGTCCGGGCGGACACGTTCCGTCAGATCGGCGGTTTCGACGTGGATACCTACAAGGTTCCGTCGATCGAGGATATCGAACTTGGAGAGCGGATCGTGCGGGCCGGTGGCCTGATCCGGGTGGAACCGGAACTGCAGGCCAAGCACCTGAAGGTCTGGACGATCCGGAACGCGATCTTCACCGATATCTTCCGGCGCGCGCTGCCCTGGTCGCGCCTCATGATCAACCGGGGCGGTCTTGTGGACGAACTGAACGTCGGACGGGCGGAGCGGCTGCGTGCCGGCGTCGCCGGGCTTCTGCTCTGCTCGCTGCCATTTGCGCTGTTCCTGTCCGGCGCCTGGATGGTCACGCTGGGGCTTCTTGCGCTCGCCGCGCTGCTGAACTGGCCGCTGCTGCGCTTCATGAACGCCAATGGCGGTCCGCTCTTCGCGCTGCGGGCGTTCCTCTACCACCAGCTCTACTATGTCTATTCCGCCGGCGCCTATTCGTGGTGCCTGTTCGAGTTCCATGTCCTCGGCGTGAAGAACCGCCTGCACGTGCCATGAGGCGCCGGGCAGACGCACCGCGAGGACTGAAATGCGTGGAAAGGAAGGCCCCATGGACGGCATGAACATTGCCATGGCCGACGCCGAAAGTGTCACCGGGATGTCGCTCAGTGTGGTCATCCCCGCCTACAACGAACACGGTGCCGTACGTTCCACAGTCGAGGACGTGCGCGCCAATCTCGCGCCCCTCGGGATCGACTACGAGATCATCGTTGTGGACGACGGGTCGGAGGACAGCACCCGGGCCGAGGCGATCGCCTCCGGCGCCATCGTTGACTGGAACGACGTCAATTCCGGTTATGGCGCAACGCTGAAGCGAGGCGTGAAGCGGGCGCAATACGACTACGTGGCGATCCTTGATGCCGACGGGACCTACCCGGCACGTTACCTGCCGCAGATGCTCGCACTCTGCCGCCATCAGGACATGGTGGTGGGCGACCGCGGCGCCGCGATGAAGAACGTGCCTCTCGTCCGGCGGCCGGCCAAGTTCATCCTCAACCACCTTGCCTCGTTCCTCGCCGACCGCAAGCTCAACGACCTGAATTCAGGCCTCCGTGTGTTCCGCCGGTCGGAACTGATCCCGTTCCTGCCGCTGCTGCCGCAGAACTTCTCGTTCACGACGACGATCACGCTCTGCATGTCGTGCAACGGAAAGCGGATGATCTATACCCCGATCGAGTACGGCCGCCGCGTCGGCCGATCGAAGATCCGGCCTATGGACTTCATCAACTTCACGATCCTGATCCTGCGGGTCATCACTTTGTTCAATCCGCTCCGTGTGTTCATTCCCCTGGGTCTCGCTCTGTTCGGGTTGGGGATTGTGAAGTCGGTCTATGACATCACGCAGATGAACCTCAGCGAGTCCGCGATCTTCGCCTTCCTTGCGGCGATCATGATCTGGTCGCTCGGACTGATCGCCGACATGATCTCCCGCCTGCATCTGCGGCCGTGACGATGGCGCGATCCGCGACCGTGTCCCCTGCGCTCAGGAAGTGGATCGTCCGCGCTGCGGGCTCGGCGACAATCTTGGGTGTGATCTTCTGGATGGTCCCCCGCGAGGCCATCATCGAGGGCTTCGCCCGTATCCCGCCCGCCCTGTTCCTGGCCGTCTTCGCGCTCTTTGTTGCCGGTCACGTGGTGGCGGCCGCGAAGTGGTGGAACATCCTGCATCGGGCCTTGCGGTTTCCCGTTGCGCTTCGGGCGCATTTCGCGGGCCTCACCGCCAATCTGTGCCTGCCGGGCGCCGCAGGCGGAGATACGGTGCGCGCGGCGATCGCCTATGCCAGCCTGCGCGATTTCGGCAAGGTCGCCGCCGGCGCGGCGGCCGACCGGCTGATCGACATGGTGGCGCTGGCCTGCCTGTGCCTCACCGGGCTCGCGCTGTCCGACGACGCCGGAGATGGCGGACGCATGGCCGTGATGGCCCTCGGGCTCGTGCTGCTGGCCGGACTCTCCGTCTTTTATGTGCTGCCCTGGGTGCTGCTCTGGCTGGCGGAGCGGTTCCCGCGGCTTCCCGGCCACGCCCACGCACTGAATCTGGCCGCAGCCCTGACGCGGCTCGGACGTGCGCCGGGCCTCCTCTTCGTGACGCTCGGCATCTCGGTTCTGGTGCAGGGCGGCTTTATTGTTCTCAATTACCTGTTCGCCAAGTCGGTGGGCGTGACCGTGCCGCTTGCTGCCTGGGCTTTCGCCTGGGCGCTGGCAAAGGTGATCGCCGTACTGCCGGTCTCGCTGGGCGGCCTGGGTCTGCGCGAGGCGACGCTTGCCGCGCTGCTGGCGCCCTATGGCGCGGATGCGGCGCATGTCGTGACCGCGGGCCTTGCCTGGCAGGCGGTCCTGTTCCTGACCGGGGGACTTGGCGGTCTCGTTCTGACACTGTCGGGGGCGAAACTGCGCCCGGCCATGCCCGTGGAGTGATTCCAGTGGTCGAATACGAATCGATGCGCGACATGGGCACGGGGGCGCAACGCACCAGCCCGTTTCACGTCCTGGGCGCCGGGCCGGCAGGCATTGCCGCGGCCTATGCGCTGAGCCGGCGGCAGCCGAAACCGGAGGCCGTCGAAGTGCTGGAGGCGGCGCCGGTGGCCGGCGGCAATTCGGCGTCGTTCATGATCGAAGGCATCTGGTGCGATTTCGGATCGCACCGGTTTCACCCGGTGGCGGATCCCGACGTGCTTGCGGACGTGAAGGCGCTGCTGGGCCCTGATCTTCTGCTCAGGCCGCGCCACGGGCGGATCCGCCTCGGCGGGCGCTGGATCCATTTCCCGCTCAAGATCGGCGATGCGCTGACCCGGCTGCCCGTGCCCTTCGCGGCGTCGCTGCTGGCGGACACGGCGCTCAAGCCTCTGCGCCGCAAGCGCACTGGCGCGCCAACCTTCTCGAGCGTTCTCTATGACGGCCTCGGCGCGACGATTTCGGAAAACTTCTACTTTCCCTATGTGAAGAAGCTCTGGGGTCTCGACCCGGATCATCTTGCGGTGACTCTGGCGGAACGGCGCGTGTCCGGCAGCTCGGTGGGCAAGATTCTCGGCAAGATGCTGCGGATGCTGCCCGGCCTGCGCAGCCCGACAACCGGTCGGTTCTACTATCCGCGGCGCGGCTTCGGGCAGATCTCAGAGGCGATGGCACAGGCTGCCGAGAAGGGCGGGGCCGCATTCCGTTTCGGCACGCGGATCCGGCGGATCGAGCGGGAGGGCAATCGCGTCAGCGCGATCTGGACCGGCGACGACGGCGCGGAGACGCGGCACGACAGTGCAGGCGTCCTGTCCACGATCCCGATCACCACGCTTGTGCGGCTGATGGATCCGCCGGCACCGCCCGAGGTTCTCGCCGCGGCCGATGCTATCCGCTATCGCGGCATGATTCTCGTCTACCTGATCCTGGAAACTGACCGGTTCACAGAATTCGACGCGCACTACTTCCCCGAACTGTCGATCCCGATCAGCCGGATGTCGGAGCCGAAGAACTACAATGCCGCGACCGAACCGAAGGGCGTGACGCTGCTGTGCGCCGAGCTGCCCTGCGATCCGGGCGAGCGCTGGTGGTCGATGAGCGACGCCGAACTGGGCGAAGCGTTCTGCGGATGGCTGGAGGGCGTCGGGCTACCGGTCAAGGTTCCGGTCCGCCGCTGCGAAACCCGCCGTCTGCGCCACGCCTACCCGGTCTACGATCTGGGCTACCAGGCCAATTTCGAGACGATGGATGAGTGGATCCTGGGCCTCGACGGACTGATCAATTTCGGACGGCAGGGCCTTTTCGCACACGACAACACGCACCATGCCTTTGCGATGGCCTATGGCGCGGTCGGCTGTCTGGCTGCGGATGGCAGCATCGATCGGGAAAAATGGGCCGAGCGGCGAGCCGAATTCGCCCGCCATGTCGTGGAGGATTGAGGCGGATGAGCGACCCGGTCATCGACATCCTGATGTATCATTCGATCTCCGACGGGGGAGGAGCCACGTCGATCGCGCCCTCGGTCTTCGCGGACCAGATGCAGGCGATTGCCGACGCGGCCGTGCCGGTGATCACCCTCGACGACCTTCTGGCGGCCCATGCCGGAACCAAGGAACTTCCGCCGCAATCGGTTGTGCTGACGTTCGACGACGCCCTCCAGGATTTCGCCGATACCGCGTTTCCGGTCCTTGAGGGGCACGGATTTCCCGCCCTCGTCTACGTACCCACCGACCATGTCGGCGAGACTGAAAACTGGGACCGCTCGGGCGGCAGGAAGCGGCCGATCATGACCTGGGACACGATGCGAGATCTGGCCGGGCAGGGCGTCGGCTTCGGCAGCCATTCCGTGACCCATTCCGACCTGACCATGCTGTCGGCCGAGACGCTGGATGTGGAATTGAGCGTCTCGAAGGCGGAGATCGAGGATCGGCTGGGCCAGAAGGTGCTGCATTTCGCACCGCCTTACGGATTCTCGAACGCGCAGGTCGCCGCGCATGCCGGACGGTTCTACAAGACCGCCGCCGGAACGCGGCTCGACCGGGCGACGCTGAGCAACGACCTGATGGACCTGCCGCGGATCGAGATGTTCTACTTCATCGCGCCGGACCGCTGGCGTGCGCATCTCGATGGCAGCGGCGCGAGCTATCTCGCGCAGCGGCGGTTCCTGCGCGGCGTCAAGCAGATGCTGCCCGGATTGTGATCGCGGTCCCTGGTCACCGGAAGCCACGGCGATGACGATCGAACGCAAGTTCACCCGCGGTGTCGCCTGGATGGCCTTCGGCAACTGGACCGAACAGGCGATCAATTTCGCGGTCTTCGCTCTGCTCGCCCGCCTTCTTGGCGCCGGAGCCTTCGGCCTGCTCGCAATGGCCAGCGCGCTCGTGATCCTGTCCGAGGCGCTGGTGCGCGAGTCGCTTTCGGAGTACGTCATTGCCGCGCCGGACCTGTCGGAAGAGGATCTGAACGCGGTCTTCTGGCTGCTCGCCGGCCTTGGTGTCTTTCTCAGCCTTGTCCTTGCCGCCGTCGCCGTCCCGGTCGCCAATTTCTACGGCGAACCGGCTCTGGTCCCGGTCGTGCGCGCGCTGGCGCCGCTGGTCTTCGTGAAATCGCTGGACGCGGTGCCGGCCGGCATCCTGCGCCGTGACCTAAACCTGCGGACACTGTCGATCCGTGCAGTCGCAGGGGTGGTTGCCGGCGGTGTTGTCGGGATCGGCCTCGCGCTGTCGGGCGCCGGGATCTGGGCGCTGGTCGGCCATCGTGCGGCCACTGTCATCACCAATGTCTTCCTGGCCTGGACCGCGACACCCTGGCGTCCTGGCTTTCGCGCCCGCACGACCCGGCTGCGCGAGATGATCCGTTTCGGGGTGCATATCCTCGGGCTGAGGGGAGCCGAGATTGCGGCTCTGCAGTTGCCGACCCTGACCATTGGGGCGGTTCTCGGCCCGGTCCAGGTCGGCTATTTCTCGCTGTCCTGGCGGCTGGTCGAGATCGGGTCGTTCCTGATCGTCACGCCGATCCGGACCGCAGCCCAGTCCGCATTCGCCGCGCTGCGCCGCGAGAAGGCCGCCGCCGCGCCCTTCCTTGTCGATCTGCTGGCAATGACCGGCCTTCTGGCGTTCCCGGCTTTCCTTGGCATGTCGATGCTCGCCGGGCCGCTTCTGACCCTTGTCTTCGGCCCGGGCTGGACCGCGGCCGCCGCTGCACTCAGCCCGCTCAGCCTTTATGGCATCTACCTCTGCCTTGGCCTGATCGAGCAGGCATTCTGCCTTGCCCTGGGCAGGGTCGGATACCTGGCCGCACTGGGCTGGATCGCCGCCGGAACGGCGGCGGCCGTGGCCTATCTGTCGTCGCCAGGCGGACTTCCGGCCATGACCGGCGCGTTCGTGGCCGTCTATTATGTGCTCTGGCTGGCACGGATTTGGTTCGTGGCGCGGCTGGCGGATCTTGAGGCTGGCTCGCTTCTGCGGCTCCATGCCGTTCCGGCAACTGCCGGGCTCACGATGGCGGCGGTGGTCTGGGCGGTGCTGCAGACTCTGGGAGCCGGCCCGCCCGTCGTGGCGATCGGTTTGGGCGCGCTGTCGGGCGCCGCGGTCTATGGGGCGATTGCCTGGTACACGATGCGGGACCGGCTGATGCTGCTGCGGTCCTACGTGGCAATGACCCGCGGCGGTCCTGCCGGCGCCGCCAGCGGGAGTTGACGTTGTAACGATGGTTGGGAGCCGAGAATGGCCGCACTGCGCATCCTGATGTTCACCACATTTTACCCGCCCTATTCCTTCGGCGGCGATGCCGTGGGGGTGCAGCGGATGGCACGGGCCCTTGTGGCGCGCGGGCACGACGTGACCGTCGTCCATGGTGAAGACGCCTATCTCAATCTCGGCGGGCCGGTGCCCGCGGGCGAAGGGGCGCAGGACGGCGTGACCCGGATCGGTTTGCGGCACCGCTTCGGGCTCGTTTCGGATCTTCTGACCCAGCAGACCGGCTATCCGGTGATGCACGGCGCGCGCATTCGTTCGCTGATCACCGACGGCCGCTATGACATCATCTGGTACAACAACATGTCGCTGGTCGGGGGACCGGGATTGATCCGCATCGGCGACGCGCTGAAGGTTTACGAGGCGCACGAGCACTGGCTGGTCTGCCCGACCCACGTGCTCTGGCGGCACGGGCGCGAATTGTGTGACGAGCGGCAATGCCTGCGCTGCGTTCTGAACTACCGCCGTCCCCCCCAGCTCTGGCGGTACACGGGCATGATCGAGCGGGCGCTGGACGACGTGGATCTGCTGATCGCGAAGAGCGAATTCAGCCGCGACAAGCATCGCGAATTCGGCCTGCGCCACGAAATGGAGGTGCTGCCCTATTTCCTCCCCGACCTCGATCACAATGCGACGCCGCCCTTCGCGGGTCATCCGCGGCCCTATTTCCTGTTCGTGGGCCGGCTGGAGAAGATCAAGGGCTTGCAGGACGTCTTTCCGGCCTTTGCGACCGACCGCGGCGCCGATCTGCTCATTCTCGGTGACGGCGACTACGCGGCCAACCTGAAGGCGCAGGCGGCCGGGAACCCGCGGATCCGGTTCCTGGGCCGGATGTCGCCGGACGAACTTGCGTCCTACTATCGCGGCGCGCTCGGGCTGATCGTGCCGTCCGTCTGCTACGAGACGTTCGGGATCATCCTGATCGAAAGCTTCCGTCTGGGCACCCCGGTGATCGCGCGGCGGCTCGGTCCGTTTCCGGAGATCGTCGAGACCTCCGGCGGCGGTGCTCTGTTCGAGACCGAAGCGGAACTGGTGGCCGCAATGAACGCCCTGCAAGACGATGCGGCACTTCGAGAGCGGCAGGCGCGTGCGGCCCGGCAAGCCTTCGAAACGCGCTGGCGCGAGGACCGCGTTCTTGCGGCATATGGCGAGGCTCTGGCGCGTGCGGCGCACCGCAAGGGCGACACGCAGCTTGCCCGGAAGCTGACCGCAGGGTCACTTGAGATCGGATCCGCCGCCGCCTGAACGGAGGCGCCTGCCGGTGTCATGCGCAGGCTGCGGTCCCGATGCGGTGGGCGTTGGCCATGACGCTGAAGGTGATGGTCGTCGCCGGGACCGCAGGCAGCACCGAGGCGTCGACCACATGGATGCGGCGAAGTCCCGCCGGCCGGCCGAGCGGATCGCTTTGACCCGCCTTCGGCGTGCTTGTCATCGGCAGGCTGGCACCGACGTGGAAGCTTGATCCGGGCGCCCCGTCCCGCCGCGCGAAAGTCAGGGCACGCAGCCCGCCGAGCGCGAGTGCGGCTCCGATCCGTTCTGCCGCGCCGGCGAGAACGGCGCCGGTGTCCGGGCTCGGTTCGATCGAGGCGTCAAGCCGTCCGTCTGCTGCGAGGCGCAGATGGAGCCGTGCCGAGTGGGCCGAGTGGAGGAAGATCTGCGCCACGACGAGCCGGCGGGCCAGTTGCCTCAGGAGCGGGGCCGACCCTGGCAGACGGCCGTAATTGGCGACGAGATCCGCGGCGAAATGTTCGTTCCATGTGTAGATTTGCGCATGGACCAGAAACGGCGAAATCGCCGCGTCGCCGAGTTCCAGAAAGGCCTGCGGCAGGGTGTGGTACGGCGGGCGGTCGGGCGCCACACGGTTGAACCGCCATTGCAGCGCCGGCAGGAAGGCGTGCTGGCTGTCCCGGAGCGTCAGGCGCTCGCCCGCCACCAGTTCCGATGCCAGAAGCAGGCGCGCCGTCTCAAGCACGCCGGCCGCCAGAAAGACGCGGCCGCCTGTTTCAGCCTGTCCGTTGGACAGGCCCAGGCGCACACCGCCGTCATCCTCGGACACGTGCGTGACGACGCTGCCGGGCCGGTAGGTCAGCCGGGGATGGCCGCGTAGATCGTCGAGGCTCGACTGGGCCGAATAGATCAGCGACCAGGGGCAGCCGTGCAGGCAAAGGCCGCATTGGCGGCAGCCGGCAGCCACCGCCTGCCGCGCCGCGCCGGCCCGGATGCCGAGCCGATTCAGGCCCGGCTTCGCCGCACCGAGGCGGGCAAGAAACGTGCGGGCTTGCGGGCTCGGCTCGATCGACGTGCAGTCGTCGATGGACAGGGCGGGAAAAAGTCCGGCGAGATCATCGGTGCGCCCGGCGATCGGCACGAAGGTCGCCACGGCCCGATAATGCGGCGCGAGGTCCGCCTCGCCGATGGGCCAGCCCGCCATGTCCGACTGTGCATACGGCAGGACTGCCGCTCCCCAGAGATTGGACAGCCCCCCCGCAGCGCGCGAGGCTCGAAGCGCGAAATCGGGTGGCGCGGAGGCAAAGGTCGCGTCGGCGAGTTCCATGGCGAAGTCGGAGCCATAGCGGCGGACCTGACCCGGAGGTGCGGCGAATTGCGGCGCCATGTAGGCCGCGCGCGCGGCCCGCGTCCATGTCGCGGGATCCGACGCGGCCATCGTGTCGCGCCGGGCCAGCGCCTCGGGTTCTGCCCGCTTGCCGTCATCGACCAGAACGACCTTGCGCCCGGCATCGAGGAGTGCGCGCGCAACGGATATTCCGGCCGGACCGGAGCCGATGACGAAATCGGCCTTCTCGGCACTCATGGGCGGCGGAGGATGAAGATCGAGCCGTCGCCAAGCGTTCCGGGGAGCCGCCGCACCAGTTCCAGCCGGGTGTTGCGGTCGTTCTGCAGGTGGGGGACCAGACGGAAGCTGCGATCCGGGAAGGCGACGACCAGCAGCACCGGGCCGGGTACGGCCATCGCCTCGTCGTAATCTCCGTCGCTGCCGATCCCGCGCCAGTCCCGGCCGAAATGGCCCCGGAAGATCTCGGCGCCCGGACCGACCGCATAAACCCGCTCTCCCGGCTGCCGGATCTCGGACACCAGAGCGACGGCGCCGGCCAGATCCTGTTTCGGTGCGACGTAGTTGCGCACCGCCAGAGCGCCGGAGATCGCCACCATGGCGGCTGCCGACAGGGCGAACAGGATGGCAGATCGCCGGTCGCGATGCGATCCCAACAGCGCACAGACCGCCCGCACCCCCATCACGATGAGGATCAGCAGGAAGCCGATGTCGGCGAAGAAGAAACGGGGCCAGATCCGCATGCCGAGGACGCTCAGGATCGCGACGGTCAGGAGGACATGCACCAGCACCATCACGCCGAATTGCGGCGTTGTCCCGCGCGCGGCCACGCCACCGACGACGGTGAGGACAAAGACGGCGACCGCCACCAGGATCGATACGATGCCGGCATGACCCAGGGCGGTCTGGACGCCTTCAAGTACGGTCCAGAACGGCGACTGGTATTCCGCCATGACGTCGACTGCAGAGGTCGCGGAGACACCGGAGACGGTGGCGATCAGCGACGGCAGCAGTGGCAGGTAGACGGCGACGGTCAGGACGGCACCGAACAGGTAGCCGGCCGCGGGCCACAGAACCAGCTTGCGGTCGAGGCTGCCATCCGCCATCCGCCGGGCCAGGACGCCCAGCCAGACCAGCCCTTGCGCGGCAAACAGGAAGGCGCCCGTGAGATGTGTGAAGGTGGCGAGCATCAGCGTGACGCCGTAGCCCATCCAGGTCGCGCCATCGGGCTGCCGCAATCCGCGCAGGTACAGGATGGTGCCGAGACTGCTCCAGAATGCCAGTTCCGTGTAGCCGCGGGCATTCTGCGAGAACCAGATCTCATGATAGGAGGTCGCCATCAGCGCCGCGACGACCAGACCGACCGCCCTGCCGCCGATCTGCCGGGCAAGCCACCAAACGGCAACCACCGTGGCGAGGCCCATGAGCATCGCCGGAAGTCGAACGACCCAGTCGGCGTCGCCGAACAGCGCCATCGCCAGTTTGGCTTGCAGGTTGTGCAGGTAGTGATGGTTCATCTCGAAATGGTGCATCATGTCGCCCCATCCGAGGTGCAGATGCGTGTCGACCGTGACGATCTCGTCGAACCAGAGCGGGCCGTTCAGGCCGATCACCCGCAGGACGGTTGCAACAACAAGAATGACCGCGAGCGCGGCAATCTCGGTTCTTGCCGGTGTATCTGCCGGCGTCCGGGAGAACGTTTGCGCCGAAAGGCGTGCATCCATGATCGTCATTCATGCACCTCCTCTAGTTTGAACCGCGCTTTTCGGCGACGATGTCGTCGATGATCTCGGACAGCGGTCGGCGTGGACGGAAGCCGATCGTGCGTTCGAGCTTGGATACGTCGGGAAGCCGCCGCATCATGTCCTCGAACCCGACGGGATAGACGCTGTCATAGGGCACGTGGCGGATCTCGGACGCAGAACCGGTCGCCGCGATCACCTGTTCGGCAAGTCCCCGGATCGATACTTCCTGGTCGTTTGCGACATTGAACACCTGACCCTGCGCCGACGGTTCGCGCATCAGGCGCACGACCGACTCGACCGCGTCGCGGACGTGCCCGAAGCACCGTGTCTGGGTGCCGTCGCCATGTACGGTCAGCGGTGTCCCGGCGAGCGCACTCTGCACGAAATTGGGCAGGACCATGCCGTATCGCCCGGTCTGGCGCGGGCCGGTCGTGTTGAAGAAGCGCAGCACCACCACCGGCAGCCCGCTGTCGCGAGCATAGGCCAGCGCCATGAATTCATCGAGCATCTTGGCGCAGGCATAGGACCAGCGCAGGTTCCGCGTCGCCCCGATGGTCAGGTCGTCATCCTCGCTGAACGGAAACTTCGTGGCCTTTCCGTAGACTTCGGAGGTCGAGGCGACGAGCGTCAGCTTGCGGCCGGGAATTGCCGCGCTGAGCACGTTCTCGGTGCCGTTGATGTTGGTGAGGATGGACCGGCTCGGCTCGTCCATGATCAGCTTGACGCCCACCGCTGCGGCCAGATGGACCACCACGTCGGCGCGTCCCACAAGGTCGCGCACCAAGTCCTGGTCGAGCACGCTGCCTTCCACGAAGACGAGGGAATTCGAACCTTCCAGCGCTGCTAGGTTCTCTCGTCGGCCTGTGGACAGGTCGTCGAGCACCGTCACGCCATGGCCGTCACCGACAAGCCATTCGGCGAGGTGGGACCCGATGAATCCCGCACCGCCGGTGATGAGTATATCCATGCTGCCTCACAGAAACCTGACACTCGGTCCAACGCTCGTCGACATAGCACAGCGCCCAATTCGGAGCCACACTACATTGCCGCAGCTGCACAGCTAGGTGATTCGGGTGAACGCCGTCTCATCAAGCTGCGAGTTGACATCCTGCGGACACAGAGTTCGCGGCCTGGTTGTGATTTGCTGCCGCAATGCAGCATCGGCCGTTTCGGGTACGCCTGCTTCGGCGTCAGCCGGTCTGTTCGCAGGTGCGGCAAGATCCGAAAATCGCGAGATTTTAGTTCCCGTTTGCCAAATCCGCGGTTTTGCGGTGCGGTCCCGCAGTGCGGCGTGATATGCACTCGCCAGAAATTGTCGATGGCAAGGTTGGTTCAATGAATCGCGCATTCTCCCTTTCGTCCGAACTCAGAACCCGCATTCAGCAATGCCAGGCGCATGTCGTGACCGTGGGACTTGGCTATGTCGGGTTGCCGCTGGCGCTGACCGTGCACGAGGCCGGCTTCCCGGTCACCGGGCTCGACGTCAATGCCGAGCGTGTCGGACGGATCAATCAGGGCGAGAAGGTGATCTCATACTTCCCTGAGGACCGGATCGCGACCGCCGTCGGCACCGGGCGTTTTGCGGCCACTGCCGATCCGGCGATTCTGACCGAGGCCGATATCGTGCTGATCTGCGTGCCGACGCCGCTTTCGGGGAAGCGGGAGCCCGATCTGACCTATGTGATTCGCGCGGCGGAGACGATTTCGCGTTGGGTGCGGCCGGGACAGCTGGTCGTTCTGGAAAGCACGGTCTGGCCGGGCTGCACGACCAACATCGTCAAGCCGATCCTCGAAAAGACCGGTCTGGTCGCCGGGACCGACTTCTTCCTCGGCTTTTCTCCCGAACGGGAAGATCCGGGCAACGACAAGTTCTCGACCCGGTCGATCCCGAAGATCGTCGGTGCCGACGACTCGGAATCGCGCGATCTGCTGGAGGCGTTCTATTCCAAGATCGTCACCAAGGCGGTGCCGGTGGAATCCTCTGCCACCGCGGAAGCGGTCAAGCTGGTCGAGAACAGCTTCCGGACCGTCAACATCGCGCTGGTCAACGAGATGAAGGTGGCGCTCGACGCCATGGGCATCGACATCTGGCCGGTGATCCGCGCGGCAGCCACCAAGCCCTTCGGCTTCATGCCCTTCTATCCCGGCCCGGGGATCGGGGGCGACTGCATCCCGGTCTCGCCGGTCTACCTGTCCTGGCGCGCCCGCGACGTCGGCTCGGAAACTCCGATCATCGACCTCGCCCGGGGCAACAACGAGACCGCGCCGGACCGAATCGCCTTCCGGGTTGCGGCCGATCTGAACCAGCGTGCCGGCAAGGCGGTTCAGGGCGCGCAGATTCTGGTCATGGGAATCGCCTACAAGAAGAATGTCGAGGATACGCGCGAAAGCCCGGCGCTCGGCGTGCTGCGCCGCCTGGAAGCGATGGGAGCCCGCTGCGATTACCACGATCCGTATTTTCCCGAGATGCCGATGACCCGGGACCACCCGGACCTTGCGGGACGGGTCTCGGTCACCCTGACACCCGAGACGGTTGCGGCCTACGATGCCGTTGTGGTCACCACGGACCACACCGACGTCGACTACGCGCTCGTCGGCGCATTTGCGCAGATGATCTTCGACACACGCAACGTGTTCGACGGAAACGGGATCGCCGTTCCCGCCGGGTGCCTGGTCAAGATCTGACTGTCTCCGGGCGCCGCCAGGCGCTCAGATCACGTCCGATAAGGTCTTCGAGCCGACGGATATCCTCGTCCAGCCGCTCATGCAGGATTGCGCGGGCGGCTGGCGGCATGGATGTCCCCGAAGTTTCATTGAATTTCGCCAGCCAGTCGCGGATCCGCCTCCGGGTCCGCTCCGGCACGACCAGGCCAACGGCACCGGTCACCGGATTCGGCTTCATCAGGAAGTCCTGAATGATCCGGCTCTTGGGCACCGCACCCGCGTTGAGTCGCTGCGACATGTCGGGGACGAACCGGGCATCGGCGCCGATAAAGGCGAGGATGTCGGTGACTACGGACTCGGGCGATTGTTCGAACTCGTCATAGGTGCGAATCAGGAACTGCTCGCGCGGGAAGAGCGCGAAGTAGCGGGCAAGCTGCTCTCCGTAGCGCGGGAACGCGGAATAGCCGAACAACGGCTGCCAACCCTGGGCGCGGCGTTCGGCCTCGCGCCCGAGCGCGTCGGTGAAGCTGTCCAGCGTCTCGACGCTGAGACGACTTGCATAGAGGAAATGCGAGAACGCCTGCTCGACCGGGTTGCGCAGAATGGCGACCAGCCGCGCGTCGGGAATGTGACGGTGGATGTTGCCGGGAGCCGTCGGCTCGTAAAGGTAGAGAGGCGACGCCTCGCCGCAGATGGCGCCGTCAGGCGCGCCGGCGAAGAGCGCCGCGTAGTCTTCGAGACGGGTCAGCGAGTTGTTGATGAACCCCGCGCCGGGGCCCTTGACCGCCAGCGTTTGCCCCTCATAGGCGAAGAAGTTCGGCTCCTTGGCGTCCGGCATGAAGACATCCGGGGCCTGCCGCAGGTAGGAGTGCAACGCAGTTGTGCCTGCACGAGCAGCACCAATGATCAGAAAGTCGGGAAGACGCGTCATGCGGGCCTCGTCATATGCTTCGGCAATGACCTATCGGCGATTCTGTCGTAAGCTCCTATCGGGTAAGAGGAAGGATGATTCGTGCAAAACTTGAGCGGTTTCATGGCGTTACAACCCACACGGGAGTTCCTCTTATGGACCTGTTGCAGGAATTCTACTGCGATTCAGGAAGTTAGGCTTTCATTAACCGGCGCGCACATTTGCCTATAGGTCTCCGTCGGGACATCTATAATATGTGACCGTGCAGGTTTCTTTTTTTGGGGTAGCCGGAAATCATCATGGATAAATCGTCTCAGTCGACCGTGGTCGTTATTGGAGGTGGCCCCGCGGGGCTCACCGCTGCCTACGAGTTGCAGAAGCGTAGCGATGCTTACAAGCCTGTGGTGTTCGAAGGGTCGTCGCTCGTCGGTGGTATTGCACGGACCGAGTCTCACAAGGGATACCGCTTCGACATCGGGGGGCACCGCTTCTTCACCAAAGTTCCCGAAGTCGAGGAGATGTGGCAAGAGGTTCTGGGCGATGATTTCATCACCCGTCCGCGTCAGAGCCGGATCTACTACCGCGGCCGGTACTTCGACTATCCCCTCAAGATTTTCAACGCACTGACCAATATTGGCGCCTACGAGTCGATGCGCATCATCGTCAGCTATCTCAAGTGGCAGGTGCGTCCCTACAAGAACGAGGAGAGCTTCGAGGAGTGGGTGATCAACCGCTTCGGCGGGCGCCTCTACATGCATTTCTTCCGTAGCTACACCGAGAAGGTGTGGGGAATCAACCCCAAGGAGATCCGGGCCGACTGGGCCGCCCAGCGGATCAAGAACCTCTCGCTGTTCAAGGCGATCTGGAATGCGATCTCGGGCGCGAACGATACCACCAGCCTCATCGAGGAGTTCCAGTATCCGCGTCTCGGCCCCGGCATGATGTGGGAAAAGACCCAGGATCTGATCGACCAGAATGGCGGCGACGTTCAGATGCGGTCGGAGGTGACCAAGGTCTATCGCGACGGCAACCACGTGACCGCGGTCGATGTACGGCGCTGGAGCGAGGCCGGCGAGGATCTGGGCACCGAGCGTGTCGAGGGCGAGCACTTCATCAACTCGATGGCGCTGCGCGACCTGATCCATGCCTTCGACCCGCCGCCGCCGCCGGAGGTGGTCGAAGCGGCCAACAAGCTGAAATACCGGGATTTCCTCATCGTGACTCTTGTGCTCGATCAGGCCGATCCGTTTCCGGACAACTGGATCTACATCCATAGCCCGCAGGTCAAGGTGGGCCGGATCCAGAACTTCAGCGCCTGGTCGCCGGAAATGGTGCCGGACCCGAACACCGCCTCCATCGGCATGGAATATTTCTGCCAGAAGGGAGACGGGCTCTGGAACTCGACGGACGCGGAATTGCGCGAGCTCGCGGGCCAGGAACTCGAAGAACTTGGCCTGTCGACCCACGAGCATGTGGTCGACGCTGCGATCATCCGTCAGCCCAAGGCCTATCCGGTCTATGACGGCGAGTACCAGGAGGCGCTGACGGTCATCAAGGGCTGGATCGAGACCCTCGACAACTTCCAGACCGTGGGCCGGAACGGGCTGCATCGCTACAACAACCAGGATCATTCGATGCTCTCGGCGATGTTCGCCGCGCGCAACATCTTGGGCGCGAAGCACGACCTTTGGTCGGTGAACGTGGAGCGCTCCTACCATGAAGAGTTCCAGGTAAAGAAGGATAGCGACTCGTCGAAGGCGTCGTCGCGTCCGTCTGTCATCGCGGCATGAATTGCGGCGGCCCCGGATCGGGTCGCACGCAGGAACTGTCCAAGCATAGACGGCCGGGCTAGCCCGGCCGTTCCTCATTCCGATGGTCAAACCAGTCTTCGGCGATCTGGTGGACCTTCCGCATGAGTGTCGGCAAATTATCGGCCCGGAACGCTGCAGCCGCATGGAAGCTGCCGTGCGGTGCCATGAAGTTTTGCGCCAGGTCGGCGGCCCAGACCGTCAACCTCAGTTGGAAATGGGTGAAGGTGTGGCGCACTTCGCCGTCGAGACGCTGCCAGCCTCCGGATGCGGGCGGTCTGGCCTCGGGCAGAGTCTCGCACCAGTCGCTGCCGGGCCAGCCCAGCATCCCGCCGAGAAGCCCCTGCGCGGGCCGCTTCTCCAGCAGCCAGGCGCCGTCCTCGCGGCGCGCGACATAGACATGGCCGAACCGCACCGGCTTCGCCTTGCGTGCGGACCGGCGGGGCAGTTCGGCCTCCATGCCCAAACGGCGAGCCAGGCACCGATCGTTCCACGGGCAGAGTGCGCAGGCCGGACGCCGGGGAGTACAGACCGTCGCTCCGAGGTCCATCACGCCCTGCGCATAGTCTCCGGGCCGCGCCGTCGGCGTCAGTTCCGCCGCATGGACGCGCAGCCGCCCCTTCGCAGCCGGAAGCGGCGTCTCTACCGCGAAGAGACGGGCCATCACACGCTCCACATTTCCGTCCACCACGGTCTCGGATCGGTCGAAGGCGATCGCGGCGATGGCGGCGGAGGTATACGGGCCGATACCCGGGAGACGGCTCAGCGCCTCGCGGTTGTCGGGGAAGACCCCGCCCAGATCCCGCGCCACCACACGGGCGCAGCGCAGCAGGTTGCGCGCCCGCGCATAATAGCCGAGCCCCGCCCAGGCCGCCATCACCTCGGCATCCGGTGCCTCGGCCAAATCCTGGACCCGTGGCCACCGCTCTGTGAACGTCCGGAAATAGTCCTTCACCGCGGCAACGGTCGTCTGTTGCAGCATCACTTCGGAAAGCCAGACGCGGTATGGGTCGGGTGTCTGTTCCGATCCGGGCGGAACCCGCCACGGCAGGACCCGCGCATGCCGGTCATACCAGTCGAGAATTTCCCGCGCAGGTTCACGCAAGTGTCAAACCCCCCTCGCACAAAGCGCTGGTCCATGCCCCCGCCATGGGTAAAGTGAGCCCGCAGGACCGACGGGGCGTGATGGCACAGAAATCATCGGAACGGAACGGCAGGCCGAGGCGCGGCCGCGGCTTCGCGCTGGCCGGAGGTCTCGTGCAGCCGCAGATCCGAAAGGCCGGTGAGGCGCGCGGATTCGCGGTCAGCCGCCTGCTGACGCATTGGCCAGAAGTGGTTGGCGAGGACATCGCGCGGCTCTGCCGGCCGGTCAAGGTCGGCTTCGGCCGCGCCGGCCTCGGGGCCACGCTCACGCTTCTGGCGCGAGGCGCGGCGGGGCCGATCCTGCAGGCCCAATTGCCGGCGATCCGGGAGCGCGTCAACGCCTGCTACGGCTACCACGCCATCGGCCAGATCCGGATCACCCAGACGGCGTCCGCCAGCTTCGCTGAGGAAGCGGCGTCTTTTGGTCACGGAGCAGCGCCGGATGACCCCAGGCTTCCCGGCAAGGAAGCCGAGGACGCGGCGGAAGCGGCCACGGACGGGGTCCGCGATCCGGCCCTGCGCGCGGCGCTGGCCGGTTTGGGCGCCCGGATTCTGGCGGGCAAGAAGGGTTGAGGAGACTGACATGATGCATTTCTCGCGATGGGCGGGTGTGGCGGTGGTTCTGGCCGCGCTGTTCGGGCCGTTCGGACCGCAGACCGCTGCAGCCGAAGATGCGCAGGTCGACACGTCGAGTGTGGAAGACATGGCGATCGGCAACCCGGATGCTCCGGTCACGGTGATCGAATATGCCTCGTTCACCTGTCCCCATTGCGCGAAGTTCGAGGCGGATGTCTTCCCCGAGTTGAAGAAGAACTACGTCGATACCGGCAAGGTGCGCTTCATCCTGCGGGAGGTCTACTTCGACCGCTACGGCCTCTGGGCCTCCATGGTGGCGCGGTGCGGCGGCGAGATGCGGTTCTTCGGGATCGGCGAAATGCTGTTCCGGGATCAGCGCGAGTGGCTCAAGGGCGAGGACCCGACGCAGATCGCGGACAACCTGCGGCGGATCGGCCGCAGTGCCGGCCTGACCGACGACCAGGTGAATGCCTGCCTGAGCGACGCGAAGACAGCCGAGACTCTGGTCGCCTGGTACAACGAGAACCGGGCGAAGGACGGGATTGACGCGACGCCGACATTCCTGATCGACGGCGACAAGCATTCCAACATGTCCTACGACGAATTCTCCCAGGCACTCGACGCAAAGCTGGGCCAGGACGGCTGAACCGCGTCAGCCAAGGATCCGGTCGAGCGCCGCATCGAGCGGCGCGACATCGTCTAAGGTCAGCCGGACCGGCAGGGTGAGAACCTTGAGCCGGAAGGACGGCGGCAGACGGACTGCGTCTTTCTCCGTGGTGACGAGCTGAAGCCGTCGCGCCTGCGCGTCGGATTCAAGTCGGGTCAGCAGAGCAGGCGTGAATGGCTGGTGATCGGACAGCGACACTGCCTCCACGACATCGGCGCCGACCATGCGCAGGGTCCGGAAGAATTTCTCGGGCCGGCCGATGCCGGCAAAGGCCAGCGCCCGCAGACCCGCCCAGTCCATGCCGGTCTGCAGCGGAGCGAGCCGTCCGGTCAGCCTCGGGACGGTGATCCGGTTGGCCCAAAGCCGGTCGAACGTCCGCTGATCCTCGGGCTCGCCGATGCTGAGGAGCATATCGGCCCGGGCCAGCCCGATGGGCACGGGCTCGCGAAGCGGGCCCGCAGGCAGTACCCGGCCATTGCCGAAACCGGTGGCCGCGTCGACCACGACGATCGAAATGTCTTTGGCAACCGACGGATTCTGGAAGCCGTCGTCCAGAACGACGGCCTGCGCGCCGGACTGTTCGGCTGCCCGCACGCCCGCCGCCCGGTCACGGGCGACGATGACCTTTGCAAAGGCCGCGAGCAGCAGTGGCTCGTCCCCGGTTTCGGCAGCGGATTGGCGCCGGGGGTCGACCATGTCCGGCCCCCGCATGCTGCCGCCATGTCCGCGCGTCACCACCATCGCGTCGACGCCGCGGTCGCGAAGCAGGTCCAAGAGCGCTATCACCGTCGGCGTTTTCCCGGTGCCGCCGGCATTCAGGTTTCCGGCGCAGATCACCGGCACCCTGGCGCGATAGGGCGTTACCATGGCAAGGCGGCGCGCCGTGGCGCCGGCATAGAGCGCGCCGAGCGGCGCGATCAGCCGCGCCGCGAGACCCGGCTGGTCGGGAGATGCGTACCAGAAACCCGGCGGCTGCATCAGCCGGAGCCGGCTGCGGCTGGCAGGTGGTCCAGAATCAGGGCCAGGGCCTTGTCCGTCGCATCTGCGCCGCTCGAACACAGCTCCCAGGCGGCATAGGCCATCGGTGCACGCCGGTCGGGCCGGGACAGGTCCGTGACGGCCAGCGCCAAGCCATCGGCATTGCGTACCGTCCGAGCCGCCCCGGCGGCGTCGAGACGGGCATAGATGTCGGCGAAGTTGCGCACGTGCGGCCCGTGGATGATCGCCGACCCCAGCGCGGCAGGCTCGAACGGATTGTGCCCGCCCTTGTCCACCAGCGATCCGCCGACGAAGCTGACCGGCGCCAGCCGGTACCAGAGACCAAGTTCGCCCAGAGTGTCCGCCAGATAGATGGCGGTGTCGGATTGCGGATCCTCCCCGGCCGAGCGTTGTGCCACGCTCAGTCCCATGCCGCGCAATTCGGCCGCAATCTCGCTGCCGCGTTCGGGATGGCGCGGCACCAGGATCAGCATGAGACGCAGGACGGATCGCGCGGCCGCGGCGTGGGCCGACGCCACGACGGCATCCTCGCCCGGATGGGTGGAGGTGGCGGCCCAGATCGGCCTGTCGGCCAGGCGCCGGACCAGCCGCACCCGCTCGGTCTCGTTGCAGGGCAGCGGCGGCATGCCTTCCTTGAGCGTGCCGGTCACGGCGAGACGGTCGGCGGGCAGGCCGAGCTTGCGAAGGGCGGCGGCGGTCACGTCGTCCTGCGCCTGAACCGCCCGGAATGCCGCGAGGATCCGCCGCGCCGCGCCGGGCAGCCAGCGCCAGCGCCGGGCGCTTCGTTCGGACAGGCGGGCGTTGATCAGCAGCACCGGAACGCCGCGGTCGCGGGTTTCCAGGATCAGCGCCGGCCAAAGCTCGCTCTCGGTCCAGACCGCGAGGTCCGGGCGCCAGTGGTCGAGGAAGCTGCGCACGAAGGGGCGGATGTCGAGGGGGACGAACTGGTGCTGGCAGCGCTCGGGGAGGCGGGCGGCGAGGATGCCGGCGGAGCTGACCGTACCCGTGGTGACGAGGAAGTTGAGGCCCGTGTCGTGCTCGCCGAGGCGGCGGATAACCTCAAGTAAAGAAAGCGATTCTCCGACAGATGCGGCGTGGAACCAGATCAGCCGCCCGTCCGGGCGGGGCAGGCCGGCGATGCCCTCGCGCTCGCCGATCCGTTCGGGGTCCTCGCGGCCGGCCTCGAGGCGTTTCTTCAGCACCCGCCGGCCGTAACCTGCGCCGCGCGCACTGAGCGCGAGATAGAGCGAAAGCGCGGGCGAGGCGGTCACGGGGGGCGCGGCCGGACGGGCTTACTCGCCCAGTTCCTCGGTCGGCGACCCGGCCTTGGATTCGTCCCTAAGCCTATGAATATGCGCGATGAAATAGCGCGTATGGGCGTCGTCCACGGTGCGCTGCGCAGCCGCCTTCCAGGCGTCGTAGGCGGTCTTGTAGTCGGGGAACATGCCGACGATGTCGATCTTGTCCACGTCCTTGAACACCGTCTTCGTGGGGTTCACCAGTTCGCCGCCGAAGACGAGGTGGAGCCGCTGGGCCATGCGCGAGTGCCTCCGTGGAATGAATCTGGCCGGACCTGACAGCATTTGCGCCGGGGGGTCAAGGACGGCCCCGAAACCGATCGGAAAAGCATCGGAAAAGCATCGGACTTTTGTCGGACTGACCGCGGCACTGACAGGGACCTGTCAGGGGGCCAGTTGGTCGAGGTCCTCGCGCAGGCGGGTGGCCTTCTCGATGTAGAACCCGGCGCCGGCCTCCTCGTAGATTTCGAGCGCCTGGGCCACGGCGCGCCGCGCCGCGTCGAGGTCCGCCGGATCGCCGGTCCTCTCGAAGATCGCCCGATGGGCCAGCGCCATATTCTCGCGGGTCTGCGCCCAGAGAAACGGCACGCGGTCGCGGGTGCGTTCCTGGAGCGCGGCACGATAGGCGTCGACGGCCTCCTCGAGCCGGGCGGTGCCGGTCTCGCGCTGGCCGAGGGTCCGAAGCGCGTTGCCGAGATTGTTCTGGGTCAT
>JAGQRV010000096.1 GCA_020425125.1 Paracoccaceae bacterium | reverse complement strand
CCATCTCCGGCCGCGTCGCCCGGGACCGCCTCATCGTGCTGGTACGATATCCGCTGTCTGCCCCGAGCGCGCTCATTCCGCCGCTCCCGCCGCGGGCACGTCCGGGACGGTCCAGACCGCGAAGAGCGGCGTGCCGTCCGCCGTCGTCCCTGCCGCCTCGATGCGGTAGTCCCGCCCGAGGCTCACGACCCGGCAGAGGTCCCAGCTGCGATAGAGACCCGGCAGGCGTTCCAGATCCTCGTCCTGGCCGATCCCGATCATCGCTGGCCGTCTCCATCTGCAGACGCCGGCCTGTCCGGACGTCTCTGCAGGGAAAAAGCCAATCGCCGGGACCGAATGGGACATGTGGGCTCAACTTTTTCCAGAATTCTGCGCCAGGCGCGCCATGGCGCGACCGACCCGCTTGCGCGCGGCGTCGTGGGAAAGACCGTAGAACCGCGCCGCCGTCTTCCGGCTCAGCCCGTCGAGCACGACGGCGACCACCAGCGGACCGTCCCGGCCGAGCGCGTCGCAGACGGACCGGGCCAGCCTGTCGGCAGCTCCCGCATCCACGGCCTCGGCCGGGATCGCCGCCGGGTCGATCGCCCCCTGCCGCCGCTGCCACTCCGCGTCCCGGGCGAGGTCACGCCGGATGTCGCGCTCGACATTGCGGATCAGGGTGGCGGCGATGCGGCTCACCCGGGTCAGGTCCAGGCGCAGGATGCCCTCGGTGACGCGCGCCGCGATCTCCGAGGCGAGCCCGTCGGGATCGTCGCGGACATGCCGGAGCAGCCGGCCATACGCGGCATCGAGACCGGGCAGGTGTGCAAGAAGCAGCAGCACGGTCGCGGTCTCCGCGGTGTCGTCCGGGGCCTGCGCCGCCAGGACGAGCGCGCGGAGCAGGCCGTTGCGGTCCTCCGGATCGCCCTCGGCGCGGTGCAGGCGGTCGAGCAGCGCCGCGGGATCCGCGATGCCGCAGAGCGCCGCGTGGCCGGCGGCGATCTGCCTAAAATCGCGCAGGAAAGTCAGTCGGTTGGAGGTCGTCACGAGTCGGGCATGAAGTGCGTGCCAGGATGCGCGCATGAGACGCCGGCCTTTCGGCCGGGCGTCATGCGCCTCACGGGGGCCAGGTCAGGGCGTCGCGCGCCTCTCCATGTTGTCGGGAAGGGGGGATCAGGCGGCGGCAGGACCGGGATCGCCGTCGCGCCGGTTCAGCGTGTTGCAGCCGCGGCAGGTCGCGGTGACCGGGTAGCCCACCAGGTATTCATGGCCGCGCGCGAAGCGCAGATGCACATGGTCGGCAAAGCAGAGCCCGAGGCGCTTGCCGCAGCACCGGCAGCGCCAGTCGCCGGGGGGCGAGGACGCGCCTCCGATCGGGCGGCGCGCAGTGTCAGTCTGTCTCGATGGAAACGGGATCGGCATCGGAGTGCTCCTTGGTGATGGACCACTCCCAGAAGCATCCCGAATCGGAGATGGTCAGTCCCCCCAAAGGGAGATCAAACGGAGATGGGTTCCGAGCAGAGCGCCCAGTAGCCGCGTTTCGGAGAATAGAGATACCGCCCGTTCAACTCCTCCCATTCGGCGCCGAACAGCTGCGGCAACTGGGAAAAGCCCGCGTAATCCTTCAACACGGCCAGCTTGACCCCCGGTTCCCGGTCGCGATGCGCCAAGTAGAGGCGCTCGAAGAGCCGCACCCTCTTTGCGCCGGTGACAATGCGCGGGTCCTGTCCGGGCACGGTGATCTGCGCCGCAACGTCATCCTGGTTGCGGAAATGGATCGCGGCTCCACGCGCCGCCGGCTCGACGGCAGCCTCGTAGGCCACCCGCACCGCCTCGCAATCGATCAGACCGGTGGCGGGGTCGATGTGGTCCCTGAGGCTCAGGACGGTGTGGCAGCCCATGTAGGGAAACCGCACGTCCTGCGGAACAAGGACGATTCCCCGGATATGACGGCCCTCCCCGCGGATCAGCCGGTCCGCGGCTTCAAGACTCCTGTCGTCGGACAGGGCGCGCGCGAGATAGATCGGAGCGCTCGCCAGACCAATCTGTGCCGTTCCGACCTGGTGGAGATGAGCGGCGACCTCGCGAACCCGGCCGTTCAGCGCGAGAGGCCGGAGCGTGTCCCGGAGCGCATCGCGCAGGTAGTCGAACCTGATCTCGAACCGGGCGACATCCTCGGCCGAGACCAGCGGACCCGAGCCGCCGTCACTCAGGGTCAGCGTCACCTGTCCGTCAGATCGACCTGCGACCACATTGTGGACGGCGTCGCCGAGTTGCTCGTCCTCGAACAGGATGACGTCCGACCAGCCGGTGCGCGCCAGAAACCCGGCTCCGGCAAGCTTCCCCGCCTCGATGCCGAGCTCGTCGAGGGTGCGCCCCCAGACGCTTGCATCGGAAAGATCGTAGAGCGCCAGCAACTGCGGAAGCTTTTCCCTGCGCTCCGGGACGGAAAGATCGCCCAGGCGCCGGAGAACGCCCCAGGCCTCCAGGAGATCGTAGCCGAGCGCCCGCTTCGCCGGGTCGCGTTCGTTCTGGATGTTGGACTTGTTGCGCCCGAATACGTCAAACTGCAATGTGCCGGCCCGGCCGCGTCCGTCCACATGGCCGATGTGGAAATGAACCTTGGTGACGTATCCCCCGCCGACCTTCGGAAGGATCGTGCCGAACACGCTGCGCGCGATCGCGTCGATGTCGTCGTCGGGCGCAACGCTGAGACTGACCTTGCGCGACCAGTCGCCCAGAGCAACCTGCACTTCGGTAATGCTCGCCCGACGAACGCGGTGCGCTTCCTCCTCGGGAACCGGCAACCGCAACGAGTGGCGAAAGCGGGCGAGATTGAAGATCTTCTGGGTCAGGGGCTTGTTCGAGACATCGTGCTTGAGCGTTTCCGCCGCGAAGATGTTCGCCACCAGCCGGCGTTCGGTCGCGTCGCGCGAGCAGACTTCGATGCGCCGCCGCTCCTGCGAATAGACGAGCAGCATCTCGTCCGGCGGCCGGAGATAGACGATCTCCGTCGTCTTGTCCGGACGAACCGTCCTGTGGCTGGTATAGGCGCCGAAGAAGGTCACCGCGACGAGAACCTCCCGGCTGTCGCCATCGTCGGACGGCAGGTCGACTGCCTCCACCTTGCAGCCGTCCTCATGCTGCAGCCGCGCCGCGATTTCGCTCGCGAGGGCGTCTTCATCGACGGTCTCGGATGTCAGGGGGACCGATGCATCGATCGACCAGGCTTCGTAGAGTTTGCCGTGATCGCGATAGATCCTCACCTGCATGGCGCGTTCGGCGGCCTCGAAGAGCGAAGGCGTCCTGAGATAGGCCCAGAGGCTCCGCGCCTCGGCATCTCGTTGCGCGCGAAGGCCGTCCTTGGCGGCAAACCGCGGGTTGTCGGCGAGCTTTCGCAGCAGGCTGTCCGGTCTTTCGTCCGACATCGCTGCGACCCGGCGGGCTTGAACCTCGATGAGCCCAACTCGGTCCGAACGAAGGCCCCTGAGCCGTGCCTCCAGGTCCATGCGACATGCCGGCGCGCCCGGATCGTACGTCGCGACCGAATTGGCTTCGGCCAGAAATGGCGAAAACTGCCCATGTGACAGGAACTCAGCCACGAGGTCGATCGGTCCCTCGGCAAAGAGGCGCGACAATTCCGGCGCTCCACGAAACAGATTGCGGGCCATCTCGGCTCCTTGCGCAAAATTCCTGCACGAATGGGGGAACTGCGCGGGAATTCGGCCTCATGCACAAGTCAGGGATTCCGTCTGTTCTTTCGCCCGGCCGACATTTTTTGGCGCGGCCTGTCCCAATGCGGCCGGCGGATTGGCTTTTCCCTTGCAGACGTTTCCGAAGGCGACCTGCGATGCGCTGCCCGAACCCTCTCTCCCCGTGCCTGATGTCGCCGGCCGAACGCCGCGCGGCGCTCTGCGCGATCCTGGCACTTGGCCTCGTTCGGCTGAAGGCCCGGCAGTCAAGCGAACTAGCTGTTCCGCATGGAGAAAGTTCGCTTCACCTTGCGCCCGGCCGGAGCGGTCATGCGAACCGGCAACGGAGAGACGCATGACGAGACCCAACCCGATCCTGGCCCGCCTGGCCGCGCTGAAGAGCACGCCGACGCCGGAACTGAAGGCGCAGTGGCGCGAGTTGTTCCAAGGCGAGCCGCCGCCATTCAACCGGCGCTACCTGGAATCTCGTCTGGCCTATCGCATCCAGGAACTCGCCCATGGCGGACTGAAGCCGGAGACCATCCGGCGGCTGGAACGGCTGGGCGAGGAACTGGACGGCGGCGAGCGCAAGAAGAGCCGCATTCGCGCCGACCGCGACCGCCCGATCACCGGGACGCGACTCCTGCGCGAGTGGCAGGGCGTCGAGCAGGTCGTCACGGTCACCGCCGACGGCTTCGAATGGC
>JAGQRV010000095.1:10435-14694 GCA_020425125.1 Paracoccaceae bacterium | reverse complement strand
GCGCAGACATAGCCGCCGGGGCCGCTGCCGATCACGATCACATCATACTCTGCCATGGTCTTCTCCTTGGGCGTATTGGGCGCGAAACGGGGTGCGGTTCCGCGACGGTTTTCTGTCGGGCTCTCGTTCGAGTCCCCTCATGAGCTTTCTGGCATCGCCGGCCGGCGGGCGCGGACCAGCCCGAAGGCGACAAGATGCCGGTACGGGGCGGCCGACACCGCCGACAGGATCGGCACCACGCGCGCCGCCACAGACCCAACGGGCCGCCAGTCTGCCGGCACCGGTCATGAATAGGCGAGTGCCGTCAGGTACAGCACCACGGTCGCGGCAAACCCGGCCAGCCAGGCGAACGTGCGCAGGCCGGTGACGCGGAAGGCGTAGGCCGGCAGATAGACGACCCTTGCCAGAAGGAAGACCTTTGCGGCGGTGAGCGTGTAGGGCGTGAAGGCCTGCTTGGCGTCGAGAAGCAGGACGGCCGGCGCGAAGAGCACCAGCGCCGTGATCGAGTTGTGCATCGCGCGTTCCAGGCGCGCCGCGATGCCCTGGACGGTGCGGTGTTCGTCGCGTGATGACAGAAGATATCCCATGCCGAGCTGCTGGAAGGCGCCGAGCGTCTGGAGGATCACGGTGAGGGCCACCAGAAGCCCGTAGATGGCGAGGATTTCGAGTTCGGTCTGCATGGGTCAGGTCCTTCGGATGGGGCGCCGCCCGAACACGGTAGGCACGCCGGAAATCAGACGGTCTCCAGCAGCGTGGCCGTCAGGCTGGAGACGCCGCCCTGCTTTCGATGCACCGACAATTCACCCGAGTCTAGAAACGCCGCAGCCTTCGCCTTGTCGGACACCCGGAAGAGCACCCAGACCTCGCCGGGCGCGTCGGCCCCGCGCCAGACCTGGAGCGTGCCCAGCCCGGCAGCTTCGCGCGATTCCTGGTCGGCCTTGAACGAGTCGTGCCAGGCGCCGAAATCCGCGACCTTCAGCGACCAGATCATTTGATATGCCATCGGGTCCTCCCCCGTGCGTGCTTCCGTCCCCGGCGGTCGCGCCGACGCTGCCGTCCAGGCCGGGTCGGACGGCCGCCGCGGTCTGGCGGGAGCGCGAACTTAAGAACGTCCAGATACCCGACGTTTGCGGAACCGGCCTCGCTGCCGGTGCCAGGTACGTGCCGGGCAAACTTCGCCATCACGTGCAGCAAGACCAGGCCAGGCGCGACCGGCTGGAACGATCTGTTCCGAAACTGGCCGATCGCGCCCTTCATGGCTCAGAGATCCAGCAGCATCCGGCGCGGATCCTCAAGCGCTTCCTTCACGCGTACCAGGAAGGTCACGGCACCCTTGCCGTCGACGATCCGGTGATCGTAGCTGAGCGCCAGGTACATCATCGGGCGGATCTTGATCTCCCCCTTGATGACCATCGGACGGTCCTGGATCTTGTGCATGCCGAGGATCCCCGATTGCGGCGGATTCAGGATCGGCGAGGACATCAGCGACCCGTAGACGCCGCCGTTGGAGATGGTGAAAGTCCCGCCCTGCATTTCGGCCATGGAAAGCTTGCCGTCGCGGGCGCGCTTGCCCTTTTCGCCGATCTCCTTCTCGATCTCGGCGAAGGATTTCGCGTCCGCGTCACGGATCACCGGCACCACGAGGCCCTGCGGCGTGCCGGCGGCGATGCCCATATGGACGAAGTTCTTGTAGATGATGTCGGTGCCGTCGATCTCGGCGTTGACCTCGGGAACCTCCTTCAGGGCGAGGCAGCAGGCCTTGGTGAAGAAGGACATGAAACCCATGCGGACGCCGTGCTTCTTCTCGAAGATGTCCTTGTACTCGTTGCGCACGCCCATGACCTCGGTCATGTCCACCTCGTTGTAGGTGGTCAGCATCGCCGCGGAGTTCTGGGCATCCTTGAGCCGACGCGCGATGGTCTGGCGCAGCCGGGTCATCTTCACCCGTTCCTCGCGGGCGGCGTCCTCGGCCGCAACCGGCGCGCGCGGCGCGGCGGGGGCTTCGGCCTTGGCGGCCGGCGCCGGCGAAGTCAGCGCCTTCAGCACGTCCTCCTTCATGATCCGCCCGTCGCGTCCCGAACCGCTCACCTGATCGGACGAGATGTTCTTTTCGGCCATCAGCTTGTTGGCCGAGGGGGCGTTCTCGACATCCGCACGGCCCGAATCCGCTGCCGCGGTCGACGATGCCGGAGCAGCGTCGGGGGCGCTCGGCTTGGAAGCTGCGCCCGCTCCGGCGCTCATCACGGCGAGCTTGCCGTTGGCCTGAACGGTCGCGCCTTCCTCGGCAAGGATCTCGCTCAGCACTCCTGACGCGGGAGCCGGGACCTCGACCGAGACCTTGTCGGTCTCGAGTTCGCAGAGCATTTCGTCCTGCTGGACGCTGTCGCCCACTTTCTTGAACCAGGTCGAAACGGTGGCCTCGGTGACGCTCTCGCCCAGGGTCGGAACCATCACGTCGACCTGCTGACCGGCGCCGCCGTCATCCGCCTTTGCGGCCGGGGCCTCTTCCTTTGCGGTTTCGCGCAGGGTCACCGACTCGGGGCCGGCATTGCCCGCCTCGGCGATCGAGGCCAAAAGCGCGTCCACGCCGACGGTATCACCTTCGTTGGCGACGATTTCCGCGAGCTTGCCGGTGGCGGGGGAGGGCACCTCGACCGTCACCTTGTCGGTTTCGAGTTCGCAGAGCATCTCGTCCACGGCAACACTGTCACCCGGCTTCTTGAACCAGGTCGCAACGGTCGCCTCGGTGACACTCTCGCCGAGGGTGGGGACACGGACTTCAATGGACATGGAGCTATTTCCCTTCGATCGTCAGCGCCTCGTTCACGAGCGCTTCTTGCTGAGCTTTGTGTTGGCTGGCGAGGCCGGTGGCCGGCGATGCCGAGGCGGCGCGGCCGGCGTATTTCGGCCGCTTCTTCTGCGCCTTGATGCGGCGCAGAACCCATTCGATGTTGGGTTCGATGAAGGTCCATGCGCCCTGGTTCTTCGGCTCTTCCTGGCACCAGACGAAATCGGCGCCCTTGAAACGCGACAGCTCCTTGACCATCGACAGGGCCGGGAACGGGTAGAACTGCTCCACCCTGAGAATGTAGACATCCTCGATCCCGCGCGCGTCGCGTTCCTCCAGCAGGTCGAAATAGACCTTGCCCGAGCACATCACGACCCGCCGGATCTGATCGTCGGGCACCAGTTTGGTTGCCGATGCGCCGCTTTCCGCGTCGTCCCAGAGCACCCGGTGGAACGACGATCCGTCCAGGAACTCTTCCTTCTTCGACACCGCAAGCTTGTGGCGCAGAAGCGATTTCGGTGTCATCAGGATCAGCGGCTTCCGGAACGACCGGTGGATCTGGCGGCGCAGGATGTGGAAGTAGTTCGCCGGGGTCGAACAGTTGGCGACGATCCAGTTGTCCTCGGCCGAGAGTTGCAGGTACCTCTCGAGCCGCGCCGATGAGTGTTCGGGGCCCTGGCCTTCGAAGCCGTGCGGCAGCAGACAGACGAGTCCCGACATCCGGAGCCACTTGCGTTCGCCCGACGAGATGAACTGGTCGAACATGATCTGCGCGCCGTTGGCGAAGTCGCCGAACTGCGCTTCCCAGAGCGTCAGCGCGTTGGGTTCGGCCAGCGAATAGCCGTATTCGAAGCCGAGAACCGCATACTCGCTGAGCGCAGAGTCGATCACTTCATAGCGCGACTGGCCTTCGCGGATGTTGTTCATCGGGTAATAGCGCTCTTCGGTGTCCTGATCGACGAAGGCCGAATGGCGCTGAGAAAAGGTTCCTCGGGTACAGTCCTGACCGGCCAGCCGGACCGGGAACCCTTCGGTGAGCAGCGAGCCAAAGGCCAGCGCCTCGGCCGTGGCCCAGTCGAAGCCTTCGCCCGTGGTGAACATCGCCTTCTTCGCGTCCAGAAGGCGCCCCACCGTCTTGTGGATCTTGAACCCGTCCGGAGCGCGGGTCAGCGCGGTGCCGATCTCCTGCAGCGTCTCCTCGCTTATCGCGGTGGTGCCGCGGTCGTATTCCTCGGGGCGCGCGTCGATATGTGCCCAGCGGCCGTCGAGCCAGTCAGCCTTGTTCGGACGGAAGTCCTTGCCGGCCTCGAACTCTTCGTTGAGCTGGGCCTGGAACCCCGCCTTCATGTCCTCGATCTCGCCCTCGGGGATGAGACCGTCCTGCACCAGCCGCTCGGTATAGAGCTGAAGCGTCGTCTTGTGCTTCTTGATCTTGGTGTACATCTCCGGCTGCGTGAACATCGGCTCGTCG
>JAGQRV010000095.1:7373-10416 GCA_020425125.1 Paracoccaceae bacterium | reverse complement strand
TAGCAGAAGATGTCGATCACCACGTCCTTGTGGAACTTCTGGCGGAACTCGGTCGCAACCTTGGCGGCGTGGACCACGGCCTCGGGATCGTCGCCGTTCACGTGGAAGATTGGCGCTTCCACGACCAGCGCGTTGTCCGTCGGGTAGGGCGAGGAGCGCGAGAAATGCGGCGCAGTGGTGAAGCCGATCTGATTGTTCACCACGATATGCATGGTGCCGCCGGTGCGATGGCCGCGCAGGCCGGAGAGCGCGAAGCATTCCGCGACGACGCCCTGGCCCGCGAAGGCCGCGTCACCGTGCAGCAGGATCGGCAGCACCTTGATCCGGTCCGGATCCTGATGCTGGTCCTGTTTGGCGCGGGCCTTGCCAAGAACGACCGGATCCACCGCCTCGAGATGCGAGGGGTTCGCGGTCAGCGAGAGATGCACCACGTTGCCGTCGAATTCGCGGTCCGACGATGCGCCGAGGTGGTACTTCACGTCGCCCGACCCCTCGACTTCCTCGGGCTTGAAGCTGCCGCCCTGGAACTCGTTGAAGATCGCCCGGTAGGGCTTGCTCATCACGTTGGCCAGTACCGACAGCCGGCCGCGGTGCGGCATGCCGATGACGACCTCCTTCAGGCCGAGCGCGCCGCCGCGCTTGATCACCTGCTCCATCGCCGGGATCAGGCTTTCCCCGCCGTCGAGCCCGAAGCGCTTGGTTCCCATGTACTTGACCTGAAGGAACTTCTCGAAGCCCTCGGCCTCGACAAGCTTGTTCAGGATGGCGCGGCGGCCTTCCCGGGTGAACTTGATCTCCTTGTCGAAGCCCTCGATCCGCTCCTTCAGCCATGCGGCCTGTTCGGGATCGGAAATGTGCATGTACTGGAGCGCGAAGGTCCCGCAATAGGTGCGCTTCACGATGGCGAGGATCTCGCGCATCGAGGCAAGCTGCAGGCCGAGCACGTTATCGATGAAGATCGGGCGGTCCATGTCGGCTTCCGTGAAGCCGTAGGAGGCCGGATCGAGTTCGGGATGGGGGTCGGGCGCTCGCATGCCGAGCGGGTCGAGGTCGGCGATCAGGTGGCCCCGGATCCGGTAGGCGCGGATGATCATCAGCGCACGGATCGAGTCGAGGACCGCGCGCTTGATCTGGTCGTCGCTGACCGAGACCCCCTTCTCGGCCGCCTTGGCCTTGATCTTGTCGCCGGCTGCCTTGACCTCCTTGGCCGGTTCGGTGCCCCACTGGCCGTCGAGAGCCGAAATCAAATCGCCCGACGGTGCGATCGGCCAGTCCCGGCGGAGCCAGGAGGGACCTTTGGCCTCGGCCCGGACGGTTGCCTCGTCATCGCCCAGGGCACGGAAGAATTCCGCCCAGGCCGCGTCGACGCTGTCGGGGTCTGCGGCGTAGCGGGCGTAGAGCTGTTCGACATAGACGGCGTTCTGGCCCTGCAGGAAGGACGAAGCGCGGAAGATGTCGTTCGGGGATTGTTCGGTCATGGCGTTACCTCGGGCGGATAGGGCGATCTGCGGACGGGTCTGGAGCGGCAGGCAGCGATGGCGGCGGGGGCAGATTGAGAACGGCAGACGGGCCACGGGCGTCACCGTATCCTGGTGGCCCCGTCCGGCATTCGGTCGCTCTTGCCCGTCGGGCTTCCAATTTCTCCCCCCGGAGCCAAGGGCGGTCGTCGCGACCGCCGCATCGCGTGTTCTCGCACCGGGGACGCACCACCGTGCGCCATCCCGGCTCCGTGTCAGCTGACCGTGGCGCGGTGTGCGCCGGCGGTCAACCGATCGCCTTCAGGACCGCCTCTCCCAGCCCCGCGGGGCTGTCAGCGACCACGATTCCGGCGGATTGCATCGCCTCGATCTTGTCCTCGGCGCCGCCCTTGCCGCCGGCGACGATGGCACCGGCATGGCCCATGCGGCGGCCCGGCGGGGCGGTGCGGCCGGCAATGAAGCCCGCGGTCGGTTTCCAGCGGCCCTTCTTCTTCTCGTCGGCGAGGAACTGCGCGGCATCCTCTTCGGCCGAGCCGCCGATCTCGCCGATCATGATGATCGCTTCGGTCTCGGGATCCGCAAGGAACCATTCCAGCACATCGATATGTTCGGTCCCCTTGATCGGGTCGCCGCCGATGCCGACACAGGTGGACTGGCCAAGCCCCACATCCGTGGTCTGCTTCACCGCCTCGTAGGTCAGCGTGCCCGAACGCGACACCACGCCGACCTTGCCACGGCGATGGATATGGCCGGGCATGATGCCGATCTTGCAGGCGTCGGGCGTGATGACGCCCGGGCAGTTCGGGCCGATCAGGATCGATTTCGAATCCATCAGCGAGCGCTTCACCTTCATCATGTCGAGAACCGGGATGCCCTCGGTGATCGCCACGATCAGCTCCATCTCGGCGTCGATCGCCTCGAGGATCGAGTCGGCCGCGAACGGCGGCGGCACGTAGATCACGGAGGCATTTGCCCCGGTCACCGCCTTCGCCTCGTGCACTGAGTTGAAGACCGGCAGGTCGAGATGGGTGGTGCCGCCTTTGCCGGGCGTCACGCCCCCGACCATCTTGGTGCCGTAGGCAATCGCCTGTTCGGAATGGAAGGTGCCCTGGGACCCGGTGATCCCCTGACAGATGACTTTCGTGTTTTCGTCGACGAGGACAGCCATGTGAGGCGTTCTCCTAAAATGTGTGCGGGTCAGACCGCAGCATCGTTCAGCACTCTGGGCTGGTCCCGGCGCGCCGCGCGTTCGCGGGCGTAACCGTCCGCCGGACGGCGGCCGGGATGCCCGCTCAGCCCTTGACCGCCTTGACGATCTTCTCGGCGCCGTCGCGCAGGTCGTCCGCGGCGATGACGTTCAGGCCGGAGGTGTTGATGATCTCCTTGCCCTTCTCGACGTTGGTGCCTTCGAGCCGGACGACCAGCGGAACCTGGAGCCCGACCTGCTTCACCGCCTCGACAACGCCTTCCGCGATCACGTCGCAGCGCATGATGCCGCCGAAGATATTGACGAGAATGCCCTTTACGTTCGGGTCCGAGGTGATGATCTTGAACGCCTCGGTCAC
>JAGQRV010000095.1:0-7274 GCA_020425125.1 Paracoccaceae bacterium | reverse complement strand
CCATGCAGCCGATCTCGCCGTCGAGAGCGATGTAGTTCAGGTCGAACTTGGAGGCGGCGAGTTCCTTCGGATCCTCTTCGGTCTCGTCGCGCAGCGCGGCGATGTCCGGGTGGCGGTAGACCGCGTTGCCGTCGAAGCCGAACTTGGCATCGAGCACCTTCAGATCGCCGCTGTCGGTGACGATCAGCGGGTTGATCTCGAGCATCTCCATGTCCTTGTCCACGAAGAGCTTGTAGAGCGTGGCCATCAGGCTCACGCACTGCTTCACCTGCGCGCCGGACAGTCCCAGCATGAACGCGATGCGCCGGCCGTGGAACGGCTGGTAACCGGTCGCGGGATCGACCGCGAAGGAGAGGATCTTTTCGGGCGTCTTCGCCGCCACTTCCTCGATGTCCATGCCGCCTTCGGTCGAGCAGACGAAGGAAATGCGCGACGAGCCGCGGTCGACGAGGAGAGCGAGGTAGAGCTCGCTCGAAATCCCCGAACCGTCCTCGATATAGATGCGGTTGACCTGCTTGCCCGACGGGCCGGTCTGATGCGTGACCAGAGTGCGGCCCAGCATCTTCGCGGTTTCCTCGGCCGCTTCTTCGACGGATTTGGCGAGGCGGACGCCGCCCTTGTCGCCGGCAGAGGCTTCCTTGAACTTGCCCTTGCCGCGGCCGCCGGCGTGAATTTGTGCCTTGACGACCCAGAGCGGACCGTCAAGCTCGCCCGCCGCCGTCTTCGCCTCTTCGGCCTTCAGAACCACGCGCCCGTCGGACACCGGAGCGCCGTATTCGCGCAGGAGCGCCTTCGCCTGGTATTCATGAATGTTCATGAAACTGTCCCGTCCTAGTGCATGTTGTGGCGCTGACTAATCACAGGTTTTCGCGTGCCGGAAACACCATTTGGTCGCAGTGGGCGGGATTCCTGCAGAAATCGGACATTTGTGATCACGTGATTTTTTCGTGTGATCACATACCGGCGCGCCTCTTTCGGCCGTTAGCGCCGGACATTCGAAAGGCAGTGTTCCGGAGCCTGGATTGGCGCGAATCAGTATTTCGGGAACGGGCGATTTCCAGGCGAAATGCCACCGCTCTGACTGGTATCTGAGCAGACACCGGCGGGGGGCAAGTTGCCACGCGGATCAGTCCCGGTTCGCGCCGAACAGGTTTCCGAGGATGCCAGCGAGGTCATAGGGCCGCGGGACATAGCCGGTGGCCTTGGGGTCGAGCGTCCGGTCGGCCCGGATCAGGTTGCGCACGTGGCGCATGAAGAGCCGGCCATAGAGTTGTTCCACCGTCGGCGGTACGCCGTCCTTCTCCTTCCCGACGAAGGAGCTTGAATGAAACACCCGCGGCGCGGTGAGCCGCGAACTGCCATGGAGCCACAGCGCCTTGTCGCGGGAATTGTATTCGGGCGGCAGGGTCGCAACCCGAAGGTTGCTGAAATAGATCAGCTCGCGCAGGACCGGCTGGTCCTTGGCCTCGCCCGCTTCCAGCGCGGTGATGCATTCCTTGAGCATCGCCGTGGTCTCGGGGCCGCGTCGCACCCCCAGAAGCCCGCCATTGAACTGCGGGAAGGCGTTCGGAACCGGCCGCCGCCAGGTCTTGCGGGCGAATTTCTGGTTGCGGTTCTGGACATGGGCCAGCGCCACGTCGAAATGCTCCAGCACCTCGAAGATGTCCGAGATATCGGCGAGCACCACCAGGTCGACGTCGAGATAGACCGTGCGCTCGAAGCGCGAGCGCATCAGCGCTTCGAATTTCGGGCGGAACCAGCTCTTGTCGAGTTCGAAGACGCGGTCATAGACGCTCTCGTCGACAGGGCAGTCGGTATAGATGTCGATCGGAAAGCCGGGTGACGCCGCGCGCAAGGTGCGCGCGGCCTGTTCTGCCACGGTGGCATAGCGTTGGCCCGAGGCGCCAAAGACGAAACCGCAGGGCGCCTGATCGCTATCCGGAACCTCGGGCATGGCGCGTCAGGAGGCCAGGGAGGTCTCGATCCCCTTGCAGGCGTCGACCAGACCCTGCACTGCGGCCACCGACTTGTCGAACATCGACTGCTCTTCCGAGGTGAGCTTGATCTCGACGATGCGCTCGATGCCGTCGGCGCCGATCACGGTGGGCACGCCCACATAGATCCCCTTGAGCCCGAACTGGCCGTCGCAATAGGCGGCGCAGGGCAGCACGCGCTTCTGGTCCTTGAGATAGGATTCCGCCATCTCGATGGCCGAGGTCGCCGGAGCGTAGAAGGCCGAGCCGGTCTTCAGCAGGCCGACGATCTCGGCGCCGCCGTCGCGGGTGCGCTGCACGATGGCATCCAGCTTCTCCTGCGTGGTCCAGCCCATCGACACGAGATCCGGCAGCGGGATCCCGGCGACGGTCGAATAGCGCACCGACGGCACCATGGTGTCGCCGTGGCCGCCGAGAACGAAGGCGGTGACGTCCTTCATCGACACGCCGAACTCGACGCTGAGGAAATGGCGGAAGCGGGCCGAGTCGAGCACGCCGGCCATGCCGCAAACCTTGTTCGCCGGCAGGCCGGAGAATTGCTGCAGCGCCCAGACCATCGCGTCGAGCGGGTTGGTGATGCAGATCACGAACGCGTCGGGGGCATGCTGGGCAATGCCTTCGCCGACCGATTTCATGACCTTGAGGTTGATCCCCAGCAGGTCGTCCCGGCTCATCCCCGGCTTCCGGGGCACGCCCGCCGTCACGATGCAGACGTCCGCGCCGGCGATGTCGGCATAGTCGTTGGTGCCTTTCAGGCTGGCATCGAACTTTTCGGAAGGTCCGGATTCGGCGATGTCCAGCGCCTTGCCCTGCGGGGTCCCTTCCGCGATGTCGAACAGTACGACGTCGCCGAGTTCCTTCAGTGCGACGAGATGGGCAAGCGTACCGCCAATTTGCCCCGCACCGATGAGGGCGATCTTGGGTCTGGCCATGGTCTGAAAGCTCCGGTCAGGTGAGTGTTGCAGCGCTGCGTAGTCCGAATGTCCTAGCGGCGCAAGAAGACCGGACGCGGCGAAGGGATGCAGTTAGCGCAAGCACTGCGCAGCAAATGACAAGAGTCCCGCGAATAATGTGGAACAATGCCGCAGAACGTGGGTGGCGCGCGATCTTTTGTTGCCCACGCATGATTCGGGTGGAAGGGAAAGAGGCGGCAATGCCGGGAAAATCCGCACCCAGGCCGCGCGCAAGGAACCGAAACCCGAGCATGTTGCGGTGCAGCATTGTTGCGGGGCCGCGCTTTACTGCGCTGCCGCATCTGTGGCATTGCGATCGAAACGAACGAGGGAATCATGGACGATCTCGCACGCCCCTATCGCTCGGTGCTTTATATCCCCGGGTCGAACGAACGCGCGCTGGAAAAGGCAAAGGGCCTCGCCGTCGACGCCATCATCTTCGATCTCGAGGACGCCGTGGCGATCGATGCCAAGGCCGAGGCGCGCGCGCTTGTGGCGCGGATGCTGAGCGACGGCGGCTTCGGCGGCCGGTTCCAGATCGTGCGGCTGAACGGCATGACGACCGAATGGGGCGCGGCCGACTTCGATACCATCGCGGCCGTGGGGCCCCAGGCGATCCTGCTGCCGAAGGTCGGTTCGGCGGCTGAAATCGAGGCTGCGGCGGCCCGTCTGGACAGTATCCCGGCCTGTGCCGGGACCAAGATCTGGGCGATGATGGAAACGCCGCAGGGCATTCTCAACGCGGCATCCATCGCGGGCGGGCCGCGGATGGGCGGTCTGGTGATGGGAACCAACGATCTCGCCAAGGAACTGATGACCCGGTTCCGGGCCGACCGGGAGCCGATGCTCACCTCGCTGCAACTCTGCCTTCTGGCCGCGCGGGCGGCGGGAATTGCCATCGTCGATGGCGTCTACAACGCCTTCAAGGACGAGGACGGACTGCGCGCCGAATGTGCGCAGGGCCGTGACATGGGCTTCGACGGCAAGACCCTGATTCACCCGGCTCAGGTGGCGGTTGCCAACGAAGCCTTCGCGCCATCGGAGGCCGATATCGATCTCGCCCGCCGCCAGATCGCCGCCTTCGAGGCGGCAGAGGCGGAAGGCAAGGGCGTCGCGGTCGTCGACGGACGGATCGTCGAGAACCTGCACATCGTCACGGCCCGACAGACTCTGGCCAAGGCCGACGCCATCGCGGCACTGGGAGGCTGAGATGCTCCTGTTGATCCTGGGGATTCTGCTGTGGAGCTTCGGGCACCTGTTCAAGCGGCTCGCGCCGGCTGCGCGGGACGGGATGGGAGAGGCCGGCAAGGGACTGGTCGCCGTGGCGATCGGGGCCGGACTGGTCCTGATGATCTTGGGCTACCGCTGGGCGCCGGTCGAGCCGGTCTGGACGCCGCCCGCACTGATGACCCATATCAACAACCTGTTGATGCTGGCTGCGATGTTCCTGTTCTTCGTCGGCGGTGCGCGGGGGCGGATCGCCCAGAAGTTTCGGCATCCGCAGCTTACGGCGGTCAAGACCTGGGCCGTGGCGCACCTGATCGTCAACGGCGACGTGGCGTCGATCCTGCTGTTCGGCTCGATGCTTCTCTGGGCGGTGGCCGAGGTCGTGCTGATCAACCGCTCGGGACCCTTCGTCCCGCCGGCAGTGGTGCGCAAGAACGGCGACATCATCGCTGCGGTGATCGGCGCGGTTGCCTACGCGGTCATCGCGGCGGTCCACGTCTGGCTCGGCTACTATCCGTTCGGGTGAGGCGATGAAGCTCTACCGGTTCCTCAGCGACGACGACACCTCGGCCTTTTGCCACAAGGTCAGTGCCGCTCTCAGCGCAGGCTGGGCGCTGCATGGCGGGCCGACCTATGCCTTCGATGCGGCCCGCGGCGCGATGCGCTGCGGTCAGGCGGTCACCAAGGACGTTCCGGGCGAATACCACCCCGACATGAAGCTGGGAGAGCAGTGATGGCGAAGACCAATCCGGGCCGCTTCTTCGAGGACTACCGTATCGGCGAAGTCATCCATCATGCCGTGCCTCGCACCGTGGGTGAAGGGGAGCGCGCACTCTATCATGCGCTCTATCCCGCGCGCCACGCGCTCTACTCGTCGGATGTCTTTGCGCAGGACTGCGGGCTCGAAGGGTCGCCCATCGACGACATGGCGGCGTTCCATATTGTTTTCGGAAAGACTGTTCCGGACGTGTCGCTGAACGCGGTGGCCAATCTTGGCTACGCCGAGGGGCGGTTTCTGGCCCCGGTCTGGCCGGGCGACACGCTCAGATCCCAGTCCGAGGTGATCGGGCTCAAGGAGAATTCCAACGGGAAGACCGGTGTCGTCTATGTCCGCACCACGGGGTTCAATCAGAACGACGAGGCGGTGCTTGACTATGTCCGCTGGGTGATGGTGCGGAAACATGACCTGGCCGCGCCGGCGCCCGAACCCGTCGTGCCGAAACTGAGCCCCGTCGTCGCACCCGAAACGCTGGTCATTCCCGACGGGCTCGATTTCACGCGCTATGATTTCGCCTTGGCAGGCGAGCCGCATCGCTGGGGCGACTACACCGTCGGCGAGACGATCGACCACGTGGACGGTGTCACGCTGGAAGAGGCCGAGCACATGCTCGCCACCCGGCTCTGGCAGAACACGGCGAAGGTCCATTTCGACGCGACCTTCCGCGAGGACGGGCGGCGACTGATCTATGGCGGTCACATCATTTCGCTGGCCCGAACGCTCAGCTTCAATGGCCTCGCGAATGCGCAGATGATTGTCGGTCTGAACGCCGGGGCACATGCCAATCCGGCCTATGCGGGGATGACCGTGAAGGCCTGGTCCGAGGTGCTCGAAAAGGCCGAAACGCCGGCGCCCGGAGTCGGTGCGATCCGCCTGCGTCTCGTGGCGGTCAGCGCGGGGACCGAGACGTTCCAGCTCAGGGACGAGGCCGGAAAGTATCTGCCCGGCGTCCTGCTGGATCTCGACTACTGGGCGCTGATGCCGGTCTGAGCCGCGGCCGGAATTCGTGATCACGTCGAAAATTGGCGTGATCACAAAGCCCTTCGTTACCGCTAAATTGCGCCAAAACACCGCGCCGAAAGCCGCCGTTTCTCCCTGACTCGCCCCTCAAAGCTGGTATCACAGTGGCGGAATCGCCACTCTCGCGACGAAAGGGACGCCGATGGCCGATGTGAATCGGGGCAGCCGCCCGCTCTCACCCTTCATGATCGGGCAGTATTACCGCCCTCAGCTTACCTCGATCACCTCGATCCTGACCCGAATTACCGGCGCCGCGCTGATCGTCGAGACGGTTCTTGTCGTCTGGTGGCTGCTCGCACTCAGTTCGGGCCCGGAATACTTCGCGACCGCAGACTTCGTCGTGACCTCGTGGCTTGGCGACCTGATCCTGCTGCTGTCGACCTGGGCCCTGTGGTACCACACCCTGGCCGGCCTGCGGCACCTGATCTGGGATACCGGCCGCTGCCTGGATATCGAAAGAGCCGAACAGCTCGGCAAGATCGTCATCGGCGGCTCGCTCGTCCTGACACTCATCACCATCATCTTCGTCTGAGGAGGGCGCCATGGCCTATCTCACCGACCGCAAGCGCGCCGTCGGGCTCGGCTCCGCCAAATCGGGCACCGAGCATTTCTGGAACATGACGGTCTCGTCGGTGGCGCTGCTGATCCTCGTGCCCCTCTTCGTCTTCACCATCGGCCCGGTGATCGGCGCCCCTTATGAAGAGGCAGTGCTTTACCTGGCGAGCCCGTTTCCGGCCATCGTGGCGGGGCTGACCATTGTTGTCGGGATGGTGCACTTCAAGAACGGCATCCGCGTCGCCATCGAGGATTATTCCGACGGGCTGACCCGCCATCTGCTGATCATCGCCGCGACCTGCGTGAGCTACGCGGTGATCGCGACCGCGCTCTTTGCGCTGGTCCGGCTGGCGCTTTGAGGGACGGAGCAAGACACATGAGCGGATATCAGTACGAGAACCACGACTACGACGTGGTGGTGGTCGGGGCCGGCGGCGCGGGTTTGCGCGCAACGCTGGGCATGGCCGAACAGGGGCTCCGCACCGCCTGCGTCACAAAGGTCTTCCCGACCCGAAGCCACACCGTCGCGGCCCAGGGCGGCATCGCCGCGTCGCTTGGAAACATGGGGCCGGACAGCTGGCAATGGCACATGTACGACACCGTCAAGGGGTCGGACTGGCTGGGCGACACGGATGCAATGGAATACCTCGCCCGCGAGGCGCCCAAGGCTGTCTACGAGCTCGAGCATTACGGCGTGCCGTTCAGCCGGACCGAGGAAGGCAAGATCTATCAGCGCCCGTTCGGCGG
>JAGQRV010000094.1 GCA_020425125.1 Paracoccaceae bacterium | reverse complement strand
TCGGTGACGAAGACCTCGCCGTGCTCGAACGGCGACATCGTACCGGGATCGACGTTGAGATACGGGTCGAGCTTGCGCAGGCGGACGGTGAAGCCGCGTGCCTGCAGCAGCGCGCCGAGTGCGGCCGAAGCCAGCCCCTTGCCGAGCGAGGACACCACCCCGCCGGTGATGAAGATGTAACGTGTCATGTCTGGGTCGCTCCGCCGTGAACTGCTCGTACCGGCCGCGCTTCTCCGGCCCCGGAAACGCAGCTTCACGGGAGTCGACCTATAGGGGATCCCCGAAATTTCTTCAATATGCGGTGAGAGCTTTTGTGTTAACGCGCAAGGTCTTGTGGCGCGGTGTGACACTGGCGAAACAGCGCGGATCCTGGTCGGCCGATGTGGTGCGTGCCATGCAACCACGCAGTTCCGGCGGAGAATTCAGCCTTCAGACCATGGCGGCATCGGGACGTGCCCGATGGATGATGATCGATCGCCAGGGCATGGCCCGGCCTCTCCGCACCCTTGCCGTGGGACCGCCGCGGATCTTGTACCGCGGCGCGGCGGGGGCGAGGCGTCGGAACGTGTCCCTGTTGCGGCGTCGCCCCTATTCCGCCCGGGGCGGAAGGGCCGGCGTGCCGGCCGGACCGGACGTGTCCGGGGCGGGGGGCGTCGCGGGCGCGGCGGGCTCGGTTGCGGTGCCGGCAGCGGGTGGCGTTGCCGATGTCGCGTCGGGCGCCGCGGCCGGGGGCGGCAGCAGATCGCCGCCCGAGGGCAGCGCGGGCGTGGCCGGTGCGGCCGGGGTCTCGGAGGTCGTGGTGCCGAGGCGGTCGAGCACCGAACTGTCGGCCGATTGCCGCGCCGCAAGGATCGTCAGAGTCAAGGAGGTGACGATGAAGGCCGTCGCGAAGGCCCAGGTCAACTTGCCGAGCGCGGTCGCCGCGCCGCGACCGGTCATCACTCCGCCGCCGCCGCCAAGTCCCAGACCGCCGCCTTCCGACCGCTGCAGCAGCACCACTCCGATCAGGCACAGGGCGAGGATCAGGTGCACGATGAGAAGGACGTTTTGCATGGGCCGGGCTTTCCTGACGGGTTCGGGCGCGACATAGGGGAATTGGCTCGGCGCCGCAAGGGCAGGGGGGTGACGGTGCCGGCCGCCGCATCCGGGCTGCTCTCTACGCCGGCCCTCGCGCCGCGGCTATCCCGCTCCTGGCGGTCCGGATCAGCGCGGCAGCGCCCAGCGGCAGCATGACCGGCGCAGCCCCCGGATAGGCCGCCGGATGGCCCGCGACCAGCATCAGCGCCGCGGTCACGCCAAGCCCCGTCATCAGCGCCGTCGCCAGCCACCCGATCCCCCATAGGCTGCGCCGCGCAAGCCAGGCGGCGAGCAGAACGCAGAGAAGCCCGCCCGCCGCCCCGACCAGCACGTCGATGGGCCAGTGCATGCCGACCGGCACGCGGCTTCCCGCCAGGACCAGCCCGGTGGCGACGAGCGCGGCGCGCAGCACCGGCGAGGCCGTCGCGAGCATTGCCACTGCCGCGAGCGTCAGAACGGTCTGGCTGTGACCCGAGGGGAAGCTCTGCCCGGCAGCCAGGTCGCCCAGGCCATGAAACGCCTCGGGTGGTAGCACGCCCGCGGGCCGGGGCAGGTCCAGGCTGTGCTTCAGGCCGTGGGTGAAGGCGAGGCCGAGAAGCGTTGCGATCAGCCCGATCCAGGCCAGATGCCAGCGCCCCGGCAGCAGGAACAGGAGCAGCGCCAATGCCGTCGCGGTATCGCCGAGCGCGCTCATCACCGCCCAGAGCCGGGGCGGCAGCAGCGGGAACAGCCCGTTCAGCGCCGCAAACCCGGCATGGTAGCCGCCGGACAGGACCAGCAGAAGCGCAATCGCCAGAAGCGCCGCGGCGGGGATCAGCGTCCAGCGCAACACGCTCCGGTCGGGCAGGGCGGCGGCGCGGGCGCGGCCCGATGCGGTTTCTGCCGCCCAGGCCCGGCGCAGCGCCGCCGCGCCCATCTCAGACCGTGCGCAGATAGGCGGCGAGGATGTCGCGGGCGGCGGCGAGGTCGGTCTTGTGGATCATCTCGGTCACCGTGTGGATGTAGCGGGTGCCGACGACGATGCTGATCGCCCGGGCGCCCGCCGCGGCCTGCTGCGCCGCCGCGCCGTCCTGGCCGCCCGCGGCGAGCATGGTGCGCTGATAGGGGATCTCCTCGGCCTCGGCGAGGTTGGCGAAGGTTTCGACCAGCCCCTTGTCGGCAATGAACATCCCGTCGCGGATATGCAGCCCGAATCCCTTGCCCTGCTCGGTGGTGCGGAACTGCTCGGGCACGCCCGGCGTGTCGCAGGCCAGCGTGGTGTCGACGCCGATGCCGATATCCGGGCGCACCGCGAAAGCGGCGGTGCGGGCGCCGCGCAGCCCCACCTCCTCCTGGCAGGTGAAGGCGACATGGATCTCGGCTTCGGGGCTGTGATCCGCAATCGCCCGCATCGCCTCGATGCCCAGCCAGCAGGCGATGCGGTTGTCGAGCGCCTTCGAGACGACCTTGTCGCCGATCTCGATCAGCGGTTCCTCCATCACCACCATGTCGCCGACCCGGACGCGGTCCCGCGCGACCTCGCCGAGACCGGTATCGACGAAGAACTCGCTCAGCTCGGGGACCTTCTTGCGGTCCTCGGGGCTGGCGATGTGCACCGGCTTGCCGCCGGGATTGAGCACGCCCAGGATGTCGCCGCCTTCGGTGCAGACCCGCACCCGGCGCGAGAACAGGTTGCGCGCGTCGAACCCGCCCACGGGCTGCAGATAGACAAAGCCCTTCTCGGTGATATGGCTGACCAGAAAGCCGATCTCGTCCATGTGGCAAAGCAGCATGACCTTCATCGGCTCCGCCGCGCTGCCGTTCCGCCGGCACAGGAGCGAGCCCATCGCGTCCTCCTCGACGTGGTCGAACAGGCCTTCGACCTCGTCGCGGATCAGGTCGCGGATGCGGTCCTCGTGGCCGGGGACGCCGGGGGTTTCGCAAAGCCGTTTCAGAAGATCGAGGTTCATCGCAACGCTGTCCTTGGTCCCGGAGATGGTGCCGCGCTTGTTGCCCGATACGCGCGGGCCTGTCCATCCCGGCCCGCCTGCCGTCCCTGCGGATCAGAACTCGGGCAGGCTGTCGAGGCTCCAGGCGACGAGGTCCACGTACCAGCGCGGGCGGAGGATCCAGACATGCCACCCGGTCACCGGGCTGCGGCGGTCCGGCAGCACCGTGACGAAGCGCGCCCGCTTGACCGCCATCGCGTCGGTGATCACCAGCGAGACCTCCGACAGGAACACCTTCTTGACCGGGGCGGCATGGGCACGGAGCGCGCGTCCGACGGCGTCGAGCCCCTGGATCGGCGGCCCGATCGGCGGATGCAGCGCGACGGTGGCCGTGCACAGCTCCAGCAGGTCGTCGATCCGCCCCGCCGATTCCGCGGCGATCCAGTCCGACTGCAGCTGCAGGATGGCGGCGCGGTCCTCGTCGCCCGCGCCGGTCACCACCGGGTCGGGTCGCGGGACAGGGTCGGGCATGAGCGCGGGGCCGGACATGTCGGGAAATCTAGCACATTCGGCCCGTCCATCCAGACCGGCGGCCCCGGTCCGCCCGGCCGGGCGCGGCGATCGGGGCTTTCGCCCATCCATGGGCCGGGCTATCACGGCGCGTGCCGGACAGGCGCGGAACGGGAGACAAGGCATGGCCAACGTGGTCGTCGTGGGGGCCCAGTGGGGCGACGAGGGCA
>JAGQRV010000023.1:82057-96188 GCA_020425125.1 Paracoccaceae bacterium | reverse complement strand
CACCAAATCCGCGCAGTCATCAGGTCCGGAGAATATCGGCCCTGAGAGAGCGCTTTCGGGCCACCTGGCGAGGACGTCAGTGCTCAGCCCCTCCCGCATAACCCTCGCAAACAACGGAAAAATCCGGCCGCAGCCGGATCGAGAGAACGCTTTCGCGAGGGAAAGTGGCGGAGCGGGTGGGATTCGAACCCACGGTGCGCTCTCGCGCACGGTAGTTTTCAAGACTACTGCCTTCGACCGCTCGGCCACCGCTCCGGCCATGCCGTGCTATCGGCGCCGGCCGGGCATTGCAAGGTTCCGGTCGCACGATGACTCCCATCTGTTCGGTCCGCTCGACAAGTCGATCGGGGACACGGCGGCGCGCGAGTCTCTGGCACGGACATCGTCGCCGAAGTTCCGTTTCCGGAGGCACCGGCCGGCACTGACCCGACCGATCGCGAGGTTTTGTGAGGCGCGCGCCGCAGCGCAGGCAAAGGCCGATTCAGGCCCTCCCAGACGATCGCGTATGCTTCGCCGCATTGCCCCGAGCGGATCGTGCGGCATGTTCTGTTCTGGGACGCGCGTGTTGGGGGAGTCGGCGGAAACAAGGCCCCCGCGTGACGGCCAGCCGCGGTCCGCAGGATCGAACAGGGATACAGCAGATGAAACTCCTCTTGACCGCCGCCGCACTGGTGGCACTTGCCGGGACCGCCGAAGCGAAGGTCCCGTTCTTCAACGCCACCTGCGGTAGCGGGATCGACGTCCATGCCGACGAGGGCGGGCCGGTCTATATCGGCGGCCAGCAGGCCAACCTGAAGAAGGTGAACAACTCCTACTACGAAGCCAAGCTGGGCAGCACCACGATCTCGATCTCGATCAATCCGGACGGGTCGTTCGACGCCATGTACACCGGCGCACATGGCGCCAACGGCGTCTGCAACGTGGCGGCCGAGGAAAGCTTTTCCAACGACGCGGGGACCTGCCCGCCCGATGTCAGTCAAGCCGACCGCTACAAGTACCCCGCCTGCAACTGACCCCGGCATCTCGCCCATGTGCCTGGGCCGGGCTGCCCGCCCCGAACGGTTGCCAGGCCGCGCGGCGCCCTATCTTCCGGCGCATGCCGATGCGCCGCGCCGCTCACGCCTTCGTTCTTTTGGCACTCGCCGCCTGCACGACCCGGCCCCTGACCGGGCCGGAGCGGGACTTCGCCGCCACCGTTCAGGGGCCCGCGCTCGACGCGCCTGCGGTCAGGGTCACCAAAGGCGCCCTGATCGCGGGGTTTCCGAGCAATCGCAAACCCCGTCCCTATGCCACCTGCCGCGAGCGGATCTGGCCGCGCGAGACCGCCCCCAAGGTGCGCTGGTCCGTCGCCGGCTTTGCGCTTGACCAGCATCTCTATGTCGCCGAGCGGCGATGGCGCGACGATTTCCTCGCCGGCTATCCGGGCGACCTGCCGTTGGCGGACGCCATGTTTCTGGCCCACGAACTGACCCATGTCTGGCAATGGCAGCACCGTTCGGCCACCGGGTATTCGGCCTGGCGGGCCGCGTCGGAACACGGCACCGATGACGATCCCTACCTGTTCGAACTGACTCCCGGAAAGCCGTTCCTCGCCTATGGCTACGAGCAGCAGGGGGCGCTGGTCGAGGAATTCGTCTGCTGCCGCGCGCTCGATCCCAACGCAGTGCGGACGGAACAGCTCTACGACCTGCTTTCGCCGAACTTTCCCGACCTTGCCCGGCACAGCGCAGCATCGAAGGTCAGCCTGCCCTGGACGGGCGCAGACACGCACGGCATCTGCCGCGGCTGAGCGCCGGGCGCAGATTGCACTGACGCCGCGGCCATCCCGTCCGCTGCACCGTTCAGGGTTGCGGCGTCGGCGTTTCCACCGTGCTCGGCGGCAGGATCGGATAGATCACCTGCGGCTGCTCGCCGGTCAGCGATGCGAGAAATTCGGTGATCGCCGCAACCTGGCTGTCGTCCAGCGCTTCGCCAAGCTGGACATTTCCCATGATCGACACGGCCTGGCCAAGATCCCAGACCGCGCCGGAATGGAAATAGGGCGGCGTCAGGACGATGTTGCGCAGAGTCGGCACCTTGAAGACATACTCGTCATCGGCCGACCGGGTGACCTGGAACCGCCCCTTGTCCTCCGGCGGCATCACTGCCCAGTCCGGGTGTTCGACGACACCGAAGGGCTGGTAGCTGTTGCCGCCAAGGTTCCGCCCATTATGGCAGGCAACGCAGCCGGCATCGATGAAGACGCGCAGCCCCGTCAGCTGCGCTTCGGTCATTGCGCCGTCGTCGCCCTCGAGGAACCGGTCGAACGGCGAGTTCGGCGTGATCAGCGTGTCCTCGAAGGCGGCGATGGCCGTGGTGACGTTCTCCATGGTGATCGGGTCGTCGCCCGGGAAAGCGGCCGCGAAATAGTTCTTGTATCCGGGGATTGCCTTGAGCATCTCGACCACGTGTTCCCTGGTCGATCCCATCTCGACCGGATTGACCATCGGCCCGCCGGCCTGTTCCACCAGATCGGCGGCACGGCCGTCCCAGAATTGCGCGGTGTTGAAGGACGAGTTCAGCACCGTGGGGCTGTTCCGCCCGCCCTTCTGCCACCGGTGGCCAAGCGAGACGCTGGACAGGTCGGTGCCGCCGGTGCCCAGATTGTGGCAGGTATTGCAGCTGATGTTGTGCGCCTCGGACAGGCGCGGCTCGAAGAACAGCATCTTGCCCAGCTCGATCTCGGCCGGCGCCGGCATCGGATCCGCCGTCTGCGGGATCGCTTCGAAATATCCCGTGGCTTCCTCACGGAGCGCCGCCGGATCCTCCGCCGCAAGGGCGTTTCCGGCATGGGCTGTGACAACGAGAAGGGCGAGCGCTGGAATGCGCATGGCTGGTCTCCGGACGAATGACTTTGAAGAGCGATCGATGTCAGCGGCCGCCCAATTACATTCATACGTTGCAATGCGTATTGATCAACTCACGATAATATGACGGCCCGCGCTCCATGTCGCATTGGCGCATGTCAGACCGATTCCGCCGCCCCAGACCGGGAATGGCGCGATCTCAGGCCAGCCAGGCGATCAGCGCCTCGCCCATGAGGTACAGGGAGAGCACGAACAGGATCACCTCGATCAGCGCCCGATAGACGTGATCCGGCAGCCATTGAGACAGACGCCGTCCCAACACGGCTCCCACCATCGCGACCACCGCCATGGCGAGGAAGAGCCTCAGATCGAGTCCCGACAGCAATCCGACCGAAGCGTAGCTCGGCAGCTTGAAAAGGTTGATCGCAGCGAAGGTGATGGTCGTCGTGCCGGCGAACTCCATCTTCGGCAGCCGCTGCGGCAGAACGAAAAACTGGAACGGCGGCGCACCGTTATGGGAAATGAAGCTGGTGATCCCGGCCAGCACGCCCCAGAACGCGCCGCGGCGGGCGTCGAAGGGTTGCGGCACGGGGGGCGCGTTCCGCAGCATCCGTAGCGCCACCTGCACAGAATAGACGAATCCGATCAGCCCGACGAAGAAGGTCGTGAGGGTCACCGACAGATGCGGCGCGACGAAGGTGGCCAGGATCACGCCCACCAGTCCGGCCGGGATCAGCACCGCGAGATTCCGGGACGAATATTCCCGCCGGTAGAGCCAGACCCCCACGACATCGCTGACGATGTAGATCGGCAGCAGCACACCGGCAGCGTGCAACGGGTCCATCCACAGCGACAGGATCGGCACCGCCAGCGACGCGGCCGAGGCCAGCCCGCCCTTGGACGCGCCGACGATCAGCGCGGCAAGCGCGAACAGCAGGAAATGATCCATTGAGTTCGTCCTTGTCCCTCCCGGCGGCGCGGTCGGGCGACAGCCGTCGACCGCTGCTCAGGACCGGTTCTGTCCGCCTCGTAATCCGCCACATCCCAGGCTGCAAGGCGCGACTTCCGCCGGCCGGAAGCGCCGTCCCCGGCTCCGGCGCCGGAACGCGCTCCGGGAACGCCGCCCGATTGACGCACCGCCGCGCAGGCGGCATCACTTCGGGCGTCGCCAGAGGAGGGCCGCGCATGCGCAGCTACGCCGAAATTCACGCGATCGCCGCCGCCCGCCACGGCGGGGACGAGGCGCTCGAGTCGCGGCTGACACGGCCCCTGCCCCCGTCGGACCTGGCGCAGATACCGGAAGACCGCTGGCTCGCCGCATTCTGCCGCACGATCTTTGCCGCGGGACTCAACTGGACCGTCGTCGAGAAGAAATGGGACGGGATCGAGGCGGCTTTCCGCGGCTTCGACGTCAATGCCTGCGCGATGATGGACGACGTCTGGCTCGATGCGCTTCTGGCCGACACGCGGGTGATCCGCAGCGGCGCCAAGATCACCGCCGTACGCGACAACGCGGTGCTGTTCCAGGATCTCAGGCCGCAGGGCGGCGCCCCCGCGGTCTTCGCCGACTGGCCCTCGACGGACTTTGCCGGGCTTCTCGACCTGCTGAAGTCGCGCGGCGCCCGGCTCGGCGGCAACACGGCTGCCTATGCGCTGCGCAGCCTCGGCCGCGACAGCTACATCCTGTCGGGCGACGTCACCGCACGCCTGATCGCCGAAGGCGTCATCGACAAACCGGCCAGTTCGAAATCCGCCCGGCGCGCGGTGCAGGCGGCGTTCAACATCTGGATGGACCAGTCCGGCCGCTCCCTGACCGAAATCAGCCGCACCCTTGCATTCTCGATCTGAGCCGCTGCGGCGCCGGATTGACCACACCCGCAGCGGGTGTATTTGAACGCCATCACACGCCTTCCGAGTCCCGCCATGCGTCGCGCTCTCGCCCTGCTTCTCGCCGTCAGTCTGGTTGCCGCCGTGCCGGCACGCGCCGAGCTGCGCCACTGCAAGACCTCGCTCAATGGGGCCGAGACCGATCTCGTCTACGATTCCGCCGACACCGTCGTCGCCGGCAATCGCTCCCTCAGCGAACGCACCTGGGCGATGTTCGGCTCGGAAACCTGTCCGGGCTACGTCACCCTCCGCGCTCTGACGCCGGAACTCACCGATGTGGAGCGCGGCCCCTTCTGCCTCGTCTACGACTCCGACTCGCAGACCTTCACCGGCTTCGCCCAGGGCGAACGGGACGCCTACCGGATTTGCACCCAGAGCCGCAGCTTCTGCGAACGGGTGAACGACAGCGCCGATGCCGCGCTGGAAATCGCCGGCCTGTCGGATGATCCGGACGCGGCCTCGCTGGGCGACACCGCAGCCCAAGGCGCCGCCGCGGCGCAAAGCGGATATGACGCCATCCGGGACACCGCTGCCGGCGCGACGATCATTTCCGGCACCGGCAGCTACATTGCCGGCGCCCTCGGCAATGCCGGCGCCGCCGCACTCGCCGCGCTCAGCGCGCCTGCGACGCTCGCCGCCGCAGCCGTGACCGTGGTGGCCGTCGGCGGCGCGGTCTATGTCTGCCGCTGAGACACCTCAGGGCTTTCCGCCTGTCTGGATGCTTTCCAGGAAGGCCAGCAGGTCGGCGATGGCGAGACTCGTCATCATCGGTTGACCGCTGGGCAGCGGGACCACGATGTCGTCGCCGCCGAAGAACGGGCCGAACACCGGCATCTCGCCGCCATGGGCAAGGATCGGCGCCCGCCCGTCGATCTGCCGCGCCACCGCCTCGGTCGGAAAGACGCCGTCATTGTGTGCGGCAAGCTGGGTCAGATCTGGCGGCGCGATCGCGAGGATCTCGGCCATCGGCCCGTTTCCCTTGGCATCGGGGCCATGACACTGCGAGCAGTGGCGGCTGTAGAGCACCTGCCCGTTGGCCGGGTCCGGCTCCTGCGCCCAGGCCGGTCCCGCGGCCAGAACAGATATGAGAAACAAAGCTTTCCGCATCGCGCCCTCCGCTGTCGTCCGGGTTCCATCATGGCGCGGCCCGCGCGCGCTGTCATCCGCCGCGTTCGGCGAGCGCGGCCTCCAGTTCCTCGATCCGCCGCAACATCACCGCGCTGGCGGCCTCGACCTCGGCGAGGCTGAAGCGCTGCGGAATGTGCTGCGCGCAATTCCAGTCGAACCCTTCCAGCGTCACAACAAGGCCGCGATCCACCCGCGCCCGGTAGCCCGGGACCGCAAGCCCCGACATCTCGGGAGCGTCGGGTCCGATAATCTGGGCATGACCGAAGATCTTCAGCCGGCGGCGGTTGGCGTAATCCATGCAGAAGAGGCTCACCCGGTCGTCGCCGCGCAGGTTGCCGGTGGTGATGTAATGCCGGTTGCCGGCGAATTCCGCCCAGCCGATCCGCTCCGGACCGAGCACCCGGATGAAGCCAGCCGGGCCGCCGCGATGCTGCACGTAGGGCCAGCCGGTCGACGAGACGCTGGCAAGGTAGAAGCTTTCGCACCTGGCCAGGAACAGCGCCTCCGTCTCGGTCAGCCGGTCGTTCGGCGCCGATTGTTCCATCGCCTCGGCATTCATCCCGGCGCTGCCGAGTTCGTCCTGCACAATGCGGACCGCATCGGTGAAGGCGATCTCGCGGTAGCGGTGCGGCATGGCCCGGCCCTCCTCTCATCGCCCCGTCCGGCGGCAGCGCGCCCCGGCCCCGGCGGCCTAGGACTCCACGGCAGGAAAATAGCGGTCCATCAGCGCGTCGAGTCCCGGGTCGCGTTTCAGCGTCACGTCGAAATCCAGCCGCTTCGCCTTCCACCCGGTCGTGCACCCGTAGCAGTGGTTGTGAAAGAACGCGTTCTGTTCGGTAAACGCGTTCTGGAGGATGCCGCCGATCTGGTGCGGATGCCAGCGGAAGGCGCGGCCGAACAGGCGCGACGGCACGAGGCACCATTTTCGGTTGCATTGCCGGTTCGGATCGGCACGGAACCGGTGCGCACCATGGCGGGCCGGGATCATGTCGGGCCGTTCGGGATAGGCGTAATATCCCTTGATCGTCAGCATCCCCAAGGGGTGGCGCCGCGCCGCCTCGAAAACCGTCCTGCCTTCGGGGCCGTCCACGATCTCGTCGATATCGACGCTCAGCACCGCAGCGGCCCTCGCGAGCGCATCCCGCCGCGCGGTGTTCAGCATCGCCATCTGGAAGAACTTGGCGCTGACAAATCCCTTCGGGCCGCCCGAGATCGGGCCGTAGGGGAAGGGCGCCGAATAGATCACCGCATGGCGCAGCCCGTCGATTCCCGCCAGGGTCGCGGCGATCTCGTCGCAGCCGTAATCGGTGGAGCCGTTGTCGACGATCACCGCGGCCTCGGCCCCGTGCCGCGCGACGTAGAACCGCGCCCAGTCCGCAATCCATTCCAGCCGGTTGTTGAAGTTGAGCGCCAGCACAGCATTGAGTCCGGCAAGCGGCGCGGCCTGGGGTTCCCGGGTCTCGATTGCGAAGCTCTGGCCGCCCAGCGTACAGCCGAGCTGGCCCCGCGGCCCCGGCACGACCAGCTGCTCGCAGCGCTCGTAGCGGATCCGGCGCAGGTCGCGGACCGGCGCACCGTCGCGGGTCAGGCTGGCTCGAAACGGCTCCCAGAGGTTCAGGAACGGCGGCGCGTTCAGAACATGCGCCTTCATCGCCTCGCTCCAGACACAATCATAGACCACCGTCAGACGGTCGTAGCGGGACAGGTAGTTCTCGGTCCGGTGTTCGGCGGGCAGCGTGTAGTCGCGCAGGAGCCCCCCCTCGGGGTCGAGCCGCACCCCGGTCAGGGGGACGATCACCGTCGAAGCCATGGCCACTCCTCGCTCGCTGCCCGACCGATCTAGCGGGCACGGCCGGGCCCGTAAAGCGTGGCCTCACCGAGCTGTGACTGTCGCGCCGGCGGGTCCGGACTACCCTTGACCTGCCCCCAAGGAGATCCGGACCATGCGCCACGCTCCCCTCCTCGCCCTCGTGCTGGCCGCCGCGCCCGCCGCGGCCCAGACCATCGCGCCCCGCGACGGGTGGGCGATCCATGCTTCGCAGAAAAGCTATGCCGATCTCGTCGCCGCGGTGAAGGCCGCCGCGCCGACGCACGGCCTCGGCGTCGTCACCGAGGCCGGACCGACCGAGACCGCCCGCTCCCGCGGCATCGAGATCCCCGGCAATCGCGTCATCGGTCTCTTCAACAACGACTACGCGGTACGCATCCTCGATCTCTCGACTGCGGCGATGATCGAAGCGCCGATCCGCGTCTACGTCACCGAAGCCGCCGACGGCACCGCAACCCTCGCCTACAAGACACCAAGCTTCGTGCTGGCCCCCTATGCCGACGAAGGCGGGCCCGCCCTGGCCGCGATCGCGGTCCAGCTCGACACCGATTTCGCCGCGGTCGCCAGCGACGCGCTCGACTGACCCCCGCAACCGCATCTCGCCGGGCTTTGCCGCGGCGCGGCACATCCCATGCGTGCGGCGGCTCCTTGCCGATGCGGGGGCGGGCGGATTCGACGTAGCCCATTGACCGCCCTATATATCCTCCGAACAGCAAATTACGGACGACCAGACCCATGCGCTTCACAAAACCCACCGCGATCGTCGCCCTCGCCGCGCTTGTCGCCGCCGGACTCACCACGTCCGCCGTCGCCGACCCCGGCGGGAAGGGGCGCGGTAATTCTCACGACTGGAAGCATCACGACGACCACGACCGGGGCGGATACGACGGGAACCGCGGCCGCGGTTTCGGAGTCGGGGAAATTCCCCCAGGCCACCAGTACCGCCATCACGAGCATTATTACCGCCGCGGCGACCGCCTGCCCGACCGCTACATCGTCATCGTCGAGCCCGACCGCTGGGGACTGCCTCGGCTTCCGCGCGACCAGGTCTATGTTCGCGTCGACAACCAGGTCCTGCGTACCGCGCGGGACGGCGCCATCGTGCTCGAGGCGCTCGACATCGTCTCCCGCGCCCTCCAGTAACCGCAGGACACGCCGCCGGCCTCACGGACGCTGCAGCGATTCCAGATATTGTGCCATCCCGGCCAGCCGTTCCGGCGCCGGGGTGAACACGCCCGGCTCGGTCTCGACCATCACGGTCCGGTCGTCGACCAGGTAGGAGCCGAATTCCGGCATCGCGCGCGGACCGCTGCGGTATCCGTCGATCTGGCTCATCACCTTCTCGATCGGGAAGGTTCCGCCATTGCGCGCCGAGATCTGCGTCAGGTCCGCGGGCGGCGGCACCATGCCCGCAGCCCCCGGTCCATCGCCGCGCGCGGTCGCGCCATGGCAGCCGGCACAGAATTCCTGGAAGTACTGCGCATATTGCCCGCGGGTCACCGGCACCTGCGGCGCGCAGGCTGTCAGCCCCGCTCCGGCAGCCAGAGCCGCGACGGCGATCGTTCGGTTCATTCTGCTCTCCTGCCCGTCGTTTTCGGGCAGTCTATCACGGGACCTTCCCACGGCCACCGCAATCCGCCACCTTTCGCGCCAGTCACCCCGAGTCGCGGAGACCGAGCCGTGCCAGAAGCCTTCCGCCACGCCGCCATCATGTTCACCGCCGGACTCGGCATCCCGATGCTCGCGGCGCTCAATTCCGCCCTCGGCCAGCGGATCGGCGCTCCTGCCGCCGCCGCCGCGGTTCTGTTCGCGGTGGCGTTCGTCTGCGCCTTCGTCGCGGCGCTGATCACCGTGCCGCGGCCCTGGCCGACGATCACCGGCCATCCCTGGCATCTCTATCTCGGCGGCACGCTGGTCGCCTTCTACGTGCTCTCGGTGACCTGGATCGCACCCCGCTTCGGGGTCGGCAACGCGGTGTTCTTCGTGCTGATGGGCCAACTCGTGTCCTCGGCCCTGATCGACACGTTCGGCCTCTTCGGCGCGCTCGCCGTGCCGCTCTCGCCGGGTCGCATCGCCGGGCTCGTCGCAATGGCGGTGGGTCTCGGTCTGGCGCTGAAAGGATAACGGCCGGAACCCTGCGGCAACGGCAGCGTCTAGTTTCAGACCCGTCCCTCGAAGGGCCAGACGCCGCTTCGCGCTCGCGCAGATGGCCGTTGACACCGGGCGGCGGCAGGCGGACCCTCCCGGCAGTTTCGCAAGAGGCGCCTTCCCCATGCACCCCACCGAAAAGATCGTCCGTCAGTTCCATGAATCGTGGGACATGCGCGATCCCGAGCGCGGGGTCGCCGTCATAGCCGAGGATTGCCGCTTCGAAGACGTCGCCCGCGGCGAAAGACAGATCGGTCCGGACGGGTACCGGATGGATTACGCGCGGTGGCGCGCCGCCTTTCCCGATGGCGAGGTCAAGGTCACGAACGTGATCGTCGACGGCGACCGGGCGGTCGTCGAATTCGTCAATCGCGGCACTCATACTGGGCCGCTGCAGTCGTCGCTGGGGACCTTCCCGCCAAGCGGCCGCCGTCAGGAAACACGCTATTGCAGCGTGATGCGGATCAAGAATGGAAAGGTTGTCGAGGGCCGGGACTATTACGATGCGGCGACCGTTGCCCGCCAGCTGGGGCTTGTCGACTGAACCGCCGGAGCGGGTGGCTGCCAAGCTGGGCTGCATCGGACTCTCGGCCGACCGTCTGAGGCGACCGCAGCCCTGCCCGACCCGTTTGCCGGGCCTGCCCCTTCAAGCCGCCACCAGCCGCCCCGCCTCCAGCCGCAGGACACGGTCCATTCGGGCGGCCAGGTCGGGATTGTGCGTGGCGACCAGGGCGGCAAGGCCGGTCTCCCGCGCCAGCTCCAGCATGACCTCCAGGACCCGTCCGGCGGTCTCGGGGTCGAGATTTCCGGTGGGCTCGTCGGCCAGCAGGATCCGCGGCGCATTGGCCAGCGCGCGGCAGAAGGCGACGCGCTGCTGTTCGCCGCCGGAGAGCTGCGCCGGGCGGTGATCGGCCCGCGCCGTCAGCCCGACCCGGCCGAGCAGATCCTCGGCCCGCGCCCGGGCGGCGCCGCGCCCGATGCCGCGGGCGAATTGCGGCAGCATGACGTTCTCCAGAGCGGAGAATTCCGGCAGCAGGTGGTGGAACTGGTAGACGAAGCCCACCGTCTCGCGCCGCAGCCGGGTCCGCCCGGTGTCCCGCAGCCGCAAGGTCGCCTGCCCGGCGATCCGTACCTCGCCCGCATCGGGCCTGTCGAGCAGCCCGGCGACATGCAGCAGCGTCGATTTCCCCGCCCCCGACGGCGCCACCAGCGCCACCATCTCGCCCGGCGCCAGGCTGATCGACGCCCCCCGCAGCACCGCGACCTCGGACGGACGGCCCGGATTGTAGGTCCGCACCACATCGAGAAGTTCCAGCACCGGCTCACTCATGCCTCAGCGCCTCGACCGGGTTCATTCGCGCCGCGCGGCGCGCCGGGAAGATGGTGACGATGCAGGACAGCCCCAGCGACAGGAGCACTGCCGAGGCGACGTCGCCGGCCTTCAGTTCAGCCGGCAGGTAATAGAGCCCGCGGATCGTCGGGTCCCAGACACCGCCGCCCGACAGCCGGTTCACCAGCGCGAAGATCGGATCGATATAGATCGCGAAGAGACAGCCCAGCACCACGCCCGCCAGCGTGCCGACCACGCCGACCGAGACACCGCAGAGGAAGAACACTCTCAGCACCGCGCCCTCGGTCAGCCCGATGGTGCGCAGGATGCCGATATCGGACTGCTTGTTCTTCACCAGCATGATCAGGCCCGAGACGATGTTCATCGTCGCGATCAGCACCAGGACCGACAGGATCACGAACATCACGTTGTCCTCGATCGTCAGCGCCCTCAGGAACGCGCCCGAGGCGTCGCGCCAGGTCTGGTAGAACCCGTCGGGGCCCGCCACGCGCCAGAGCGCCGGCATGACCTGCTGCACCGCCTCGGGATCGGCGAGGCGGATCTCGATCTCGTCAGCCACGCCGTCGCGGTTGAAGAAGCTCTGCGCCGCCGCAAAAGGCATGTAGATCCGGGTCGCGTCGATGTCGTAGCGCCCGGCCGAGAAGATGTAGACGACCTCGTAGACGCCGACCCGCGGCGAGGTTCCGAACGGCGTCTTGGCGCCCTCGGGCGAGACCAGCCGGATCTGGTCGCCGATCCCGACCCCGAGCGTCCGCGCCACACCGGCGCCGATCGCCACGCCCTCGTCAAAGCGGGAAAAGTCGCCGGCGCCGCTCTTGTCGTCCACGATCCTGGGCAATGTGCGCAGATCGTCTGCCGTCATGCCATAGACCTGAACGCCGGCATTGCGTCCGTTCGCGCTCGCCAGGACCTGACCCAGGATCACCGGCGCCGCGTGGGTCACGCCCGGTACCGCACGGATCCGCTCGGCCACGGCGGCGTAATCCTCGATCACATTGGTCGGTGCGCCGGTGCCGTCCGCGGCGGCGATGGTGTAATAGGTCGCATGGGCGTTGGCGCCGAGGATGGTATCGACGAACTCGGCGCGGAAGCCCGACCGCACCGCCAGGGTCGCGATCAGCGCGAAGACCGCCAGTGCGATCCCCAAGAGGGAGATCCAGGTCATCACGCTCACCCCGCCTTCGGCGCGGGTGGCGCGCAGGTAGCGCCAGGCGATCATGCGCTCATGGGCGGCAAAGGGTCTGGGCATTCGGCCTCGCGGTCTCGTCGGGTCGCGCCTGAATGCTAGCTAGAGCCTGGGCCGTCAATGGCACCCGTCGCCGGCGGCCAGCGGGCTCACCGGCCTTTGACCCTCACCGGCAGGAGACCGCCCATGGCCAACGCCGCCAAGCGCACCGACCCCGTCCTGTGGGACGAGGTGAAGGAAGAGATCACCCGAGGCGCCAGAGGCGGCAGGCCTGGCCAGTGGTCGGCGAGGAAGGCGCAGATGGCGGTACAGGAATACAAGCGCCGCGGCGGCGGCTACGAGGAAGACGGACTGGCACAGGACGAGACCGATCTCCACCGCTGGACCGGCGAGGACTGGGGCACCCGCTCGGGCGCGGAAAGCGGCCTCACCGGCGAACGCTACCTGCCCCGGTCGATCCGGATGCTGCTGACCGAAGACGAATACCGCCGCTCGACCCGCGCCAAGAGAAGGGGCACCGCGCAGGCCGCCGCCCAGCCCGAAGATGTCCGCGCCAAGATCGCCCGCCTCCGCGCCTCTGGCCCGACCCGGGTGATCCTGATGGAGCGCGCCGCCGATCTCGGGATCGCGGGCCGCGACCGGATGGACAAGGCCGCGCTGCTGCAGGCGATCGAGGACGCCACCGATGCAAACGGCCACCCGAAGGCGGCCGGCCCGGCGCTTCGCGCGCTCCCGTTCAAGGCGCTCCGGCAGATTGCGCGCGACCGCGGCATCGCCGGACGGTCCCGGATGACCAAGGCCGAACTGGTCCGCGCACTGTCCTGAGCGGACGCGACCTCAGATGCCGGCGTAGATCTCGGCGACCCGCGCCACCGCCGCTTCCGGCGTCAGCTCGACGCTGTCGCCGGTCTTGCGGCTGGTCAGCTCGACCACGCCCGCGGCCAGGCCCCGCGGCCCCACGGTGATCCGCCAGGGTAAGCCGATCAGGTCCATCGTGGCGAATTTCGCGCCCGCCCGCTCCTGGCTGTCGTCGTAGAGCGGATCGAGCCCCCGCGCCTTCAGCGCGGCATAGATCTGCTCGCATGCCCCGTCGGCCGCGCCGTCGCCCTGCCTCAGATTGACGATGCCGCAATGGAACGGGGTCACGCCTTCCGGCCAGATGATGCCCTTGTCGTCGTGACAGGCCTCGATGATCGCGCCAACCAGGCGGCTGACGCCGATGCCGTGGCTGCCCATGTGCACTGGCACCCGGTTGCCGTCGGGATCGGTCACGAGGGCGCCCATCGGCTCGGAATACTTGGTGCCGAAATAGAAGATCTGGCCGACCTCGATGCCGCGCGCGCGGCGGCGCCGCTCCTCGGGGATGTCCTGGAACACCGCTTCGTCGTGGGTCTCGTCGGTGCGGGCGTAGCGCGAGGTGAATTCCTCCAGCACCGCCTGGCAATCCTCGACGCTGTCGTAATCGATCCCGCGGTCGCCGAATTTCAGATCGGTGATCGCACTGTCATAGAACACCTCGGACTCGCCGGTCTCGGCCAGGACCAGGAATTCGTGCGTATCGTCGCCGCCGATCGGCCCCGAATCCGCCCGCATCGGGATCGCCTGCAGGCCCATGCGCTCGTAGGTCCTCAGATAGCTCACCAGATGCCGGTTGTAGGCATGCAGAGCCGCTTCCTTGGACAGGTCGAAATTGTAGCCGTCCTTCATCAGGAATTCGCGGCCCCGCATCACCCCGAAGCGCGGGCGCACCTCGTCGC
>JAGQRV010000023.1:70090-81991 GCA_020425125.1 Paracoccaceae bacterium | reverse complement strand
ATGTCGGTGATCATCTCCTCGTTGGTGGGCCCGTACAGCATGTCACGGTCGTGGCGGTCTCGGATCCGCAGCATTTCCGGCCCATAGGCGTTGTATCGCCCCGATTCCTGCCACAGATCGGCCGGCTGCACCGTCGGCATCAGCAGCGGAATGTGCCCGGCGCGCTGCTGCTCCTCGTGCACGATCTGTTCGATCCGCTTCAGCACCTTGTAGCCCAGCGGCAGCCAGGAATAGATCCCCGCCGCCTGCTGGCGGATCATCCCGGCTCTCAGCATCAGGCGGTGGCTGACGATCTGCGCCTCGGCGGGCGTTTCCTTCAGGACCGGCAGGAAATAGCGGCTCAGGCGCATCGGGATCCTCTCACGGGGCGGACTTGCGCCCGCTTAGGACATCGGCCCGCGAGGTACAAGCCGCCGGCGCCGGCAGCCGGCCTTCCGCGCTTGCACGGTGGGGGGGCATCGGCCATGTATGGGCCAGCGCAAGAGGGACGCAATGGCCTTACCCGTCGAGAAGCAGCTCCGCTACTGGGGGATCGCCGCGGCGGTCGTCCTGCTGGTGCTCTGGCTCCTGGGCAACGTGCTGCTGCCCTTCGTGCTGGGCGCCGCGGTGGCCTATCTTCTCGATCCGATCGCCGACCGGCTGGAGCGTCTCGGCCTCAGCCGCACCTTCGCGGTGGCGATCATCTCGGTCGCCTTCCTGCTGCTGGTGATCTTCGTGGCGCTGGCCATCGTGCCGACCCTGGTACGCCAGTCGATCGACCTGGTGAACTCCGCACCCGATCTCCTGCGCAACCTCCGGACCTTCCTCGACGCCCATGTCCCCGGCGGCATCAATCCCGAATCCGCGGTCGGCGGCACGCTTGCCTCGGTCGGCGACAGCATCAAGACCAAGGGGGTCGAACTGCTGAACACCGTCGTCAGCTCCGCGGTCAGCTTCGTCAACCTGATCATCCTCTTCTTCATCGTGCCGGTGGTCAGCGTCTATCTGCTGATCGACTGGGACCACCTGGTCGCCCGCATCGACAAGCTGCTGCCGCGCGACCACGCCCCGGTGATCCGCGACCTCGCCGGCCAGATCGACCGCACGCTGGCCTCGTTCATCCGCGGCCAGGGCCTGGTCTGCCTGATCCAGGGCAGCTTCTACGCCATCGCGCTGATGGCGGCGGGATTGAACTTCGGCATGGTCATCGGCGCCGTCGCCGGGCTGCTGACCTTCATTCCGATGGTCGGCTCGATCGTGGGTGGCGTCCTCGCCATCGGGCTCGCCGCGTTCCAGTTCTGGGGCGACTGGCTGCAGATCGCCCTGATCGCCGGGATCTTCTTCTTCGGCCAGATCGTCGAGGGCAACTTCCTGACCCCGAAGCTCGTCGGCTCCTCGGTCGGACTGCATCCGGTCTGGCTGCTACTCGCGCTGTCGGTCTTCGGAACCCTCTTCGGCTTCGTCGGCATGCTGGTCGCGGTGCCGCTCGCCGCCAGCCTCGGGGTGCTGGTGCGCTTCGCCACCTCGGAGTATCTCGACAGCCGGCTCTATCGCGGGCACGAGGGCCTCCAGCCCGAGGATATCCCGACCAGAGACGCCCAGGCGGAATGACCGAACGCCAGCTCCCGCTCGACCTTGCCGTGCCGCCGCGGCTCAGCCGCGCCGACTTCCTGCCCGCCCCGGCGAACACGGCAGCGCTGGCGGCGGTCGATGCCTGGCGCGACTGGCCCGGCGGGCGCCTGCTTCTGCGCGGAACGCCCGGATCGGGCCGCACCCATCTGGCGGCGATCTGGGCCGCCGAAACCGGCGCCGTCTGGCTCTCCGGCGCGACGCTGGCGCTGCCGCCGCTGCGTGCCGGACGCCCCGCGCCCCGCGCCTATGCCGTCGACGATGCCGACCAGGTGGCCGGCGACCGCCCCCGCGAGGTCGCGCTCTTCCACCTGATCAGCCGCGCCCAGAGCGACGGGGCGGCACTCCTTCTCACCGGCAGCGGCGCGCCGGGCGCCTGGGGCATCACCCTGCCCGACCTCGAAAGCAGGCTCCAGGCCACCGCCGTGGCGCAGCTCGACCGGCCCGACGACGACCTGATCCGCATGGTGCTGGTCAAGCTCTTCGACGAACGCCAGGTGCCGGTCAGCGTCGAGACGGTCGACTACCTGGTGCGGCGCATCGACCGCTCGCTCGCCGCCGCCGGCGCGGTGGTCGAAGCCCTTGACCGCGCGGCGCTGAGCCGCCAGAAACGGATCTCCCGGACGCTCGCGGCCGAAATCCTCGCAGCGCCCGACGGCTGACCCGTCACGTTTGCCGCCTGCCTGCCGAAAGGACCGCACCGCCCAGATGACCGCCGATTTCCTGCGCTCGCCCAGGCCCGACCCGGTGGAACTGGCGGATCTCGACCTCGCCAGCCCCGCCCGGTTCTTCAACCGCGAATTGTCGTGGCTCGCGTTCAACTGGCGCGTCCTGGAAGAGGCGGAAAACCCCGCCGTGCCGCTGCTGGAACGGCTGCGCTTCCTGTCGATCTCGGCCAACAACCTCGACGAATTCTACACTGTCCGCGTCGCCGGCCTGCGCGAGCTGGCCCGCGCCGGCAACACCACCCCCGCCGCCGACGGGATGTCCCCGGCCGAACAGCTCGTCCATATCGGCCGCAACGCGCGGGAGCTGATGCAGTCCCAGCAGCGCGTGCTCACCCACCTGCGCCGCGAGATGGAAGAGACCGGCATTCACCTGCTGACCCGCGCCAAGCTCACGCGGACCGACCGGCAGTATCTCGAACGGGTGTTCCTCGCCCAGGTCTTCCCGATCCTGTCGCCGCTCGCCATCGATCCGGCGCATCCCTTCCCGTTCATCCCGAACAACGGCTTCTCGCTCGCGCTGATGCTCGAACGCCGGTCGGATGCCCGCCAGCTCCGCGCCCTGCTGCCGATTCCGCAGCAGATCGCCCGCTTCGTCGCGCTGCCCGCCAATCCGGGCGAACACCGCTTCCTGCCGCTCGAGGACCTGCTGCTGCTGCATCTCGACAGCCTCTTCCCCGGCTACAAGCTGACCGGCGACTGTCAGTTCCGGGTGCTGCGCGACAGCGATCTCGAGGTCGAGGAAGAGGCCGAGGATCTGGTCCGCGAATTCGAGGTGGCGCTGAAGCGCCGCCGCCGCGGCGAGGTCGTGCGCCTGCAGATCTCGGCCGGCGCGCCCGAGGAACTGGCCCGCGTGATCTCGCGCGAATTGCGCGTGACCGAGGACGAGACCGTCGAGGTCCGCGGCATGATCGGCGTCGTCGACCTGCGCGAACTGGTGCTCGAGTCCCGCCCCGACCTGCTCTGGCCCAGCTACGTGCCGCGGGTGCCCGAACGGGTGCAGGACCACAGCGGCGACATGTTCCTCTCGATCCGCCAGAAGGACATGCTGCTCCACCACCCCTACGAGAGCTTCGACATGGTGGTTCGGTTCCTGCAGCAGGCGGCCCGCGACCCCAACGTGCTGGCGATCAAGCAGACGCTCTACCGCACCTCCAAGGACAGCCCGATCGTCGCCGCGCTCTGCGAGGCAGCCGAGGACGGCAAGTCGGTCACCGCGCTGGTCGAGCTGAAGGCGCGATTCGACGAGGCCGCCAACATCCGCCAGAGCCGGATGCTGGAACGCTCCGGCGCCCATGTCGTCTACGGCTTCGTCAACTACAAGACCCACGCCAAGCTCTCCAGCGTGGTCCGCCGCGAAGGCGACCGGCTGGTCACCTATTCCCACTGGGGCACCGGCAACTACCACCCGATCACCGCGAAGATCTACACCGACCTCAGCCTGTTCACCTGCGACGAGGCGCTGGGGCGCGATTCGACCAAGGTGTTCAACTATCTTTCGGGCTATGCGCCGCCGACCGCGCTGGAAAACCTCTCGATCAGCCCGCGGGACATGAAGCCCCACATCCTCTCGATGATCGCGGCCGAGGCCGAATATGCCCGCTCGGGCCGTCCGGGCGAGGTCTGGATCAAGCTCAACGCGCTGATCGAACCCGAGGTGATCGACGCGCTCTATGCCGCCAGCCAGTCGGGCGTGAAGATCTCCTGCGTGATCCGCGGCATCTGCGGCCTGCGCCCCGGCATCAAGGGACTGAGCGAGAACATCCGGGTGAAGTCGATCATCGGCCGCTTTCTCGAACATTCCCGCATCGTGTGCTTCGGCAACGGCCACGGCCTGCCCTCGTCCGAGGCGCGCGTGTTCATCTCCTCGGCGGACTGGATGGGGCGCAATCTCGACCGCCGGATCGAGGCGCTGATCGAATGCCACAATCCGACCGTCAAGGAACAGATCGTCAGCCAGATCATGGCGGCGAGCCTGCGCGACCGGGCGCAAAGCTGGGTGCTGAACCCGGACGGCAGCTTTACCCGCGATCTCGGTGCGCCGGGCGACGACCTGTTCAGCTGCCACCGCTTCTTCATGGAAACCGCGTCGCTGTCGGGGCGCGGCTCCGCCGGTGCCACGGACGTGCCGCGGCTCGCCCGTCCCGCCGAATGAGACTCTGCAAGCGTTGACCGCCGCGCCGCGGAACGGCAATCTCGGCCCCGAGATCACGGAGGGGTGATGAACGTCCTGACCCAGCAGAACGCCGCAGACTGGGGCCCGTTCGGCCGTCCCCTGTTCGACGATCCCGAAATACGCCGCCTCACCCGCGTCGGCGTGGTCGATGTGGGGTCGAATTCGGTGCGCCTCGTCATCTTCGACGGTGCGGCCCGCTCGCCGGCCTATTTCTACAACGAAAAGGTGATGTGCGCCCTCGGCGAGGGGATGAGCGAGACCGGCCGCCTGAACCCCACCGGCAAGCGCCGCGCGCTCGATGCCCTGCGCCGGTTCCAGACCCTCGCCGCCGGGATGGAGATCGGCCCGCTGACCGCCGTCGCCACGGCCGCGGTGCGCGAGGCCGCGGACGGCCCCGCCTTCCGCGAGGAGATCGCCCGCGAGACCGGCCTGCACCTCTATGTCATCGACGGCGCCGAGGAGGCGCGGCTGTCGGCGCAGGGGGTGCTGCTCGGCTGGCCCAGGGCGCAGGGACTGGTCTGCGACATCGGCGGCTCGTCGATGGAGATGGCGACGGTGGCCGACGGCGAGATCGGACCGCGCGCCACCTCGGCCCTCGGGCCGCTGAAACTGCGCGACATGAACGGCGGCAAGAAGGCGCTGCGCGCCCATATCGACGCCGAGATCGCCCGCCTGAAGGGCGATCTGGGCGAGACGCCCGAGCGGCTGTTCCTGGTCGGCGGCTCGTGGCGGGCGATCGCGCGGCTCGACATGACCCGGCGCGACTATCCGCTCAAGGTGCTGCACGAATACCAGATGCGCCCGGCCGACCTGCGCAAGACACTGAAATGGATCGAATCCGCCGACCCTGAGGCGATCCGGCTGGCCTCGGGCGTGTCGCCGCAGCGGATGGGGCTGGTGCCCCTGGCCGTCGAGGTGCTCGAGGGCGTGATGCGGGTGATCCGCCCGCGCGAGGTGTTCATCTCCAGCTACGGGCTCCGCGAAGGGCTGCTCTACGAGCAGATGCCGCAGGCCCTGCGCGAGCGCGACCCGCTGATCGAGGCCTGCCGCTTCGCCGAAACCAAGGACGCCCGTGTCCCCGGCTTCGGCAGCGTGCTCTACCGCTTCATCCGCCCGCTCTATTCCCGCGCCGCCGAGAGCCGGCTCAGGCTGGTGCGCGCCGCCTGCCATCTTCATGACGTGAGCTGGCGCAGCCATCCCGACTACCGCGCCGAGGTCTGCTTCGACTACGCCACGCGGGGCAATTTCGGCGGGCTGAGCCATGGCGACCGGGTGTTTCTCGCGCTGGCGCTGCTGCACCGCTACAAGAACAGCCGCGCCGACCCGCGCGTCGAGCGCCTCGTCGGCCTGATCGAGCCCGAGGACGTGCGCCAGGCCGAGATCCTCGGCAAGGCGATGCGCTTCGGCGCGATGTTCACGACCCAGAAGTCCGAGGAGATGGGCACGCTGCGCTGGCATCCCCAGAAGAAGAAGCTGTTCCTCGCCGTGGGGCCCCGCGCCAAGGCGCTGCTGGGCGAAGTGGCGGAGGCGCGCTTCGGCGCGCTCGGCCGCGCGCTCGGCGCCGAAACCGGGATCGTGGAGACCCGCCACGCCGCACCCTGACCTGCCGCCGGCCGCGCCGGGGGGGCTCCCGCCCGTCTTCGCCGCCGCTGACGCGGCATCTCATCCCGTTGGGCCCGGCCGCGCGCCTTGGCGCGCGGCGTGCAGGACCAGCTCGTCGGGCAGTGCGCCGCTGCGCCCTCACCCTGCCGGTCCGGGTCCCCGTCAGGCCCGGCCCGCCAGCCCGGCACCGGCGTTGAGCTCTTCCCAGGCGCGGTTGATCGCGATCAGACGCTTCTCGGCCAGCTTGATCGCCTCGACCGGCAGGCCGCGGGCGATCAGCCGGTCGGGATGGGTCTCGCGCACCAGCCGGCGCCACGCCGCCCGTATCTCGTCGCGGCTGGCATTGGGCGCGACGCCGAGCACCGCGTAGGGATCGGGATGGGTGTCCGGCGCGAACTGCGCCCGCAGCCTCTGGAACTCCCGCTCGGACAGGCCGAAGATGCCCGCCACCTCGTGCAGGAACACGTCCTCGTGCGGGTGATAGCCGCTATCGGCCACGGCGATGTAGAACAGCCCCTCCATCAGGTCGTGGAGCGCCTGATGGCCCTGCCCGAACATCGCCGCGATCCGCCGCGCATAGGCGTCGAACCCGGCCACGTCCTGCCGCGCCAGGTTGAACACCCGCGCCGCATTGCGCTCCTCCGCCCTGGGGATATAGAAGATCTCGCGGAACGCGGCCACCTCGTCCCGCGTCACCCGCCCGTCCGCCTTGGCCATCTTCGCCGCCAGCGCGATCACCGCGATGGTGAAGGCGACCGACCGCTCGGGCGGGGTGCGCAGCCGGTCGAAGACCGCGGACAGCCCTTCGCCCTTGGCAAGAGCCGTCAACGCCTGGGCGATGCGGGACCAGATCGACATGGCTCCAGCCTAGCGCGCCCGAGGCCTGCGGGGAACACGGATTTCGCGAGTGCAGCAATACCGCAGGGTCAATGATGGACCTCGGCCGGGCCGGTGATAAGCTCCACGCCGGAACGCCCGGCGGCGCGCCGTCGCAAGGAAGCACCCGCGGGAGGAGCCCATGTCCACCACAGAACCGACCGCCACCGGGACCTGCCGCTGCGGACGGATCCGGTTCCGCGTCACCGGCCGCCCGCTCGTCACCATGGCCTGCCACTGCACCGGCTGCCAGCGGATGACCGCCAGCGCCTTCTCGCTCAGCGCGCTCTATCCGCTGGCCGCGTTCGCGATGGTCGAGGGCGAGACGGTGATCGGCGGCATGCACAGCCCCGACCTGCCGCACCATTTCTGCCCGCACTGCATGAGCTGGGTCTTCACCCGCTTCTCGGCACCGGACGAATTCGTCAATGTCCGCGCCACCATGCTGGACAATGCCAAGGATTTCGTCCCGTTCGTCGAGACCTGCACCGCCGAGAAGCTGCCCTGGGCGGTGACCCCGGCGGCACACAGCTTCGAGACGTTCCCGCCGATGGAACGGTTCCCCGAGCTGATGGCGGAATTCGCCGCCCGGCGCTGAGACCGGCGCATCGAAGACGGCCCTCTAGATCAGCGTCCAGACGGTCCAGACCCCGGCCAGAACCGTCGGATAGAACCCGGCGGCGAAGCCGAAGCCGCGCAGCGCCGGCGCCCGGTGATAGCCGACCCAGAACAGGATCCGCGTCAGCGCCAGGCCGACCCCCAGCGCCAGCACCACCCCCGCACCCTGCGCCCCCAGCCGCAGCGCAAGCGCCGGCCAGATGCAGGCGGCCAGCACCAGCTGCTCGACCGAATTCGTCAAGACCCGCTGGTCGATCTCGGCCGGGCTGCCGGGGGCGAAGCCGCCGCCGTCGATCAGCCGCGCATCGAAGAACCGCCGCTGCGCCAGGCGACCGACCATCGCCACCGCGACCAGCGCCGGAAAGGCCAGCGCCAGCGCCGCCCCGGCCAACGGATCGCTGCCGTCCGCCCCGGTGGCGCGCCAGCCCAGCCACAGAAGCAGAAGCGCCCAGAGAAACCCCGCCGCCATCTCGGCCGCGATCAGCCGCTGCTTGCCGCTCATTCCATTTCCTCGGACGCGAGACTCTTCTGCATCAGCACCAGGTCCAGCCAGCGGCCGAACTTGCGGCCCGTCTCGGGCAGATGGCCCACCTCGCGATACCCGAGCGCGGCATGGAAGGCCCGCCCGGCGCGGTTCGCGGCATCAATTGCCGCGATCATCACATGGGCACCGCCGGCAGCGGCATGCGCCTCCACCGCCGCCATCAGCGCCCGCCCCAGCCCGCGCCCCTGCGCTTCGGGCGCCAGGATCACCGTGTGCTCCATGGCATGAGCATAGCCGTTGCCGGTCCGGAACTGGTCGTAGCTCGCGAAGCCCAGCACCGCCGCACCCTCTGCCGCCACCCAGAACTCGCGCCCCGCCGCCCGCCGCTGCGCGACATAGGCGGCGACGGCCGCCGCGTCGCGCTCCTGCGTGTGGAAGATCACCGTGGTCTCCCGGATCACCGGGTTCCAGATCGCCGCGATCGCCGTCGCATCGCCGGGCGCGACGGGACGGATCAGCACAGCCATCGCGGCCCCGCCGGCGTGGCGATCTCGGCTTTCAGGCCGGGCGGACCGGCATCGTAGCGGACCCGCGCATCCCGAATCCCCAGCGCGGCGGCGATCCGCACGGCGTCGGGATGCGCGATTTCCAGCCGCAGCAGCCGGCAGCCATCGTCGGGCAGCGTCTCGGGCGGCCGGGTGACGCCCGCCCCCCATTCGATCAGCGCCGGCAGCGCGCCGTCCTCCGGCAGGCTGCCATCCTCGGGGACGGTGAGACGCCAGGTCAGCCCGCCGCGGCTCAGCGCCACGCCGGGCCCCAGTTCGGGCGGCGCCCCGGCCAGTGCGGCGTCCAGATCGGGCACCGAACAGACATAGGCCAGCAGCCGTGGCGGCCCCGAAAACCCGTCGAGCGCGAACATCCGCGGCGCCTCTGCCACCGCGCCGGGCTCGGGCGCGACAACCTCAAGATAGACGTCGCCGAGACCCAGAAGCCGGTTATGCGTGCCGAAATGCGGATGCCGCCCGCCCGGCCGCAACGCCACGCCCAGCGCCGCCTCGACCGTGGCGGCGCCCGCGTCCAGATCGCGGCAGCCGACCACCAGATGGTCGAGCCGCAGGCCGCCCGCGTCTCCGGTGCGCGTGCTCATTCCGGGCCGTGGCAGACGGCCTCGATATTGTTGCCGTCGGGGTCCAACACGAAGGCGCCGTAATAATCCAGGTGGTATTCGGGCCTGAGCCCCGGCGCGCCGTTGTCGCGTCCGCCCGCTGCCAGCCCCGCCGCGTGAAACGCGTCCACCTCTGCCCGAGACGCCGCGGCGAAGGCGACGTGGACATTCGTTGCCGCCGGCTTTCCGGTGCCGATCCAGAAATCCGGCTTGCCCGCGCCGAATCCCGCATGGGCGCCGTGGCCGCCGGTCATCTCGTCGGTGACCTCCATGACGAGTGCATAGCCGAGAGGCTTCAGCACCGCGCCATAGAACGCCTTCGCGGCCTCGAAATCGCTGACCGGAAATCCCACGTGGTCGATCATTCTGCCCTCCCGAAGCCCGCCCGTCGCCGATGCCAGGAGGATAGCTTTCGAAGATGCAGCGGACAATCGCAGCCGGTTCCTTCCGGCCCCTCGGCACATGCCCGCGCAGGGGGTCCGGAATTCCGGGCTTGGTCCGCGCGCCCGCGGTTGCGACCCTTCCGCATGCCGGCGATGCCGGCCCGGAAGACCGAAAGCACATTTTCCACCGCAGCATTTGGAGACCCGAGATGCGCAAAGCCCTCCTGCCCCTGATCGTCGTCGCTCTGCTTCCTCTGCCCGCCGCGGCCGAATGGGGGATCGGCGAAGTGTCCGAGATCGGCATCAACACCGATACCCGATCCGCCGTGGACCTGTTCTTCCGCGTCAGCTGGACCGGCACCGGCGAATTCACCGCAGGGCCAAGCAACGTCCTGCAGATCCAGGAGGCCAGCTTCGGACCCGACGGCATCCGCCGGGTCCAGTCGCTGCTCACCTCGGCCTTCCTGAGCGGCAAGACGGTGTTCGTCCGGACCGAGCCGGGAAGCGACCGCGTGCGCGCGGTCTTCCTGAAGGCGGTGCGCGAATGATGCGGCGCGCCGCGCCGGCTCTGGCGGCGGCGTTCGCGCTGGTGCAGGGTCCCGCCGCCGCGATCGAGGCCGGCCTCGACGTTCCGGACCGCCTCGCCTCCGCCACCGGCGCGGTCCGCGGCGGCGGCTGCAGCGGCATGCTCGTGACGCCCTGGTGGGTGCTGACGGCGGGCCATTGCGGCATGGTCACGGCGGTCACCCTTGCCGGCGACACCCGGTCCGTGGCGCGGAACCTGTTTCATCCCCGGTTCAATGCCGCGCTTCCGGCCTCGCCGGAAAAGGCGCGCTTCGACGTGCAATTGCTCGCCCTGAGCGCGCCGGTCTTCCCGGTCCTTCCCGACCGGACGGTGTGGGAAACCTACCGGCGCGACCTCTATCGCGGCGATCCGCGCCGCCTGCCCGACACTGCGGCCGACATCTTCGGATACGGCGGCGTGCGCAACCAGAAGGACGGAGAGGACACCTTCTCGGGTGTCCTGCGCTACGGCGAATTCCGCATCGAAAGCATCGAGGAGGTCGGCGGCGGCGGGCGGATCCTGAACATGGACGGCCGCGATCGCGGCGAACAGTTCTGGCAGGGCGACAGCGGTTCGGCGGTGCTGTGGCCGGGCCGGAGCTACGAGGATCTGGCGCCCGGGAACGACTACGTGATCCTCGGCGTCGGGGTCCAGTATTTTGAAATCCCGCTGATCGACACCGAAACCCGCGCCGCCCTCGCCACCGAATTTGCGCCGTGGTTCGATGCGACGCTCGGGCCGGAGCGCACCAGCCTCGGCGCGCCGTCCCTGATCGTCACGGCCCTGCCGCTGCCCTGACGCGGCCCGGCGCCCGGCCGGCCTCCGTGCCGGGCGCTACCGGACGACCATGGCCGAGACCGACCCCGCCCGGCTCTGCGCCTGACCGCCCGGCCCCTTCAGGTAGCACCAGGGCACGTTCCGGCCCGCCACGCCCGGCGGCGCGTAGGACCAGCCGACGCAGTCCGGATTGGCCAGGCATTCGGAATGGCAGTCGAGCGGCGCGGCGCGGGCCAGCGGCACGTCGGCGATGTCGCCGCCCCAGATCACCGTGTCGGCCAGCAGCTTCGGGAACCACGAGACGACAATCGCCCCGCGGTCCGTGCATTGCGGCAGCCCCGCGGCGGCGCCGGTGGCGACGCAGAAACGCCCGTCGCCGCAATCCCGGTTCGTGGTGCATTCCACCTTGCAGCGGCCGTAGCGGCAGATCAGCGGCGCGTCGCACTCGCTGTTCCGCACGCATTGCTGCCCGAACCCGGTCTGGCTCAGGGCGGGAACGCCAAGGCCCGCCGCCGCCCCGACGATCAGCGCCAGGGCGGCGCCGCGCACCGGCTCACTCCGCGGCCTGCGGCCGGCGCGACTCGCGGATCAGGCCGAGGATGTGGCGCGCCGCTTCGGGGATGTTGGTACCGGGTCCGAAGATCGCCTTCACCCCGGCCTTGTAGAGGAAGTCGTAGTCCTGCTGCGGGATCACCCCGCCGCAGATCACCAGGATGTCGCCCGCGCCCTGCTTGTTCAGCTCCTCGATCAGCTGCGGCGCCAGCGTCTTGTGCCCGGCCGCCTGCGACGAGATGCCGATCACATGCACGTCGTTGTCGATCGCGTCCTGCGCCGCCTCGGCCGGGGTCTGGAACAGCGGCCCCACATCGACGTCGAAGCCGATATCGGCGAAGGCCGTCGCGATCACCTTGGCGCCGCGGTC
>JAGQRV010000023.1:68978-70057 GCA_020425125.1 Paracoccaceae bacterium | reverse complement strand
CCCATCTTGACCACCAGCATCCGCGGCCGGCGGCCTTCTTCCTCGGCGAAGTCCTCGATGTCCTTCTGGATCGCCGCGAAATCGTCGTCGCCCTCGTAGGCGGCGCCATAGACCCCCGCCAGCGTCTTCACCTCGGCCCGATGGCGGCCGAACACCTTTTCCATCGCCATGCTGATCTCTCCAACGCTCGCCCGCGCCCGTGCGGCCTCCACCGCCGCGTCCAGAAGGTTGCCGCCCTCGCGCGCCCGGCGCTCCAGCTCGGCCAGCGCCGCGTCGCAGGCCGCCGGGTCGCGGCTGGCGCGGATCGTCTCCAGCCGGGCGATCTGGCTCGCCCGCACCTTCATGTTGTCCACGTCCAGGATGTCGATCGGGTCTTCCTTGTCCTTGCGGTACTTGTTGACCCCGACGATGACCTCGTCGCCGCGGTCGATATTGGCCTGCCGCCGCGCCGCGGTCTCCTCGATCCTGAGCTTCGGCATGCCCGAGGCCACCGCCTTGGTCATGCCGCCCAGCTCCTCGACCTCGCCGATCAGCGCCCAGGCGGCCTCGATCAGCTCGCCGGTCAGCGCCTCGACATAGTAGGACCCCGCCAGCGGATCGACCACCTTGGTCACCCCGGTCTCCTCCTGCAGGATCAGCTGGGTGTTCCGCGCGATCCGGGCCGAGAAGTCGGTCGGCAGCGCGATCGCCTCGTCGAGCGCATTGGTGTGCAGCGACTGGGTCCCGCCCAGCACCGCGCTCATCGCCTCGTAGGCGGTGCGGATCACGTTGTTGTAGGGGTCCTGCTCGGTCAGGCTGACGCCGCTGGTCTGGCAATGGGTCCTGAGCATCAGGCTGCCCGGCTTCTTCGGCTTGAACTCGGACATGATCCGGTGCCACAGGAACCGCGCCGCCCTCAGCTTCGCCGCCTCCATGAAGAAGTTCATGCCGATGGCGAAGAAGAAGCTCAGCCGCCCGGCGAAGACGTCCACGTCCATGCCCCGCGCGATCGCCGCCCGCACATATTCCCGCCCGTCGGCCAGGGTGAAGGCCAGCTCCTGCACCAGGTTCGCGCCCGCCTCCTGCATGTGATAGCCGGA
>JAGQRV010000023.1:62768-68857 GCA_020425125.1 Paracoccaceae bacterium | reverse complement strand
GGATGTCGTTCTGGATCGTCCCCGACAGGGCGGCGCGGTCGACGCCCTGCTCCTCGCCGGCGACGATGAAGCTGGCCAGCACCGGGATCACCGCGCCGTTCATCGTCATCGACACGCTGACCTTGTCCAGCGGGATGCCGTCGAACAGGATCTTCATGTCCTCGACGCTGTCGATGGCCACGCCCGCCTTGCCGACATCGCCGACGACGCGCTCGTGGTCGCTGTCATAGCCGCGATGGGTGGCCAGGTCGAAGGCGACCGACACGCCCTGCTGCCCGGCGGCAAGGTTGCGGCGGTAGAAGGCGTTCGATTCCTCGGCGGTCGAGAAGCCAGCATATTGCCGGATCGTCCAGGGCCGCCCCGCATACATCGTCGCCCGCACCCCGCGGGTGAAGGGCGCGGCGCCCGGAACCGTCCCGGTCTGCGGCAGCCCCTCCAGATCCGCCTCGGTATAGAGCGGCTTGACGCGGATGCCCTCCAGCGTCTCCCAGGTCAGCGCGTCCAGCGGCCTGCCGCGAAGTTCCTTCTCGGCGAGGGTCTTCCAGGTCTCCAGCTTGTCGCTCATGCGCTCGGCCTTTCCTTCTGAAGGATGGGACCGCGTCCGCCGGCCTGACCGGCCGGGACACGGCGGATGGGGATGTTCGGGGGCAGACGCGGCGGGGAAAGCGTCGTGGCGGGTTTCGTCCCGCGCCCGGCTGCGCCTATATGGACCTCTGAAGGAGGACCGATGACACTGCTCTCGACCGTTCTGCGGGTCCAGGCTCTCGCGCTCGTCCTCGCCGCCGCACCGCTGGCGGCGGAGGAGCCGACCGTGGCGGTGCCCGATGCGCCGGGCCCGGATTTCGTCGCGCCCGAGTCGCAAAGCCTGGGCGGCCTCTCGCAGGGCGGCTTCACCGTTCTCGACGCCAATGTCGACCTGTCCCAGTTCCTCTGGGTGGCGCGGCCGGTGGTGGTCTTCGCCGACACCCCGAACGACCCCCGCTTCCTGCAGCAGATGGAGCTTCTGGCCGCCCGGCCCGAGGCGCTGGCGGAACGCGACGTGGTGGTGATCGCCGATACCGACCCCGCGGCCCGCTCCGAGATCCGCCTGAAGCTGCGCCCGCGGGGATTTTCCATCGTGCTGATCGACAAGGACGGCCAGGTCGAACTCAGGAAACCCGTGCCCTGGGACGTGCGCGAACTGAGCCGCGCCATCGACAAGACCCCGCTCCGCCGCCAGGAGATCCGCGACGCCAAGCGCGCCGGCGAAGGCTGAGGCGCGACGGTCCCCGCACCGGCGACGGACTTGAGTCGCGGCCCGCAAACCCCTATCTTACACGCAGCGGCGCGGGGTTCTTCATCCGCGCGGCGCCAGTCAAAGCGGGATCGGACATGTCGAAGACCTATGAACCGAAACAGCTTGAAAAGACCCCCGGCGGAACGGGTGGCGGCGGCGATATCTGATCCGGCCGGCATCATGATTGCGGTCCTTCCGGTGCGGACCCGGCAGGCGGCGTGATTTCCGTGGCCGGTGCCGATGCAGCCGGTGCAGGCATCGGTACAACTTCGACGAACCTCTCCACGTCCTTGATATCCTTCCAGACATCCCGGTTCCGGCTGGAAATCGGCACCTTCTGCCGCCGTTTGGTCCGAACCTCCCGGTTGATCGCGATCAGCCCACGAACCGCCCAGTAAAGCGTCCCCGCGCGCACCCGCGTCAGTTCCTCGTGCAGCGCCTTGCGCCGCTTCGACGCAAGCAGCGCATGATCGGCCCGGTGGGTATCCTCGATGATCGTCGTCAGGTCGGAATAGAAGGCATAGAAGCGGACCACCGGCTCCAGCACGCCGGGTGGCAGCAGGGCCACCGAATCCGACACCGACTCGTAGATCGTCGGCGGGCTCTGCGAGATCGAGAACGGTCTGTACGGGTGCTCGCCCTCGCCGCTCAGGATCTTCTTCTGCGCGTCCCGCGCCTCGCCCGCGATATCATGGGCGTCAAGCCGGTCCAGCGCGGTGAAGATCTCCTCGGTCAGCGCCAGCAGCGTATCGCGCACCCGGTCGGCGCGCTCTTCCGCCCGGCGGTATTCCTGCACCGCGAAGGTCACGATCCAACCCAGCGCGACGACCCCGCCGGCGACGACCGCCTGCGCCACACGCCATTGATCGCCCGGCGGAACGTCGTGGCGCACCCCGAGGTATCCGGCCGCGCCCAAGAGCGCCAGCGGCAGTCCGACGATGGCCGAGCGCCAGATCACCGGCCGGGCCAGCCGGTTGGCCAGGGCGTAGAGCATCAGGATCAGCAGAAACGCGGCAAGGACGGCCGCCGGCAGATAGGGCCACGCGACCCAGCCCGCCGGCCCGGAGCCGGAGCCCGCAGGCCCCGCCGCACCCGCTGCCGTCATGCCGACGCCGCCCGCCATCGCCCTATTCGAACTCCATGATCACGTCGTCCACCGCCAGGCTGTCGCCGGGTCCGGCATTGATCTTGCTGACCTTGGACGTCCTCTCGGCGCGCAGGATGTTCTCCATCTTCATCGCCTCGACGGTGCAGAGCGCCTGGCCTTCCTGAACCTCCTCGCCGACCTCGACATTGACCTTCACGATCAGCCCCGGCATCGGACAGAGCAGCAGCTTCGACGTGTCCGCCACCTGCTTCTCGGGCATCAGCTTGGCCAGTTCGGCGGCGCGCGGGGTGCGCACCGTCACCTTGAGGTCGGCGCCGCGGGTCCTGAGCCGGAAGCCGCCGGTGATCTTGTCGACCTTCAGCACCAGAAGCTCGTGCCCGTCGATCCTGACCTCGGCCAGCCGGTCGCCCGGCGTCCAGTCGGACTGCACCCTCAGCGCATCGCGATCGGCGAAGCGCACCGTGGTGCCCTGGCGGTCGGCCTCCAGCCGCACCGGGAAGCTCTCGCCCTGCAGGCTTACCACCCAGTCGTCGCCCACCTTGCGCTCGTGATTGTCCATCCGCCCCGACACGCGGGTGCGCCGGATCTCGGTCACCCGGTACATCGCCGCCGCCGCCGCCGCGATCCGCCTGAGCGCGTCCGCATCCAACGTCACGCCGGCGAAGCCGTCGGGATATTCCTCGGCGATGAAGGCGGTGGTGATGTCGCCGGACAGGAACCGCGGATGGTCGTAGACCGCCGACAGGAACGGCAGGTTGTGGCCGATCCCCTCGACCTCGAACGCATCCAGCGCCACCCGCATCGCCTCGACCGACTCGCTGCGCGTCGGTGCCCAGGTGCAGAGCTTGGCGATCATCGGGTCGTAGAACATCGAGATCTCGCCGCCCTCGTAGACCCCGGTGTCGTTGCGCACGACCCGCGGGCCGGCATCCCCGGGCGCCACCCCCGACACGTAGCCTTCGGTCTCCGCCGGCGGGCGGTAGCGCGTCAGCCGGCCGATCGAGGGCAGGAAGTTGCGGTACGGATCCTCGGCGTAGAGCCGGCTTTCCAGCGCCCAGCCGGTCAGCGTGACCTGGTCCTGGGTGAAGGGCAGCTTCTCGCCCGCCGCGACCCGGATCATCTGCTCCACCAGGTCGACCCCGGTGATCAGCTCGGTCACCGGATGCTCCACCTGCAGCCGCGTGTTCATCTCCAGGAAATAGAAGTTGCGCGCGCCGTCGACGATGAACTCGACCGTCCCGGCGCTGGCATAGCCCACCGCCTTGGCCAGCGCGCAGGCCTGCTCGCCCATCGCCTTGCGGGTCTCGGCGTCCAGGAACGGGCTCGGCGCCTCCTCGATCACCTTCTGGTTGCGGCGCTGGATCGAACATTCCCGCTCGCCCAGATAGACACAGTTGCCGTGCGTGTCGGCCAGGACCTGGATCTCGATATGCCGCGGCTGGGTGACGAACTTCTCGATGAAGATGCGGTCGTCGCCGAAGGAATTCGCCGCCTCGTTCTTCGACGACTGGAATCCCTCGCGCGCCTCGGTCTCGTTCCAGGCGATCCGCATCCCCTTGCCGCCGCCGCCGGCGCTGGCCTTGATCATCACCGGATAGCCGATCTCGCCCGAAATCTTCGCCGCCTCGTCGGCATCGGCGATCAGTCCCATATAGCCCGGAACCGTCGACACCTTCGCCTCCTGGGCGATCTTCTTCGAGGTGATCTTGTCGCCCATCGCCTCGATCGCCTTCACCGGCGGGCCGATGAAGGCCACGCCCGCCGCATCGAGAGCCTCGGCGAACCTGCTGTTTTCGCTGAGGAAGCCGTAGCCGGGATGCACCGCCTCGGCGCCGGTCTGCTGGATCGCCGCCATCACCTTGTCGATGACGATATAGGACTGGTTGGCGGGCGGCGGGCCGATATGCACCGCCTCGTCGGCCATCTGCACATGCAGCGCCTGGGCATCGGCGTCGGAATAGATGGCGACCGTCTTGATGCCCATCTTCCGCGCCGTCTTGATGACGCGGCAGGCGATTTCCCCTCGGTTCGCGATCAGGATTTTGTTGAACACGGACGGTCCCTTTCTTGGCTCATGCGGTGGCGCACCACGCCGCGAGGCGGGGCGCAGAATGACGGGAAGCGATGGGTCGGGAGGCGGACGCGCGATGGCGCGCGCCGCGACGGCACCCGGCGCGGGCCCCGCTGGGGCCGCGGTCCGGATGGCAGGTCTCGACTCGGGGGGAATGGGTGGCGCGCAGCCCTGGGGCTGCACGCCAGGGAAATCGGTCACTCGTTACGCCGGCGGCAGAGGAGCGGCGCCGGATACGCCGCCAACATCTACGCTGCGCCGCAGCATTGCAAGGGCCAATCTCAATCGCCGGTGGATTTCCGGCGGTTTTTTTCCGATCCGTGTCCGATTTCCGCCCGACTGTGCGCTGCATCACATCCGCTCCCAGTCCGGGTCGTCGAAGGCGCCGGGAAATGCGGCTTCGGCGCGGGCACGGTCCAGCCGCAGCCAGGCGTCGTAGCTCTCCGCGTCGAACGGATCCTCGGCCGCGACGACCTCGCGCCCGAACAGCCAAGACAGGCGCCCGGCATCGAGGTTGCCGCGCTGGAACGGTTCCTCGCCGAAATACAGCCACAGCGCCGAGACGAAGGCCTCGTCGGCGGCCCGGTCGCTGGCGCGGCGGTCGGCAAAGCGCTGGCGCGCAATCAGTTTCGTCGCGCCGTCCTTGTTCTCGCGCCGGATCGTGAACTGGAAATCGGTGCCCGGCATCCGCCCCGGAAAGCCGCGGTGCTTGATCATCGCCCCGCCCCGTCCGTCCGGTCCCGCAGCCCGGCATGGGCAATCCAGCGGGCCCGATGCGCCGGGTCGGTCAGCAGCGCGTGCAGGCGCGCCTCCGTTCCCTGTGGCACCGGGCCCGCGATTCGCCCACCAGCGCGCAGGTCCAGCCCCTCTCCGGCCACACGCACCTCCACGACGGGCGAAAATCCTCTCAGACGGGACAGGCTGCGCCAGACGTCCTTGCGCACCTCATGCGCCAGCGCCCGGCGCCGCAGCCGCGGAAACCGTGCCTCCGCCGCCACGTCGAAGCGCGCGGGCAGATGCCGGGCCAGAACCAGCGCCTCGGCCGACTCGGCAATATGCCAGCCGGTCCGACTCATCCCGTCGCGCCCCCGCGGAGCCGCCGGTTGCGGCACGGTCGAACCGCGGGGCCGGGATGCCTGATCGCCATGTCCGTTCATCCTCCGCTAAGACTTCCGGTTAACAGCCGGTTAGCGACTGCAAACTCCGGGTTCACGCAACGCCCCTTCGGCGGTGCCGACTCTGTCGTCGGGTGCCTCTTGGCGCTGCGTCGCAGCATCACCTCCGCGGACGGAACGCAGGGCGAACACGACTCGGCAATCGGTGCGATTGCCAAATTCCCAACATGCCGTGTCCGCTCCGCGCGGTCCGCCGCCCCCGCCATCCCGCACGCTCAGAGCGGGATGTTGTCGTGCTTCTTCCAGGGATTGCTCAGCTTCTTGTTCCTGAGGCTCGCAAAGGCCCGCGCCACCCGCCGCCGGGTCGAATGGGGCATGATCACCTCGTCGATGAAGCCGCGTTCGGCCGCAACGAAGGGATTGGCAAAGCGCGCCTCGTAATCCTTTGTTCTGGAAGCGATCTTTTCAGAGTCCCCCAGTTCGGCGCGGTAGATGATCTCGGTCGCGCCCTTGGCGCCC
>JAGQRV010000023.1:37668-62655 GCA_020425125.1 Paracoccaceae bacterium | reverse complement strand
GTCGCCTCGCCATAGGCGAACAGAAGCTTCGCGCCGTGCTTGATGACGCCGCCGTATTCCTGCCCGGTGCCGGGCAGGAAGCCGGGCACGTCGACGAAGGTCAGGATCGGAATTTCGAAGGCATCGCAGAACCTTACGAAGCGCGCCGCCTTCCGCGAGCTGTCGATGTCGAGGCATCCGGCCAGCACCATCGGCTGGTTCGCCACGACGCCCACGGTGCGTCCTTCAAGCCGGATGAAGCCGGTGATGATGTTCTTCGCGTAATCGGCCTGGATCTCGTAGAAATCGCCCTCGTCGGCGATCTTGGTCACCAGTTCCTTCATGTCATAGGGCGTGTTCGGGTTCTTCGGCACCAGCGTGTCAAGGCTGGGCTCGATCCGGTTGGTGTCGTCGAAGAACGGCCGCACCGGCGGCAGCGCACGGTTGTTCTGCGGCAGGAAGTCGACCAGCCGCCGTATTTCGGTCAGCGCCTCCACGTCGTTCTCGAACGCCCCGTCGGCGACCGAGGACTTGCGGGTATGGGTCGAGGCCCCGCCCAGCTCTTCGGCCGTAACCACCTCATTCGTCACGGTTTTCACCACGTCGGGTCCGGTGACGAACATGTAGGACGTGTCCTTCACCATGAAGATGAAGTCGGTCATCGCCGGGGAATAGACCGCGCCGCCCGCGCAGGGGCCCATGATCACCGAGATCTGCGGGATCACGCCCGAGGCCATGATGTTGCGCTGGAACACTTCGGCATAGCCGGCAAGGCTGTCCACGCCCTCCTGGATCCGGGCGCCGCCGGAATCGTTCAGTCCGATCACCGGCGCCCCGTTCTGGATCGCCATGTCCATGATCTTGCAGATCTTCTTGCCGTGAGTCTCGCTGAGCGAGCCGCCGAGGACGGTGAAATCCTGGCTGAAGACATAGACTTGGCGGCCGTTGATGGTGCCCCAGCCGGTCACCACCCCGTCGCCATAGGGCCGCTGCGCCTCCATCCCGAACTCGGTGCAGCGATGGGCGACGAACATGTCGAATTCCTCGAACGAGTCGTCGTCGAGGAGAAGCGCGATCCGCTCCCGCGCGGTCAGCTTGCCCTTGGCATGCTGCGCGTCGATCCGTTTCTGACCGCCCCCCAGCCGCGCAATCCCCCGCCGCTGCTCCAACTCGTCCAGAATGTCCTTCATGTGCGGATTCCCCTTGATTTTGGCAGAAGGTAAACAAATGCCGCGCCTGCACAAAGCAAATTCGAGTGTATTTGCAAATCTTTCGCGACAACAATTGTGCAAAACGCAATTTAGCAAATACCGCCCCATCGCGGGCAATGGACAAGACCGCGCACGGTGAGTACGGCAGTCGCATGAGTTCCCGCATTCCCGTCCGGTTTCTCGACCGGAGCACGCCGCCGCATATCTTTACTCTGGTGCTGCTGGCCGGTCTGTCGGCCGCGGCGATGAACATCTTTCTCCCCTCTTTGCCCAGCATGGCCTTGTATTTCAATGCGGATTACCGGGTCCTGCAGCTTTCGGTCACGCTCTACCTCGCGGTCAACGCCGTGCTGCAGCTCGCCATCGGGCCGCTGTCGGACCGGTTCGGGCGGCGACCGGTGTTGCTCTGGGGCTTCGGATTGTTCGTGGTTTTCACGATCGGGATCCTGGTCGCGCCGAATGTCGAGACGTTTCTCGCCATGCGGGTCGGCCAGTCCGCCGTCGTCGTCGGCATGGTGCTGAGCCGTGCGATCGTCCGCGACATGGTGCCCCAGGACGAGGCCGCGTCGATGATCGGCTACGTCACGATGGGCATGGCGCTGGTGCCGATGGTCGCGCCGGTGATCGGCGGCGCGCTGGACGAACTCTTCGGCTGGCAGGCGAATTTCATCCTGCTCGTGCTGCTTGGGGCCGGGGTGACGGCGCTCACGTGGTTCGATCTCGGCGAGACCCGTGCCGGAGACGGATCGGCCGGCTTTCGCGACCAGATGCGGGAAGCACCGGAACTACTCACTTCGCCGCGCTTCTGGGGCTACAATTGCGCCTCGATGTTCTCTGCCGGGGCTTTCTACGCCTATCTCGGCGGCGCCCCCTATGTCGGCACCGATGTCTTCGGCCTCTCCCCGGCGCTGCTCGGCTTCTATTTCGGCGCCCCCGCCGTGGGCTATGTGATCGGCAATGCGGCCTCGGGCCTCTACTCGGTACGCTACGGCGTCAACGCCATGGTTGTCGTTGGGGCCATCATCTCCACGTCCGGGCTCGCGGCCGCGCTTTGCCTGTTCTACGCCGGGTTCGAGACGGTGCATGTGTTCTTCGGCTTCATGATCGCCGTGGGCCTCGGGAACGGGCTGGTCATTCCCAACGCGACAGCCGGAATGCTGTCCGTCCGGCCGCGTCTCGCCGGTACTGCGTCCGGCCTCGGCGGCGCAATGATGATCGGCGGCGGCGCCGTCCTGTCGGCCCTGGCCGCGGCACTTCTGGTCCCCGGCGCCGGAGCCTATCCGCTGATCTGGATGATGGCCGTTTCTTCCCTGATGTCGGTAGTCTCGATCTTCGTCGTGATCCGGCGGGAACGCCAGCTGGGGCTCGGCAGGCCGGTCTGACCGCCGACCGCCGGACGACCCGCCCTTGTCCGACCCGAGAACCGCGGCATAGGGTCAAGCACTCCCGGCTTCCGGAAGGACGGATCGGCGCGATGGCCAGACAGAAACTCTATGCCGGCGCAAAGCTGCGCGAAATTCGCCGCCGGCTCGACCTGACCCAGCGGGACTTCGCCACGAAGCTCGGCGTGTCGCTGCCCTACCTGAACCAGATGGAGAACAACAACCGCCCGGTCTCGACCGGCGTCGTCCTCGCGCTGGCACAGGAATTCGGCACCGACGTGACCGAACTCAGCAGCGGCCAGACCGAGCGGCTGGTCTCGGACATGCGCGAAGCCCTTACAGACCAGGTGTTTGCGGGGGCCGCGCCGCCGTTGGCCGATCTCAGGCTGGCGGCGTCCAATGCCCCGGCACTGGTCCATGCCTTCCTGGAACTCCACCGCGCCTATCGGCAGACCCAGGAAAGGCTCGCGTCGCTCGACGAGGCCCTGGGGCGCGACGGCGCGGCCAGCACCGCCGCCGCATCGAGCCCCTGGGAAGAGGTGCGGGACTTCTTCCACTACTGCAACAACTACATCGACGCGGTGGACCGCGCGGCCGAACGCTTCGCCCAGACCGGGGAGGGAACCTTGCGCGACCGCGCCGCCGCGGCGCTGGACCGGATCGGCGTCGCAGTGGCGTTCGCGGACCAGGACACGCTGCGCAGCTACGACCGCGCCACGCGGACGCTGCGGCTTCCGCTTCGCGGCGCGCCGGCCAGCGTCACCTTCCAGCTGCTCCACCAGATTGCCCTCTTGACCCAGGCGGACCTGATCGAGGCGACGCTCGACCTGGCGCGCTTCCAGTCGGACCAGGCCCGCGACATCGCCCGCGTGGGCTTGGCGAATTACTTTGCTGGAGCGGCACTTCTGCCCTACGGCACCTTCCTCGAGGCGGCGCAAACCCACCGCCACGATCTGGAACTGCTGTCGGACAGGTTCGGCGCCTCGATCGAGCAGGTGGCGCACCGGCTGTCGACGATGCAGCGCCCCGGCGCGAAGGGCGTCCCGTTCTTCTTCGTGCGCGTGGATCAGGCCGGAACCATCACCAAGCGGCACTCCGCGACGTTCCTGCAATTCGCCCGGTATGGCGGCGCCTGTCCGCTCTGGAACGTCCACAGAGCCTTCGAGACGCCGGGCCGGTTCCTGCGCCAGCTCGCGGAGACACCCGACGGGGTGCGCTATCTTTGCCTGGCCCGGGATGTCTCCAAACCTGGCGGCAGCTTCCACGCGCCGGTTCGGCGCTATGCAATCGGGCTCGGCTGCGAGGTGAGACATGCGGGGGCGCTGGTCTATGCCGACGACCTCGACATCGGCAATGCCCGCGCCTTCGAGCCGATCGGGATCTCGTGCCGGATCTGCGAGCGCCCGGACTGCCACCAGCGGTCGGTACCGCCCCTGGAGCGGCGGGTCCTGATTGACCCGGACCGCCGGGGAACCCTGCCCTATATCGTCAGCGGCTGACCGTCACGCCGGTGCTGCGACATTCAGTTCAGATCGCCCGCCGTCTGCAATCCGGGCTCTTTCGAGCTGCATTGCCACTTCTTTACGCTCCATTCGGGATGGTCGTAGGTCCATTGCGCCAGAGTCGGCTGCCCCTGCATCAGGCAGGTCATCTCCGAAACAGGCTCGAAGATTTGAATGGAGCGGACACGGCAGGTTTCCGGGTTGCTCAAGAGGCAAGCGGCAAATATCAGATACATCTCTGTCCCTTCCGGATTGACGTCAGAGGCACTGGGCACGCATTGGCCGCAAAGTGGCCCTCCTCTCGAAGGAAGGTCGCGGCCGGTGCTCTGATGCTACCACAATTCGGAACAGCCAAAGAGGTCAGGAATTCTGACACATCTCTACCGCTGCGGGTTGCTGCATTGCAGCAACACAGTAACTGGAGGGCAGGCCCGGCCGTGGCCGGGCGCACCGCAAGTTTCCTGAAGCCGGATCAGACGGCATTCGCCTCGCGAAGAAGCCGGGCAATCTCGTCCTTGAGCGACATGCGGACCCGGCGCAGGCGCTGTTCCTCGGCTTCAGCCACCGGCTCGACGTTGGATTCCGCCCGGTGAAGCGCGCGGTTGACCTCATGATACTCGTCCATCAGCCGCGCAGCCCGCGAGTCGCTCTGGCGCAACTCGTGGAGCCGGTCGGCCTCGTTGGGGAACTCCTCGGACAGTTCGTGTGGAACGTGGGACATCTGTGTCTTCCTCTCTAGATGCAGAATTGGCGTCGGACCCTAGGCCAGGGACGGCAGCCCGGCCTTGACCGAGGTCAAGCCGGCGGACCTTCCTTCGTGGCCAGTGCCGGTGGAGTTACCTGCCGCGCCAGCCGCGCCTCGCGCCAGGCCATGAAGCTGATCGCCGCCACGATCATGCCGCCACCGAGCAGGACCCACGGATCGGGAGGCTCGGCAAAGAAGGCCATGCCGACGAGCACGGCCCAGACAAGTTGCAGGAACGCCGCCGGCTGCGTCACGGACACCGGCGCCGCACGAAAGGCAAGCGTCATCGTGTAATGTCCCGCCGTGGCGAAGCACGCCACCAGAAGCAGCAGGATGAGTGCAGACGGACCCGGGGTGACCCAATCTGCGACGACCATCGGTGCCAGCCAGATCGGCACCATGACCGAGAGCATCGCGACGATCACCTCGGGACCGAGCCGTGCCGACAGCAGCTTGGCGATCAAATACGAGCCGCCGAAGCACAAGGCCGTCACCAGCATCGCCAGATGCCCGGTATCGATGGCGCGCATTCCCGGGCGCAGGATCACCAGTGCGCCCAGAAACGCCACTCCGATCGCCGCCAGACGGCGCATCGCCAGGCGTTCTCCAAGAAACAGCGCCGCCCCGAGCGTCACGTAGACCGGCGCAAGATAGTTCATCGCGGTCACGTCGGCGAGCGGGATCCGCGTCATCGCATAGAACCAGCAGATCACGCCGACCGCATGGACGACGCCGCGAAGCACGAACCAGCCCCAGTCGGTCCGGGTGAGTTCCGCCCCCCGCATCCGGCCCAGCATCGGCACGACGAAGATCAGGCCAAGCACGAAGCGCAGGAACGCGGCCTCGACGGCCGGAACCGCGGGACCGAGAAACTTGACGCTGGCCTGGACACCGACGAAGAACAGCCCCGTCACCAGCATCCAGGCAATTCCAGCGAGCGGACGGCTGGCCGCCTGGTCGATGGCCGCGCGGGTCAGAGCGCCTCCATGACGGCCTCGGAGACCTCGAAATTGGCGGTGACATTCTGCACGTCGTCGTCGTCTTCAAGCGCCTCGATCAACTTGAAGAGCTTCTGCGCCATCTCGAGGTCCAGCTCCGTCGTGGTCTGGGGCTTCCAGATCAGCTTGGCGCTTTCGCTCTCGCCGAGCGCGACCTCAAGCGCCGAGGACACCTCGGCCAGGTCGGTGTCGGCGCAATATATGACGTGCCCGTCATCGTCGCTTTCAACATCCTCGGCGCCGGCCTCGATCGCCGCGTCCATCACCTGATCGGCGTCGCCGGCACCGGCGGGATAGACGATTTCGCCCTTGCGGTCGAACATGAACGAGACCGAGCCGGTTTCCCCCAGGTTTCCGCCATGCCTGGTGAAGAGCGACCGCACGTTGCTGGCAGTGCGGTTGCGGTTGTCGGTCATCGCCTCAACGATCACCGCAATTCCGCCCGGGCCATAGCCCTCGTAGCGGATCTCGTCATAGTTCTCCGCATCGCCACCCGTCGCCTTGCTGATCGCCCGCTCGATCACGTCCTTCGGCACCGAACTGGCCTTGGCTTCCTTCACTGCGAGGCGCAGGCGCGGGTTCTTCTCCGGGTCGGGTTCTCCCATCTTGGCGGCGACGGTAATCTCCTTGGAAAGCTTGGAGAACAGCTTCGACCGCGCCGCATCCTGCCGTCCCTTGCGGTGCTGGATGTTCGCCCATTTTGAGTGGCCGGCCATGCGTCCCTCATCCTCGTTCCACGATTTCGCGCCTCTATAAGTCAGCCAAGCCAAGCGCTGCAAGCCTCCGGGCCCGGCTTTGAGGTCCCGCTCGCACATCTGCACAATGCGCTCGCATGATTCGCGAGCGCATTGACGTTGATTCGTGGGGGGATTGAATCCACGTTCAATCTGTGCGAGAAGCCTCACTCAGCGCCCGATTGTATGCGGGCGCAGCGACGCGGCGCGCCGCAAGTGCAAAAAATCACGCCATCGGCGCTCCCCGCACTGAAAGGCCGCCCAAAGATTCGCGCGAGGCGTGCGGTCTGAATTAATGGATGGATTTCCGCCCACTAGCCTGACCATGCCGCAAATATTAACAAATTATTAACGCGATACAGTGCCATAGCGGTCGTCGCCCATGGCGATCCAAGCGTTGACCCATGCAGAAAAATCGCCGATAAGCTGTATTGGAGTTAACAGAGGGTGACACGTTATGAAATCCATTCTCAAGGCGGCTGCGGTTGCGGTCGCACTTGTTGCAGGCGGCGCTGCGTCGGCTGCAACCGTCGTTTACAACGGCAACAATCCACCGGCTCCCGCCAACAAGGTCTCGAACGCGAACATCTTCGCCGGTGCGTCGGTTTCGTTGACTGAGATCCTGAATCCGGGCGACACCGCGCAGTTCATCTTCACGGCTCTGACGCCGCTGACGATCGGCACGCTGGCGTTTTCCGGCACCGGCAGCCCGACCGACCTCGCCGATGTGGGCTTCGGCCTGACCCCGGCGGCATCGAACGGCTTCTCGGTGATCGTTCCGGTCGGTGGCGGCGTTGCCTTCGCGGGCGGCACCCTTCCGGGGCTCACGCTGCAGGCCGGCGACATGCTGACCCTGTACTGGACGGACGGCGTCTCGAAGCCGGTCGCGGTGACGGCATCGTTCGACACCACTCCGGTCCCGCTCCCGGCCGCGCTGCCGCTTCTGGTCGGCGCACTGGGTGCATTGGGCATCGCGCGTCGTAAGTCGCGCGCGTAAGCGCTCCGAGCCGTAACGTCACCTGGCATCGGGGAGGGCCCTTCGGCCCTCCCCTTCTATTTAGAGGCGAGCTGTTGCCGGACCCGAACAGCGGTGGACCGACGTGCACGTCTTCCTTGACGGAAGCTGAAACTCGCGCATAGATAGAAATTGGAGTTAACTGAGGGTACCTAGGTATGAATAAAGTCGCGTGTTCTGCCGCAATTGCCGCCGGGCTTTTCGCCGCGTCGGCCAGTTCGGCATCTGTCGTGGTCTACAACGGGTCCAACCCGTCCCCATCCAACTACACGCAATCGGCAAACATCTTTGCCGGTGCGTTCGTGTCACTGACCCAGAACCTGCTTCCGGGGGATACGGCCCAGTTCATCTATACCGCCATCACGCCGCTGAAAATCGCCAGCATCGCCACCTCCGGCACCGATGCCAACGACGGCAACGACCTGGCGGGGATCCGCTTCGGCTTCTCGAGCACGCCGACCGATCAGTTCAGCACGATCGTGTCGAGCGGCGGCGGTTCCGGCTGGGCTGGCGGCACCCTTCCGGGCCTGACCATGCAGGCGGGCGACACGCTGTCGATCTACTGGTCGGATACCGGCGCGACCGGTCCTGTGTCGGTCACTGCCAGCTTCGACACCGCGGCGGTTCCGCTGCCTGCCGCGCTTCCGCTGCTTGCCGGCGCTCTGGGCGCTCTCGGTTTCGTCCGCCGCCGGGCCAAGAGCTGAACCGGCCGATCTGCGGTTCGACGCGATGAAGGGGCCTTCGGGCCCCTTCTCGTTTTTCGGCCCGCCGCGCACCGGATGGCCCGTGCGTCAGAGCGGCCAGAAGACCGGGATGACTGCGGCCGACAGCAGCCCGATGGTAATGTTGAGCGGAATTCCCACCTTCAGGTAGTCGCTGAAGCGGTATCCGCCCGGGCCATAGACCATCATGTTCGTCTGGTATCCGATCGGCGTCGCAAAGCTCGCCGAAGCCGCAATCATCACGGCGACGACCAGTGGGCGCGGGTCCAGACCCAGCGCATTGGCAAGGCCTACGGCGATCGGGGTGACGACCACGGCAACAGCGTTGTTCGATACCATCTCGGTCAGGACCGAGGTCAGGAGATAGACCGCCCAGATCAGGAAGAAGGGCGGCAGCGTCTTCAGGTAGGGGGCGGCGTGGGACACGATGAAGTTCACGGCGCCCGAGGCGTCGAGGCCCGCGCCAATCGCAAGCATCGCGAAGATCAGGACCAGCAGCCGCCCCTCGATGAATGAGAAGGCCTCGTCGGCGTCGATGCAGTTGGTCAGCAGGACCACGGCCACCGCAACCACCGCTAGCATCAGGATCGGCGCTGCGCCGATCCCCGCCAGAACCACGATCCCGGCCAGCGCCGCAAGCGCGATCGGAGCATGGCCGCGGCGATAGGCGCGCTGCGACGGTCGGCCCACATCGACAAGGTCCATGTCCGCCGCCAGCCGCTGGATGTCCCCGGGCGACCCTTCCAGAAGCAGCGTGTCGCCGATCCGCACGACGATGTCGTCCATCTGCCGTCCGATGTTCTGGTTCGAGCGGTGGACCGCCAGGGGATAAACCCCATAGCGCCGCCGCAGCCGCAGCGATCCGAGCGACCGGCCGATCATCTTGCAGCCCGGCGTGATCAGCACTTCGACCGTCGTCGTTTCGACGGAGGACAACTTGTCGACGTTTCTGAGATCGCGGTTGTGCTGGAGACCCAGAACCTCCTCCATCTGGGTGCGCAGGACCACACGGTCGCCCGGCTCAAGCTCCACCGTGGTCAGGTCGCGCCGCAACGACACGTCGCCCCGAAGCACGTCGATCAGGCGTACGCCGTCGCGCTTGAAAAGGTCGACTGCCGTCACCGTCTGGCCGACAAGGGCGCTGCCCTCGGGAATCGCCACTTCGGTGAAGAACTTCATCCGCTGCCTGCCCGACATCAGCGCGGCCATGCTGTCGCGTTCGGGAAGAAGCCGCGGGGCGATGAGCAAAAGATATGTCATCCCCCAGGCCGCCACGACCAGTCCGAGCGGCGTCACCTCGAAGATCGTGAAGGGCTTCAATCCCTCGTTGCGCGCCACGCCATCGACGAGAAGATTGGTCGACGTGCCGATCAGCGTCAGCGTGCCGCCCATGATCGCGGCGTAGGAGAGCGGGATCAACAGCTTGGACGGCGCCGTCCCCAGCGACTTCGCGATCTGCGTGAAGACCGGGATCATCACCACGACAACCGGCGTGTTCGAGACTACCGCAGAAGTCGCAACGACGAAGCCAAGCAAGGCCGCGATGCCGCGTTTTGGGCGCGCGCGCGCCAACGTCTCGGTCTCGCGGATGAACCAGTCGAGCGCGCCGGTCCGCACCAGCGCCCCCATCACCACGAACATTGCCGCGATCGTCCAGGGCGCGGGGTTCGACAGCACCGCCAGACCGGTGTCGTAAGGCAGGATGCCGAGCACGAGCATCAGGGCGACGCCCCCAATCGCCACCACCTCGGTCGGAAAGCTTTCGCGGACGAAGGCCACGAACATGCCGATGACGATGACCAGGGCGGCGGCGGCCTTCGCGTCGCCGTTGCCGAGCAGAGCGTCGATCACCGTCCCGGCCTCGGACACGCGGGCGCTGCGTGCCGGACGCCACCGGCAGGGTTGTCGGCAGGGGTCACTCCGCCGCTCCGCCCAGCCGGCCGCCCTCGCGGATCAGGCGAAAGCTCTTTGCGAGCCCCGTGCGGTCGTCGGTCTCGACCAGAATCCCGCAGAGCGTGGCATCGCCCTCCGCCGGCACGAACCGCCCTTTCGACATGCCGGTCACGAAGCGCCGCATCGGCTCGACCTTGTCCATGCCGATTACGGAGTCGAAATCGCCGCACATGCCGGCGTCGGTCAGATAGGCCGTTCCGCGGGGCAGAATCTGCCCGTCCGCCGTCGGCACATGGGTGTGGGTGCCGACAACCAGCGAGGCCCGACCGTCGCAGAAATGCCCCACCGCCATCTTTTCCGACGTGGCTTCGGCATGGATTTCGGCAATTACGGCCTGGGCGAGTCCGCCCAGCGGATGCGCCTTGAGCACCAGATCGAGCGCGGAGAAGGGATCGTCGAAGGGCCGCTTCATGAACACCTGCCCGAGTGCGACCAGGACCAGAACCTTGCGCCCGTCCGCAGCGGTGAACAGCCTGTGTCCGTGCCCCGGCGCCGACTTGGCGAAGTTCAGCGGCCGAATGATCCGGGGCTCCCGCTCGATGAAGCTCAGCATGTCGCGCTGATCGAATGCGTGGTCGCCCAAGGTCAGGCAGTCGGCCCCCGCCGCCAGCAGGGCCTTGGCGTGCTCGGGTGAGAGCCCGATGCCTGCGGTCGCGTTTTCGGCATTGACGACGACGAAATCGGCGCGGCTCTCCGCGCGAAGGCCTGACAGTCGCTCGGCCACAGCCTTGCGGCCCGACCGGCCCACGACGTCGCCGAGAAAAAGCAGTCTCATGCCCCCTGCCTAGGGGGCGCGCCAGACCCGGGCAAGCCCTTTTCGGCCTATCCGGCAGACCCGGGCCAGACCAGGCCGGCTTCGGTCACGATGGCGTCGAGCGGCTGGTCGGTTGCTTCGCGCGGCAGCGCGGCGTCCTCCTGCGCACCGAAGGCAAATCCGATCGCCGTGACCGGCGCGCGGGCCCGCAGCCCTTCAAGCGTCCGGTCGTAGAACCCGCCGCCATAGCCCAGCCTGAACCCCTTCCGGTCGAAGGCGACCAGCGGCACGATCAGCACGTCGGGAACCAGGTCCTCGCCCTCGGCCGGGACCAGGGCCCGGAACGGTCCTTCGACCATTCGCGCTCCGGGGTGCCAGGCGCGGAACGACAGCGGCAGACCGGGACCCTCGATGACCGGCACGCAGACCCTGCCTGCTGCGGCCCAGGCGCTCATGGCGGGCCGCGGGTCGATCTCGGTCTGGATCGGCATGTAGCCGGCGAGAACGCGCGCCTCGTAAGGCGCAAGAACGTCCAGGAGCGCCGTGACCGCCTGCGTCTGGTCCACCTCCGCCCGGGCCAGCCGCCGCCGCGCGAACGCGGCCTTTCGCGCCGCGGTCTTGCGTGCAGTGATGTCGTCTCCTCCGGTCACAGCAATACGAGACTGGCAAGGCCGAGAAAGGCGAAGAACCCGACGACGTCGGTCACCGTGGTCACGAAGGTGCCCGAGGCCAGCGCGGGATCGAGGTTCAGCCGGTCGAGTGTCAGCGGAACGAGGATCCCGGCAAGCCCGGCGACCAGAAGATTGACCACCATCGCCGCAGCGAGTACGGCGCCGATCGTCACCGACGAGAACCAGAGCCCGCTCACGATCCCCATCAGCAGCGCGAAGAAGAGCCCGTTGGCCAGCCCCACAAGGGCCTCGCGCCGGACCACCCTGAGCACGTTGGCCGCCGTGAGGTCGCGGGTTGCCAGCGCCCGCACCGCCACGGTCAGCGACTGGGTCCCCGCATTCCCGCCCATCGACGCCACGATCGGCATCAGAACGGCCAGCGCCACCACCGCAGCAATCGCATTCTCGAACTGTGCAATCACCATCGAGGCCAGGATCGCGGTCAGCAGGTTGACCGCCAGCCACGGCAGCCGGGCCTGCACGGTCTCGAAGACGGTATCGGTGACACTGCCTTCGCTGCTGACGCCGGCAAGCAGCAGCATGTCCTCCTCGTGCTCCTCGCTGAGGACGGCCATGGCGTCGTCGATGGTGATCGTGCCCACCAGCCGGCCGCCCTGATCCACCACGGGTGCCGAAATCAGGTGGTACTGGTTGAACGCGTAGGCGACATCCTCTTCGGGATCCTCGGCCTTGACGGTGATGAACAGGTGCTCGGTGATGTCCTTCAGCGCGACGTCGCGCCGCGAACTCAACACGCGTCCCAACGTCACGTTGCCCACCGGCATCATCCGCGGGTCGATCAGGGTCACGTGATAGAACTGCTCGGGCAGGTATTCCGCCGCGCGCAGGAAATCGATGGTCTCGCCCACCGTCCAGTGTTCGGGCGCGGTCACCACGTCGCGCTGCATCAGGCGTCCGGCCGATCCCTCGGGATAGGCCAGCGACTGCTCGACGGCGAACCGGTCGGGCTCCTCCAGCGCGTCGAGGATGATTGCGCGCTGTTCCTCCTCCATGTCCTGGACGAGGTCGACCACGTCGTCGGTCTCGAGCTCCCGCACCGCGGCCGACAGCGCGTCGGGGTCGATCTGGGTGATCACCTCCTCGCGCAGGCCCTCGTCGAGTTCGGACAGGACCTCGCCGACTTCCGGACCGGACCACAGTCCAAGGAAGGCCTCCCGGTCGGCATCGCTGATCTGTTCCAGAAGGTCGGCGATGTCGGCGGGGTGCAGGCCCTCGAGCTCCGCGGCTAGACCGTCCCGGTCCTCCGCCGCAACCGCCGAGAGAATCCGGGCCATCCGGCGCGGATCAAGCGCGGCTTCAAGCCGGTCTTCGACCTCGGTCACGTCGCTCGTCTCTGTCATCGGCTTCGCCTCTCCGTGCCGCGCTTGCCGGGGTGCCGCCAGCCTTGGCCTCAGGCGACAAACAGGCCATTTCGGCCGAAGGTTCAAGCCCCGGCAGCCGATTGGCCCTTGGGGCCGACCGCGGCTTCGGCCAGACTGCGCGGGCAAAAGGCACACGGGGGCAGGGAAAATGGCGGGCATCGATCTGATTCTGGGGCAGGTCCTTACCTTCACCGGGGCGCCGTTCGGCCCCGATCCGACCTCGGCGGTGCGGCACGACCGGCGCGGCGCGGTCGCGATCGAAGGCGGCCGAATCCTCGCCACCGGGGATGCCGACAGGCTGGGTGCCCGCTATCCCGGCGCCTCGCGCCACGATTATGGTGACGCGCTGGTCCTGCCGGGCTTCGTCGATGCCCATGCCCATTATCCACAGACCCGGATGATCGCGAGCTGGGGCAAGCGGCTGATCGACTGGCTGAACCATTACACCTTTCCCGAGGAACTGAAATTCTCCGACCCGGCCTATGCCGCGGAAACCGCCGGTCTCTATCTCGACATCCTGCTTGCGAACGGCACCACCAGCGTCGTCAGCTACTGCACCATCCATCCGGGCTCTGTCACCGCGTTCTTCGAGGCCGCGGAGGCGCGCGGGATGCGGGTCGCCGCTGGCAAGACCTGCATGGACCGCAACGCGCCCGACGGGCTTCGCGACACGCCGCAAAGCGCCTATGACGACAGCAAGGCCCTGCTGGAACGCTGGCACGGGCGAGGCCGCGCCATCTATGCGATCACGCCGCGCTTTTCGCCGACCTCGACGCCGGAACAGCTGGCGGCGCTGGGATCACTCTGGGCGGAGCATCCGGACTGCCCGATGCAGACCCACCTTTCGGAGCAGACCGACGAGATCGCCTGGGTGAAATCGCTCTACCCCGAGGCGCGCGACTATCTCGACACCTACGAGGCGCACGGGCTGCTCGGTCCCGGCGCGATGTTCGGCCATGTGATCCATCTGGAGCCGCGCGAGATCTCGCGGCTCAAGGAGGCCGGTGCCGGGCTGGTCCACTGCCCCACCTCGAACGCCTTCATCGGCTCGGGGATCATGGCGGTGATGGCGCTGTGCACCGCCGGCCAGATCGTCGGTCTCGCCACCGATACCGGCGGCGGGTCGAGCTTCTCGATGCTCAGGACCATGGCGGCGGCCTACGATCTGGGGCAGCTGCGCGGCACGCCGCTTCATGCCGCGCAGCTGCTGTGGCTCGCCACCGAGGGCTCGGCGCGGGCGCTCAGGATGGAGGACCGGATCGGCACGCTGGCGCCGGGCAGCGAGGCCGATCTCACCGTGCTCGACCTCTCCTCCACCCCCGCCATCGCGCAGCGGGCAGCCCTGGCCGAGGACATCTGGGAGGCGGTCTTCCCGACGATCATGATGGGCGACGACCGGGCGGTGAAGGCGGTCTGGGTTGGGGGCCGCAAGGCCTTGGGATAGCTGGATTCTTCTATCGGAATTTCATCGGACTTGCATCGGACTTCCGTCGGACCCTTTCGGGCCGTTCCGTCCGGACACGGGACATGAGCGGGGTGAGACGGGCTCAGGACGAGACGGGCGGGAGCAGCACCGTCGGATCATCAAGAGAGAAGCCCCCGCGCCAGGCGGGTCTGGTCGGCGATGACCGCATCGAGGTCGATGGTGGTCAGGCGGCCGTCGCGGACGACCGGACGGCCTTCGACGATCAGGTCGCGGACGCGGGTCGGACCGGCGAGGAGGAGCGCGGCCGGATCCCAGCTGCCGGCGGTCTCGACGCCCGAGACGTCCCAGATTGCAAGGTCGGCGCGGAAGCCGGGCGCGATCTGGCCGAGGTCGCGGCGGCCCAGCACCTCGGCCCCGCCGCGGGTGGCGATCTCCAGCGCCTCGCGCGCGGACATCGCGTCGGCCCCGCGGGTCACCCGCTGCAGGAGCATCGCGGTGCGCGCCTCGGCCACCAGGTTCGAGGTGTCGTTCGAGGCCGAGCCGTCGACGCCCAGCCCGACCGGCACGCCCGCGTCGCGCATCGCCCGGACCGGCGCGATCCCCGAACCGAGCCGGCAGTTCGAGCACGGGCAATGGGCGACGCCGGTCCGGGAGCGGGCGAAAAGTCCGATCTCGGCGCCGTCGAGCTTCACGCAATGGGCATGCCAGACATCGTCGCCGGTCCAGCCCAGATCCTCGGCATACTGGCCCGGGCGGCAGCCGAAATTGGCCTCGGAATAGGCGATGTCCTCGTCGTTCTCGGCCAGATGGGTGTGCAGCCGCACGCCCTTGTCGCGGGCGAGGATCGCGGCGTCGCGCATCAGCTCGCGGCTGACCGAGAACGGCGAGCAGGGCGCGACGCCGACCTGGATCATCGCGCCGGGATTCGGGTCGTGGAAGGCGTCGATCACCCGGATGCAGTCGTTCAGGATCGCGGCCTCGTCCTCGACCAGGCTGTCGGGCGGCAGGCCGCCGGCGCTTTCGCCGATCGACATCGCGCCGCGGGTCGCCAGCAGCCGCACCCCGATCTCGCGGGCGGCGTCGATCGTGTCGTCGAGCCGCGCGCCGTTCGGGAAGAGATAGAGATGGTCCGAGGTCAGCGTGCAGCCCGACAGCGCCAGTTCGGCCAGACCGGCGAGCGCCGAGACGCGGATCTCCTCCGGGCCCATCCGTGCCCAGATCGGATAGAGCGTCCTGAGCCAGCCGAAGAGCAGCGCGTCCTGCGCCTCGGGGACGGCGCGGGTCATCGTCTGGTAGAGATGGTGGTGGGTGTTGACGAGGCCGGGCGTGACCAGGCAACCGCCGGCGTCGAGCACGGCGGCGCCCGGCGCGGCGAGGCCGGGGCCTACTGCGGCGATCACCCCGTCGCGGCACAGGATGTCGGCACCGGCGAATTCGCGGCGCCCGTCATCCATGGTCAGGACCAACGCCGCGCCGCGGATCAGAAGATCGGCCATGTCAGGACTCCGCTTCAGAGGTCAGGAGGGCGAGCGCGGCGGCGTGGATTTCGGGATTGGCCGCAGCCAGCACCTGTCCGCCCCGGTCGGCCGGGCCGCCCCGCCAGTCGGTCACGACGCCGCCCGCGGCGGTGATCACGGCGATCGGCGCGGCGATGTCATAGGGGTGTAGCCCGGCCTCGATCACCAGATCGATCTGGCCGAGCGCAAGCAGGGCGTAGGCGTAGCAATCCATGCCGTAGCGGGTCAGGCGGACCCGCTCGGCCACGCGGCCGAAGGCGGCGCGTTCCCCCGCGCTGCCGATTTCGGGGAAGGTTGTGAAGAGGATCGCGTCGGCCAGCCGTTCGGTCCTGCCGGTACGAAGCGGCGTATGGACGCCGGCCCGGATCAGCCGGGCGGAGCCGAACCCGCCTTCGAAGCGCTCCCCGGTATAGGGCTGGTCGATCAGGCCGTAGAGCGGCCCCGCCGCGCCGGCAACGGCGATCAGCGTTCCCCAGGTCGGGGTGCCGGCAATGAAACCGCGGGTCCCGTCGATCGGATCGAGGATCCAGGTCAGGCCGGTGCTGCCGGGCCGCGAACCGAATTCCTCGCCCAGGATGCCGTCATGCGGGCGGGCGTCTTCGAGGATGCCGCGCATCGCGGCCTCGCAGGCGCGGTCGGCTTCGGTGACCGGATCGAAGCCGGACTGCGCCTTGTTGTCCGTGCGCAGACCCGGCTGGCGGAACTGCATCAGGGTGATGCGGGCGGCCGCATCGGCCAGGCGGTGCGCCACCTGCTGGAGCTCAGCGATTTCCGCAGAAGTCAACGACACACGCCCGTTCCCCCAAGCCTGCTGGTCTCTTAGGGGGCGCGTCCCGGGTTGTCACCCGGGAAGCGCGGATCAGTGTGCCGAGCGGTAGGTTTCCTCTCCGGCCGTCCGATCCGGGACGAGCGAAGCGTCGAAATCTTCGAAGAAGCGGGAGATCGGCACCGAGAGCGCGCGCGAGATCTCCCACAGGCGGGAGGCGCTGACCCGGTTGGCGCCGGTTTCGTATTTCTGAATCTGCTGGAACTTAATACCGACCATGTCAGCCAATTGCTGCTGGGTCATGCCGGCGTCGCGCCGCAACTTGCGGATCACGCTGCCGACATGAATGTCGACGGGATGGGGCATGAAAAGATCCTCACTCATGCAATCAACGGCAATCTCCGGGAACTCAGCAGCGTCGCAGATATCGGGAGCCGGACTCCCTCCGCCGAAACGGACGTGCTTTCTGCAACGCGATCAATCTGAACGGTACTGGCGCTGGTGCACCGGACACCGATTGATTGCATTTAGCGCGAAAACGGGTCGGATTTGTAGTGATCTCTTGTTGCAATCTCTTCAAAAGGTTAACCCAAGGGCGAGTGGTTACAACCAGGGGTGGGTGGCCCCGATCGGAACTCGCGCGCTGCGGGTAGATCTGGTGGGAGTTGCAAGATGAAGGCGCTGCAACTGAGAGCTGTCGGCGAGGCGCCGGTCCTGACCGATGTGCCGGTTCCCGATCCGGGACCGGGCGAGGTGCAGATCTCGATTGCGGCCTGCGGGCTCAATTTCGCCGACCTGCTCATGATCCAGGGCCGCTATCAGGAAAAGCCGCAGCTTCCGGCGATCCTGGGCATGGAGGTGGCCGGGGTGATCTCGCAGGTGGGCGACGGCATCGCCGGTCTGGCGCCGGGAATGCGGGTCGCGGCGATGCCCGGATCGGGCGGGCTGGCCGAAGCCTGTCTCGCCCCCGCCGAGCGCTGCGTGCGGCTGCCCGACGCGATGAGCTTCACGGACGCCGCGGCGTTCCAGATCGCCTACGGGACCAGCCATGTCGCGCTGGACCATCGCGCCGGCCTGAAGCCGGGCGAGACCGTCGTGGTGCTGGGCGCGGCTGGCGGGGTCGGGCTGACCGCGGTGGAGATCGCGCACCGGATGGGGGCACGGGTGATCGCGGTGGCGCGGGGCGCCGACAAGCTGGCCGTCGCCCGCGCGGCGGGTGCCGATGCGACGATCGACAGCGAGGCCGGCACACTCGACACCGCGCTGAAAGAGATGGGCGGCGTCGACGTGGTCTACGACGCGATCGGCGATCCCCTGGGCAGCGCCGCTCTGAAGGCCTGCCGGCCCGGCGGGCGCTATCTGGTGATCGGCTTTGCCGCCGGCGAGGTGCCGAGTTTCAAGGCCAACTATCTCCTGGTGAAGAACCTCACCGTACACGGGCTCTACTGGGGCGGATACCTGCGCCTTGCGCCGGAGGTGCTGACCGGCAGTCTGGAACGCCTCTTCGCCTGGTATGCGGACGGCGGCCTTCGCCCCCATGTGAGCCATGTGCTGCCGCTGGAAAAGGCGATGGAGGGGCTCGACCTGCTGCGCAGCCGGGCCTCGACCGGAAAGGTCGTCATCACCCCGTGAAGGGGCGGCAAGGTCCCGCCCAAGGCCTCAGGCGGCGCGCACCGCGCCGAAGCCGCCATAGGCTTCGCGCAGGAGGTCGGCGCAGCGCTCCCGCGGCGGCGAGTGATCGGCCTTCGAGACGTAGAGGTTGATCTTGTAGACCGGCAACTGCGGCAGCCGGCCGCCATGGGCGATCTCCTCCAGGTAGGACGGTTTGGCGCCGCAGAGCGAGGCGCTGATCGCGAGGTCGGCGCTCAGGCTGGCCTCGATGGCGCGGGAGGATTCGGACTCGATCGCCATGGTCCAGGGCAGTCCGGCCGCATCCAGCGCCGCCTGCGCCGGGGCGCGGAAGCCGCAGGCGGCCTCGAAGGCGAGCCGTACGGGGCGTTCGCGCCACGCCACGCCCCCCGGCGCGCCGATCCAGATCATCTGGCCGGTGGCCAGGGTTTCGCCCAGGGGGCCTACCCGGTCTTCGGTGGCAAGCGTCAGGTCGCATTCGCCGCGCGCGAAGCGCTCCTTCAGGCGCAGCGTGAACGAGGATTCCAGCCGCACCCGCATCCGCGGAAATTCCGCGTTGAACCGGCTCAGCACCCGCGGGATATGCGGATAGACGATGTCGTGCGGCACTCCGAGGCACAGCTCGCCCTCGTACTCGGCGTCGGTGAGACGGCCGATCGCCTCGTCGTTCAGGGCCAGGAGCCGGCGCCCGTAGCCCAGAAGCTGCTCGCCCGCGCCGGTCAGCGCGACACCCCGCCCCGACCGGTCCAGCAGCGTCACGCCAAGCTGCTCCTCGAGCCGCTTCATCTGCATCGAGACCGCCGACTGGGTAAGGTTCAGCAGATTGGCCGCCCGGGTCACCCCGCCTGAATCAGCCACCGCCACGAAGGATCTCAGCGCCGCCAGATCGAGTACCCGCTTCATTCGCGCCCCCATCAATAATTGTGATGTCGTCCGTCAAAATCATTCGTTTTACACGATGCGCACGATGGCGCAGAAATATCAAGCATGAAGATGCCCCAAGCAGGGACCATCAGAAATCTTGAAGGGTGTGACCCATGAAGGCGCTCGTCTCGCTCCTGCCGCTGTCCACGCCGTTGCGGCGCTCTCCGGTGGCCTATCTGAATCGTCTGCGCGCCCTGCGAAAATCGCGCCGGGATCTCGCGACTCTCCCGGACCATCTGATCCGGGATATCGGCCTGACACGGGAGGCGGCGGCGGAAGAGGCCGCGCGGCCGTTCTGGGACGTACCGGATTACTGGTTGCGGCGGCGCTGACCGATGCGTTGAAAGTCGAGTATTCTGCTTATGAAATGGCGCAGCCAGCGCTTGAAAAGGCCTCTCCCGCATCCGATATTCGAGCCATGTGGTGCGCCCGGCGCGCCCGTGGTTCTGACAGGAGGGAACACATGGCAGACTATCAGACGATCCGTGCGGGGGCTGGCGCCCGCACCGCGCAGATCGACGAGGGCCTGCGCGCGCATATGAACAAGGTCTACGGCACCATGTCGGTGGGCATGCTGCTGACGGCGCTGACGGCCTGGGCAATCTCCGGACTGGCCGTGACCAGCGATCCGACCGGCGCTGCCGCACAGATCGGCGCCAGCACGTACCTGACGAACTTCGGCATGGCGATCTATGCGTCGCCGCTGAAATGGCTGGTGATGTTCGCACCGCTGATCTTCGTCTTCGGCTTTTCCGCCGGCATCAACCGGATGTCCGCAGCGACCGCACAGACGGTCTTCTATGCCTTTGCCGCGGTGATGGGGATCTCGATCAGTTCGATCTTCCTCGTCTTCACCGGCGTCTCCATCGTCTCCACCTTCCTCGTGACCGCGATCGCCTTCGCCGCGCTCAGCCTCTACGGCTACACGACCAAGCGCGACCTCAGCGCGATGGGCACGTTCCTGATGATGGGCCTGATCGGCCTGATCGTGGCGATGGTGGTCAACATCTTCATCGCGTCGTCGGCGCTGCAATTCGCGATCTCGGTGATCGGCGTGTTGATCTTCGCCGGACTGACCGCGTTCGACACGCAGTCGATCAAGAACGAGTACATCCAGATGGCCCAGGCGGGCGATCGCGAATGGCTCGGCAAGGCGGCGATCATGGGTGCGCTGCGCCTCTACCTCGACTTCATCAACCTCTTCATGTTCCTGCTTCAGTTCATGGGCCAGCGCGAGTAACGCGCGCCACGGCGGAACGGCTCGGGGCCGGCCTTCGGGTCGGCCCTTTTCGTTTGCGGCCCTCCGGCCGGGCAATTCAGGGGAGCCGGCGACGCATCTGAATCGACGGGAACACGATGCCCGGGCGCAACTGGACGTCGACGGGCCCGAGTAGCGCGAACCCCATCGCCTGGTAGAACGGCACGGCCGTGCGGGTGGAAAGGCAATCGGCTTCGGTTGCTCCCTCTGCAGCCGCATCGACCAGGATGCGCGCCATGACCGCGCGCGCGAATCCCTGCCGCTGGCGGCGATGATCGGTGACGAAATGACGGATGTGGACCAGCCCCCGGCGCGGGCCGCTGCCGGCGGGGCTGGAAAAGCTCCATCCGCCGGCGGCGACGATGGCGCCGCCCATGTCTTCGGCCACGTAATAGCGCCCCGACGCCACCAGCCCGGAATTGGCCCGCGCGATCAGCGGCAGTGCCGTGACCAGCACCGAGGGTGGATAGTCGGGCTTCAGCAGGACAGGATAGCTGCGCGCCAGAAGCGCGTCGATGGCGGCAAGATCGGCCGGGGTCGAGATCCGGACGATGGTCATTGCGCGCCGCGGCCCTCCCTGAAATGCAATGGGCCGCGCGGATCGCGCGGCCCCCTCCTCCCTAATCCGGAACGTCCCGGAAGGCCTACTTGATCTTGCCTTCCTTGTATTCGACATGCTTGCGCGCGACCGGGTCGAATTTCCGCACGCTCATCTTCTCGGTCATGGTGCGGGCGTTCTTCTTGGTCACGTAGAAGTGGCCGGTGCCCGCGGTCGAGTTCAGGCGGATCTTGATCGTGGTGGGCTTCGCCATGAGTGCACTCCTCAACCGGGCGGCGGGGCCACCCGTGAAATCCTGGAAGCCCGCCTTTTACGGAGTGCGGCACGGGTGTCAAGCGAAACCGCGCCGCTCACTGGGTGGCTATGAAGAATGTGCTCCAGACCTCGAGCGAATCGAGTTCCTCGGTCAATTCAGGGTCCGCAACCTCGGGAAAGACCACCATGGCCGGCCCCAGCCCGCCGATCGCCATCGGCGCGCCGTCGAGTCGCGTGGCCAGGATCGGATCGTGGGCGGCGATCAGGTCGGCGGAGATCTCCACCTGATATCCGTCGAGGCCCATGGGCAGCGCCATCCTCCCGCCAGCCCCGGCCGCTTCCAGCACCGCGGCCAGGCGCGGGCCGGTGAACGTGGCCGGGCGATCGCTGCCCGGATAGACGGTGGCGACGTCGACCTGGGGCAGCGCCGCCAGCATCCCGGCGTCGAACCCGACCGCAGCCTCGTAGGTGACGTCGAGACGCGACAGCAGCGTCAGGCGGTCGGGGGTCTCGGGGCCGAGATTCGGATCGGTGATCGCGCCGGCAACCGTCACCAGAACCGGGCCTTCGGGCACGGCCCGGCCCGCCGCTGCACCCAGGGGCAGCGCGACACAAAGGAGAAGTGCGGGGACTGCCCGCTTCAGATGGATCATGACGAACTCACACGCGCTGTGCGGCTCCGACGGCGCAGGCGCGGCGCCGGAGCCCGGAACGGGATCAGGCGGCAGGAAGCGGCGCCACGCCCATCGCCGCATGGACGCGGTCGCGGGCCGCATCGTCCATGCCGAGCGCGGTGGCGAGCTGGCGCAGGTAGCTGACTTCCTGCGAGTTGTCGACCCGGATCGCCATCAGCGAGGTCGCGTAGACCTGTGCCTTGGTCGCCTCGGTCGCGTCATTGGCAAGCGACATGACATCGACGGGCGCCGCCAGCTCCTTCTTGACGAAGTCGACCTCTTCCTTCGGCTGCCCCTTGAGGGCGTCCATGATCGTCTTCTGTTCGTCCTTGTCGATCTCGCCATCGGCCTTGGCCGCCTGGATCATGGCCCGGATCATCAGCTTCGCGTTGTTCTCGGCGGCGAGCGAGACCGGCGTGTTCTTGAACATGCCGCTCATCATGTCGTCCATCTGCTGACCGCTGGCGGTTGCCGCGCCCTTGAACGCCGACATCAGCCCGCCGAATCCCGCCGCCGCAGCCTCGTTCGTACCGCCGGGACCGCCCATGCCGAAGGAGGCCATCATGTCCTTCACCGCCTTCGACCCGCCGGGGATGCCCATCTTGTCGGCCATCTGGCCGAGCTGGTCCGCCATCCCGCCCTGCGCCGAGGCGTTCGAGAACATGTCCTGCATCCCGGCCATGCCACCCATCTGCCGATATTTCTGCACGCCCTTGGCGGCGGCGAATCCGACGGCGACGGTGGCCAGCGTTCTCATGAAACTCATCGCGATGCTCCCTGTTGTCCGGCGTTCGGCCGGTCCTCCTGCAAGTCTCGGGCGAGACCAGTGCCGGCACTGTAGCAGCATTTGCGGCCGAGATGCAGCACGTTGGGCATATGGCAAAAAATCGCGGGCGCGGACGGCCTGTAAGCCGGATTCTGTCCGGGGGAGATCCCCCTGGGCGACCATTCCTCTCGGCCCGCCATCGCTGGCGGGCTCCAGCTGCCAACCCGGATCCCAGGGCTGAAGCGGCCCTGCGGGCGGTGCCCGCGCAGGATCCCTATTCGGCATTGCTCCCGGTGGGGCTTGCCGTGCCGGTCCTGTTGCCAGTCCCGCGGTGGGCTCTTGCCCCACCGTTTCACCCTTGCTCCGGCAGGCCGGAGCGGTCTGTTCTCTGTGGCGCTTTCCCTCGGGTTGCCCCGGCCGGGCGTTACCCGGCACCGTTGCTTCATGGAGTCCGGACTTTCCTCGATCCCGGAGCGATCCGGAACCGCGGTCGCCTGGCCATCCGCGCGTCCGCCGGGTTAGGCGCTGCCGCCGCCCGGGTCAACCGGATAGCGCCGGGCCAGCGTTTCGGCCGCGGCGATGTCGGAGGCCGAAAGCGGCCCCCGCGCCCAGGGGCGGAAACGGTCGCGGAAGGCGCGCAGGATCTCGGCCAGAGCGGCGTCCGGATATCCGAAGGACGCTGTCGCGGCCCGGAACCGGCCGGGATCGACCACGGCAGCATCCGACCCGGCAGGCGGGTCTGGCCAGACCGCAAGGCCCTGCCGGGCGAGCCGCCGCCAGTCGAACCGCGGGCCGGGATCCGATTTGCGCGCCGGCGCCATGTCGGCATGGGCGATAACGCCTTCGGGCGGGATCTGCCATCGCGCAAGGACGTCCCGCAGCAGCGCTTCGAGCCGCGCCATCAGCGGCTCGGCAAAGGGCTGCCGGCCATCGTTGTCGAGCTCGATCCCGATGGAGCGCGAATTGACGTCGCCCGCGCCGCCCCATTCTCCGGCGCCCGCATGCCAGGCGCGCGCGTCCTCGTCCACGAGCTGCCAGAGCCGCCCGTCGGCCGCGATGAGGTAATGTGAGGACACTTCGGGCGCCGGATCGCAAAGCCGCGCCAGCGCCGCCTCGGCGCTGGCCATCGACGTGTAATGGAGAACCACCAGGCTGGGCCGCACATTGCCGCGGCGCGGCCCGAAATTCGGCGAAGGGTGGCGGATCACCGGGCGCTCCCGGCCGGCGCCGGGACGAAGGCCCACTCCCGGCTCATTGCACCTTGCGCGGCAGACACCGAGGCAACCGCCCGCCCGGTCCGCCGCACGTCCGAACTACCACCAGCGATCCGGCCGCGCGGAGAACCCGGCCGCACGTTCGAGAGCGAAGGCATCGTTCAGAAGCTCGTCTTCCTTCCAGGGCTTGCCGATCAGTTGCAGGCCCAGCGGCAGGCCCTGGGCGTCGAGCCCGGCCGGCACCGAGATCCCCGGCAGGCCGGCCAGGTTTACCGTCACCGTGAAGACGTCGTTGAGATACATCTGCACCGGATCCGCGTCGGACATTTCGCCCAGCCCGAAGGCGGATGACGGCGTCGCCGGGGTCAGGATCGCGTCGATCCCGTCCGCGAAGGCCTGGTCGAAATCCCGCGCGATCAGCGTGCGGACCTTGCGGGCCCGGTTGTAATAGGCGTCGTAGAACCCGGCCGACAGCACGTAGGTGCCAATCATCACGCGGCGCTGCACTTCATGCCCGAAGCCTTCGGCGCGGGTCTTTTCGTACATCTCGGTGATGCCGTCGCCCTGGGAAAGCTTCGCGCGGTAGCCGAAGCGCACCCCGTCGTAGCGGGCGAGGTTCGACGACGCTTCGGCCGGGGCGATGACGTAATAGGCCGGAAGGGCGTATTTCGTATGGGGTAGCGAGATGTCGACGATCTCGGCGCCCTGATCCTTCAGCATCTCGGCGCCGCGGGTCCAGATCGCCTCGATCTCGGCCGGCATGCCGTCCACCCGGTATTCGCGGGGAATGCCGATCTTGCGGCCGCGGATGTCGCCGGTCAGCGCGGCTTCGAAGTCTGGCACCGGAAAATCGGCCGAGGTCGAATCCTTCGGATCGTGCCCGGCCATGGATTGCAGCATGATCGCGGCGTCGCGCACGTCGCGGGTCATCGGCCCGGCCTGATCGAGCGA
>JAGQRV010000023.1:0-37652 GCA_020425125.1 Paracoccaceae bacterium | reverse complement strand
GCGAGCAGCGGCCATAGGTCGGCTTCAGCCCGGTGATGCCGGTGAAGGCTGCCGGCTGGCGGATCGAGCCCCCCGTGTCGGTGCCGGTCGCAGCCAGGCAGAGCCCGGCCGAGACCGCCGCCGCCGACCCGCCCGAAGACCCGCCGGGCGTCAGCGGCGCGTCCCCGCCGCTACGCCGCCAGGGGCTGACCGCGGGGCCATAGGTCGAGGTCTCGTTGCTGCTCCCCATGGCGAATTCGTCCATGTTGAGCTTGCCCAGCATCACAGCGCCGGCCTCGCGAAGCTGCGCTGTCACGGTGCTTTCATAGGGCGGCAGGAAGCCGTCGAGGATCTTCGACGCCGCCTGCGATGCCACGCCTTCGGTGCAGAACAGATCCTTGATCCCGATCGGGATGCCGCACATGGCAGGCGCGTCACCCGCCTTCAGGCGCGCATCGGCGTCCTTCGCACGGTCGCGGGCAATGTCCGGGGTCATGTGGACGAAGGCGTTCAGGGCTCCGGCACCGTCGATCGCGCGAAGGCAGCCTTCGGTCAGTTCCAGCGCGCTGACCTCGCTCTTGCGCAGCGCATCGCGTGCCGCCGCAATGGTCAATTCGGTGATCTCGACGCTCATTCGACCACCTTCGGCACGGCAAAGAAGCCTTCCCGCGCATCGGGAGCATTGGCCAGAACCTTGGCCTGCTGGTTGCCGTCGGTCACCTTGTCCTCGCGCCGCTTGAGCCGCATCGGCGTGACGCTGGTCATCGGCTCGACACCGTCGACACCGACTTCCGAAAGCTGCTCGATGAAACCGAGTATGGTGTTGAATTCCGCGGCCAGCGCGGGCAGCGCCGCCCGGTCCACCCGGATGCGGGCGAGCTTCGCCACCTTGGCGGCGGTGCCTTCATCGATCGACATGGCGGTCTCCGTCTGATCCGTCAGCGGAGGCAATACCGCCCCGTCCCGGCCACCGCAACCGGATGTGGCGCGGAGGTCCGAGTGGCGTCTTGCGCAGATGCCGCTTGCATTCCTTCGGCGCCTGCCGTCCGAGGCGAAGGCATCGACCGCGCAGGAAAGGCAGACCCATCGGGTCAGTGTGTGCGTCCGCTTGCGGCATTCACGGCGCGAGCTGCAAATGGGCAGGCCAACGACGGGTGTGCCGCCACGCCCCGTAGCCCCGCGCGCCCGGATCGCAGGTAACCGGCCACAATCTATTGCTGTGCTGCCCGTACCGGAACCCGGCGCAGGATGTGGCGGCGGTAGACCTCGATCATCCAGCCCAGAAGCACGCCGTTCAGGACGTGCCACAGGAAATGCGTGCCATGGGGCCAGATGCTGCAGAGGGGACTGTCAAGGCTGCGAACGGAGATCGAGAGGCAGAGCATCGCCGCGGCGATCAGGAGACCCGAGGCAGTTGCGGGCGCCTGGCGGCGCAACCCGATCCCGTAGGCCAGGATCAGAACGGGAAGGCCCCAGTACTCCGCCGAGATCGAGAAGAACGGGAGCCGCGCAAAGATCGCGCCCGTCACCGCCGCATAGGGCAGATAGAGCGCTGTGGCGACCAGCGCCTTCCAGACCGGCAGGCCGAGGAAATCGCGATTTGCGGCGAAGAGGTAGACGAGTGAGAAGACTGCGATAGATCCGCTGTCGAGGATCACCGCCCAGACCTGGGCATGGGTATGCCAAAGAAAGGACGACACTCCGATAACCGCGAGGATCAGCGAAAGCGTGCGGGCGAGCTCCAGCCCCTGTCCGGCCGTCCGCCGCCACATGATGTAGGCCGCGAGCAGGAAAGCCGCGTTCGAGACCGCGTTCAGGGGCTCGGCCCAGTAGTCGGGGCCAAGGCGCTCGCAATAGATGTCGAGTGCGCGGGTGAGATCCATCGGCTGGCCTGCTAGGAGTCACGAGACGGACACAGAAACACACGCAGAATCGGAGCGCCACATGAAGATCACATGGCTCGGACATTCGGGGTTCCGCATCGAGATCGGCGATCAGATCCTGCTCGTCGACCCTTGGCTTGCGGGCAATCCGATGTTTCCCGACGACCGCCGCGCCGAGGCCATCGCGGGGGCCACGCACATCCTCGTGAGCCATGGCCATTTCGACCATACCGGCGACATCCTCGCCATCGCGAAGGAGCTTGAGATCCCGGTCGTCGGTATCTTCGACCTGATCTCCTGGTGGGAAAGCACCCAAGGGATCGCCGGGGTCGGCTTCAACAAGGGCGGCACAGTACGGCTGGGCGAGGTCAGCGTGACCATGGTCAACGCGCTGCATTCGTCCTCGATCGGCAGCGACAGCGGTCCGATCTACACCGGCGGCGAGGCCGGGTACATGATCGAACACGACGGGCGCACGATCTATTTTTCGGGCGACACGGACGTGACCATGGACATGGAGCTTTACGAGGCGCTGCATCACCCCGAGATCGGCATCCTTTGCGCCGGCGGCCATTTCACCATGGACATGAAGCGGGCCGCCTATGCCGCGAAGACCTTCTTCGACTTCAAGACGCTGATTCCGTGCCATTACCGGACCTTCCCGCTGCTGGAGCAGTCGGCCGATGCGCTGGTGGCCGCATTGCCCGACGTCGATGTGAAGACGCCGGAGGTCATGGAAACGCTCGATCTCTGAACCGGGCCGCCACGGGATTCCCGCACGGTGCGGCACCGGCCGGCGCCGGCCACGCGTGAGGCAAACAGAAATCTCTTCGGACGGTGCGGCCGACCAGGCGCTCGGCAGAACGCCGACGCAATGTCAGGAAACCGAATCTCGTGCTGCCGCGTTGTCCCGTGTGCGCAACAGCCCTGGTCTGCCGGATGGACACTGCTTTCACTGCCCCTGACACGGATTTCCCTTCCCCCGCCCGCCCGGTGCGGAGGGTCACCATCATCGCGAACCCGAAATCCGGGCGAAACTCCCGCGACCGGGATGCGATCGCGTCGTCCCTGAAGATCTTCGGCGAGGACGCCACACTCGAAATGATCTCGTCGCCGGACGAGATCGGCCGCCTCGTCGACCGGGCCTGCACGAACGGTGCAGATGTGATCGTGGCCGCCGGAGGCGACGGAACGGCAACGGCCGTCGCGGCGGCGATGCTCGGCCGGCCACAGGCGATGGCGGTGCTGCCGCTCGGCACGTTCAACTATTTCGCCCGCGGGCTCGGATTTGACGAGGACCCGGTCGAGGCCGCCAGGCAGATCGCATCCGGCGAGCCGCACGCGATTTCGGTCGGGGTCGTGAACGGGCAGAGTTTCCTGAACAATGCCAGCCTCGGCATCTATCCCGTCGTGCTGAGGGCGCGCGAATCCGTCTATTCGCGCTGGGGACGCTGGCGGCTGGCCGCGCATTGGTCGCTGATCCGCACATTCCTGCGGTTCCGCCGCCCGATGAAGGTGACGCTGCGCTTCGGCGGAACCGAGGAGACCCGGCGCACCGCGCTTGTCTTCGTCGCCCGGTCGGCATACCAGTTGGAGCGGTTCGGCCTCGAAGGCGCTGACGCCATTTCGGACGACCATTTCGCCGTCCTCGTGGCCCGGGCCGCGACCCGGCGGGACCTGTGGCGGATGGCCTTCCGGTTGGCCATCGGCAGCGTGGAGGCGGGCCGCGACTACGATTTCTTCAGCTCCGACGATCTGACCATCGACATCCACCGTCGCGGCGCCAGCCTGCTGGCCTTCGACGGCGAAAAGCGGCGCGCGCGCGGGCCGTTCCGGTTCAGCATGTCGACCGACGCGCTGAAGATCATGCTGCCGCCGCACCGCGCCGACGAGGCGTCGGGATGAGGCGCATCCTGCACCTGTCGGACCTTCATTACGGCCGCGACCTTCCCGAACTCGAAGCGCCCCTGCTGGAGACGATCCATCAGCTCGCCCCCGATCTGGTCGCGATCTCGGGCGATTTCACCCAGCGTGCGCGGGTCTGGCAGTTCGACCGGGCGCGCGCCTTCCTCGACCGGCTCGGCCCTGACATGCTCGCGGTTCCGGGCAATCACGACACGCCGCTCGACAATCTCTGGATCCGGCTGGTGCGCCCCTGGGCGCGCTACCGCGCCGCCATCGCCGCCGAGCTGGAGCCCGTCCACCGCGACGACGAGATGGTGGTGGCCGGGGTCAATACGGTGAACCGCTTTGCCTGGCAGCGCGGCCGGTTTTCCGGGCATACGGCAGACCGGATCTGCCGTGCCTTCGCGGATGCCGGTGACCGGCTGAAGGTCGCGGTCCTGCACCACCCGCTCGAACACGGTCCGGACGAAACCAAGCGGCTGATGCGCGGCGCCGGCCCGGCGCTGGCCCGGCTCAGGGCCTGCGGCACCGACATCGTCCTGTCGGGCCACCTGCACAGCACGGTCATCGCGCCGTTCAGCGCCGCGCCCGGGATCCTGTTCGTTCAGGCGGGAACCGGACTCTCCGGCCGGCTTCGGGGGGAGTCGAACATGTTCAACCTCGTTGACGCCGATCCGGATCGAATCACGATCACCCCGTACGAAGCCAAAGGCGTGCGGTTCGTGCCTGCCGAGCCAGTCCGGTTCCGCCGGGACGGCACCGAATGGCGCCGGACCCGGTCGGCACCGGCCCGGGCGGCGTCTCTGCGCCGCGATCTTGCAACGGCACCGTCCTGACCGCGGGTCTGAACGCGCGACCTCACTCCGCGCGCGTCCGGAGATCGCCGAAGAAGGACTGAAGCAGCGCTTCGGCTTCGAGTTCGCCGATTCCGGCCAGGATCTCGGGATGATGATGCGCCTGCGGATGCTGAAATACCCGCGCGCCGTGGGCGACGCCGCCCGATTTCGGATCCGCCGCACCGTAGACCAGCCGGCCGATCCGCGCATTCGCCATGGCAGCCGCGCACATCGCACAGGGCTCCAAAGTCACCCAGAGCGTGTGGCCTGGCAGCCTTTCCGACCCGGCCGCGCGGCAAGCGGCGCGGAGTGCGAGGATTTCGGCATGCGCGGTCGGGTCGGACAGTTCACGAGTGCGATTTCCGTCCCGCGCGACGACTCGCCCGTCCGGCGCCACCACCACCGCACCGACCGGGACCTCGCCGCGCGCCGCGGCAGCCCGCGCCTCCTCGAGCGCCTCATCCATGTGGGACCGGAATGTCATGCCGCCTCATGCCTGCCGCCCGACCGAACGGCAAGACCGCGATCGCTCGCACGTTTACGCACCGCCTCGGCAATTCCGATTTCCCCGGAGGCCGCTCCGGGGTAGAGGCGTGGGCATGACGGAATCGGAGTCTTCAGACGGCGCCCGCGTGGCCAAGGTCATCGCCCGTGCCGGCGTGGCGTCGCGGCGCGAGGCCGAGCGGCTGATCGCCGAGGGCCGGGTGACGGTGAACGGACGCCGCATCGACAGCGCGGCGCTGAACGTGACCGGCGCAGACCGGATTGCGGTCGACGGCAAGCTGCTGGATGCGCCCGCCGCGCCCCGGCTCTGGCTCTATCACAAGCCTGTTGGACTCGTGACCACGACCCGCGACGAAAAGGGACGCCCGACGGTCTTCGACCGGCTGCCGCCGGAGATGCCGCGGGTCCTGTCGATCGGCAGGCTCGACCTGAATTCCGAGGGACTGCTGCTTCTAACCAATGACGGCGACGTCAAGCGGCGGCTGGAACTGCCCTCGACCGGCTGGGTGCGGAAATACCGCGTCCGGGTGAATGGAACGCCGTCGGACACCATGCTGGCGCCGCTGCGCGCGGGAATCACCGTCGATGGCGATCGGTTCCAGCCGATGGCCGTGACGCTGGACCGGCAGCAGGGGGCGAATGCCTGGCTGACGATCGGCCTGCGCGAAGGCAAGAACCGCGAGATCCGGCGGGCGCTCGGCGCGATCGGTCTGAGCGTCAACCGGCTGATCCGGGTCAGTTACGGCCCGTTCCAGCTTGGCGATCTTGCCGCCGGCGCGGTCGAGGAGGTTCGTCCCCGGATTGTCCGCGACCAGTTGGGACTTGGCACGTCGCCGGGCGCCGCCAAGACCGCCCCGCGCCGTGGCCTCCGCACCCGCTCAGGTAGTGCCCACCTGCCGCCACGGAAAGACCGCGGCTGACGGCAGGAGCCCGCCCGGCGGCGCGTACAGGCCTTTGCAGTCCTGCCGGTATCGCCTAATGAGGAGGGACAGCGAAAGGGAATCCACGCCATGTCGGCTTCGGGACTGCAGACCCTGTCGTATTTTCTTCTGGTCGCACTGGTGCTTTACGCCGCGGCCTCCGGCTCGGTGTGATGGCAAAGCGATACGCGGGCAAATACAGCCCGGGCTCCGATCCGGCGGACGCGCGCGGGACGGCTTCGGCAGAGCGCCCGTTCGACGGCAAGGTGCCAAGCCGCGTTGGCCTGAGGTCGAACCTGCTGTTCCTGTTGCCGTTTCCGTTTCTGGTTTCCGCGTTTCGGGCCGAACCAGGCGGACTTGCCCTCAATCTTGGGGCGTTTGGCGCGCTGATGCTGTCGGCTTGGCTGACCCGCGAAGGGCTTCTCGCCGAAGAGGCGTACGAAGCGCGCAGCATCGCCCGCCGCCCGGCCATACCCCGCAAGATCTTCGGCGCGGCGACGCTGGGCCTCGGTCTCGGGCTTGCGGGGATCGCCGACGGAAGCCTCCTCCACGGGGTCATCTTCGCGGGACTCGGCGGGCTGCTGCATCTGATGTCCTTCGGCCTCGACCCCTTGAAGGACAAGGGGCTTGCCGCGGGTCAGCGATTCGATGCGGACCGCGCCGAGCGCGCCGTGCGGGAGGCAGAATCGGTCCTGACCGAGATGGCAACGGCCATCAAGCGGGCGCGCGATGCGCAGCTTGAAGGCCGGGTGGACCGATTCGCCGCCACGGCGCGCAAGATGTTCCGCACCGTCGAAGAGGATCCGCGGGATCTGACCGCCGCGCGCCGTTTCCTCGGCGTCTATCTGACCGGCGCACGGGACGCGACGCTGAAATTTGCCGAACTCTACGCCCGCACCCGGGACGCCGGGGCCCGCAGCGACTATGTTGCATTGCTGGATGACCTCGAACGCAACTTCGCGTCCAAGACCGAGACACTGCTTCTGGACAATCGGACCGATCTCGACATCGAGATCGGCGTCCTGCGGGAACGTCTCGAACGCGAGAACCTCTGATCCGTTATCTGGAGCACCGAATTCATGTCGAAGGAAATTCAGCAGAAGGCCGCGCAGGATTCCGCTCTGGTCGCGGCCGCCGCGGCGCCGCTGCCCGAGCCCGCCGCCCTCGAGGCCGTGCCCAATCCGGCCGACCCGGCCTATGCGGACGAGATCAACCGGCGCATGGCCGAGATCGACATCACCTCGTCCGGTTCGATCATCGGTTTCGGCTCGGCGGCGCAGGCGCAGCTTCAGGAAATCAGCCAGTCGATGCTCGCGGACGTGCGCAACAAGGATGTTGGTCCGGCCGGCGACTCGCTGCGCGAGATCGTCTCGACGATCCGCGGATTTTCGGTCGAGGAGCTTGACCCGAACCGCAAGCAGTCGTGGTGGGAACGCCTGACCGGCAAGGCCGCGCCGGTGGCACAATTCATGGCCCGCTACGAGACCGTCCGCGACCAGATCGACAAGATCACCGCCAATCTCGATTCCCACGAGCACCAGCTTCTCAAGGACATCAAGGGGCTGGACCTGCTCTACGAGAAGACGCTGAACTTCTATGACGAGCTTGCGCTCTACATTGCCGCGGGCGAGGCAAAGCTGCGTGACCTGGACAGCAGCGTCATCCCGGCCAAGGAGGGCGAAGCCAACGGCGCGGCCGAATCCGAGGCGATCCTGAAGGCGCAGGAGTTGCGCGACCTCCGCGCGGCGCGCGACGATCTGGAACGCCGCGTGCACGATCTGAAACTGACCCGCCAGGTCACCATGCAGTCCCTGCCCTCGATCCGTCTGGTGCAGGAGAACGACAAGTCTCTCGTCACCAAGATCAATTCGACGCTCGTGAACACCGTGCCGCTCTGGGAAACCCAGCTCGCCCAGGCGGTGACGATCCAGCGCTCGGCGGAGGCCGCCAAGGCGGTCATGGAAGCCAGCGACCTGACCAACGACCTGCTCAAGGCCAATGCCGAGAATCTGCGTCAGGCCAATCGGCAAGTGCGCGAGGAGACCGAGCGGGGCGTGTTCGACATCGAGGCCATCCAGGCCGCCAATGCCGAACTGATCGCGACGATCGAGGAAAGCCTGGCCATTGCCGATCAGGGCAAGGCCAGACGCCGTGCCGCCGAGACGGAGCTTCAGCGCATGGAAGGCGAGTTGCGCCAGACTCTGTCAGCCGCCAAGGCGAGGGAAACCGGCGCGGTGGCGGGCAACTGACCGCGGCATGCGCCTGGTCCCGCGCGCCCTTTTCGGCTGGAGCGCCGCCGGTCTCTGTCTGGCGGTGCTGAGCGGCTGTGCCGCGATCGGTCCCGCCCCGGACAGTTCCGGAGCCGGCAACGCTGCGGCCGGAGCCAGCGTGCCGTCGCCCGAGGAACGGCCCCGGCTTCCGACCCCGCCGTCACCCGAAAGCCAGGCACTCGCAGTGCAGTTCGCGAAGGTCGAGGCCGATCTGCGCGGCCGCGGCCTGCTGCGGACCGACCGCGGCGGCCCCGACGCGCCGTTCGATGCCCGGATTCTCGCGGACAACTTCATTCGCATTGCGCTTTTCGACGAATTCGTGCCGGTCGCCGGCCACCTGGTCGCACAGGAAACGTCGAGCCGGCTGCGCCGCTGGCAGGATCCTGTGCGGATCAACCTGGAATTCGGCGACTCGGTCAGCGACGCGCAACGCAAGACCGACACGACAACCGCCACCGACCTCATCCACCGGCTGGCTTCGGCCAGCGGACACGACATTTCCGTCGTGCCTGAGGGCGGCAACATGTCGGTCTTCGTCGTCAACGAGGACGAGCGCCTGACCCTCGGGCCGCGGCTCAGGGCGGCGATGCCGGGAATCACCGCGGATGTGATCTCGAACATCCGGCAGATGCCGGCGTCGACCTTCTGCGTCGTCATCGCCTTCTCGACGGAATCCGAGCCCTACGTCTACCGCCGGGCCGTTGCGGTGATCCGTGCCGAACACCCGCCGCTCCTGCGCCGGTCCTGCTTCGACGAGGAGATCACCCAGGGATTGGGGCTTGCCAATGACAGCTCGCTGGTCCGGCCGTCGATCTTCAACGACGACGAGGAATATGCGCTGCTCACGCGTCAGGACGAACTGATGCTCCGGATTCTCTACGACCCCCGTCTCCGTCCGGGGATGAATGCGGCCGAAGCCCAACCCATCGTGCAGGATATTGCACAGGAGCTCCTGCCCGACGCCAGTTCGGCCAGTGCCGAGCCGCGCCCCGAACCGGACGTTCTTGCGGCGCAGGGAAAGGGATAGCGCAGTCGGACCCGGCGCCCCGGACGGACCGGGCCGAGACCAGCCAATGACACCCGCGCTCAAAGAGCGTATCAGGGAAGCAACCTGGCAAGATCGGCGAGTGAGGACATGTTCGGATTTCTCTCGGGCGAATTCATCGACGTCATCGCCTGGACCGATGACACCCGCGACACCATGGTCTGGCGCTTCGAGCGCCAGGGGCACGCGATCAAGTACGGCGCCAAGCTGACCGTGCGCGAAGGCCAGGCGGCGGTCTTCGTCCACGAAGGCCAGCTGGCCGACGTGTTCACCCCCGGCCTCTACATCCTGGAGACCAACAACATGCCGGTGCTGACGACCCTGCAGCACTGGGATCACGGCTTTCAGTCGCCGTTCAAGTCGGAGGTCTATTTCGTCGCCACCCGCCGCTTCACCGATCTGAAATGGGGCACCAAGAACCCGATCATGCTGCGCGACCCGGAATTCGGTCCGCTGCGGCTCAGGGCCTTCGGCACCTACGCGGTGCGGGTGACCGACCCGGCGAAGTTCATGACCGAAATCGTCGGAACCGACGGCGAATTCACCATGGACGAGATCAGCTTCCAGATCCGCAACATCATCGTGCAGGAATTCAGCCGGGTCGTGGCGGGATCGGGGATCCCGGTGCTCGACATGGCGGCGAATACTGACCAGCTGGGCAAGCTCATCGCCGGCCCGATTTCGGGCACGATCGCGGGATACGGGCTGGAGCTGCCCGAACTCTACATCGAGAACATCTCGCTCCCGCCCGAGGTCGAGTCGGCGCTCGACAAGCGGACGTCGGCCGGCATCGCAGGGGACCTGGGGCGGTTCACCCAGTATTCCGCCGCCGAAGCGATGAGCCGCGCCGCAGCGACGCCGGGCAGCGCCATGGGCGCCGGGATCGGCGCCGGCATGGGCATGGGGATGGGCATGAACATGGGCGCCGAGGCCGCCCGTCAGGCCGGTCCCTGGGGGGCCCATCCTGCATCGGCCGCACCGGCGCCTCCGCCGCCGCCCCCGGCCGAGAAGGTCTGGCACCTCGCCGAGGCCGGCCAGACGAAGGGCCCGTTCTCGAAGGCCGCACTGGGCCGCATGGCCTCCGATGGAAGCCTGACCCGGGCCACCTATGTCTGGACGCCCGGTCAGGACGGCTGGATCCGGGCGGAGGACGTGGCCGAGCTGGCGCAGCTCTTCACCGTAATGCCGCCGCCGCCGCCGGCCGCAGACACCTGAGCCATGGCGCCCGAGACCGTGGCGGCGCCGGGCGAGACCCAGCACCGCTTTCCCTGCCCGAGCTGCGGCGCCGATCTGCGGTATGACCCGACCGGCCAGCAGCTGAAATGCGATCATTGCGGCCATGAGACCGCGATCGGCGCGCAAGGGCCTTGGGGTGCCGCCGCCTCGGTGCGCGAGATGGATTTCCGCGCCGCGCTCGATGCCACGCCCGGCGCGGTCGACTACGAGGAGACCCGCGTCCTGACCTGCCCGAGCTGCGGCGCACAGGTCGAGGTCGACGAACGCATCCACGCCCAGGTCTGCCCGTTCTGTGCCACGCCGGTGGTGACGGAAACCGGCCGCAACCGCCACATCCGCCCCCACGGCGTACTGCCCTTCGCCCTCGGCGAGGCGGCGGCGCGGGATGCGATGGGGCGCTGGCTGGGCCGGCTCTGGTTCGCTCCGTCGGGTCTGCAGGAATTCGCCCGGCGCGGGCGGCGGATGGACGGGATCTACACGCCCTACTGGACCTTCGATGCCGACACGCGCAGCCATTATGCGGGCGAGCGCGGCACCGTCTATTACACGACCCGCACGGTGATGCGGAACGGCAAGCCGGAGACCGTCCAGGTCGCGAACATCCGCTGGCGGCCGGTTCAGGGCCAGGTCAAGCGCTTCTTCGACGACGTCCTGGTACTGGCCTCGCGGTCGCTTCCCGACCGGTTTACCGCCGCGCTGCCGCCCTGGGACCTGTCCCGCCTGGTCCCCTATGCGGCCGAATACCTCGCGGGGTTCCGGGCCGAAGCCTACACGGTCGAGATCGGCGACGGCTTCCATGAAGCGCGCGCGCAGATGGACCGCATCATCGAACGCGACGTGCGGTTCGACATCGGCGGCGACCACCAGCGCATCCACCGGATCGACACCGATGTTGCCAACGTCACCTTCAAGCATGTCCTGCTGCCGATCTGGGTCGCCGCCTACCGCTATCGCGGGCAGGCCTATCGGGTGGTCATCAACGGCCAGACCGGCCGGGTTCAGGGAGAGCGGCCCTGGTCAGCCTTAAAGATTGCGGCCGCGGTCCTGCTCGGGCTGCTGGTCGCCGGCGGGGTCGGCTACTGGGTCGCCCTCAATCAGGACAGCCTCTCGACGATCCGGACCTATTGATCCGTCCGATTGGGGGAGGGACTCGGAGCGCCGGCTTTTTTGCTGGACATTCGCGAGGCCAAAGAATGCCATGGCGACAACGGGCGCAGCATGATAGCGCTCACAGCGAGGCGAAGCCGGATACCGATGCGCCTGAGAACCAAGGGGGAGCGAGACCATGATCCTGAGCTGCGGGGAAGCGCTGATCGACATGCTGCCGCGGAAATCCGTCGACGGTGCGGCCTGTTTCCAGCCGTTTGCCGGCGGGGCGGTGTTCAACACGGCGATTGCGCTGGCACGGCTCGGTGCACCATCCGCGCTCTTTACCGGGCTGTCGACCGACCTCTTCGGCGGCATCCTGCGCGAGACCATGGAAAAAAGCGGCGTCGACACCCGCTTTGCCGCCGTCAGCGGACGGCCTACCACGCTCGCCTTCGTGGAGCTTGTCGACGGCCACGCGCGCTATGCCTTCTATGACGAGAACACCGCCGGGCGGCTGCTGTCGGAAACGGATCTGCCGACCCTGCCGGACGACACCGAGGCGGTCTTCTTCGGCGGCATCTCGCTCGCCGTAATCCCCTGCGCCCATACCTACGAGGCGCTGATGGCGCGTGAGGCGCCGAAACGGGTCGCGATGATGGACCCGAACGTGCGGCCGGGTTTCATTTCGGACGAACCTGCGTATCGCGCGCGGATGGATCGGATGCTTGCGATGGCCGACATCGTGAAGCTGTCGGACGAGGATCTGCACTGGCTGATGGGACCGGGCGACACGCGCGAGCAGGCGCGCACCCTGCTGACCAAGGGCCCGCGGCTCGTCTGCATCACCGAGGGCGCGAAAGGCGCCTGGGGCATCGCCCCCGATCACGAGGTCTTCGTGGAGGCGACGAAGGTCAAGCCGGTCGACACCGTCGGTGCGGGCGACACCTTCAATGCCGGGATCCTCGCATCGCTGCATGAGCGCGGCGCCCTGATCAAACCCGCCATCGGCAGTCTCGGCGAGGATGTGCTGCGCGACGCCGTCAGCCTTGCCACCCGCGCCGCCGCCGTCACCGTCTCGCGCGAGGGGGCAAACCCGCCCACGCGGGCCGAACTGCCCTGATGCGGGCACTGGTCCAGCGGGTGGCGTGCGCAGATGTCACCGTCGCGGGCGCGCACATTTCGGAAATCGGACCGGGACTGCTGATCCTCGTCTGCGCCATGGCGGGCGACGCGGATGCCGCCGGAACCGCGCTGGCGCGGAAGATCGCCAAGCTGCGCATCTTCAAGGATGCGGACGGCAAGATGAATCGGTCCGTCCGCGATATCGGCGGGGCGGCGCTCGTCGTGAGTCAGTTCACCCTCGCCGCCGACACCTCGCGCGGCAACCGCCCCGGATTTTCCGCCGCCGCGCCGCCAGACGAGGGCGAGCGGCTGTACCTCGGCTTCGCCGACGCACTGGCTGCCGAAGGCATTCCCGTCGCGACCGGCCGCTTCGGCGCCGACATGGCGGTGAGCCTCGTCAATGACGGCCCGGTGACCATTTGGTTCGACACCGCCGCCACGGCCTGACCCCCCGCAGAAGTCAGGACCGTTCTCCGTGCGACCCAAGCGGGACCACGGGCAGGCAGCCCGACCCGCAACGGGATGGCGGCCTGCGTCGCGATCATCGCCGGTTCGCACACGACCTGCCCACGCGACGGGCACCGAGTATCGAGCCCGTCCGCAGCAGGTGCTTTTGGCTTGGAATTGACGCGGCGCCATGTTTTCTTTGTCCGAAAATCTGGACGGTGAGGATGGATCTCAACGCACTCAGGGAATTCAGCGCAATTGCGGCCGAAGGGTCCTTCGCGGCAGCCGCGCGCAAGCTCGGCACACCGAAATCGACCGTCTCGAAGCGGATCCAGGACCTCGAATCCGCGCTCGGCGTCCGGCTGATCGAACGCACCACGCGCAAGGTGAGCCTGACTGCGGAAGGCGCGCTGGTCCTCGCACGGGCCGAGCGCATCCTTGCCGATGCCAGCGAGATCGCCCGGGCGCTCGGAGAGGCGGACGACGCGGTGCGCGGGCATTTGCGGATTGCGACGCCGGTCCTGTTCGGGCAGGCCTTCATGGGCCAGATCGTGGCGGTCAGCCGCGCGCTCTATCCCGATCTCACCCTCGAGATCGTCCTGACCGACAGTCAGCCGGATCTCATCGAGGAAGGCTTCGACGCCGCGATCCGGGTCGGGCGTCCGGTCGACAGCCCCTTCGTGGCGCGGCGGATCGCCGCTTCGCACCGCGCCGCCGTCGCCGCGCCCGAACTGATCCCGGCGCCGTTGCCCGATCCCGCCGATCTGTCCGACCTGCCGATCCTGCTTTTCGGCGTCGGGCTCGTGCAGAGCTGGCATTTCAGCGACGGCCACCGCGACCGCTCGGTCCGGCTGGCCGGCGGACTGGCGATGACGAGCTACTTCGCGCTGCGGGAGGCCGCGCTCGGCGGTGCCGGGGTGGCGCAATTACCGCTGTTCCTGGTGGAGCGGGACCTGGCCGAGGGGCGCCTCGTCGAGGTGCTGGACGGCTGGCAATGCCAGCCCAGAGAGGTCTGCTTCGTCTATCCGAGCCCCCAGGCGCTGTCGGCCCGGCTTCGCGCCTTCATGGATCTCGTGCTTCAGGCGTTCCCGACCGAAACGCTGCACGGCGGCATCCTGAGAAGCGGCGCATAGTTCCGAGCACGACACACAACCGGACGGCGATTCACACCCGATGTTGCGGATCACGGTTTCGTGAGGCCAGATGGGAAATCACGGAATTCGGTGCAATTTTCGATAGACGCGACAGGCCCGGAAGGTCGGTGAGATTGCGCTAACGGATGACGGTCCCACCGAAAATTGGACCCCCGGCGCGGCCATCGGCGCGCGCGACGATGCTGCAAGCGCAAAATCGCCCCGGCAAGCCCCGTCGGGTTGAAAAAATGTGTTCTATTGCGGTACAAGGAGCCATCTCATGGTACTTGACATCTCACCTGACGAGCTGCCGTCCGGCGGCAATGCCGCAATTGCACGGGTCGCCGTGATCGGCACCGGAGCCTGGGGAACCGCACTTGCCGTGGTCGCCGCGAGCGCCGGGCGCACGGTCACCCTGTGGGGACGCCGCGACGACGTGGTCGACGACATCAACACGCACCGCCTGAACAGCCGATATCTCGACGCCATCCCGCTGCCCGACGGCATCACCGCAACCACCGATGCCGCCGCGGCCTGCCGCGATGCAGACACGGTCCTCGTGGTCACGCCGTCCCGGACACTGCGCGACATCTGCCGGATGATCCGCCCGCATCTGCGCCCGGGCATCCCGGTCGTGCTGTGCTGCAAGGGGATCGAGCGCGGCACCGGGCTTCTGCTCAGCCAGGTGGCCGAAGAGGAGATCCCCGACCATCCGGTCGGCGTTCTTTCGGGGCCGACCTTCGCGCGCGAAACCGCGCTCGGCCATCCCACCGCGGCGACCATCGCGTTTCCGTTTTCCTATCAGGACCGGCTCCACCCCGAGAACAGCCCCGCCGCGCGCCTCGCCATCGCGCTCGGCGGCAAGGGCTTCCGCCCCTACATCTCGGACGATCCGATCGGTGTCGAGGTCGGCGGCGCGGTGAAGAACGTGATCGCCATCGCCTGCGGGATGATGACCGGCGCCGGCTTCGCCGAGAATACCCGCGCCGCGCTGATCACCCGCGGCATGGACGAGATGAAGCGCCTTGCCGAAGTTCTGGGCGGACGGCGCGAGACAGTGACCGGCCTGTCGGGCGCAGGCGACCTGACGCTGACCTGCTCGTCGACCACGTCGCGGAACTTCGCCCTCGGGGCACAGCTGGGCGCCGGCAAGACGCGTGCCGAGTGCTTCGACGGCAAGGACGTCGTGGTCGAAGGCGAGGTCAACGCCGTGTCGGTGATCGAGCTTGCCCGCAAGGTCAAGGTCAGCATGCCGATCTGTGAATGCGTCCATGCGGTGCTGCATGAGGGCGTCCCTCTCTCCGAAGCCTTCGCGCGGCTCTGGGCCCGCCCGCTGAAGGCCGAGCCGCGCAGCCTCTCGATCTCGCTCGACCATCCCGGCGGCAGCGCCGCCGAAGAAGACCTGACCCAGAGGATGTCATGACCGACGCAGCCGCCCTGCCAGCCCTGGCGCAGCGGACCTTCACGCTCGCCACCGATCTCGACGGCACCTTCCTCGGCGGGACCGACGCCGACCGCCGCAACCTCTACGGCTGGATCGAGGCGAACCGGGCCACGGTCGGACTGGTGTTCGTCACCGGGCGCGACCCGGACTTCATCACCGGCATGGTGCGCGACGGGCTGCCCCGCCCCGACTACGTGGTGGGCGATGTCGGCACCACCATCGCCGAGGTCGCCGCAGATGCCACGATCCATCCGCTTCCGGCGCTCGAGGCCGAGATCGCCCGGCTCTGGGATGACCGCGGCGACGAGGTCCGATCCGCTCTCGAAGGCCATGCCGGACTGACGCTGCAGCCGACCGACTTCCGTTTTCGCGTCAGCTACGACTTGGACCCCGACGAATTCCATCCGCAGAGCGCGGAACTGATCCGCGCCATGGGCCTGGAACCGCTGGTCTCGGCCGACATGTATTTCGACGTCCTGCCGCCGGGCGTCAGCAAGGGGCCGTCGCTGTTGCGGCTGATCGACCATCTCGGCATGGATCCGGCGCACGTCCTCGCCGCAGGCGACACACTGAACGACCTCTCCATGCTGACCTGCGGCGTTCCCGCGGTGGCCGTCGGCGGCTCCGAACCCGCGCTCATCGAAGAGGTGCGCAACCATCCGCAGGTTTATCTGGCGCGGGCGATCGGCGCCGCGGGCATCGCCGAGGCGATCGCCGCCAAGAACCTGCATCCGAGCAAACCGGAGTACGACCATGCCATCTGAAACATCCGATCTCGTCATCCTCTATCACCGCCAGCCCTACGAGGAGGTGGAACAGGAAGACGGACGGGTGATCCTGCGCGAGAACACCAGCCCGAACGGCATCGTGCCGACGCTGAAAAGCTTCTTCGGCCGCGCCGAGCAGGGCAGCTGGGTTGCCTGGAAGCTGGCGGACGATCTCGCCAAGCCCGAATTCGAGCGCGTCGTCACAATCGAGGATTCGTTCGGCAGCTACCGGGTCTCGCGCCTGCCGCTGACGGCCGCCCAGGTGAAGAGCTTCTACCACGTCACGTCGAAGGAAGCCTTCTGGCCGATCCTGCATTCCTTCAAGGAACGCTACAATTACGACCCGGTCGACTGGCCAACCTTCCGAGAGGTGAACTGGGCCTTCGCCGAAGCCGCCGCGAACGAGGCCGCACCGGGCGCCTCGGTCTGGGTGCACGACTACAACCTGTGGCTCGCGCCCGGCTATATCCGCCAGCTCCGCCCGGACGTGAAGATCAGCTTCTATCACCACACGCCGTTTCCGGCGGCCGACATGTTCAACGTGCTGCCCTGGCGGCGCGAGATCGTCGAAAGCCTGCTGAGCTGCGACATCGTCGGCTTTCACATTCCCCGCTATGTCGAGAATTTCGTGGCCGTGGTCAAAAGCCTGCTCGACGTCACCATCCAGCGGCAGGAAAAGGTGCCCGAGGACTGGATCAACGAAGGCACCGCGCTCAACGAACGGACCCAGGTCACCGAGATCGCCTACGAGGGCCGCAGGATCGCGGTCAGCGCCTCGCCGGTTGGCGTCAACGTGGGCTACATCGAGGACCAGGCCGCGTCGGATGAGACCGAAGAACGCCTCACCCGGATCCGCGAGGAAATCGGCGAGGGCCGGCTGATCCTGTCGGTCGGCCGCACCGATTATACCAAGGGCGGGATCGAGCAACTGGAAAGCTTCGGCCGCGTCCTGCGCGACAATCCCGAACTTCGGGGAAAGATCCGGCTGATGCATGTCTCGGTCGCCGCCAACCGCAACATGACCGCCTACGAGGAGATCCAGAACGAACTGGAGCAGGCGGCCGGGCGCATCAACGGTGCCTATGGCAGCTTCCACTGGCAGCCGATCTCGCTGATCTCGCGCGCAATCCCGTTCACCGAACTGGTCGCCTATTACCGGGCGGCGGATATCGCCTGGATCACGCCGCTGGCGGACGGGATGAATCTGGTCTGCAAGGAATTCTGCGCGGCGCGCGCGGACGGTGACGGTGTTCTCGTCCTGTCGGAATTCGCCGGCGCCGCGGTCGACCTGGCGCCTGCGGTCATGACCAATCCGTTCTCGCACCGCTCCATGGACAGCGCGATCCTTCAGGCGCTGAACATGGAAGAAGAGGAGCGCCGCGGCCGCATGGCCGAACTGCGCGCGCGGGTGCGCCGCCACGATCTGACGGCCTGGGCCGAAGCGCAGACCGCCCTGTTCCGGAACGCCGAGGCGCATCACCAGTCGGCGGCCTGAGCTGCCGCCGCATCCTCAGGCGTCGCCGCGCGGATCGCGCGCCAGCGCGTCGGTCACCTCGGCCAACGCCAGCGCCGCGGCACCGCGGGCCCAGACGGTATCACCCCAGGTATTGATCGCGATCTCGGTGCGGGACCGGCCGATCCGGTCCGAGAACCGGTGGGTCTCGGCCAGCACCTCCTCGGCGTAGAGCAGGTCGTACCGCAGCCTCGCGCCCGAGATCAGCAGCAATTCGGGATCGAAGATGCGGATGGTGTTGGCCAGCGCCGCCGACAGATAGCGCCCGGCGCGGTGAAAGATCAGCCGCGCCGCGTCGTTGCCGGCCTTCGCCTGGTCGAACAGCGCCTCCAGCGTCTGCTGCGGCGACCGGGTGACCCGCCCGTCCCACTCCAGCGCCGTCGAGGCCTCCCGGACCAGCGCGTAATCGGCAATGTAGGCCTCCAGGCAGCCGCGCTGGCCACACCGGCACAGCGCGCCGTCGAGCTGAACCGTGGTGTGGCCGATTTCCAGCCCCATCCCTCGCGCGCCGCGATACAGCTGATTGTCTATGACCAGCCCCATGCCGACGCCGTGCTCGATCGTTACGACCGCGAAATCGGCAATGTGGCGCCCCATTCCGAACCAGGATTCCGCCAGCGCCAGAAGGTTGACGTCGTTGTCCAGATACACCGCGCAGGGCAGCCGGTCGTTCAGCACCGCGCGCAGCGGCGCGTGGCGTTCGCGCACGATCGGCGACCAGAAGACCACGCCCTGAGCGTAATCGACAAATCCCGGCAGTCCCGCGCCGACCGCCGCCAGATCGCCGCGCCCGAGCCCTGCCTGCCGCAACGCGCGGTCGAGCAGCAGGTCGATCTCGGTCAGGAGTTCGCCGATATCCTTGCGGCCGGGCGCACAGGGAAGTTCGGCCTCGGCCAGGACGGTGCCGCCGAAATCGGTGATGACGGCGCTGTGCAGCCCCTCGCGCAGGTTCAGACCGGCCACGTGGCGCGCTTCCGGCACGATGGTCAGGTCCACCGGCGGCCGCCCCCGCGCGGTGTCGCGGTTCGGCCGCGGATCCTCGCGCACCAGCCCCGCCTCCATCAGCGCCGCGACCGCGCTGGTCACCGAGCCCGGACTGACCCCCAGATCCTTCGCGACATCGCTGCGCGAGATCCGGCCTGCCGAACGGATCTTCTCGAAGACCTGCTGACTCAGGGGCTTGGCCGTACGGTCCACCTGCGACCGCACGGGCCCGCAGCCCTGGATCATGCTGTCCTTGCGCTCCATCCGCACCATCGGCCCGACTTTGTTCTCCGACTGAATATTTTTCTTCGCCGCACCGCAATAATCTCGCTGCAAGCGCAAGATTATTCCTCGGAAACGCGGTCATAGCCCGATTTGCAGCCTAATCCTGATTTTTTAATTTTGACAACTAAAAAAATGTGCGCCATAGATGACCCATCCAGTCAAGCTGGAGGCCCGCTCGTCGGGCGAATCAAGGGAGGCTTTACATGTATAAGACACTACTCGCCGCCGCGGCGATGTCCGTTGGCATGGCGGCGATTGCCGTGGCCGACGATCTCGTGGTGGGCGTCAGCTGGTCGAACTTCCAGGAAGAGCGCTGGAAGACCGATGAAGGCGCAATCAAGGCCGCACTCGACGCGGCCGGCGCCAAGTACATCTCCACCGACGCCCAGTCGTCATCCTCGAAGCAGCTGTCGGATGTCGAGGCGCTGATCTCGCAGGGCGCCGACGCGCTGATCATTCTCGCCCAGGACAGCCAGGCGATCATCCCGGCGGTGCAGAGCGCGACCGACAACGGCATTCCGGTTCTCGGCTATGACCGGCTGATCGACGATCCCCGCGCCTACTACCTGACCTTCGACAATGTCGAGGTTGGCCGGATGCAGGCCCGTGCCGTGCTCGAAGCGGCGCCCAAGGGCAACTACGTGATGATCAAGGGATCGCCCACGGACCCGAACGCCGACTTCCTCCGCGGCGGTCAGCAGGAAGTTCTCCAGGATGCCATCGACAAGGGCGACATCACCATCGTCGCCGAAGCCTATACCGACCAGTGGCTGCCCTCCAATGCGCAGCGCAACATGGAACAGATCCTGACGGCGCAGAACAACGCCGTGGATGCGGTCGTCGCATCGAACGACGGCACCGCGGGCGGGGCCGTGGCCGCGCTGGCGGCGCAAGGCATGCAGGGCATCCCGGTTTCGGGTCAGGACGGCGACAAGGCAGCCCTGAACCGCATCGCGCTCGGCACCCAGACCGTCAGCGTCTGGAAGGACGCGCGCGAGCTCGGCAAGAATGCGGGCGAGATCGCCGTTGAGCTGGCCGGCGGCACCGCGATGGCCGACATCCCCGGCACCGTGAAATGGACCTCTCCCAGCGGCAAGGAGCTTTTCGCGAAGTTCCTGACCCCGATCCCGGTGACGAAGGACAACCTCAGCGTGGTCGTCGATGCCGGCTGGATCAGCAAAGACGAGCTGTGCCAGGGCGTGACGAACGGACCCGCGCCCTGCAACTGATCGGCACCGTCTGATCAACGCGCCCGCGCCGCGACGCGCGGGCGCATTCCGGGTTAGAACACCCCTCCCGCACCGGAGCATGCCCTCATGTCCGACACCGCTTCCGCATCGCCGCTTCCGAAGCGCAGCCTCATCCAGACCCTCGAGATCGACACACGGCTTCTCGGGATGGTCGGCGCCTTCGCCGTCGTCTGCATCGTCTTCAATGTGATCACCGGGGGACAGTTCCTTACCCCGCGCAACATCTTCAACCTGACGATCCAGACTGTCTCGGTGGCAATCATGGCAACCGGCATGGTCTTCGTCATCGTCACCCGGCACATCGACCTGTCGGTGGGCTCGATCCTGGCCACCTGCTCGGCGGTGATGGCCGTCGTCCAGACGCGGTTCCTGCCCGACACGCTCGGTCTCGGTCTTGGCAACCCGCTGATCCCTTGGGTGGCCATCCTGATCGGCATCGCCGTGGGGGCACTGATCGGCGCGTTTCACGGCTATCTCGTCGGCTATCTCGGAATCCCGGCTTTCATCGTGACGCTGGGCGGTCTGCTCGTCTGGCGCAACGTCGCCTGGTACATCACCTCCGGTCAGACCATCGGTCCGCTCGACCCGACCTTCCTGACCTTCGGCGGCATCGGCGGCACGCTCGGAGCCACGTGGTCGTGGATCGTCGCCGCTCTCGCCGTTGCCGCCACCGTGGCCGCGCAATGGAGCGCCCGTCGCAACAAGCTTGCCCATGAGCAGCCGGTGAAGCCGGCCTGGGCGGAACTGGCGATGAGCGGCGTGACCGCGCTGGTGATCTTCGGCTTCGTCGCCATCCTCAACGCCTACGACGTGCCCAGCCGCGTGCTGGAGCGCGCCTTCCAGGCAAGGGGCGAAACCATGCCCGAGGGCTACACCGCAGCCTACGGACTTCCGATATCGGTGCTCCTGCTGATCGCCATCGCCGTGGTGATGACCATCATCGCCACCCGCACCCGGCTGGGCCGCTACATCTTCGCCACCGGCGGCAACCCCGACGCGGCCGAGCTTTCGGGCATCAATACGCGCCTTCTGACCGTAAAGATCTTCATGATCATGGGCATCCTCTGCGCTCTCTCCGCTGTCGTCGCCTCGGCGCGTCTGTCATTCCATTCGAACGACATCGGCACGCTCGACGAGCTTCGCGTGATTGCCGCGGCGGTGATCGGCGGCACGGCGCTTTCGGGCGGGCTCGGCACCATCCACGGCGCCATCCTCGGCGCGCTGATCATGCAGTCGCTGCAATCGGGCATGGCCATGGTCGGCGTCGACGCGCCGTTCCAGAACATCGTCGTCGGCGTCGTCCTCGTCCTCGCCGTCCTCGTCGACATCCTCTATCGCAAGCGCACGGGAGAGCTGTGATGACACCGCTCGTCGAAATGAAGGACATCTCCATCGCCTTTGGCGGCGTCCAGGCCGTGGACCACGTGTCGATCGACCTCCACGCGGGCGAAGTCGTGGGGCTGCTGGGGCATAACGGTGCCGGCAAGTCGACCCTGATCAAATGCCTGTCGGGCGCCTACAAGGCCGACTCGGGCGAGATCCGGATCAACGGCAAGCCGGTCACCATCGCCTCGCCCCGCGACGCGCGCGAGCAGAACATCGAGACGATCTATCAGACGCTCGCACTGGCCGACAATCTCGACGCGCCCGCGAACCTGTTCCTGGGCCGCGAGATCGTCACCGGGACCGGGATGCTGAACGATGCCAAGATGGAAGCCGAGACGCGCAAGATCATGGCGCGTCTCAACCCCAACTTCCGCAAGCTGAAGGCGCCGGTGAAGGCGCTTTCGGGCGGACAGCGCCAGTCGGTCGCGATCGCGCGCGCGGTCTACTTCAACGCCAAGATCCTGATCATGGACGAACCGACCGCGGCGCTCGGCGTCCACGAGACCCAGATGGTCTGCGACCTGATCATGGAGCTCAAGGCCCAGGGCCTCGGCATCTTCCTGATCTCCCACGACACGCGACAGATGATGTCGCTCTGCGACCGGGTGTCGGTGATGAAGAACGGCCAGCTCGTCGCCACGGTCCGGGTCGAGGACGTCACCGAGGACGACATCCTCGGCATGATCATCATGGGCAAGAAGCCCGCGGTGGCGGCGTGATGTATATCGGACTCGATCTCGGCACGTCGGGACTCAAGGCGCTCCTGATCGACGAGGCGCAGAAGGTGGTGGACGAGGCGCATGCCGCGCTCGACGTTCAGCGCCCGCATCCCGGCTGGTCCGAACAGCGCCCCGCCGACTGGGTCACCGCGGTCTCCTCCACCCTCGACACGCTGGCATCGCGGCAGCCGCTCGACAAGGTCCGCGGCATCGGCCTGTCGGGCCACATGCACGGCGCCACCCTCCTCGACAAGGCCGACAATGTATTGCGGCCCTGCATCCTGTGGAACGACACCCGCTCGCATGCCGAAGCCGCGGAACTCGACGCCGATCCGGAGTTCCGCGCCATCTCGGGCAACATCGTCTTCCCCGGCTTCACTGCGCCGAAGCTGGTCTGGGTGGCGCGGAACGAGCCCGAAATCTTCGGCAAGGTCGCGCAGGTCCTGCTGCCCAAGGACTATCTGCGGCTCTGGCTGACCGGCGACGCCGTGTCGGACATGTCCGATGCGGCCGGAACCAGCTGGCTCGACGTTGGCGCACGGGACTGGTCGGACACGCTGCTCTCAAAGACCGGGCTCGATCGCGCCCGGATGCCGTCCCTGGTCGAAGGTTCGGCCGTCTCGGGCACGGTCCGGTCCGAGATCGCCGAGCGCTGGGGCCTCGCCCCGGACGTGGTCGTGGCCGGCGGCGGCGGCGACAACGCGGCTTCGGCGGTCGGCGTCGGCGCAGTCACGCCCGGCAGGGGCTTCGTCTCGCTCGGGACATCGGGCGTGCTCTTTGCCTCGACCGCCCGCTACAGCCCCGACGCGGCCAGCTCGGTGCACACCTTCTGCCACGCCGTGCCGGAAACCTGGCACCAGATGGGGGTGATCCTGTCGGCGGCCGACAGCCTCAGCTGGTTCGCCCGCTTCACCGGCCAGACCCCGGCCGACCTGACCGGAAAGCTCGGCGCGGTGCAGGCGCCCGGGCGGACGCTCTTCCTGCCCTATCTCGGCGGCGAGCGAACGCCCCACAACGACGCGCGCATCCGCGGCGCGCTGATCGGGCTCGAACACGCCACCGACACCGAGGCCGGAACCCGCGCGGTCCTGGAGGGCGTGGCGTTCGCGCTTCGCGACAGCCTCGACGCGCTCACCGCCACCGGCACCCATATCGACAGCCTGATCGCCGTCGGCGGCGGCAGCCGCTCGGCCTACTGGTTGTCGGCCATCGCCACCGCGCTCGGCCTGCCGGTTGAAGTTCCGGAGGCCGGGGATTTCGGCGCCGCGTTCGGCGCGGCACGGCTCGGCCTGATGGCCGCGACGGGCGCCGGGCCCGAAATCGCCGCGCCGCCGGCCATCGCCCGCATGGTCGCGCCCGAGGCGGGCCTCGCGCAGGCCTTCGCTGACGCCCATGGCCGCTACAGACAGACCTACAAAGCCCTCAAGGATCTCTCATGACCGACTTCTTCGCCGGTATCGCCCCCGTCAAGTTCGAGGGTCCAGCCACCACCAGCGAGCTTGCCTACCGCCACTACGATCCCGACGAGATGCTGGGCGGAAAGCGGCTGGAAGAGCATCTCCGCTTCGCCATTGCCTGGTGGCACAGCTTCGCCTGGCCGGGGGGCGATCCGTTCGGCGGCCAGACCTTCGAGCGGCCGTGGTTCGGCGACGACATGGACCATGCCAAGATGAAGGCCGACGCGGCGTTCGAGATGTTCGCGATCCTCGGCCAGCCGTACTTCTGCTTCCACGATGCCGATATCCGCCCCGAAGGCGCCGGTTTTGCCGAGAACACCCGCAACCTCGACGAGATCGTCGACTATATCGGCCAGAAGATGGAGAAGGCCGGCATCGGGCTGCTCTGGGGCACGGCGAACCTTTTTTCGCATCGCCGTTTCATGGCCGGAGCTGCGACCAATCCCGACCCCGAGGTCTTCGCCTTCGCGGCGGCAACGGTGAAGACCTGCATCGACGCGACCCACCGGCTGGGCGGGCAGAACTACGTGCTCTGGGGCGGGCGGGAAGGCTACGAGACGCTCTTGAACACCGACCTCAAGCGCGAGCGCGAGCAGGCCGGGCGCTTCCTCAACATGGTCGTGGACTACGCCCGGAAGATCGGCTTCGAAGGCACGCTGCTGATCGAGCCGAAACCGCAGGAGCCGACGAAGCACCAGTACGACTACGACGTCGGCACGATCTACGGCTTCCTCAAGCAGTACGGGCTGGAAGGCGAGGTCAAGCTCAACATCGAGCAGGGCCATGCCATCCTCGCCGGTCATTCCTTCGAGCACGAACTGGCGATGGCCGCCTCGCTGGGCATTCTCGGCTCGATCGACATGAACCGCAACGATTACCAGTCGGGCTGGGATACCGACCAGTTCCCCAACAACGTACCCGAGGTGGCACTGGCCTATTACGAGATCCTCAAGGCGGGCGGGTTCACCACCGGCGGCACCAACTTCGACTCGAAGCTGCGCCGACAGAGCCTCGACCCGATGGACCTGATCGCCGCGCATGTCGGCGGGATGGATACCTGCGCCGCGGGCCTCAAGGCCGCCTACCGGATGCTCGAGGACGGTACGCTGCAGGCGATGCGGGACGAGCGCTATGCCGGCTGGGACGCGCCGGAAGCCCAGCAGATGCTTCAGTCAGACCTTGCCACCGTCGCGGCCCGCGTGCTGGCCGAAGGGGTCAATCCGCGGCCTGTCTCGGGGCGGCAGGAACGCCTGGAAAACATCGTCAACCGCTTCGTATGACCGGCGCAGCGACCGTGGCGAAAGCCGAAGACAGGGACGGCGCTCCCGCCCCTGTCATATCCCCGGCCGCCCGGCGCAGTCGCGCGGCGTCTGTCCATCCTTTCCCGTCTTCGGGTCAGATTGACACGGATGCCGCCGCTTCACTTGCGCGGCCCCGTGCCGCGCCACATATCCCGTTTCATGCATCTGTCGTCCATGAAAGGAGAAGTGCGATGAGCGATCTCGGGCAAACCATCGACGTCGCCGAGTCCTTCGACGCGGCCGTGGAACGGGTCACCGCGGCCCTTGCCGCCGAAGGCTTCGGCATCGTCTCGCGCGTCGATCTCGACAAGGCGTTCCGGGACAAGCTGGGCGCCGAGTTCCGCCGCTATGCGATTCTGGGCGCCTGCAATCCGAAGATGGCCAAGATGGCGGTGGAAGCACGGCCCGAAGTGGGCCTGCTCCTGCCCTGCAACATCGTCGTCGAGGAACGCGGAGACGCTGCGCGCGTGCGCATCGTCGACGCCGCCGCGATGCTCTCTGTCGGCGATCTGAACGACTCGGATGCGATCCGCGCGCTGTCGGAGGATGCCCGCGCCCGGCTCGGTCGGGTTGGCGCCGCGCTGGCGGCCTGACGCGCCCTCTCAGCGCTGGCGCGCCGCAGAATCCGCGGCGCGCATCCACCCCGCCCGGTCCGGCCCGCGAAACAGCAGCCACAGACAGAATGCCGCCTCGGCCACCAGGGGCACAAGATAGGCGGGCTGGAAACCGGCCCAGAGGCCGGGCGCGGCAAAGCGCAGGATGCTGCCGGTCAGATAGACCGCGCCGGCGGCCGCGATCAGCCAGCCGAGCATGGCCGGGGCGAATGGCGCCCGGATCAGAAGGACCGCAACCAGCAGGCAGTTCACGCCAAAGAAGATCAGCCCCAGATCGTAGCCGTGCGCCTGAACCGACAGGAACACGGCGGCGAGAGGGTCATTTCCGGGAAACGGCGGATCGAGTACCCGAAGCGCCGCGAACTGGAACGACAGCGCCGCCGCGATGGCGGCTGCCTGCACCAGCCGGAAGGCCATCGCCATCAGCGCCAGGACCGGCCCCGCCGGGCGCAGCAGGACATAGAGCAGCACGGCCAGCCCCACATCCGCCAGCGCCATCAGCGCATCGGCAAGGATGCTCAGCCGGAGCAGCGGACCCGCTTCGAGGATGTGCGCCGCAGTCGCCGCCGGGTCGCCCGGCACCGCCAGACCGCCGCGCACGGCCGCTTCGCTCCAGATTCCGCACAGGATGATGACGAGGTAAAGCGCCCCGGCGATCCGGGCCATCCGGACCGCCTCGGCCGGCGCCACGGGTGTCGACATGGCGGCTGTCTCCTGTGCCGGGCGATCTCGGGGCCGATGCCGGCAATCCGGCCGCGACCCGATGAATGTCCGGTGCAATTCCGATAGAAGTCCGATGCGGGTCCGACCGCCCCGCGGGCCGCAATCAGGCCCGCTCGGAATACTCCATCGTCTCGGTGTTGACGACGATGTCCTCGTCCGGTCCGACGAAGGGCGGCACCATCACCTTGACCCCGTTGTCGAGGATCGCCGGCTTGAAGCTGTTCGCTGCTGTCTGACCTTTTACCACCGGTTCGGTCTCCACCACCTTGCAGGTCACCTTCTGCGGCAGCGTCGCGTTCAGCGCCTCGCTGTCGTAGAACTCCACCACGATGGTCATGCCGTCCTGCAGGAACGGACGGCGCTCGCCCAGGATGTCGGCCGGAAGCTCGATCTGGTCATAGGTCTCGGCATCCATGAACACGAGTCTGCCATCGGTTTCATAGAGGAACTGCTGGTCCTTCTGCTCCAGCCGGACGCGCTCCACCTTGTCGGCCGAGCGGAAGCGCTCGTTCAGCTTGGACCCGTTGCGGAGGTTCCTGAGCTCCACCTGCGCGAAGGCCCCGCCCTTGCCGGGCTTCACATGATCCACCTTCACGGCCGCCCACAACCCGCCGTTATGCTCCAGCACGTTCCCGGGCCGAATCTCGTTTCCGTTGATCTTAGGCATCACGCCCTCGTGGTTGTGGTTGACAGATATGGTAGCGCTCATATATCCGCGCGAGGAATGGCCCGCAAGCCGACGTGAAAGCATCGAATCCGCGCCACAGCCATGCAGCAGAAGCAGAGCAGGTATGTGAAATCCGCAATACAGAATCGGATTCCGATGGGCATATTCCCTGCACTTCGGAACTGACAAGAGCAAGAACAAAGGAACCCTCATGGGCGAATATGTTGACGCGACGGCCTTCAACTACGAGCAAGGCTCCCGTGCGCGTAAGTTGTTCGCAGCCGTGGTACTGGCAGCACTCGACGACGCAATCGCGGACGACAAGAAATACGGCAATGGCCCCGAGCAGATTGCCCGGTGGGCACGGTCGCGTGACGGCCGTGAGGTGCTGACCTGTGCCGGCATCGACCCGAACGAACGGGTGGTCAACGGCCTGATGGAATTCGTCGGCCGCGGCGTGCGCACGTCTGTGGCTCTGTCGCGCGAGGAAAGCGAACGGCGGCTCGCAGAGGCCGAGGCCGAAGCGGCCTGACGGCGCGCCCTCCTCCCGACCGGACGCGCGCCCTCCGGCGCGCGTTTTCTTTTGCCGTATCAGGCCTGCCACATCCATTTGCCGCCAGCGAAGGAGCCCCGCGTGACCAGGGCGATCATGATCCAGGGCACCGGATCGAATGTCGGCAAGAGCCTGATCGTGGCCGGGCTGGCCCGTGCGCTGACCGATCTCGGCCATTCCGTCGCGCCCTTCAAGCCGCAGAACATGTCGAACAATGCCGCCGTGACCGCGGACGGCGGCGAGATCGGCCGCGCCCAGGCGCTTCAGGCCCGCGCTGCGCGACGGGCGCCGGTGGTCGACATGAACCCCGTCCTGCTGAAGCCCGAGTCCGACCGCGGGGCGCAGGTCATCGTGCAAGGGCAGCGGATCGGCACCCTGAAGGCCGCGGACTATGCGCGGGCAAAACCCGACCTTCTGATGGCGGTGCTCGACAGCTTTTACCGGCTGGCCGCAAGTGCCGATCTGGTCCTGGTCGAAGGCGCCGGCAGCCCGGCCGAGATCAACCTGCGAACCGGGGACATCGCCAATATGGGCTTTGCCGAAGCCGCTGGCGTGCCCGTGGCACTTGTCGGCGACATCGACCGCGGCGGCGTGATCGCACAGATCGTCGGCACCCATGCGGTGCTTTCGGAAGGCGACCGCAACCGGATCCGCGGCTTCGCCGTCAACCGGTTCCGCGGCGACCCCCGGCTGTTCGATGACGGTCTCGACGCGATCGTGTCCCGGACCGGCTGGCCGTCGCTCGGCGTGATCCCGTGGTTCGACCCGGCATGGCGGCTTCCGGCCGAGGACATCCTGGATATTCGCAGCCATGGCGGCCGCGGCATCAAGGTCGCCGTCCCGCGGCTGCGCCGGATCGCCAATTTTGACGATCTCGACCCGCTCAACGCCGATCCCGCGGTCGAGGTCGCCGTGATCCCGCCCGGACAGCCCCTGCCGGGCGACGCCGATCTGGTCCTGATTCCCGGAAGCAAGGCCACCATTTCCGATCTCGCCGACTTCCGTGCCCAGGGCTGGGACATCGACCTTGCGGCGCATGTCCGCCGCGGCGGCCGGGTGCTGGGCATCTGTGGCGGGTATCAGATGCTCGGGCGCGAGATCGCCGATCCGGAAGGTCTTGAAGGAATACCGTCGCGCGTCGAGGGGCTGGGACTTCTCGATGTGACCACGACTATGACGCCCGAGAAACGACTCCGGCTGTCTTCCGCCATGCATCCGGCGTCGGGTACCGCCCTCTCCGGCTACGAAATCCATCTCGGCCACACGGACGGCCCCGATTGCGACCGCTTCTGGCTGACGCTCGACGGACGCGCCGAAGGGGCGGCCTCAGCCAACGGCCTGGTCAGAGGTTGCTACCTGCATGGTCTGTTCGCGGCGGACGATTTCCGCACCGCCTTCCTGCAGGAACTCGGACATGCAGGAACCGATTACCGATTTGAGGCAGGCGTGGACGCCGTCCTCGACGACCTTGCGGCACATCTTGCCGTCCATCTCGATATCGACGCGCTTCTGGCTCTGGCGGAGCCAGTCGTCCCGCAGTGACGGGCCGGCTCAGTACTTGCCGATGCTTTTCAGAACCCGGTCCAGCTTGATCCCCTGCTCGCTGGAGACCGGCGGCGCATTTCGCACGGCATTGTAATAGACGCTGGGGTCGTAGGCCGTCACCGGAAGCTTCAGGTAATCGACTGTCAGCCGGCCCATCGAGGCAAGCACACCGTAGACCGCGATCTGTTCCTGAGCTGCGGCATCCACCCGGCTGGTCCGCGCGTTCAGCAGGTCCTGCTCCGAGTCGAGCACGTCGAGTGTCGTCCGCGCACCGAGCGTCGCCTCTTCGCGGGTTCCGTCGAACGCGATCTGCGCTGCCTGAATCTCGCGCTCGGTCGCCGCAAGGCTGGCCCCCGCGCTTTCCCGGACCGCCCAGGCACGCCCGACCTGTTCGGAGATCTGCGCCGTCTGCTGCAACAGCGCGGCGCGGGAATTGTCCCGGTTGGCCTTCGACTGGCGGAAGGCGGAGTTCAGCGCGCCACCCTGATAGATCGGGCCGCTGAGTTGAACCGCGGCGGACGCGCCCCAATCATAGCCGTCGGTGCGGAACGCATTGGTGTCGGCATTGCTGTAGTTCGCGCCGACCCGCGCCGACAGCGTCGGAAGCACCGCCGCCTCGGCAATCGCCACATTCATTTCGCTGAAGCTGACACTGTGCTGCGCCTGCTGGATCAGCGGATGGTTCCCGAGCGCAACGGTGCGCGCCTGGTCGAGCGAGGTCGCCGTCGCAGGCAGAGGCGGCGCGGGAGCGAGGTTACCGGGATAGCGGCCCACCTTCAGCTTGTAATCTTCGCGCGCGATCTGATAGCTGCCTTGTGCCGAAACCAAGTCGGCATCGGCCTGCGCCTGCCGCGCCTCGGCCTGGGCGACGTCGGTCCGGGTGACCTCGCCCACATCGAACCGGTCGCGCGCCGCGCGCACCTCTTCCTGCAGCACGCGAACGCTGTTCTGCTGCAGGTCGACAGTCTCGCGCGCGGCGATGAGGTTCATGTAGGCGGTGACCGCGTCGAACAGAACCTGCTGCTCCTGCGCCAGCAGGCCTTCACGCGCCGCCAGAACCGCTTCCTTCTGGGCACTCACGGCCATGCGGTTGCGCCCGCCGGTCCAGATCGCCAGCTGCGAGAAGAGTTCGAGTGACGTGGTGTAAGCGTCAGGCACCTGGCTGAACTTGGGATCGTCAAGGTGTTCGTAATCACCGATCGCTCGATATTCGAGCGTCGGCCGCAGCGCCGCCACGGCCTGTGCGACGTCCTCGTCCGCGGCCCGCAGCACGGCGCGGTTCTGCTCCAGGAGGTGACTGTTGTTGTACGCGGAGACGAGCGCGTCCGTCAGGGTCTCCGCCGTAGCGGAATGGCATGCAAAAATGGCCAAGGCCGCGACCAGCGGCCGGCTGCGTCTCGATACCCGATCGGTCACTCGCCTGCTCCCTCTTTGCCCGGGTCTCGCCGGGCAGATCAAAACGCGAATGCCTGTGCCTTCGCAAACCCCGGCAAGACCGGAGCGCCTGCATTGAATGCGAAGCGCCAGGACATGGCGCCGTCGATCTTATATCCGATCCGCACCACGCCAAGCGCGCCTTCAGCGAAGATCGCCGCGATCCGTCCGCCGTCCTTCAATTGTGCCAGAATTGCATCAGGCACGATTTCGACGGCACCTTCGATCACGATGGCATCGTACGGCCCGTGCTTCGGCGCACCCTCGGCGAGCGGAGCCTGCAGCACCGCGACATTGGCCACGCCCTGGTCCCCGAGCGCCGTCTCGCTCTCCCGCGCCATGGCCTCGTCCTCCTCGATCGCCACCACGGCCTCGACCATGTCGGCGATGACGGCTGCGGAATAGCCATACGCGCAGCCCAGATCGAGCACCGCGTCGCTGCGATGGAGGTTGAGCGCGTCGAGCATCTTCGCCAGCGTCCGCGGCTCGAGGATCACCCGTCCGTCGGCCAGCGACATGTTCTCGCCGACATAGGCGGCCTCAATCCGGTCGGCCGGAACGTAGACCTCGCGCGGGACGCGGAGCATGGCGTCGATGATGGGAAACTTGGTGACATCCGATGGCCGCACCTGCGTATCGACCATCATCCGGCGCCGGGCAGTGAAATCAGGCATGGGCGGCACTCTGAGCTACGGATCTCGTCACCCTGAATTGGCACAGAAGACCTTGTCCGGCAACCGGCCAATCCGCCTTGCGCGACCATACGCCTTGGGTTATCACCCGTCCGCACCGGTTCGGCGAGTTGGCGGAGTGGTGACGCAGCGGATTGCAAATCCGTGTACAGGAGTTCGATTCTCCTACTCGCCTCCAGGTTCTTCCTGACCTTGCATATCTCAGAGTCCGGCGCTGCGCAGGCGCGCGGCACTGCGCGCTCTCCGACGCGCCGGCCCGCGACATTTCAGTGGCCACCGCTAAGCACAAGTGTCTTCACCGGCATCAGCAAGGCCTGGATCCGCAGAAGCGCGGCATGGACCAGCCCGACAGTGTCGATCGCGTGGAGGAGAAAGGCATGGACGCCTCCGACCTGCCCCGAATGCAGTGCTTCGTAATTGCTGGTATAGGCATTGGCGATGCAGCTGCTACCTGGTGGCAGCTTGTCGAGCGCGCCGGGATAGAGCGGCTCCAGATAGGCGAGCAGCGTGCCCGGTGCGGTGGATTGCGGATCGAGCAACGCATCGGTCGGGCGGACTTGCCCCGACGCGATCACGCTTTGAACCTGAGTGACCACGACCGGCACGACGCTGAACGGGAGCGCCGCGCAGGCGACTTCGCCGACCATGCCGGGCTTGATCACCTGGGCCTCGATCTGGTCGAAGCCGGCCTCCAGGCCGATGCGACCGGCATTCGAGGGCACCAGGATCCCGGCCGGCCGCATCATCTGGTTGACCACGTCGCCGGGGCGCAGGGTGAACTGTTCGACCCAGCCATCGACGCCGGCATAGACCGTCGTCTTGGAAAGCGCCACCTCGGCCTCGCGCAGCGCAGCCTCGGCGCTCTTCTTCTCGGCCGGAAGCTGGTAGTCGATCTCGGTCTGCATCGCTGCCTTCGCGGCGACCGCGGCGTCCACCATCCCTTGCTGGGTGTCGACGGCAACCTGCGCCTTTTCCACGTCGCGCTGCGACACAGCGCTCTGACTGCGCTTCAGCAGTTCTGCCCGAGTATTGTATTCGTCCGTCGCCTGCTGGAGCATGCCTTTCGCCTGGGCGATCTTGCCATCCGCCTCGGCGAGGTGGGATTTCGCGACCTCCATCTCGGCATCGATCTCGGCCACCTTGTATTTCGCGGTGTCGACCGCCGCCTGCTGCTGCGTGCTGTCCATGCGGAACAGCGGATCGCCGGCATGGACCTCGTCGCGGTAGTTCACATAGACTTCTGTGACGCGTCCGTAGCCTTCCGGAAGGATCGAGATCGTGCGATAGAACGAGACCGCGCTGGTGCTGGACGGATGGAAATAGAAGATCGTCGTGATCAGCGCGACGGTCAGGATCAGACAAAGCGTGATCCCCCACCTCAGTTCGTACCAGACTGAGAACAGCGTGATCTCGTGCCCCAGGCGTTTGCCCTGTACATATCGCCGGAACAGGTAATCCGGCAGTACGGTGACAGCCGAGCACAGCAGAAGTTCCAGCATGTCAGGCGCCTCCGCCGCTGGTCTGCGGGGTCACGCCGGCCTCACGCCTCCGCGCCTCGGCATCGGTTTCGCCGTTGTCGGTCAATTCGTCGGGGTCGGCGACGTCGCGGCCCGCAAGCTTCTCCAGCGAGCGCGCCATCGAACCGACCGGCCTGCCGAAATCGGGCAGCTCCACAAGGGCGAGCAGCAATGCGGCCACCCAGAACAGGTGGTTGTGTGTAAAGAGAGCCAGCAGTGTCAGCACCGCCACCACCTGCAGCTGCACCTTGTTGGCGCGGTGTGCCATGTGCTCGGGCAGCGCGTGGAGACGCAGATAGACCAGTCCGACCGACAAGACGGTGAGGATCAGGAAGACCGCCGTTCCCTGCATCAACCAGTCCGCGCTTCCCGGTGCGGTGATGAAGGACGGGAGATGCGCGGGGGCCGCAGGGTGCATCGGAGTGACGGACTGCATCATAGGTTTCCGTCGGACGCGCGGCCGGTCGGTCTCGGCGCGGTGTTGTGTCGGAAGGACGATGTGGACATGGGATTTCCGGGTGTCGATTGAACCAACGGTTTCTGCTCTCGCAGCGGATTTGCGCCGGTCCGGGTTTCGGTGCCGAGCCGCGCTGCGCCCGGAAGTCAGGGCGGCGGCTTCACGCCAGTTGCGGACCCGCCGCCGATCTGCACCCAGGCCACGACCAGGTCGTAGAACACGGCCAGCACGATCGGCCCGAGGAAAAGCCCGATCAGCCCATGCGTCAATGTCCCGCCGATCACGCCGGTCAGGATCACCAGCAGCGGGGTCGTGAGACCGCGCGCCATCAGCAGCGGCCGCAACACATTGTCGATGACGACCACCGGAACCAGCAAGACGGTCAGGAAGAAAGCCAGCGTCGCGGACATGGTGAACCATGCCCAGACGATAACGGGCAGCAGAACCGGGGCCGGACCGATCTGGACGATGCACAGGATCAGCGCTGCAAATGTGATCAGGCCTGCTGCGGGTACGCCGAAGGCCATCAGCACGATCCCGGCGAGAAGCGCCTGGATCAGGGCCACACCCACCACTCCACGAGAAACGTTTCGGATCGTCGCCCCGGCCAGATCGACGAAATGCGCGCCGCGAGGTGCGATCAGCCGTTCGGCGAAGGCGCGAGCGCCGGCCGCAAGCCGCGGTCCGGGAACGAACAGGAAGCCTGAGATGATGACCGAGAGAACGAAGAACACAAGGTCGGTTCCGATCGCCGCCGCCTTGCCCAGGATCGTGCTGCCGGCCGGGAGCATGGCCGGCCCGTAGCGGGCCAGCGCATCCTCGAGATTGGCCGAGGCCAGTGACCAGATCTCGCTCACCCTTGCTCCGATCAGTGGCCAGGACTTGACGCCCGGACCCGGAGGCGGAATTTTCAAGCTGCCTTCGCGAAGCGCGCTCAGAAGCCATTGCACGTTCTCGACGACGCTTGCCGTCAGAAGGCTTATCGGGCCAAGCACGACCATGAGAGCCAGTACGGTGATGATCGCGGCCGCAAGTCCCGGGCGGGCGCCGAGCCATCGGGTCAACACCAGATGGGCCGGATGAAGTGCGACGGACAGCAGGATCGCCCACACGACCAGCGGCACGAAGGGATGGACCAACTCGATCGACCAGAAGACGAACAGTCCGAGAACCGTGAGACGGACGACGAAGTCCGTCACCCGTGCCTCGATCCGCTGGCCATCGAACGGAGCGTTCACCGGAGGGGGGCTGCCGTCAGTCATCGCAGAGTTCGTTGCTCCTCGTGGCCGGCGCGATTCTGGACCACCTCCCCCGCGCAATGGGGATGTCGGAACCGGGCTCCGTCCTGCGCCCCCGATACAACGCTCGGCCCGCGGTTTCCAGCGACAGCGTTTGCGCTCCTGCCCGCGATGGCTTCTCCTTCGCCTATTCGAGGGAAATCTCCAGTGCGAGCGCATGAATACGCCCGGTCAGGTCGGCTCCCAGCGCCGCGTGGACGGCTCGGTGCCGTTCGACCCGCGACATCGGCGCGAAACCCGGGGCCGCGATCGCGACCCGGAAGTGGCTTTCGCCGCTCCCCGAATGGCCGGCATGACCGCGATGGGCGTCGCTCTCGTCCACGACAACCAGCCGCGTCGGCGAGAACGCGCCTTCGAGTCGCGCCTTAATCTCGTCTGCAACACTCATTTTTGCCCGCGTCCCTCTTTTTCTTCGCCGCAGAAAGGTTAGACTTCGCCGCCCGCAGTTCAAACCCCGTTTGCACCAGTCGGAAAGGTCAAGCAGATGCCCAAAAGCGATCCCTTCGGTTTCGACATCTCGGTGTCGGCGGCCAAGAAGAAGAACCGGGGCAAGCGCGGCATGTCGGGCGCCTTCGAGACCTCGACGCGACTGTGTGAGCATGAGGGCTGCAAGGAGGCCGGACAGTACCGGGCGCCGAAATCTCCCGACAACCTCGACGAGTTCTACTGGTTCTGCAAGACGCATGTCCGGGAGTACAATCTGAAATGGAATTTCTTCCACGGCGCGACCGAGGAAGAGATGGAGGCCCAGATCGACAAGGATCGTGTCTGGGGACGGGAAACGAAGCCGTTTGCGAAGGCATCGGACGAGCAACGGGCCTGGGCGCGCCTGGGTGTTGACGACCCCCACCAGGTTCTGGGCGAGAAGGCGACCCAGAACCCGGGCAAGGCCACGACCGGATCGCGCCGGTTGCCCCCGACGGAACGTCGCGCTCTCGAAATCCTCGACGCCAAGGACACCTGGTCGAAAGTGGAGATTCGCAAGCAGTACCGGAGCCTCATCAAGGTGCTGCACCCGGACATGAACGGCGGCGACCGGTCGGACGAGGATCGCCTGCAGGAAGTCGTCTGGGCCTGGGAGCAGATCCGCGAAAGCCGCAGCTTCAAGGATTGATCATTGCGGACCGCTTGATCGGAGCGGTTCGGGACGCTCGAGCGGACCGTCCAGGGCACCGATTGCGACGTCTCCCAAAGCCCAGAGCAGGTTGGCAATCGCAAAGCACAGGCCGGCATCGGTACCGGTTGCGAGTGCTGCCGTCCCGGCCAGGAGGCGCCAGGGCAGACGGGCCATCATGCTGGTCCGGAATGGCCGGCAAGTCTTGGTATCTGCATCGACCCAGAAGACCGCCGGAAGGATCACGCGCCGCACCAAGCTGCGTACGACTGGATCCACCCGGGTGACCAGAGATGCAGCGAGAAGGGACCCGCGCGGATCCAGTACCCTGTCGAGCAAACCGCTCCTCCCGCTCGGCACCGCGGACTCGGACTCGAAGATGCCGCCGATATAGGTCAGCGCCCCCGCTCCCGCGACATAGAGGCCGGTCAGAACGGTGATCAGACTGACCGCGGCATTGAGGGTGCTGGCACCGAACAGATGGGCCTGAAACACCGACGCTCCGGCTGCCGAAAGGGCGAGACCGCCCAGAACAAGGCAAAGCCCCCCGATCTTCAGGAGAAGCGGAAACAGCGCCGCCCCGCGGAGGAAGCAGGACGCCACGACGAAGGCGCAGGCCGACACCGTGAACAGGTTGGCCGAACGGACGAGGACATAGCCGAGCAGCCCGAGCGCCAGTGGCACCGCAAGAAGATTGACGGCATCGGAGGCCCGGCTGCCTGCCACGCTTTGGGCAAGGCGGCTGACCGGATGGGCAAGCGCCACCAGCAAAAGGACACCCAATGTTGCGAATGTCTCCGGATAGTCTCGCGCCAGCCAGAGGATCATGTCGGGCAGCGACCCGCCGGAACCGGCCCACGCCGACAGCAGGCTTTCGGCAAACGCCTTAGGTCCGCCCGAGCCGGTGATTGATGCCAACACGTTTCCGGACTCGTAGCCCCAGAACTGGATCTCAAGACTGTTGCGGCGGAATACCCCGGGAAAATCCTTCATCATCTGTCCCCCGACGACGCCACGCACGAAAGCGCGTCTGGCGTCAGAAATGGCATCAACGTGGAATGAAGCCCTGCTGGTCCCTTGATACGGGGTGCGCCGACCAACTCTGAAAATACTCAAGAAATACGCCAACTCCGGGCGCACCACAACCAACGAGATATCAGCGTGCCTGACCTGGACGGCATTGCTGACCTGCCGTCCCCTTGCACCGCGACGCGATATGTTGCACCACGCGCGAAGCGAGTGAGGGCGAGACGATGGCGGACGGGATGCTGGACGTGATGGCGAAACCGACGGAGGAGGTTTCCGTCCGTGATGTCTTCGGCATCGACACCAACATGGTGGTGAAAGGCTTCGCGACCCGCACTGAACGGGTTCCCGACATCGATTCCACCTACAAGTTCGACCCCGACACCACCCTGGCGATCCTGGCGGGCTTTGCCCACAATCGGAGGGTGATGATCCAAGGCTACCACGGCACCGGCAAGTCGACCCATATCCAGCAGGTGGCGGCGCGGCTGAACTGGCCCTGCGGGCGCGTCAATCTCGACAGCCACATTTCGCGCA
>JAGQRV010000093.1:1731-1899 GCA_020425125.1 Paracoccaceae bacterium | reverse complement strand
GCCTCGGGCAGCAGTTTCTGGCCTACGCCTATCACCCCGACACCGGCGCACCCTATGTCTGGCCCGACGAGGGGCTGGCCGATCTTGATATCAGCGACCTTCCGGAGATCACGGCAGAAGCGGCGGCAGCCTTTCTCGACGAGGCCTATGCGATCCTGCCCGAGGCCC
>JAGQRV010000093.1:1251-1612 GCA_020425125.1 Paracoccaceae bacterium | reverse complement strand
TACGACAGCTGGATGCGCATCGGCATGGCGCTGAAAGGCGCGCTTGCCGATGAGGGCGGCGAGGTCTTTGCCACCTGGTCGGCCCAGGCGGCCAAGGATGTGCCCGCGACCACGGCCCGCGCCTGGGCGAGCTTCAAGCCCGACAGGATCGGCGCGGGCACAATTTATCACCTCGCCATGGAACGCGGCTGGCAGCCCGATGCCGCCTTGCGCCTCGATGGCGGCGTCGATCCGGACGGCCCGCATCCGGCCGCCGATTTGCTGGCCCGGCTCGAGGGGAGCGCGCCGGCCGCCGCCGACCCGGAAAAGCCTACATTCAGCCTGACCATTCCCGACGGTCTTGTCGGCGAGCTGACCGGCT
>JAGQRV010000093.1:0-1188 GCA_020425125.1 Paracoccaceae bacterium | reverse complement strand
TGATGGGGCGGCGGTATCGCACGACGAGCAACCTGCGCTCGAACCTCTATGTCGTGGGGATCGCCGACAGCGGCTCGGGCAAGAACCACGCCCGCGAGATCATCAACGAGGTCTTCTTCGAAGCGGGGCTCGCCCATCATCTCGGCGGCAACAAGATCGCCTCTGGTGCCGGGCTCTTGACCGCGCTCCATCGTCAGCCCGCGATCCTGTTCCAGATCGACGAGTTCGGGATGTTCCTGTCGGCCGCAGCCGACCGCAAGCGCAGCCCGCGCCACATCACCGAGATCCTCGACAACATGACCGAGCTGTTCACGGCTGCGGGCGGGATCTTCCTCGGGGCAGAATATGCGAACCGCGACGGCACCAATGAGCGGCGCGACATCAACCAGCCCTGCCTATGCGTCTATGGCACCACGACGCCGCTGCATTTCTGGGGCGCGCTGCAGGGTGCGAATGTGGTCGACGGCTCGCTCGCGCGTTTTCTGATCCTGCCGAGCGATGAGGACTATCCGGACGAGAACCTTGCCGTCGGTATCCGTCAGGCGCCGCCCGCGCTGATCCAGTCGCTCCAGCTGGTCGCGAGCGGCAGCGGGGCCGTGAAGGGCAACCTGACCGGCAAGACCGCTGATCAGAACACCGCCGTGAACCCGATGACCGTGCCGATGTCGGACGCGGCGCGCGCCCGGTTCGCCGGTCTCAGCGACGCCCTGACCGAAGAGCTGCGCGCAGCGGCCGGCACCGCCTTTACCGCCATCCTCGCCCGCATCGGAGAGAACGCGCTGAAGCTGGCGCTGATCGTCGCTGTCGGGCGCGATCCTGTACGCCCCGAGATCGACATCACCGCTGCGGACTGGGCCATCGGCTTCGTGCGCCATTACGCGCGGCGCACCATGGAGGCGGTCGAGCGCCATGTGGCGGACACCGAGACCGAGGCGCATCTGAAGCGGCTGAAGGAGATCGTCCGCGCGGCCGGGCCCAAGGGGATCACCAAATCCGAGATCACCCGGGCTTCCCAATGGCTGAAATCGCGCGACCGCGACGAAATCCTGCTGACGTTGATCGAAAGCGGTGACATCACGACGGGCATGCGTGGCTCCTCGACCAAGCAGGCCATGGTCTACCGAATGGCCCGGTGGGGCGGGTGACCGGAGATCCTTCAAACCGCCTGAAGCGGCCCTTGAAGCCGAA
>JAGQRV010000092.1 GCA_020425125.1 Paracoccaceae bacterium | reverse complement strand
GATCACGCGGCGGATGCGTATTCTGGCTGTGTCTTGGCGCCGGTGATGTAGGCGACGACGTCCTGGCCGTCGGTCTCTTCCTTGCGCAGGTTGGCGCAGATCCGGCCCCGCCGCCAGACCACGATCCGGTCGCACAGATCCATCACCTGCCGCATGTTGTGGCTGATCAGGATCAGCGGCTCGCCCTGCTGCTTGAGGGTGCGGATGATGTTCTCGACCTGCGCGGTCTCCTGCACGCCGAGCGCGGCGGTCGGCTCGTCCATGATGGTGAGCTTGGAGTGGAAGGTCGCGGTCCGGGCGATGGCGACGCACTGGCGCTGGCCGCCGGACATGTTCTGGATCGTGTTGCGGATGTTCGGGATCTTCACGCCGGTCTTTTCCAGCCCGCGCAGGGTGGCGTCGCGCATCCCCTTGTAGTCGAGGATCGAGAACGGCCCGAGCTTGACGAGGAGCTTCTCGCGCCCGAGGAACAGGTTGTCCGGCACGTCGAGATGGTCGGCCAGTGCCAGCGTCTGGAACACCGTCTCGATCCCCGCCTCGCGGGCGGCAAGCGGTCCGTCGAACTCGACGTAGCGGCCGTCGAACCAGACCTTGCCGGAGGTGCGCTGCTCCACCGCGGTGATCTGGCGCACGAAGGTGGATTTGCCGGCGCCGTTGTCGCCCATGATCGCGACGTGCTCGCCCTTGCGGATCTCGAAGTTGCAGTCGACCAGGGCGTGGACGCCGCCGTAATGCTTGGTGAGCCCCTCGGTCCTGAGCACGACGTCGCCGAGCGCGCCGTCCGGATGCGGTGCCGTGCGGCCCGAGATGTTGGTCTGGATGTCGCTAGCCATTGTCGGTCCTCCTTACATCCGGGCAGAGCTGCGGCGCTGGCGCCATTGGTCGAGAACCACCGCGCCGACGATGATCGCGCCCTTGACCATCTCCTGGTAATAGGCGTCGAGGCGCAGGAAGGTGAAACCCGAGATGATCACCCCGAAGATCAGCGCGCCGAGCACGGTGCCGAGGATCGAGCCCCGCCCGCCCTGGAGCGAGATGCCGCCGATCACCGCCATGGCGATGGCGTCGAGCTCGTACATCACCCCCATGCCGGCCTGGGCGGTCAGGTTCTTCGCGCTCAGCACGATGGCGGCGATGCCCGCGAGAAGCCCGGCGATGGCATAGACCATGACCTTGTGGTGGCGGACATTGATGCCCGACATCCGCGCCGCCGCCTCGTTCGAGCCGATCGCGTAGGTGTGCTTGCCGTAGACGGTGTAGTTCAGGATCAGGTGGAACAGGATCGCCAGGAAGACGAAGATGACCACCGGCATCATCCCCGAGCCGATCGCGGCATAGCTTTCCGTCGGGAACGACACCGGCTGGCCGGCCGTCCACCATTTCGCGATGCCGCGCGCCGAGACCATCATGCCGAGCGTGGCGATGAAGGGCGGAATGCCGGTATAGGCGATCAGCGAGCCGTTGATCAGCCCGGCGACAAGCCCGCAGGCCAGCCCCACGATGAGGGGAATGATCACCGGCAGGTCGACCCAGCCTTCCTGGAAGAACACCGCCCGGGTATTCGCCATGCCGTTGATCTCGCCGGCCTGGGCGAAGCTCATCGCGATCATCGCCGTGGCGCCCACCACCGAGCCCGAGCTCAGGTCGATGCCGCCCGAGATGATCACCTGGGTCACCCCGAGCGAGATGATGCCGATGATCGACACCTGCAGGATGATGATCTGCAGCCGCTGTTCGTTGAACAGGCCGCTGACGTTCTCGCGGGTGTTGAACAGGAAGCTGTCATGCATGATCAGCCGCCCGAGCACCTCGAACACGATGACGATGAGGACAAGCGCGATCGCAACGCCGGCTTCCGGCGGCAACGCCCGCTTCTTCGGATCAAACGTCAATCCGCCGATCCCGTGTG
>JAGQRV010000091.1 GCA_020425125.1 Paracoccaceae bacterium | reverse complement strand
TGAGTTGGAGTTGCATGACGGCATGCGCCCGCAGGAGAGTGTAGGCGAATTTCTCCAGTATCGTCAGAAGCTTCACCGCGCTCGCGGCGCTTCAACCGAACCAGCCCGAGCGCCATCAGGCCGCACAGTTCGGCGCGGCGTTCGGCGGGGGTCATCGCCGAGGGGGCGAGCGGATTGGGGCGACGGATGGGACCGGGATCGAACATCATGATCCATCGGTGCCGGATTGCGCCACCGGCCGCGACCTCGGAACGGGTCAACCCTCGCCGGCTTCGCAAGGGTGAACCCCTCCGCCCTCGCGCCATCGGAATGGGTTGAGGGGTTCGGGCGTTCCCATTATGTTCGGGTCATCCCACATGAATCACGAGGCCGCCGATGTCGCTGCAATCGCTCGACCGTACCCAATGGAGTTACGCAGAGGCGCTGGCCCATGTGGAAACCGTGACCGTCGCGCGGCGCGCGGACGAAGCTGCCAAGGCGCCGCCGAAGCCCGTGCCTGCGCACAACCACTGGAACCCGCCGCAGGATCCGACCATCGCCTGGAAGGCGGAGGCGGAGAACGAGTTGCTGGTCGCGCTGCGGGACGGGGATCTTCTCGCGCAGGGCCGCTACACCGAGGATCGGCCGAATGGTTGGGGCTACGGCAACAGCAGCGGGTTCGGCCTGCATTCCGGATATCACACCAGCATCCGACCCGAGCAGTGGCGGGAGGGCAGGTTCTTCTCCAACCGGCTGACGGCGCGGGACTGGGAGTTCATCGACATCCGCATGCCGCGCTTTCTCGTGAAGGCGATCTGGCCGGATTATGTGCCCGAGGTCGTCAGCCCTGCAGAGGGTGCCGACGCGGTGCCGTATACGACCCCGTATCTCGAGCTGATGCAGGCGGCGATCGCGAAGTTCGGGATCACGGCCGAGGACCAGGGCAAGAAGGACTGCCTCGTCGACTGGTTCCTCGTGCAGGAGATCGAGGGCGAGCCGGTGTCGAACAAGCTGGCAGATGCCATGGCCACGCTGGTCCGGCTGCCTTCGGCGCAGCGCGGCGGGGCCAAGCGGGTGATGGGCCCGGATCTGCGACAGACCGGCTGACGCGCGCCGCCTCGGCTGGTCGACAGACGCCCATTATTGGCATATATTGCCAATGCACCGAAGGAGATGCCGATGCCGACCCGCAATGTCGTCCTGACCGACAGCCAGACTGACCTGATCGAGCGGCTGATCGCCGATGGCCGCTACCAGAACGCGTCGGAGGCGCTGCGCGCCGGGCTTCGTCTGCTGGAGCGCGAGGAGGCGGAGATGACCGCCTTGCGTGACCGGCTCGCCGCGGGGCTCGAGGAGGCACGCTCGGGCGAGTTCGCCGAAGGCACCGGTGAGGAGGCGATCCGCAGGGCCTTTGCCGCCGCGCGCACCGCGTCCTGATGCCGAAGCCCTGGCGGCTGACGCGGCAGGCGGAACGGTCGCTCGTCGAGATCGCCCGCTGGACGCTGGAGACGTTCGGACCGCGCCAGGCCGAGGCTTATGAGGCCGACCTCATCGCGCGCTGCGCCGCCATCGCGTCCGGTGAAGCACCCTCGCAGGACTGCCGCCGCCTCATCGATCCCGACCTGCCGGAGGACTTGCGTTTCACGCGGGCGGGACAGCATTTCATCGTGTTCGTCGAGATGCCGGACCAGGTGATCGTGGTGGACGTGCTTCACAGCCGCTCGGACCTGCCGCGCCGGTTGGCGGCCTTGGGTCCGACGAAGGATCCCGAACACCCCTGACAGTGGCCAACTCCGAGGGGTGGGCCCACGGCGTGGGCCTCCCGATGGAGGGGTGAACCGTTCACCCCGTCCGCGCAGATGAGTGGGCACCCCGCTGATCGGGCACGGCTGCCAGGGACGCTCCGGACGGGTCATCTGACCCCTTGGGGTCCACCCATTTTCTGACTTGATTCCAATGCCTTGCCGGAAGGGGTCACCCCTTCTCGACGCAATGGTCTCCGGCCGGGGGGACCGGTTCCGACGTCGCGAGGGCGGTCCGAGGCGCGGCAGAACCGGGGGCAACGACGCCCCTCATCCGGTTCCGCAGCCCCCGTGTCCGCCCGTCTCCGCCACCCCCTGCGCCCTTCCGCATCGGCCCACCGGCCGACCGGTGTGCGTGCGCCCGTTCCGCGGGAGCGGCGATGAGCGGTCGGGACTGGCGGGCCTTCGACGCGGAGCTGCGCGCGCGGGTGCCGGAGCTCGCGGTGGAGCTTCTGGGCAAGCCGACCTTCCGCGCAGGCCAGGAGTGGCGCTGGGGCCGCAAGGGCAGCCTTTCCGTCGTCGTCGGCGGCGCGCGAGCGGGGATGTGGTTCGACCACGAGGAAGGCCGTGGCGGCTGGTTCTCGGATCTCGTCGGCCGCGACCTCGGCATGGCCTGGGAGGATGCCACCGACTGGATTGCCGACCGGATCGGCATGGCGGCGCTGCCCCTGCCGGCGCGTCAGCGGTCGACACAAGGCGCAACGGCGGCGAACGATCCGGGCGAGCCGCCAACGGAACCGGCCACGGCGCCGCCTGAGAGCAACCCCGATGACGATGCCGCGCCGGCGCCAAACCGGGCGGACGAGGCGGCCGAGCGCGCTGCCCGCATCTGGACCAGCGCCCGTCCCGCCCTGGGCGACCATCCCTATCTTGTTGCCAAGCAGGCCGCGCCGCTCGCCCTGCGCATGGACGTGGGCCGCCGCCTCGTCGTGCCGCTGCAGGACATCGGCGGTCGGATCCACAGTGTCGAGACCATCGCGCCGGACGGGGCCAAGCGTTTCCTCGCCTGTGGCGCGAAGAAGGGTCATTTCGCTGTCGTGGGTGCGGACCCTGCGCCGCTCGAAGAGCCCGCAGGCCCCGTGCTGATCTGTGAGGGCTGGGCGACGGGCGCCAGCTTGCACATCGCCACCGGCCATACCGTGATCGCGGCGATGGACGCGGGCAACATGATGCCCGTCGCCGAGGCGCTGCGGACGCGCTTCCCTGAGGCAGATCTCGTTCTCGTCGCCGACAACGACGAGAAGCCCGACCGCGACACCAATCCCGGTCTCGAGGCGGCCCGCAAGGTCGCGCTCGCGGTCGACGGCCGTCTGGCCGTGCCGGACAGTCCCGGCGACGCCAACGACCTCTTCTGCGCCGAGGGACCGGACGCCGTCGCGGCGCTCGTTGCCGGTGCGGCCCGGATCCCCCCGCCACCGCCGACCTATCCCGCGCCGGTCCTCACGCCCGAGAAAGCCCGCGCCAGCCTCGCCGAGGCCATCGGCAGCTTCATGGCCGCGATCCCAGACTACTGGGCAGCCGTCGAGGCGGCGCAGGAAGAGGCGACAAACCCTGACGCCAATCGCGACCCGCTAGATTTCAACATCGTCG
>JAGQRV010000090.1 GCA_020425125.1 Paracoccaceae bacterium | reverse complement strand
CGTCGTAATCCATCGACTCGCGATCGATCTCCGTCATTGGCATGTTCCCTCTGCTGCGCACCTCATCGGCACGGCTCGTCCCCGGTTGAGGCTGGTTACGGGACAGACTTGCACGGCGTCAATTCCCCCGCTAGGAAAGATTGCCGCAACGCCGCATCGTCTCGACGGCCCAGCCGGGCCCGGCGTCCGCGACACTTGCTTGCAAACCCCGCGCCGTTTTGGTGTGGTTCGAGATTAGTCGCCTCCCTCCCTCACAGGATGGCGGGTGCAGGCCGGACGAAGAGACCCATGGAAAAGATACCGATGACTCGCGCGGGATTCCACGCGCTCGACGAAGAACTGAAGATGCTGAAGAGCGTCGAACGCCCGGCGGTGATCCGTGCCATTGCCGAAGCGCGCGAGCATGGCGACCTGTCGGAGAATGCCGAATACCATGCCGCGCGGGAGCGACAGAGCTTCATCGAGGGGAGGATCAAGGAGGTCGAGGCCATCATGGGCCGCGCGGACGTGATCGACCCCTCACGGTTCAGTGGAGCGGTAAAGTTCGGCGCCACGGTCACGCTGGTGGACGAGGACACCGAAGAGGTACGGACCTACCAGATCGTCGGCGAGCCCGAGGCGGATATCGAGAAGGGCAAGCTGAACATCCGCTCTCCGCTTGCCCGCGCGCTGATCGGCAAGGAAGAGGGCGACAGCGTCGAAGTCCGCACGCCCGGTGGCGAAAAGTCCTACGAGATCGTCAGCGTGAACTACGCCTGACCGGCCGCAGGATCCGGAGGCGCGCGATGCCTGAGACGATGCCCCCCGATCAACCGTCCGAGCGGGCGGCCCGGATCACCGTCACCCTCGCCGGGCTGGTCGCGGCGGTGCTCTGGTGCGCAGTCTATCTGTTCGTTCTGGCGCCGGCCCCAACCGGGGCCCTGGCACTGGTCGGACAGGCATTCTATTTCCTTCTGCCGCTCGTGCTGATCACTGCCGCCACCTATCTCGCACACCAGGTTCAGTCGCTTCGGACCGAGGCCGCCAGATTGCGCGCGGAACTGAAGGTGGCGCGGCAGGGTTCCGAGCAGACCGGGGAGGAACGCTCCCGGCGCCCCGATCCGGCACGATCAGAAGTGAAGCCACCTGCATTCGAACCGAAAGACCGGGCCGGTTCTTCGGGACGCGACACAGACGAGAGGCGCGCGTCAGAGGCGCACTCGCCGCCATCGGCCATGCCGGCCAGGCCCGACCGGCCGCAGCCGACACTGCCGCTGGAGACCGATGGCCGACACGATTCCGACCTGACCTTGCCCGACCTGATCCGCGCGCTGCACTTTCCCGAAACAGCCGACGACACGGCCGGGCTCAGGGCGCTCGACCGCGCATTGCGGCATCACAAGGCGGGCCTCGTCGTGCAGGCCGCGCAGGACATGCTCACGCTTCTCTCCCAGGACGGCATCTACGTGGACGATCTGGAACCGGACGAGGTCGATTCGACGCTTTGGCGTCGTTTCGCGTCCGGCGAACGGAGTGAAGCGACCATGGCGGTCGGCGCCCTCACCGACGCCGATGCGCTGCGGCGCTGCGGCGAACAGCTGCAGTCGAACACCGTCTACCGCGATACGGCGCACCACTTCCTGCGGCGGTTTGACAGGATGCTGGGCGCAATGATCCCCGATATCAGCGATGAAGCCATCGACGCGTTGACGGCGACGCGCTCGGCGCGGGCGTTCATGCTGGTTGGGCGCGCAGCCGGAATGTTCGACCGGACCTGACCCGTCAGCGCCTTGCCGCCGAGTCGCCGGCAGGAAGTCGCCGATGCTTAAGCTGCTGATCTTTGATTAGTATTTTGTTAGGATTTTGAGCAAAGCCTGATTGTTAGTTTCTCGACGACAGAGGCAATCATGCATCACCGCGATCTGAGGGCACGCACGCTGGCAGCGGCACGGGAAACCTCCCGACTCGGCTTCTCCGCCACCAGCGAGGCATTGGTTCGCCTTGCCTATGCCTTTGATTCAGCGTCGCATAACCCGGAGCTACCCGTACGCAAGGGTCCTCATCCGGATGCCGGTGACGGTTTCGCCGAACCGAAGCTGCATCGCTGGCCGCACGAGGAATGACCGCGATCCGCCCACCAACTGCCCATTCGTAATGTTATCTTAACCCATGCGCCGGCCCTTTCCCGCGGCACGAACCGGAGGCGGCTCGCGGGAGTGTAACTCTGGTTGAAGCGGCTTTCGACAGCGCTGGTCGTACCCTCCGCGCTGTGGTCCGCTCCGCGTCGTTCTCGGAGCACGCGCCGGCACGGGTTTTCATGGGCACTGGTCGGGTCGCGGTCTCGCGCGTGGTCCCTCGGAAGTCCAGTTCGGTCCACCTCGGCCGCTAGCGATTGGAGAGACGTCGCGTCCTTGCAGCCGAAACGTCCAATCAGAAACCGAAGCTTCCGAAAGGGAAATAGGTCACGGGATCGCCGGGTGCGATCTCTCTGGCTTCGTCGCCCAGTTCAACCAGTCCGTCGGCCCAGTTCAGGCCTGAGATCCGGCCGGACCCTTCCGAAGGGAAAACCTCGGCGCGGCCCTGATCATCGATCCGGGCCCTGAGGAATTCGCGCCGTCCGGCGCGCTTTCTCTTCACGAAGGCTGCGGGCACCAAATATCCGGTGGGAACATGCCACGCGGCACCTGCGAGGCGGCGCAGGGCCGGCCGCGCAAAGATCAATGCGCAGACGAAGGCCGCGACCGGATTTCCGGGCAGGCCGAAGACCGGCACACCCTGCCACGAGCCAAGCGCCAACGGACGTCCGGGTTTCATGGCGATCCGCCATATCTCCATCGTGCCGGCTTCGCGCAGAAGCGCCGAGACGTGATCTTCATCCCCGGCGGACGCCCCTCCCGATGTCAGGATCACGTCAGAGGTTGCCGCAGCCCGGCCCAGAGCGGCCCGAAGTGCGGTGCGGTCGTCCCCTACGAGGCCGAGATCGACCGGCACATGGCCCCAACGCGCAGCCAGGGCAAGAAGCATCGGCCGGTTTGCGTCATAGGTCCAAGCGGCCCCTTGCTGAGTCCCCTGCTCGGGAGCGACAAGTTCGTCCCCGGTCGACAGCACGCCGACGCGAAGCGGACGGAACACTTCGGCCTCGGCCATTCCGAGGGCCGTCATGAGTGCGAGATCGGCAGGCGTGAGCATGCGGCCCGCGGCCAGCGCCACCGCGCCCTCCTTCACGTCCTCGCCGGCCTTGCGGGTGTTGGCGCCCGGTTTCACCGGGCCGCCGAAGGCGACCTTGCGGTCCGCGACCGTGCAATCCTCTTCGAGCACGACGGTATCAACGCCGGATGGGAGCAGGGCGCCGGTCAGGATACGTACCGCACTGCCTGCCGGTACCGCGCCGCCGATCGGAGCTCCCGCGGCCGCGCGTCCGGCGACCAGCGGCAACTCGGTCGACCGTTCGCCTGCGGACGAATGGGCAAAGCCGTAACCGTCCACCGCCGCATTCGCCGCAGGCGGATTCGCCCGCATTGCCCGGTGATCGGTCGACAGTACCCGTCCCAGCGCCGCTGCGACCGGAACCCGTTCCGTTCCCGTCACCGGTCGCAGGCGTTCCCTCAAACGCGACAACGCCACATCGACCGGGGTCCAGACCACACCTCGCGGCAGCGCGAAACAGTCGTTGGCCAGATGAGTTGGACCCGGACCGGAGCGGTCTGATGCGCGCGCGGCGGCGTGCAGAAGCAACTCCGCGCCGACCCCGAGGATCCAGCCCTCCTCGCGCCGCGGCACCCCTTCGGGTACTGCAGCAAGCAGAGTCTGCAGAGCCCCCGACATCTGGGCACGACTGACGGCCCCCGCCAGACCCTCCACCTGGGCCCGATCCTTGATCGTCTCGCCTGTCCCCGCCATCGCCGCCTTTACCTCGTCAGCCAGAAGCGACGGCCAGACCTCTACCAGAGCAACGGGCCGGTCGAGGGCCTCGAACGGCCAGACCGCGATCGCCTCCGGGTGCCAGCGGCGCAGCCGCGCCAGCGACGCCATCCCGGTCATCGCCTGCGAGCCGACGGAACCCGCGCCGCCCATCTGCCAACAGGTGAAGGTGCCGCGTGCCTGCGCCTCCACCATCCGGCGCTCCGGCAGGCCGACCTGGTCCATCGTCCTGTCGGACCCCTTGCGCGGCAGGTCCGCAATGTCACCCTGCTGTCGACCGTTGAACCAGAACGGCCCCACGCCAGGAAAGAGGCGATTGAGCCGTGCCGCAAGGTCGAAGCGGTCCTCCCCGTCGACAAGGTCATCGAATGCGTCGGCGATCCAGTCCCAAAGCACCAGCGGATCGTGCGTGCCCGTGACCGCCTGCGCGAAGCCGGCCGGATAGGCGAACGGAAAGTCGAACCCGGCCAGACAGCGGCGCCCCTCCGCAATCTCGTCCGCGAAAAGCTGCGACAGCCAGGCCTCTGCCACGCTGCGATTGCGCAGGTAGACCGCCGGTTCGGCCGCGTCGCCGCGCTGCACGCTGGCCCAGATCGCATCCTTGCGCTCGCGCGCGCCGGTATCCCCGCCGCCCGTCCAGTCGACGATCACGATCGTGTCGAACGGGGTCACAGGCCGACCTCGCGAAGGATGAAGTCGGCGATGGCAGACGTGTCGTCGAGGGCGAAGCGCGGCACGGTCAGCTCCGGAAGAGGCACGTCCGATGCCACCGCCCGGATCGTCGGATCATCGGGGGCAATCAGCGTGTGCCCCGCGTCCCGCCGCCATGCTTCGATCTTCGGGTGGCGTTCGCCCTTGTAGCCCTCGACCAGGACCAGATCGACCGGGGCGAGCTTGGACAGCAGGAGCTCCAATGTCGGCTCGTCACGCCCGCGAAGCTCGTGCATCAGCGCCCAGCGGCGTCCCGAAGCCACCAGAACCTCGGTCGCACCGGCCATCCGGTGGCGGTGGCTGTCGCGCCCCGGCTGGTCGACGTCGAATTCGTGGTGCGCGTGCTTCATCGTCGACACCGTCAGCCCACGGCCCGTGATCTCGGACACCAGCCGCTCGACAAGTCCGGTCTTGCCGGCATTCTTCCAGCCGGTGACGCCAAAAAGCCTCATTGGGCTCCGAGACGCAGCATCGTCTGGGCGCGGAGCAGATCCTCGGGTGTATTGATGTTGAAGAACGCCTCTTCGGGAAAGATTGCCGAGGCGGCCCCGTGGCGGTCGGTCCAGGACACGACCTTGCGCAGACCGCCTTCAAGCGCCTCGCGCAGATCGCGGCGCAGCGAGACCGGCCAGAGACCGAATGTGGGCTGCCGTACGATCCGTCCGTCCAGACGTGTGGCGGCCAGAGCGATGGGCAAGTCTGCGCGCCGTGCCGCGTGAAGCAGGCGTTCCACCAGATCGTTCGGGAAGAATGGAGTATCGGCCGCGGCGGTAACGACATGCGACAGGCCCCGCCCGGCCGCCCAGTCGAGCCCTGCCAGCACGCCGGCCAGCGGACCCGGATAATCCGGCACCGTATCGCGCAGCACCGGCAATCCGTACTCGGCGAACCGCTGCAGGTCGCCATTCGCGTTCAATGCCATACGGCCGACCTGTGGACCGAGCCGGTCGATGACCCGGTCCAGCATGGTGCGCCCGCTAAGCACCAGCAGGGCCTTGTCGCCGCCTCCCATGCGGCGCGCAAGGCCGCCCGCAAGGACGATGCCAGCCGGTGGGTGGATCATGACGCTACACCTCCCCGCGCCGGCATCACGCAACGGCCCCCTTCCGGCGATGCGCCCGGCCTTCTTCCGGGACAGAGTCGGGATCGGCGTCGAAGACCAGCCGCTCCGCACCGCTGAGACAGACGAAGCGGTGCCCCCGGAGCCGTCCGACCAGGGTGAGGCCGACTTGCCGCGCGATTTCGACTCCCCAGGCGGTGAATCCCGACCGCGAGGCCAGCACCGGGATTCCCATCAGCGCGGTCTTGATCACCATCTCCGAAGTCAGGCGACCGGTGGTATAGAGCGTCTTGTCCGCGGCTGGCACGCCTTCGGAGAACATCCAGCCCGCCACCTTGTCGACCGCGTTGTGGCGCCCGACATCCTCCATGTAGACAAGCGGCCGGTCCCTCCGGCACAGCACGGTTCCGTGGATCGCCCCGGCCTCCAGGTACAGGCTCGGGGTGCGATTGATCTGATGCGCAAGCGAATAGAGCTCGGACGTCGTCAGCTCCGCCTCGGGCAGCTTCATCCCGTCGAGACCGGCCATCATGTCACCGAACACCGTTCCCAGCGCGCAGCCGCTCGTGCGGGTCTTCTTGGCCAGCTTCGCTTCATGGTCGGTTTGGCGCGCCGTGCGGACGACAACCACATCGAGTTCCGGGTCGAACTCCACCCCGGTCACCTCATCGTCGCTGTCCAGCATTCTCTGATTGCGCAGGAAGCCGAGCGCCAGATATTCGGGATAGTCGCCGATCGTCATCGCGGTCACGATTTCGCGACTGTTGAGATAGATGGTGAGCGGCCGCTCCTCGACAACCGAGATCCGATGCGCCGCGCCGGTCTGGTCGATCCCCTCCACCGCACGGCTCAATCCCGGACGCAAAGGGTCCGGCGCGATGAGATAACCGCAGGTTTCAGGCCGCGTCGCCAATTGTCACTCCATCTTCTTCACGCTAGTCCGGCGATGGGCCGACACTAGGACGATGATTTGCCAAGCTCCACACACATTTCGCAAGACATGTATCCCCGACGTGAGAAGGCCTTCTTGCGCGGGATGCGTGCGGGTGCGCCATTTCTTCTGGTCATCGGGCCGTTCGCGCTTCTGTTCGGCGTGGTCGGCACGGAGGCGGGCCTCAACCTTACGCAGGTGATGGGCTTCAGTTTCCTGGTGGTCGCGGGCGCGTCCCAGTTTGCCGCGCTTCAGCTGCTGGCCGACAACGCGCCGACCCTGATCGTTCTGGCCACAGCACTCGCGGTCAATCTCAGGCTCGCCATGTACTCGGCGTCGCTCGCCCCGTGGCTGGGCGAGGCGCCTTTTTGGAAGCGGGCGCTGGCAGCCTACGCGCTTGTCGACCAGGCCTATGCGGTCAGCATCCTGGAATACGAACGCCGGCCCCAGTTGCCGATCAGCGAGAGGCTTTCGTATTTCTTCGGCTCGTTCGCAATCCTTGCGCCGTTCTGGTATCTGCTGACGCTCATTGGCGCGATCGGCGGCGCAGCGATCCCGCCGGAATTTGCGCTCGACTTCGCGGTTCCGATCACCTTTCTCGCCCTCTTCGCACCCGCGCTGCGCACGCTCGCCCACCTCGCCGCAGCCCTGACGTCGATCCTTGTGGCGCTGCTTCTCGCGGGCCTGCCCTACAGTACCGGCCTGCTGGTCGCCGCCGCCCTGGCAATGGCGGTCGGGTCCCTCGTCGAAGTTCTGGTGGAGCGCAGGCGATGAACGCGAGCGGAACCGAAATATGGCTCGTGATCCTTGTGCTGGGTATCGGGACATACCTGATCCGGCTGTCCTTTCTCGGACTGATCGGTAGCCGACAGTTGCCGGACTGGGTGCTGCGCGCCCTGCGCTACACGCCGGTCGCCGTTCTGCCGGCCCTGGTCGCGCCGCTCATCGTCTGGCCCACCGCCACGGGAGGAGAGCCGGACCCGGCCCGGCTGGCCGCGGCCGCTGTGACCCTTGCTCTCGGAATGGCGACGCGGAACGTGCTGGCGGCCGTCCTGGGCGGGCTGGTCACACTTTATGCCGGGTTGTGGCTCATCGGCTGAGCAAAGTCAGTCGTTGAACTCCAGATCGAGATCGGACCAATCGTCCGGGCTGTCGTCCGTGTAGACCCTGGTCACCACCCCGGGATACTTCGCGAAAGCCTCCATCGCGGTACTGGGATAGAGCGTCAGCGGAAAATCCTCGAAGCCGGGCAGCTGGCGCAGGATCTTGGCGATCTCGATGGTGCACCAGCCCGGCCAGACGCTGCCATTCGTCCGTGCCAACTCGATCGCCTTCGCCGCGACATCCATCGGAACCTCCCGCGTCTGAGCATGGATATCGAAGGTGATCCGGGCATGGTACTCGTAGAACCACTTTTCCATGGCCGGCGAGAAGCCGACATGGAAATCGCCCTGCTCGGGCGCCAGAGGATGCCGCCAGGTGCCGGCGGGGTTGAACAGCACCCGTTCGGGTCCGTTGATGATCAGGGCCGAATGCACGCCGCCCTGGCTCTTGACGCGGATCGACGTGACAAGCGTGATCGATGGCGGATCGCGCGACACATAGTGATGCCGGGACACATCGGCATCCGTCGATTGCGGGGTTTTGTCGGCGCAAGCCGTCAGCCCCGCCGGCAAAAGGCAGGCAGCCGTCAGGCGAAGCCCGAATCCGCGCCGCGTGATCGCGGGCATCAGAGACAGAAGATCAGCCGTTGGCGAGGGCGAGGAAGATCAGCACCACGACGATGACCACGGCGGAATAGCCGACCGTTCGCACGAAGCCCTCAAAGGTCTTTTCCTGGGTCTCGATGTTCATCTTGCCATGCTCGTAGCCGGCCATAACTCGCCTCCCAAATGCACCTCGTGCAACGTGGTAGCGGATCGGAAGCGCACTGTCACGACCTCAGGTGGCCGCGGCGGCAGCGTCACTTTGCCTGCCAGAGCCAGGCGCCATCCGCGCGCCGCTCCCGCTCGAGTTCTCCCAGAGCGTACAGGTGATTGACATGGGCCACGGCCTCCGCCAGCGCGAGACCGTAGGCCTGCCCCGAGATTTCGCGCCCGAAGACCGGCACGAAGCATTCGCCGGCGGTGCGGGGCTCCTTCAGATGGCGGCGGAGCCGGGACAATGCGCCATGGTGGGTCTCGGCCAGTTGCCGCATTCGCAGCGGAAGACCCGAATAAGGCAGCTTGTGGCCTGGCAGCACGAAATGACTGTCCTCGGAGAGCGCAGCAAACCGCGCGCAGCTTTCCAGCCAATCGGACAGCGGATCGGCCTCCGGCTCGGTCGCGTAGACACCGATATTCGGCGTGATCGACGGCAGCAGCTGGTCCGCACCGAGCACCAGCGTGTCGTCCAAGCTCCAGAGGGTGATCTGGTCCGGCGCATGGCCCTGACCGAGGCGCACCTCCCAGGTACGTTCCCCGAAGCTGAGACGATCCCCCTCGCCGATGCTGGTGAAGCCGAGCGGCAGGGGCGCAACCACGTCCGCAAAATTGAACGGGCGCTCGCTCAGGCGCGTCGCGAGAACCTCGGGCGACATTCCCGATGCACGCCAGAACGCCTCGGTCTCCGGCGTGACGCGCTCGTGCTCGTCGAGGACCAGCATCCGGGCATAGAGCCAGGACGTGCGGCTGGTGACGATCTCTGCGCCATGTACACTCCGCAGCCAGCCCGCAAGGCCCACGTGGTCCGGATGGTAATGCGTGACGATTACCCGGCGCACCGGCCGGCCGGCCAGCGGTCCGGCGAGCAGCCGCTCCATCTCGAGGCGCCCCCGGGCCGTCCCGATCCCGGCATCGATCAAGGTCCAGCCCTCGGCATCGGCGAAGGCGAACAGATTGACGTGGTTCAGCGCCATGGGCAGCGGCAGCCGCGTCCACAGCGCATTTTCGGCGACTTCCAGCGCTTCGCCCGGCCCGGGCGCCTCGGCAAACGGCGTGACGATGGCCGCTGGGTCGCTGACAGCGGTCATGCGGCGGCGAGGTCGTCGGGATCGAGGGCGTAGAGATCACCAGCCCCGGCACGGGCTTGCACCAGAAGTGCTGCGTGTTCGGGCAGCAACCGGTGGATATAGAACGCCGCAAGCTTCGACCGGGCGCCCCCCGTCCCCTCGGCCACGGCCGCGCAGAGGTGGAAATGCCCGCCCAAAACCCGCGCGAAGGCACGCAGAAAGGGAACGGCGCCGGCATTGCGCTCGGTCGCATCACTCTGGGCCACCATCCAGGCGATTGCGTCCCGCAGCGCGGCCGCCGCCACCGCGACGGCGTCGGCGAGGTCCGGGAAGGACTCGCGGCCTGCCTCCGCGCCGGCCTGAATCTCGTCAAGAAGCCGCCCCGCAGCGCCGCCGCCGTCAGCCAGCTTGCGGCCGACCAGATCCATCGCCTGGATGCCGTTCGTGCCCTCGTATATCGCCGTCACCCGGACGTCACGCCAGTATTGCGCTGCCCCGGCCTCCTCGATCACGCCCATCCCGCCATGAACCTGGATGCACTCGCTCGACACCGCCATGCCGGTCTCGGTTCCGAATGCCTTGGCGATCGGGGTCAGGAATGCGGCGCGTGCCGCCCAGTCCTCCTCCCCGGTCGCCGCCGCCATGTCGAGCGCGACAGCGCAGGCGAGTTCGATCGACCTTGCGGCCAGGATCTCAGCCTTCATCGTCGTCAGCATCCGGCGCACATCGGCGTGGTCCACGATCGCGCCGGCCCCTGTCGGCGTCCTGCCCTGCTTGCGGTCCAGCGCGTAGGCCAGTGCATGCTGGTAGGCGCCTTCGGCAATGCCGACGCCTTCGGTACCGACTCCCAGCCGGGCATTGTTCATCATCGTGAACATCGC
>JAGQRV010000089.1:23523-23658 GCA_020425125.1 Paracoccaceae bacterium | reverse complement strand
TCAGCAGCGGCTTCTGCGACTGGATCACCGACTCGAGCAGCGGAACCATCGGCTGCAGCGACGAAAGCTTCTTCTCGTGCAGCAGGATCATGGCGTCTTCCAGCTCGGCGACCATCTTGTCGGGGTTGGTCACGA
>JAGQRV010000089.1:13821-23497 GCA_020425125.1 Paracoccaceae bacterium | reverse complement strand
GAACTGCATGCCTTCGACCACTTCGGTTTCGGTGGTCAGGCCCTTGTTCTCTTCGACAGTGATGACGCCGTCATTGCCGACCTTCTGCATCGCGTCGGCGATCTGGCGGCCGATTTCGGTTTCGCCGTTGGCCGAGATGGTGCCGACCTGGGCGATCTCGTCGGAACCCGATACGTCGCGGGACGCGGCCTTGATCGCGTCGACGACCTTCTCGACGGCGAGGTCGATGCCGCGCTTCAGGTCCATCGGGTTCATGCCGGCGGCAACCGCCTTCAGACCTTCGCGCACGATGGCCTGGGCCAGAACCGTCGCGGTCGTGGTGCCGTCGCCGGCTTCGTCATTGGTGCGCGACGCGACTTCGCGAACCATCTGGGCGCCCATGTTCTCGAACTTGTCCTCAAGTTCGATCTCCTTGGCGACCGTGACGCCGTCCTTGGTGATGCGCGGCGCACCGAACGACTTGTCGATCACGACATTGCGGCCCTTCGGGCCAAGCGTCACCTTAACGGCGTCGGCCAGAACGTTCACGCCCTTGAGCATCCGGTTCCGGGCGTCGGAATTGAAACGTACGTCTTTTGCAGACATCGAGTGGTCTCCTCAGAATTCGTTGGTCGGAAAGAATGGACCCGGGCCGGTCAGGCCGCCGCAGCCTTCTGGGCTTCCTCGGAAATGATGCCGAGGATGTCGCTTTCCTTCATGATCAGCATCTCTTCGCCGTCGATGGTCACTTCCGTGCCCGACCACTTGCCGAAGAGGATCTTGTCACCTTCCTTGACACTCATCGCGATCAGCTCGCCGCTGTCCTTGCGGGCGCCTTCGCCGCAGGCCACCACCATGCCTTCCGCCGGCTTTTCCTTCGCGCTGTCGGGGATGATCAGTCCGCCCTTGGTCTTCTCGTTGGACTCGACGCGCTTGACCAGCACCCGGTCGTGAAGCGGTTTGAATGCCATCTCTGAGGCTCCTTCGCTCAGTGTTTCTCCCGTCGTTAGCACTCATCTTTCGTGAGTGCTAAGGCACCGCCTAGCTAAGGAGCTTGCAAGGGTGTGTCAACAATGGCGTCGGCAAAAAAGTTGCCCGGGCCGTGTGCCGGTCCGGGCCGCCCGGGCAAATCGTCCGGGACTTGGATTTCTGCCTCAGTAGAGGGTCAGCGACCGTGCGTAGTCGTCGAAGGATGTCCCTGAAATGGCGGCGTTATCCGGGAAAAGCGTGGCCTCCCGGACGCTCTGCTCGATCATCTGGTCGGCCAGCGCGACGAGGCTCGCATTCAGCGTCGGATCGTTGCGGATTGCGGGGCCGAACGCGGAGCCCGGCCCGGACGGCGGGACCGCCCCGGCCTCGGCGAAGTCCAGATCCATCGTGCCTGCGGCAGCGGCAATCCGCATGAACAGCGGCTGGGGACGGCGCTGCTCCTCGTGGAAAGCCGCGAGGTGCACGTCCAGAGACCGGTCACCGCTGATCTGCGGTCCGAAGGCCGTCTCGGTCCCGAACGTTCCGGAATCCGGTGCTTCGGCAACCGCGCGGGCGATCCCTTCGAAATCCGCCGCGGGCCGACCGCCATGGAGGTCCGCCATCATGTCGTCATTGCGGTACCGCGCCTGGAGAAAGTCGTTCATGGCCGACAGCGACTGATCGAGGACGGCGTCGCTGAACACCGACGGGCCCTGACGGCCGTCGCCGTTGGCCTGGGCAATCGCGGTGCCCGAAAACGACAGAATTGCGATGGCTGTGCCGGTTGCCAGGGTCGTGGAAAGGAGATGGGGAATTCGAGCCATGGCGACGCTCCCTTATGAAGTGAATGGTTGGTGCGGCAAACCCCTCCATCAGCTGTCGCAATACGACCTTAGTCGCAATCAGGCGCGAATCGCAACGTCAGACAATCATGACCCGAACTGCGCGAGGAACCGATCCGCCGCATCCGGCGGCGACGACCAGTCGCAAACGAGCCGCGCAGTGAGCGGTGCTTCTTCGGGTCCGCCGTCGAGCGTTCCCTCCCAGAGGTAGTATTGCGCGCCCGCCGCGAAGAGCGTCCGGTGCACGCGCCGCGGCCAGTGCGCGAAGATCATGTTGGCCTCGGCAGGATGCACAAGCTCGGCCTGCCCGGTCGCGACAAGCCCTTCTGCCAGCCGGTCCGCCGCCCTGTTGGCGCGGCGCGCCAGGTCAAGCCAGAGATCGTCGTGCAAATAGGCCGCCATTTGCGCCGCGAGGAACCGATGCTTCGAGAACAGATGCCCGCCGCGCTTCCGGCGCAGTTCGAACTCCCGCGCTCTCTGCGGGTCGAACAGGATCACCGCTTCGACGCCCATCAACCCGTTCTTGGTGCCGCCGAAGCTCAGCACGTCAACGCCGGCCTTCCAGGTGAGTTCGGCCGGGCTGCAGCCGGCCCGCACCAGCGCATTGGCGAACCGGGCGCCGTCCATATGGAGCGGCAGGCCGAAATCGCGCGCGACCGCTGCAATTGCCGCAACCTGATCGGGGCCGTAGATCGTGCCCCATTCGGTCGCCTCGCTGATCGTCACCGGACCGCGCTGCACGCCGTGAACGCCACGGCGCTCCTCGGCCAGAATCGCCGCGCGCAGCGCCCCGGCATCCATCCGGCCGCCTTCGCCGTCCACCGGCACGAGCTTCGCGCCCCCGGTGAAGAATTCGGGCGCCCCGCACTCGTCCTCCTGCACGTGGGCGCTGCGGGAACAGAACACCGCCGACCACGGATCGGCCAGTGTGGCCAGGCTGAGGGCATTGGCGGCCGTTCCGGTCGCAACCAGACAGACAGCTGCTTCCGGCGCCTCGAAGACAGCGCGCAGACGTGCCGTTGCCGCCCGAGTCAGCTCGTCGGCGCCGTATCCCGGTGCATAACCCTCATTGGCCCTCACCAGCGCATCCAGCACGCGGGGATGCACCGGGCCGGTATTGTCGGAGGCGAACTGCATCAGGGATCCTCGATGATGTGGTCTTCCCATTCGTCTTCCGGCACCTCGGCCTCGGAAACCGTCCAGCCCTGCACCGACTGTCCCGCCCGATGGACCGAATCCGGGTCGCCCGTGATCAGCGGGTGCCAGTCGTAAAGAGGCTTGCCCTCGTGGAGCAGCCGGTAGGCACAAGTCGACGGCATCCAGTAGGCGATCTTCGGCAGGGTCTTCGGCGTCAGCACAACGCATTCCGGCACGTAGGACTTGCGGTTGGCGTAGCTGGCGCAACGGCATGTCTCGCCATCGAGAAGCCGGCAAGCGACCCTGGTAAAGGCAATCTCGCTGGTATCCGGATCCTCGAGCTTGTTGAGGCAGCACTTGCCGCACCCGTCGCAGAGCGCCTCCCATTCCCGCGGGGTCAGGTTGCGCAGCGGCACCCGCTCCCAGTACCGCTCGCGCAGGCCATCGCGGCCGATCGGATCCCTGGTCTGGCACGCATCAAAGGCCGGAGCTTTCGGCGGCATCGGATCAGAGCGCCTCCAGCACGGTCCTGGCACGCAATGCGTCAGCCGCCATCTGCGCCACCAGTGCATCAAGTCCGTCGAAGCGCATCTCGGGACGCAGATATTCCACCAGCCCCACCGACAGCTCCGCGCCATAGAGATCGCCGTTGAAATCGAACAGGAAGGTCTCCAGGTTCGGATGGTTCTTGCCGAACATCGGCCGGACCCCCAGCGACGCGACCCCGCAGTAACTGCCGGCATGAGGCCCGTCGAGAATGTCGGCCAGCACCGCATAGACACCGAACTGCGGCAGGTGCAGCCCGTCGAGACCGATATTCGCCGTGGGAAAGCCCAAGGTGCGGCCGCGTTTCTCGCCATGCAGAACCGGACCTTCGACCCGGTGCCAGTGACCCAGCATCGCCTTCGCATCGCGCGGTCGGCCCTCGCTCAGCGCCTCGCGGATCCGGGTCGAGGAGACGGGCAGCGGACCGATGGAGAAATGCATCAGTTCGGACACCGTGACGCCGAATCCGAATTCGGCGCCAAGCGCCTGCAGATCCTCGGCACTGCCGGCCCGCCTGGCGCCGAAACGGAAATCCGCTCCCACCACCACATGGCCAAGCCCGAGTCCGGCCGAAAGGACCTTCTCGGCGAAATCGCGCGGCGAGAGGCGGGCAAGGTCTGCATCGAACGGCAGTTCGTACAGCCGCTCCACGCCCAGCTTTTCAAGCCGGTGGGTCCGCGCGGGCGCCCGCATCAGGCGGAACGGCGGCGCGTCCGGTGCAAAGAATTCCCGCGGATGCGGCTCGAAGGTGACCACGCCCAAGGGCCGGCCCGCGGCCGTCGCAGCCTCCCGCGCCAGTCCGATCACCGCCTGATGGCCCAGATGCACCCCGTCGAAATTGCCGATGGCGGCGCTGGCGCCGCGGTCGATCTTGGCCGCAGGGGGCGCATAGTGCCGGACGATCCGCATAAGGCCGCGATAGCCTCAGCCCCGGCTGGGTGCAAGTACCGTCGCCTCCCCGGTGACCACCAGCTTGCCCGAGACCTTCGCCTCGCACGAGAGCATGACGCGCCGGCGCTCGCGATGCACCTCGCTCACCGCAACGGTCGCCGTCACTTCCGACCCGACTGGCACCGGCGCCAGAAATTTCAGCGTCTGGCCCAGATAGACCGTGCCGTTCCCCGGCAGCCGGTTGCCGAGAATCGCCGAGAACAGGCTCGACACCAACATCCCGTGGGCAATCCGCTGGCCGAATTGCGAGGCCCGACCGACCTCCGGGTCCAGATGGATCGGGTTCATGTCCTCGCTGACATCAGCGAAGGCGCGCACCGTGGCCTCGTCGACCTTCTTGGTCAGACTCGCGCTCATCCCGATTTCAAGATCCTCGATGAAGACCGTTTCTCCGATATCGCTACGCATGATCCTGTCTTTCCGTTGCTCTGCTGCGCATGAATATTGCGCGCAAGATTATTACAAGATGTTTCGTCAGCGCAGTCGACCAATGGCGTAGGCTGGGCTCATCTTGGCACGCGCCAGCCAGCCGGCAAGTTTGTCGGGGTCCGGCTGGCGCTCGGTGCCGGTTTCCTCGGCAAGCAGCCCGCCGGTCACGAACAGGCAATCCAGATCCTCGCCCAGCGCGCCGGCAAGATCGGTCGTCGGTCCGTCACCGACCGCGAGGATGCGGTCATCGGGGATCCGGGCCATCGCGGCAAGCCGGCGTCGGGCCAGATCGTAGATCGGCGGATGCGGCTTTCCGAAATAGAGGCTCTGCCCCCCCATCCAAGTGTAAAGCTCCGCGATTGCCCCGGCGCAATAGATTCGCTGGCCGCCACGATCCACCACCACGTCGGGATTGGCGCAGAGAAGCTTCAGACCCATCTCTCGCGCCTGAATCAGGATGGCGCGGTAATCCTCGGGCGTTTCGGTCTCGTCATCGAAAAGACCGGTGCAGGCAATACCCTCGGCCTCGGCCAGCGGGACGAGTTCCACGTTTCCCTGTGGCAGATCCGCCGGCAACTCGAAGAAGAACGGTCGGTCCCGCTCCGGACCGAGGTGATGGACCCGGCGGCCCACGGCCCCCGCAACGAGGGCCGCCTGAGCGCTGTCGCCCGAAGTCACGATGTCGTCCCAGCAATCGCGCGGGGCGCCAAGCCGGTCGAGCTGGATCGCCACCTGTCCGCGCGGCCGCGGCGCATTGGTGATCAGGATCACCTTGCCGCCTGTCCGGCGATAGGATTGCAGTGCCGCGACAGCCTCGGGAAAGGCCGTCACACCGTCATGCAGGCAGCCCCAGAGGTCGCAGAATACGGCATCGTATTCAGAAGCAAGATCCTGAAGTTTCTCAACAATTCTTGTCAAGGGCGCGCTCCTGTCAAATGGGCGCAGGGGCCCTTGGGAACCTGTTCTGGCTGCTAGCAGAGCCGCGCCTCCGGCGAAACCCCTTGAGAGTCTCCCGGAGCGTCTCATGCGTCCTGGACACAGCCGGAATCTGCCTCGCGCGGGACGCTTGACGGGCATTAACCATTTGTTTACCCGCCGCCCACAAGCGCCACGCCTCGCGCTATATTCGGGGTGTAACCTCCACAAGGATGAGTTGAAATGTTCTCGATCGCCGCGCTCCGCACCGCATTGGTTGCGGGGCTCATGGGTCTCCTGGCAGCAACCGGCGCCAAGGCGGCCCCGTTACAATTCAGTTCCTACCTCACCGGCACGAATCTGGGGAAGACCACGATCGCGACGCTCGACGCGACCCAGGATGCGACCGGCGTGATCTTCACCCTGACTCACACGCTGGCCAACCAGCCGTCCAGCTTCGTCAATGACCTCTTCCTCGATTACTCGGGAAGCACCCAGGGCCTGTCGGCGAACTACGTGTCCGGCATCAACTTCAGCTCGTTCAGCACCGGGTCGATCACGAATGCCGGCTACGGCTTCAACATCAAGTTCGACTACCCGACCTCGAACGGCAAGAAGGCCCCGCCGCGGCTGACCTATGGATTGTCGTCGACCTTCAAGATCGTCGGTGCAACGCTCGCCAACTTCAATTTCGGCGTCGGCAACCCGATGCTTCACATGAACGGTCTGAACGGCGGCGGATCGACCAAGTACGGTCCGGACATCGCGAACGCCCCGGTGCCGGCAGCCGGTGTGCTGCTCTTCACGGCGCTTGGCGGAATCGGCGCGCTCCGCGCGCGGCGCCGGTCGTCCTGAGCGGACGGGAAGTTCCAGGCGGGTGCACGCGTCGTGCGCCCGTCTTCTTTGCTTTCCGGCCATTCGTGTCTGCCGAGCCTCTCGGTCAATCGCTGCCGGACGCCTGCGTTGATTTTTTGCCTCTGATTCGTTAAGAACTCCTCGGGCTGCTCGTATCGCCCGCCAGGGATGGGCTGAGAAGCGGAGGACGTCGGGTGGGGATTTCGACCCTTGTTTGCCGCGTGTTCGCGGCATTTTTTGTGTGGGCCAGTTTTCTTGCACCTGCCAGCGCCGGACCGACGGTGACCCGTCTGGACTCCGGCGGGGCCAATACGCCGCTCGGGCAATATTACCGCAACATGGAAGCCGGCCTCCTGAGCCAGGGCGGGCTACGGCAGGACCAGGGGCCGTCGGCGCTCGATCCGGCCTATCTTGCGGAAAGCTTCCGCGAAATCGCGCTCAGCCGCGAATATGGCAGCCGTGACGCCCCGCTCATGCGCTGGGAAGACCCGGTTCGGATGACCCTGCGCTTCGGTAATTCGGTCCCGCCGAGCCAGCGCAAGGACATCACCCGATCGATCCGCAGCTATGCCGGCCGGCTGGAACGGATCTCGGGCCATCCCGTGCAATTCGGTGCCGCCGCGCCGAACTACGTCGTCGCGGTCGTCGACGAAGCCGAACTTCGCGGCCTCGGTCCTTGGCTGCGTGCCAACGTGCCGGGCATCAGCAACCGTGCGGTACGTGCAATTACCGCGATGCCGCAGGGGCACATGTGTATGGTTGTCACCGTGCCGCAACCGGATATCCGCGACGGAATCCGCAGTGCCGTCGCCATCGTGCGGGCCGAGCACACTCCGCTCATGCGCCAGTCCTGCATCGAGGAGGAACTCGCTCAGGGCATGGGACTGCCGAATGACTGCAAGGGTCCCCGGCCGTCGATCTTCAATGACAACGAAGAATACGCGGTCCTGACCCGCCACGACGAATTGCTGCTCAAGGCGCTTTACGCTCCGGAACTCCATTCCGGCATGCGCCGCGAGCAGGCCCTGCCGCTGGTCGAACGAATCTTCGCGACGTCAGGGTCCTGACCCGTTTGGGCCCCGCCTCGCCGGCGGGGCCTCTGTTTCACTCGACCCGCGATCAACGGGCCCCGTTGAACGTCACCCACTTGTCCGCAAGTTCCTCGTCGGAATAGGCACCAGGTTCGACGCGAAGCGTCGCTGCGATCTGGTTATGGCCCTGCGAGGTTCCCGCGCTCTGGGTGCTCACCGAGTCGCCCGAGAACAGCTTCATCAGGTCGGCGAACTTCTCCTGATCGCCGAAATCCTTGGCCGCCTTCAGGCGTGCCAGTTCGATCTGCGAGTATTGTCCGGGCTGCACACCGAGGCTCTGTGCGATCTGGTCGTTCGCGAATGCCGGAGCGGCAAGACCGAGGACGATAGCGGACACCAATGCAACATGTTTCATGTCTGTCTCCTTGAATTGGCCAGAAGCTGTCTGGCCGGAACTCCGTGCGCCATGTTTGCGCCTGCAAGTGGAATTTGACATGCGCGCTCATGCAGGAAAACGCGCAAATCTGACCGCTTGATTGTGCATTTTTGGAGATTGAATCGTTGTCGTGCCTTTTCAGCCACTTGCAACGAAATTGCCTCCGGGCGTCGCTCACAAGTGCGCGATTCACTCGTGTTCCGGCGTGATTTCAGTAACTTACACGCACAAAAAAGGGGCCGTGCGGCCCCCTCCTCGTATTTCTCGGCGCCAGGCCGCGACTCAGAGTGTCAGCGCCGGGATAATCTGCTTCTTCCGGCTCATGATCCCGGGCAGCACCACCGTGTCGCCATCGACCGTGGCGCCGAAGCTCTTCTCCGCCACCGTCTTGACGGTCTGGTTCGGCACCAGAAGCGTCGCCTCCTCCTTCAGGATGTCGACGACGAACAGAAGCACCTCGTCCACGCCGTCTTCGGCCGCAACCGACTTGAACGACTCCATCAGGCTGTCCTTGCGCGACAGCGGAATGTCCGGCGCGGTGGTCTCAAGCACCGAGACGCGGAAGTTCTTGCCGCCGACCTCGTATTTCTTGCTGTCCATCCGGATCAGCTCGGCATCCGAGAAGGCTGACACGTCGGATTTCGCGGCAAACATCTCGGCCGCGTAGGCGGGGATGTTCACACCCAGTTCGCCGGCCAACTTCTCGGCCAGCGCCTTGTCCACCTCGGTCGTGGTGGGGGACCGGAACTCAAGCGTGTCGCTGAGAATGCAGGACAGCATCGCGCCCTTGATCGCCTCGGGCATCTTCGCCGCAGCGTCGCCCATCAGATCGTTCATCACCGTCACGGTGCAGGCGACCGGACGCACGGTGATGTTGATCGGACCCTTCGTCTCGATCCCGCCCACCAGCTTGTGATGGTCGATGATCTCGAGGATGTCGGCATCGTTGATGCCCTCGGGCAGTTCGGCCGGGTTGTTGGTGTCGACGATCACCACCTGTTCGCCCGCCGCGACGCCGCCGATGATCTCGGGCTTGTCGAGCCCCCAGCGCGTGAGCACGAAGGCCGCCTCGGTGTTGGGCTCGCCCAGCAGTTTTGCCTCGGCCGGGGTGCCCCTGATCTCGCTCAGGTACCATGCCCAGACCAGCGGCGCGCCGGTCGAGTCGGTGTCGGGGGCCATATGGCCGAAAACCTTGATCGTCATCGCTGTTGTCCGTTCTGTCGGGCCTGTGTCGTCGCGCGGTGTATAGTCTTGCTTGCGCCGCCGAGTCACGGGGGCGCCGCAGGGGTGTTTCGCCGCAGCGACACCATGCGGCGCAACGTTGGTTTTGTCCGGTCGGGGTGCTAATCCAGCCGCAGTCACGATTCCGTCATTGCGACCGGGGGCACGCAGGATGCCGAGCATGAAAGAACCCAAGCTGATATCCGGCAACGCCAACCGGCCACTCGCCCAGGGCATTGTGCGGCGGATGTCGATGCATCGGGGAATGACCGTCAATCTGGTGGATGCGCGGGTCGAGCGCTTCAACGACCAGGAAATCTTTGTCGAGGTGTTCGAGAATGTCCGCGGCGAGGACATGTTCATCA
>JAGQRV010000089.1:0-13728 GCA_020425125.1 Paracoccaceae bacterium | reverse complement strand
TCCCCTATTTCGGCTATGCCCGCCAGGACCGCCGGACCAAGGCCCGTACCCCGATCTCGGCCAAGCTCGTGGCCAACATGATCACCCAGGGCGGGATCGAACGGGTCCTGACGATGGATCTGCACGCCGCGCAGATCCAGGGCTTCTTCGATATCCCCGTCGACAACCTCTATGCCGCTCCGGTCTTCGCGCTGGACATCCAGAACGCGTTCAGCGGTCGCATCGACGAGTTGATGGTGGTTTCACCGGATGTCGGCGGCGTGGCGCGGGCGCGGGAACTGGCACAGCGGATCGGCTGCCCGCTGGCCATCGTCGACAAGCGACGCGAGCGCGCGGGCGAGGTCGCCGAAATGACGGTCATCGGCGATGTCACCGGCAAGACCTGCATCATCGTCGACGACCTCTGTGACACCGCCGGGACGCTTTGCAAGGCCGCTGATGTCCTGATCGACGCGGGGGCAATCGAGGTGCACTCCTATATCACCCACGGCGTGCTGTCGGGCCCTGCCGTCGACCGGATCACCCGGTCGCAGATGAAGAGCCTGGTGATCACCGACACGATCCAGCCGACCGAGGCGGTGAAGGACGCGGCCAATATCAGAATCGTTCCGGTTGCGCCGATCTTTGCGCAGGCCATCCTGAACATCTGGAACGGAACATCGGTCTCCTCGCTGTTCGAAACCGAAAAGCTCGGCCCGATCTACGAAAGCCTGTACTCCTTCGCGTAAGCGCGGAAGCGGTCGGGAAACCTTCGCGGCATTAACCAGAATTCCTGCTTTCAGACGGGCGGGCGTGCCGCGCCTGAGTTTGTTTTATCCCATTATTTCAGCAAATTGCGGCGATTTTCCGGGCTCAGGATCGCCGTTGGCGCGTTAACCTTCTACGGGCATCCCTCTCGCATAGGGTGTCAGCTGGGCGTAGCTTGTGCACAGATATCGGGTCGCGACCGACGCGGCCCGCAAGATGTCGGGACCGGCCCGGTCGGCCTCGACGAAACGAAGGTTACCGACATGTTCCCGCTGACCAGATTCCTGCGGGCCACGGCTGTGGTCTGCGCCCTCGCCGGTCTTTCCGCTCCCGTGGCTGCCGCCACGTACGACGTTGTCAAGCAGCGCGCCCGGCTGACCGATGACGGCACCGGCCTGAAACAGGTGCGGGGCCTGATCGACATGCCGGTGAACGGCAAGCAGAAGCAGGTTCTGGTCCGGGCCGGATCCTATCATCTGAAGAAGCGGGTTGCCGGCTCCTCCGATGCCTACGAGGATTTCATCGCCTTCAGCGTGGACGCGATCAGCCCGGTCGAGATGAACGGATCGGCTCCCGTGGTGTTCCAGGAGACCAATTCGCTGTTCGATCCCAGGCGCCGCGCGTTGATGGCAACGCTGCTGGCCAATGCCTTCGATCCGGCCGCAGACGCACAGCATCACGCCGCGATCCAGCTTGCGATCTGGAAGATCGCCTACGGCGACGTCGACACGCCAACGGACGAAGGGTTCGATGTGAAGCGCAAGAGCTTCGAGGCCTTCTCCGACGGCTATCTCCAGTTCATGAAGAAGAAGGGGAAGATCGTCCTGAACGACTCGTTCGACAAGCAGTCTCCGGGGCTTTTCGGCCTCACCAACAGCTACCTGCGGAAGCTCGACGGGATCGGCGGCGACGATTGGAAACTGGTCTCGGGCCGCGGCCTGACCTTTCTCCGCTCGGCGGGACGTCAGGATCTGGTGACCTACACGCCCGCGGCGGTGCCGCTTCCCGCCGGAGGAGTCCTGCTCGCAACCGGTCTCGGGGCCCTCGTCATTCGCCGCCGTCGCCGCACCTGAGACCGGTATTTCCGCACCGCCCTTGTCCGGGGCCCGGGCGGATCTACCCTTGCGTCATCTGTTTCCTCCCAACCGGAGCCGCAGCATGACCCTCAGCACCCAACCGACGCCGGCAAGACCCGCACCTGCGCGCCGCAAGGCCAGCGACTTTCATCCCCGCATTCTCGAGATCTTCGATGGCTACGTGCATGGCCATCTGACCAAACGCCAATTCATCGAACAGGCCGGACGATACGCCGCCGCCGGGGTCACCGGCGCCATGCTGCTCGACCAGCTCAAGCCGGACTATGCGCTGGCGCAACAGGTTGCGCCCGACGACCCGGCCATCGAGACGACGACGGTCAGCTACGAAAGCCCTGACGGCAACGGCACGATCAGCGGGTTGATGGCGAAGCCGGCCGGATCCGAAGGTCCGCTTCCCGCCGTCATGGTGGTGCACGAGAACCGAGGCCTCAATCCCTATATCGCGGACGTGACGCGTCGCCTGGCCAAGGCGGGCTACCTCGCCTTCGCCCCTGATGGACTGAGCCCCCTGGGCGGGTATCCCGGCACCGACGACGAAGGCCGCGAAATGCAGCGGCAGCTCGATCCCGCCAAACTGATGCAGGACTTCTTCGCCGGCTACGAATTCCTCCGGGACGATCCGCAAAGCAGCGCAAAAGTGGGCTGCGTCGGCTTCTGCTACGGCGGGGGCGTATGCAACGCACTGGCCGTCGCCTATCCCGATCTCGCGGCTTCGGTGCCGTTCTACGGCCGTCAGCCCGCTGCCGAGGACGTCCCGGCGATCGAGGCGCCGCTGCTGATCCATTACGCCGGGCTCGACGAGCGCATCAATGCGGGCTGGCCCGATTACGAGGCCGCGCTGGACGCCAACGGCAAGACCTACACGGTCCACTTCTATCCGGACGTGAATCACGGCTTCCACAACGACACGACGCCGCGCTACGACGAGGCCGCCGCGACGCTTGCCTGGGATCGTACTCTCGCCTTCTTCGGCGAGACGCTGAGTTGATGCGCCAGTGGCGCCGGGCTATTGCGGGGGCAGGTAGAGCTGCGCCCGGGCCCGGCGCGCCGTGACCTCATGGCTACAGAAGCGCCCTTCCAGCGCCACGTCGCGATCGCCTGCCGGCAGGGTGTAATTGGGCAGCGGCCAGGTGATCAGCCAGATCCGCGCGGTCGAGGTCTTCGAGACCTCCTCCCAGTTTTCGGTCACGTAGGTCGCGTCCGGCAGATAGTAGAGCAACGGCGTATCTGCCCAGTTCCGGTGGCGCAGGAAGATCAGGTCGTCCGGCTGAAGCTCGGCCCGCAGTTTCTCGGCGAGACCCTTGTAATCGTTCGGTGAGTTCGGCATCGGCGCGTTGTAGACGGCGCCCGCAACGAACAGGGCGACCAGCGCCACGGCTCCAGCCGCGAATCCGCGAACCCGCGGCAGCAGACCGCCAACTCCCGCAGCGGAAAGGAGCAGCACGAAGGGCACGAACAGGATGAAGGCCCGCGCCGCCAGCAGTTCGACCTTGACCGACGCGACAAAGATGACCAGCGGCGCGACGAAGCCGCAGAGCAGGAAGAACCCGGTGAACGGATCGACGCGCCGCAGGATGCTGACCGGCGCAAGCAGCCGTACCGCGACCAGTGCCGTTCCCGGTATGGCCAGCGCCAGCACCGGCAGCAAGGCGACCGCGGCCATCGGCAGGTTCCGATGATAGGCAATCGACGCCAGCCAGAGCACGACCGCGGAACAGGCCAGCGCAACGGCGATCCTGATCCACCCTGCCACCGGCCGGTCGCTCAGCGCGGCCGGGGCGCGCACCGGCGTTCGCAAGGCCGCGAGGCCCAGGAGGAGCGTGGCGGCGACCGCAAGAACCACGAGAATGGTGCTCGGCGCGCGCGCCGGAAGGCTGAACTCGTCCTTCGTGAAGAGAAAGCCGAACCCCATGAAGTCGCGCAGGAAACCCGTCGTCGGCGGCGCCCCGGCACCGTGGCGCGCACGATAGAGTCCGTGCGCCAACTCGATCGCGCCCAGCGCGACCGCCATGCCCTGAAGCTGGCTCACCCGGTACCCCTGCCACAGCCGCCGCGCGCTCAGCGGCGTACCCAGTGCAGCCGGGTCGCGCTGTGCCGCGAGGACCGGCCAGGCCAGGTGCATGCCCACCAGCGCCCAGGTCAGTTCGGTCGTGTGCAGCCCGGCACCGAGGCTCAGCACGTAGCCCACCTCGTGCCAGCGCCGCCGCCGCGATCCATCGGCCACCGCAATCAGGAACCAGGTCGCGAGCAAAGCGAAGAAGGCCGCAGGGACATACATGCGGGCGTTCTGGCTCCACTGGACGTGAAAGCCATGCAGCGCCAGCATCGCCGCCGCCAGCGCCCCGACCGCGGGGATCCAGACCCGCGCGCCGATGCAATAGATCAGCCAGATCGACGCGGTCCCAAGCAGCGCACCGGGCAGCCGCAGGGCCGCCTCGGTGGTCCCGAACAGCCGGGTCCAGCCGAACATGGCAAGGTAGTAGCCCATCGGGTGCGGCTCGTCCTGGAAGTGCCAGAGGAGCGTGTCGTGAAAGGTCAACCTGGGCGGCGGTTCGGAAATTCCCTGCGGCAGCGGAATGCCCGGAATGTAGATCTCCGGGTGCGAGAGGCTGCCGACCCCCAGCCCGTTGAGACGCAGCGCGGCTCCGATCACCACCGCGGCCAGCGCCACCAGAAGCCAGACGCGCGATCCGGGCGCGCCCCCGCCATTCGAGATCATCATTGACGGAAGCCGCCCCACAGAAGAACCGACACCAAGACCAGCATTAACCATAATTGGGCCGGACGCGCCGACCAAGCGGAGGTTACCGAGGAGACGATCGAATGGGCGCCGATCAGCCGGTCATGGCCTTGATTGCGGCAATATGCGCCGGCGTTGCGCCCAAAGAGGCTGCCGCCAAGTCATCCACCACAAGCTTGAGGTTCTCTCGCGGCACGATCCTGTCGATCAGCCCGGCGGCCAGCGCCTCCTCGGCGCTCAGCTTTGCGCCCGCCATGAGAATCAGCCGTGCCCGCGCCGGTCCGACAAGCCGCACCAGCCGGCCCGGATCCGAGGGCTGCGGCAGAAAGCCGAGACTCATCACCGGATAGAAGAATTTGGCCTCGGGCACCGAGATCCGCAGGTCGCAGGCCAGCGCCATCCCGAATGCACCGCCCGCCAACGTGCCGTTCAGCGCGGCGATCGTCAGGCAGGGCAGCGCTGCGATCGCGCCGGACAGCCGCTCCCAGACCGGGTCGGTGGCCAGACCCGCCCGCGCCGCGTCGATGTCGGCGCCAGCGCTGAACACGCGGCCTTCGCCGGTGAGCACGAAGACCTTCGCGCCCCCCCGGGCCCGCTCCGCAATGTCGGCCAGGTCGCGCAGCATGTCGGGCGTCAGCGAATTGGCCTTGTCCGGACGATCCAGCGTGACGACCCAAAGTGCGCCGTCCTCCTCCAGCCGGATCATGCCTCAAGCCCGATCCGGCGGCGGGTCGCCGCGTCGCGCAGGCTCACGTCCGTGCCCACCAGATCGTCGGCAGCCGACGTGGCAAGCCAGACCAGCGCCCGCGCCGGCCATTCCGGCGGAATATGCACCGACCAGTCGAGTTCGCTGACCGGATTGATGCCGCTGGCGCGGATCTGCTCCTGCATTGCGGTGGCCACCGTCCCCGGCGACAGGCCGATGGCACGGATCCCGCCGTCACGGGTCTCCAGGTCGATGCAGCGGGTCAGCATCGCCGCCCCCGCCTTCGACACGCAATACTGGCTCCAGCCCTCCAGCGGACGCGAGGCGGCTCCGGACGAGATCGTCAGAATCGTGCCGCCGCCCGCCTCGAGCATGACGGGAAGCGCGGCGCGGGTCCCGTGATAGACGCCGATCAGGTTGACCTCGATCACCTTGGCCCAGTCCTCCGGATCCGACGCGGCCATCGGCAGGATCGGCTCGATCACCCCGGCATTGTTCACCAGCACGTCGAGTCCGCCGAAGCTTCGCACGGTGGCTTCCACCGCTGCTTCCACTTCCCAGTAGCGCGAGACGTCGCAGGGGATCGCCAGCGCCTGTTCCGGTCCGATCTCGCCGGCCAGGTCAATCACCAGTTCGCGCGAGCGCGCCACAAGGGCGACCCGCGCCCCTGCTGCGGCGAAGGCCCGTGCCGCCGCCGCCCCGATGCCGCGGCTTGCCCCGGTGATCAGCACCGATTTCCCTGAAAGTTCGCCCATTTCCCCTTTCCCCCGACGGCAGCATGGGCCACCGTTCGGCCGTTGCGGCGAGAGTGGCCCAGCTTTGCCGCAACTGCAATCGCCCTCCACGCCGCGCCGCCGCGGGAAAGGACCCCGTACCCGATGATCCGCCGCCTCGCTGTCCTTTCCTTCGCCCTCCTGATCACGGTGCATCCTGCCTCGGCGCAGAAAGGCGCCGACCTGCTCTGGCAGCGCTGGCAGGCCGACGCGGCTGCCCGCGGCTTGGACCTGCACGCCGAGTCGCAGGCGGCCGGCGCCGATGGACTCGACCTGTCTGGCCTCCATCTCGGGCAGAGCGACGCCGGCGGCTCGATCGCCGTGCGGCTCGATCACGCCCATCTGTCCGACGACGGCGCGGGCGGCGCGCGCCTGACCATTCCCGCCGGCCAGATCCTGAACCTCGATCTCAACCTCGACCAGGCAGAGCCGATTTCCGCCACCTTCCGGATCACCGGCGACGACACGAGTCTTGCGGCGCCCGGCCCGGACGCCCCCTACCGGCTGTCCGCACCCGCGCTGACATTGACATTGCAGTCGCTCTCGCCCGACATCGCGCCGGCGGAACTCACGGCTACCCTCGACGTCACCGGGCTCACCGGTATGCTTGCAGGTGCGGATGCGGCACCGGACGCCCCGGTTACCGCGGACCTTTCCGCGTCCGCGGTTTCGGCCGTCATCGCCACCAAAAATCCCGGCGACGAACACGCGCGGGCGACTTCGATCCGGCAAGGCGACGTCACCGTCTCCTTGCACCACGACCCGGGCACGGCGTCCGATGGATGGACCACGACACTCGACGCCCGGTCCGGAGCCGGAACATTCAGCTCCGGCCCCGATATCCCCGGCACGGGTATCGTTCCGGATCTGGATGCCAGCCAGCTCAGCGGCGCGTATCTCGTCACGCTCACGCCGACCCGGAGGGAGACGACCCAGCATTTCGAAGGCGTCCGCTACTCCGCCGCGCTGCCGTTCTCGCCGGTGAACCCGGTCACCCTCTCCGCCGATTCGGCCGTCTTCGTGCTTTCGGAACCGGGCGGATCAGCCTCCGGTCCGCAGGATTTCGCCTTTACGGCCGACCTCAAGGGGCTGATGCCCGGGGCCGAAATCTGGAACCTGTTCGACCCGAACGGCGTGCTGAAAAGGTCGCCGGGCGCACTTGCCGCGGACCTCGCGGGAACCGTGATGCGGGACGGCGCCGCCCCGTTCCTCGCGGTGGAGCCGGCCGGAGAGATCCGGCACCTGAGCCTCAACAACCTGTCGGCCGATCTGGCGGGTGTCCATCTCGACGCCACCGGCCAGGGCGACGTGACCCCTGCCCCTGACGGCGGCGGACCGGGCGACGACATGGCAGCGCTGGGGATACCGTCCGGCCGGCTCGACCTGCATGTGACCGGCTTCCTCGGCCTTCTCGACACGCTCTCCAACGGCGGCTCGCTTGCACCCGAACGCGCCGCGGGTCTGAAAACTCTCCTTGCCGTCTTCGCCCGCCGGGGCGAAGACGGCAGCCTCACGAGCGATATCACCCTCAGCCCCGAGGACGGCCTCGCCATCAACGGAACCGCGCTCCGCTGACGCCCTCGCAGCGCGCGCCGGTGGGTGCCTTCGGGAAATTCCTTGCCCCTGCCCGTCGCATCCGGAACACTCCGCCCACCCGGGCGGGACGGAGCACAGCGGAACAGGGACGATGGAAGGCAGCCGGACGGAAACCGCCACGACGACGCGACCGGGCGCCATCGCGCGCCTCAGCGCGATCTACGACGGCGACACTGCGCGGGCACACCGCTTCCGGTACGGCCTTCTGATCTTCGACCTGGTGACGGTCGGCTTCGTCATCTTCACCTCATTCCTGCCGCCGCTGGCAATCGTCGAAGCGATCGACCGGGTCTTCGGCATCTTCATCCTTGCCGATTTCGTGGCCCGCCTCGCCATCGCGCCGAGTCGGCTGCGCTTTCTCGTCAACCCGGTCACGCTGGCCGACATCGCCGCCATCGCCTCGTTCCTGGCCCCGGTCGCCGGCGAAGGCTTCGGCTTCCTGCGCATCCTCAGGACGCTGCGGCTGCTTCGGACCTACCAGCTCGTCGACCGTCTGCGGGCGGATTTCGCGGTCTTCCGCCGCCACGAGGATGTGCTGATCGCCACCGTCAACCTCTTCGTCTTCCTCTTCGTGATGACCGGGATCATCTACGTCACCCAGCACCACACCAACCCGGACATCCGCAACTACGCCGACGCGCTCTATTTCACCGTCACGACGCTGACCACGACCGGCTTCGGCGACATCACCCTCCACGGCACGTCGGGACGGATGCTGGCCGTCGCGGTGATGATCTTCGGCGTCACCCTGTTCCTGCGGCTGCTTCAGGTTCTCTTCCGGCCGCCGAAGGTGCACTACACCTGCCGCGAATGCGGCCTCTCGCTCCACGACGCCGACGCGATCCACTGCAAGCATTGCGGCGCGAAGGTCCGGATCGAGACCGAAGGATTCAACTGACCTGCCCGCGGCGCCGCGCGACACCATCCCGAATTCCGGACTCGACAGGCAGGGAGCCACCGCGCCACCTTGAAGCGAAACCAGGGTGCCGCCGATGCCCGAAGACCCGTTCGTCGAGATCCACTACGGCCCGGTACGGCTGACGCCGCCGGTCGCCGCTCCGCCGAAGCGTGCACCGCTTGTGACGCGGATCGGCGAGGCGCTCGGCTTCCTGCGCACGCTGATCGTCAACCTCGCCGTGATCGCGGCGGTGGTGGCGCTGGTGGTGCTCACGGTGGCAGAGCTGCGCCGCCAACCGGTCATCATCGAAGAAATCAGCCTGCCGCCTGCGCTGACCGCGCGCGGCTATTCCGGGGCCGTGGCGGCGCAGCGGCTCTGGGACGCGATCACCCGCGTACAGCAGGACTCGGGCACGCTGAAGGAACAGGCCGCACTGACCACCGTCGGGCGCCAGATCGACATCGTCGAGCCCGGCACCGGCCTGTCGCTGCAGGGCCTGACCCAGATGCTGCGCGCCCTTCTCGGCCTGCCGCAGATCCGCATCGCCGGCGACGTGACCTGCGAGACCGCCGTCTGCGACTGGTCCGATCTGCGCCTTCGCCTCCGGATCTTCACCGAAACGGGCATGGAACTGCGCGATGTCGGTCTGCTCGGCGCCCGCGGCACCGCGGACTATTTCCACCGCGCCGCGCTGGAGGCGATGGCCGTCATCGATCCCTATTCGCTCGCCACCTACCGCTACCACCTGCCCGGCGGGCGCAGCGAGGCCGAGCGCATCGCCCGCGACCTGATCGCCACGTCGCACCCTCAGCGTGCCTGGGCGGCGACGCTTCTGGGCATCATCGCGCAGGACCAGGGCCGGCACGAAGAGGCGATCCGCAATTACGAACGCGCCACGCTCTATGCCAAGACCGATGGCGTCCGCCATTTCGTCAATCCGTGGAACGGCTGGGGCAAGAGCCTCGGCGCCCTGGGGCGGAATGACGAAGCGGTCGAGAAATACCGCCGGGCGACCGAGATCGACCCCGAGTATGCCTATGCTTGGTACGGCTGGGGATATTCGCTCACGAAGCTCGGCCGCTATGACGAGGCAATCCCCGCCTTCGAACGGGCAAGTGCACTCGATCCAGGCTACGGCGCGCCGGTGAACGCCTGGGCCTATGTGCTGTCGAAGCTCGGCCGCCACGCGGACGCGCTGCCGAAATTCGAGGAGGCGCTCGCCATCGACCCGGGCAACCGCCTGACCGCGCAGAACTGGGCCGAAAGTCTGGTGCACCATCTCGATGCCGATCCGGCTGCGCGCTGCGAAAGGGCGAAGGAATTTGCGCCCGCCTTCAGGACCAAGGCTGCTCCGCTTCTGACGCGCGGACCCGAACTTGACCGGATCACCGCCGCGATCGGCGAATGCGGGATCTCACTTGCCGATGCCGCTCCGGAATAGGTCCGCGCGGCCCCCGTTGCGCCGGTCCGAAGCCTGACCCAACGGCAACACGACATGCCGGGCATCGACGCACCCGCCTTGCGCCGGTGCCATGCCCGGTCTACCTCGGTCGAAGCCTTGAACGGAGCCGCCGATGACCCCCGATCCCGCCGATCTCACCGCCCGCCTGCTGGAGGCCGCGCGCGCCGCCGGCGCCGAGGCGGCCGATGCGGTGGCGGTCGAGGCTACCTCGGTCTCGGTCGCCGTCCGTGACGGCAAGCTCGAGGAAGCCGAGCGCGCCGAGGGGGTCGAAGTCGGCCTGCGGGTCCTCATGGGCCAGCGCCAGGCCTGCGTCGCCGCCTCCGATACCAGCGCAGACACCTTCGCGATGATGGCCGAACGTGCCGTTGCGATGGCCCGCGAGGCGCCCGAGGACCCCTGGATCGGCCTCGCCGACCCGTCCGAGATCGCGACCGAATGGGACCTCGTCGCGCTCGACCTGATCGATCCGGGACCGGAACCGGCGCCCGCCGCGCTGGAAGAGGCCGCGCGGGACTGCGAGGCCGCGGCCCGCGCCGTGCCCGGCATCACCCGCACCGACCGGGTCGGCGCCGGCTATTCGCGCCGCCGCCTGCACATCGCCGCCAGCAACGGCTTTTCCGGCGGCTACGGACGCACCGGCCACGGCATCTCCTGCACCGCAATCACCGGCGACGGCACCGCGATGGAGCGCGACCATTTCGGCGATTCCCGCCTCCACGCCGCCGACCTGATGGCGCCCTCCGAAATCGGCCGCATCGCCGCCGAGCGTACTCTCGCCCGCGCCGGCGCCCGCCAGCCGAAGACCGGCCGCTTCCCGGTCCTCTTCGACGAACGCGTCGCCGCCTCGCTGGTCTCCCATCTCCTCGGCGCGATCTCGGGCAGCGCCATCGCCCGCGGCGCCTCCTGGGCGCGGGGGCTCCTCGGCCAGCCGGTCCTGCCCGACGGGCTCGACCTGACCGAGAACCCGCTGCGCCTCCGCGGCCCGGCCTCGCGCCCGTTCGACGCCGAAGGCCTCGCCACCCGCCCCCGCACCATCGTCGCGGGCGGCATCCTCACCGGCTGGACCCTCGACCTCGCCACCGCCCGCAAGCTCGGCCTCGCCTCCACCGCCTCGGCCGCGCGCGGTCCCGCAGCGCCCCCCAGCCCCGCGGTCAGCAACGTCGCCCTGACCCAGGGCACGCGCAGCCCGGCCGAGCTGATGCGCGACATGGGCACCGGCCTCCTCGTGACCTCGATGATCGGCGCCACCATCAACCCCACCACCGGCGACTATTCCCGCGGCGCAGCCGGGCTCTGGATCGAGAACGGCGAACCCGCCTACCCGGTCAACGAACTGACCGTCGCCGGCAACCTGATCGGGATGCTGCGCTCCGTCGTCCCCGCCAACGACGCCCGCCCCCACCTCGCCAGCGTGGTCCCCTCGCTCCTCGTCGAAGGCCTGACGATTGCCGGCGGCTGACCACCTCCCCGTGCCGGACGCCGATCTCGCGCTCCTGATCGACGCCGCCCGCGACGCCGGTGCCCTCGCGCGCAGCTATTTCCGGCAGAGCCCGCGGCAATGGGACAAGCCCGGCAAGGGCGGCCCGGTGACCGAAGCCGACCTCGCCACCGACAGCTTCCTGCGCGAGACCCTCACCGCCGCCCGCCCGCAGTATGGCTGGCTGTCCGAGGAAACCCCCGACGACGCCGCACGGCTGGCCTGCGAAACCGTCTTCATCGTCGACCCGATCGACGGCACCCGCGCCTTCATCGAGGGCGAAACCGCGTGGTCGGTCTCCCTCGCCATCGCACGGATGGGCGAGATCGCCGCCGCCGTCGTCTTCCTGCCCGCACTGGACCGCCTGTTCACCGCGCTCCGCGGTTCCGGCGCGTGGCGCGACGGCACGCCGCTCGCCGCCTCCTCCCGCGACCGCGCCGCGGGCGGCACGCTGCTCGCCAACCGCTGGTCGATGGGCGAAACCTACTGGCCCGGCGGCGTTCCGGCGGTGAAGCGCGAATTCCGCCCCTCGCTCGCCTACCGCCTCGCGCTGATCGGCGAGGGCCGCTACGACGCCATGGTCACCTTCCGCGACACCTGGGAATGGGACATCGCCGCCGGGACGCTGATCGCCGTCGAGGCCGGCGCCACCGTCACCGACCGCCACGGCGGCACGCTGCGCTTCAACACTCCCCGCGCCCAGGCGCCCGGGATCATCGCCGGCAGCCCCGGCGCCCATGCCGAACTGCTGGCGCGGCACCGCTGACTGCCAGCCGGGCGCCGGCGTTGCGGCCGGTTGCGGAGGATCGCGCCCGGCCCCGGGGGTGGGCGTTTCGCGCCCGCCCTGGGGGGCGGGGTCGGGCGCGATCCGGGGCTGCCGCCCCGGAGTTTCCCTTGACCCGGCGCCCGTCCCCTCGAACACTCGCTGCAGATTGAGCCCTTTCCGGATCCGTCCTTGTCGCACCGAAAAGATCTGTTTCGCTTCACCGCCCAGCTCGGCGTAGCCGCCGTCCTGTTCACGATCAGCCCCGCTGCCGCAGCCTTGGGAACCGGGGCTGTCTCGGTCGCGGCGCTTCTCGGGCTCAAACTCGACCGAAGGGACGCAGACCTCAAGAACCTGATCGCGCGAACACAGGCCGCGGCCGAAGCCGCACTTGCCGGTTCTTCGGACTTCTCCGAAGCCGACTTCGCCCGTGCCAGCACACTACTCGAAGGCTGCACGGTCGAGATCGACCCGGCGGCCTACGTCCAAAGCGCCCGCGAAGGCCAGCCCGAGATGCTACTGGCGGACCGGATCATCGACGGGCTGGACTCGCAGCCCGGCGACGAAGCGCCAATCCGGATCCTGAGGCTCACGCTTCCCGTCACCTTCCGCACGGCCGGCGAGCACGCAAAGGCCGATCAGCGCATCACCCGAGAGTTCCTGACCCAGATCCTGCGGGACGCCGGACTGGTCCCGGCCATCAAGGGCGACACCGAGGAACTTCTGCGCCGCGTCGCCTTCCTGACGCAGAAGGTCACCGACCTCGAATCCGCCCGCGAGGCCCGCGCCGCCGGGGTCTCCGAAGCCGCCTTGTTCCGCCTCGTCCGCCCGATAGCCGAACACATCACCGACCGGGACGAAGCGCTGCTTGCGCTTCAGGAGGCGGTGCAGATCGCCAAGCGCGTGCAGCAAGAAGGCCGCCACGGCTCCAATCTCGGCGATTTCGTGGACGCGGTGCTCGGGCGCGTCACGGCGCTGTCGGCAAGGGGCGAGTATGAAACGGCCATCTCGGAACTCGACGAAGCCCTGGCGCGGGAGGAAGCTGAAAGCAACGCCCGCACCCACCGCCTGCTCCGATCCGCCATCGACCAGCATCTGCTTGCCTTCGACGCCGAAGGGGCCGCCGCCAAGATCGCCCGCCGCGTCGATCTCGACACCCCCGACCCCACCGCCCGCGTCGAGGCGCTGCGAAGCGAATTCATCCAATGGTACGAGCGGGGTCGCGACAAGGGCCTGCGGCTCGATCTGGAGGTCTCCATCGCACTGGCCCGCCTTGCGCTCGCCCGTGCCGCCGGCCCCGACCAACGCGGCACCGCGCTGAACGATCTCGGCGCCGCGCTTCGGACCCTCGGCCAGCGCGAGACCGGCACCGCCCGGCTCGAGGAGGCCGCCGCCGCCTACCGCGCCGCGCTCGAGGAATACACCCGCGACCGCGTGCCGCTCGACTGGGCCATGACCCAGAACAACCT
>JAGQRV010000022.1 GCA_020425125.1 Paracoccaceae bacterium | reverse complement strand
AGCAGGATGTTCGACTTGGCCAGTTCCACGTCGGATTTGCCGGAGTGGTTCAGCCGTTTGTAATGGTTGTGGACCGCGACCGACAGCACCCGCTTCGCATGCATCTGGCCGATCACGTAATCGTCCAGCACGTCGCAGATCTCGCGCGGCGTCGGTACGCCCTCGGCAGATTTCAGGCCGGTGGTCTTGGTTTCTTCGCGGATGATGTCCATGCAAAGCTCGACGCATTCATCGCAGATGAACACCGTCGGCCCCGCAATGAGCTTGCGAACCTCATGCTGGCTCTTGCCGCAGAAGCTGCAATACAGCGTGTTCTTGCTGTCACCGCTATTCGTTGCCATCCGTACCTCCGGGGCCGCCTGCCCTGACCGCCGCCCGCCTGCCGTGCATTCGGCAAGAGTAGGTCAGCACAGGGTTGGCCACAATGCCAAATTTCCTTCCCCCGCCGTACGGCCGGATCCGGATCACGCGCCCTTCTTCTCCACCGCAACTCGATTCGCCACGATCTCGTCGATGAGGCCCCAGTCGCGGCCTTCCTCGGGGGACAGGAAACGGTCACGCTCCAGCGCATCCTCCACCGCCTCAAGCGTCTGTCCGGTATGGTGAACATAAATTTCGTTAAGACGCCGTTTCAATTTTAGCGTCTCCTGGGCGTGGATCATGATGTCGGTCGCCTGCCCCTGAAACCCGCCCGAGGGCTGGTGCACCATGATCCGACTGTTCGGCAGAGAGAAGCGCATTCCCTTGGCGCCGGCGGTCAGCAGCAGCGATCCCATCGACGCCGCCTGTCCGATCACCAGGGTCGAGACCGCCGGCTTGATGTACTGCATGGTGTCGTAGATCGACAGGCCCGAGGTGACGACACCGCCCGGACTGTTGATATACATGGAGATTTCCTTCGACGGGTTCTCCGCTTCCAGATGCAGAAGCTGCGCCACGATCAGCGACGACATGCCGTCATGGACCGGGCCGGAGACGAAGATGATGCGCTCCTTCAGCAGCCGCGAGAAGATGTCGTAGGCGCGCTCCCCGCGGCTGGTCTGCTCGACCACCATCGGAACGAGCGTGTTCATGTAGATTTCGTGGGGATCTTTCATCTGCGCCTGCCTCTTGCCCGTGGTACCGCACCTGCGTCGCGCGAGTCTTAGTCGTCGCTCCGGGGGGCTGCAAGGGTGGCTTCGGTACCGTTGCACGCGAAATCGGCAGCGCGCCCCGCGGCGCAGCCCGGCTGCCCAATCTCGCGGCGCTTTGCGAACGCGGGACGCCGCGCTACGGCCACCGCGGACCGACGCTCGGGTCGCTTCATTTCTTCGCGAGCGGCCGCCCTCGTGCAGGCCGGCCGCGCACGGTCCGGACGGTCAGGTGATCACGTCCGGCGCGCTCCGCCCGGTGCGCTCGCCGATCCCGGCCACCGCATCCGCGGCCGCGATGATCCCGGCCAGGGCCTCCTGCGCGTCCCGGTCCTGCTTTGCCGGATCGAGCTCCAGATCTTCGAGATAGACCCGGAGGGTCGCTCCCACCGTGCCGGTCCCCGACAGCCGGAACACGACCCGGGCGCCGCCGTCGAAATTGATCCGGATCCCCTGACCTTCGGAGCGGCTGCCGTCGACCGGATCGTCATAGGCGAACTCGTCCGCGCTTTCGACGGTCATGCCCGCGAAGCCCTGCCCCGGCAGCGTGCCCAGACGGTCGCGCAGGGCCTGCATCAGACCCTCGGCCTTCTCGGTCTCGACAGCCTCGTAGTCGTGGCGGGAATAGTAGTTGCGCCCGTATTCCGCCCAATGCGCGGTCATGATCTCGGCCACCGGCTTCTTGGTCTCGGCGAGGATGTTGAGCCACAGGAGAACCGCCCAGAGCCCGTCCTTCTCCCGCACATGGTCCGAACCCGTGCCGGCGCTCTCCTCGCCGCAGATCGTCGCCCGCCCGGCATCGAGAAGGTTGCCGAAGAACTTCCACCCGGTCGGGGTCTCATAGCAGTCGAGTCCCTTCGCCGCCGCGACGCGGTCAAGCGCCTTGCTCGTGGGCATCGACCGCGCCACACCCTTCAGCCCGCCGGCATAGCCCGGCGCCAGATGCGCGTTCGCCGCCAGCACCGCCACGCTGTCCGACGGGGTGACGTAGATGCCGCGGCCGACGATCATGTTGCGGTCGCCGTCGCCATCGGATGCCGCGCCGAAATCGGGCGCATCGGCACCCATCATCACGTCCATCAGGTCCTTCGCCCAGATCGGGTTCGGGTCCGGGTGCCCGCCACCGAAATCGGGCTTCGGCTCGCCGTTGACCACGGTGCCCGGCGCCGCACCGAGTTCACCTTCGAGGATCGCCGTTGCATAGGGTCCGGTCACCGCGTGCATCGCATCGAAGCGCATGGTGAAGCCCGAGGCGAACAGCGCCGCGATCTTGTCGAAATCGAACAGCTGCCGCATCAGCGCCGCGTAATCGCTCACCGGGTCGATGATCTCGACCTCCATCCCGTCGATATGGACCGTGCCGAGACGGGACAGGTCGAGATCCTGGGATTCGCAGATCTCGTAGGCGCTGATCGCCTTCGTCGCCTTGAAGATCTGGTTGGTCACCTCTTCCGGCGCGGGCCCGCCGTTGCGGGTGTTGTACTTCACCCCGAAATCCTCATCGATGCCGCCCGGGTTGTGGCTGGCCGACATGATGATGCCGCCATCCGCACCGCGGCTGCGGATCACGTTCGAGGCGGCCGGAGTCGACAGCAACGCGTTCTGCCCAATGATCACCTTCTTCGCGCCGCCCGCCGCGGCCATCCGCAGGATCACCTGCGCCGCGCGGTCGTTGAAGTACCGCCCGTCTCCGCCGAGAACCAGCGTCTTGCCGGTGACCCCGCCGATTCCGATCCAGACCGACTGGATGAAATTCTCCAGGTAATGCGGCGCCATGAAGACACGGGTCTTCTTGCGCAGGCCCGAGGTGCCGGGCTTCTGCCCTTCAATGGGCTGGGTGCTGATCGTCATGCGTTCCATCGTCTCTCCCCCGGGGAACGGCGCAGGTTTATGTTAGCGCCTATAGAATCCGTCCGGGCCCACCTCTAGCACAAGTCGGGCAGGCCCGCGCCACGACGATTTCTGGCGTGACGCCGAAGTCGGGTAAACTGCGAAGGAACCGACCGCCGGCGCCGGCGGAGTGCCGCTCAGGTGCCGGCCTGGCCGGCCGCGGCCGGAATGGCGGGGCGCGGCGCCTGCCGCGCCAGCCCCCGCACGTCCCGCGTCGCCACCACCGTCTTGTCGGTGACGAAGCGCTCATGGTTCGGTCCGATCCGGTTCGGGTCGTAAAGATAGTTCACCATTGCGCCGCCGGACTGGGCGAGTCCGTTGTCGGACAGGTCGGCCGCCGGGTGCACGTCATGGACAAGTGCGCCGTTGGTCAGGTGAAACCGCGCCACCGGGTCGCAGGGCAGGCCCCGGTCGTTCTTGACCTCGGTCAGGTAGCGGGCCGCGAGTGCGCGCAGCGCCGCGGGATCGGCCGCCGCATTCTCCTGCGCGGTCTCCTTCAGCCAGGCCATCAGCGTCGGGATCGGCGACAGCGTGACGAAGGTCTTGAGGTTCGGCAGTTCCCGCGACAGGTCGGCGACAACGGTCTTGATCAGCGAATTGCCGAAACTGATCCCGGCCAGGCCCGCCTGGCAGTTCGAGATCGAATAGAAGACCGCCGTGTTGGCCTCGGCGGCGCGGAGCGGCGCGCGCTGTTCGGCCAGAAGCTCCTGGATCGATCCCGGCACGCCCCGCGTCAACGCCACCTCGACGAAGATCAGCGGCTCGTCCGGCATCGCGGGGTGGAAGAAGGCGAAGCAGCGCCGGTCCTCCGGGGCCAGCCGGCGCCGCAGATCCTCCCAGCTGTGGATCGCATGAACGGCCTCGTAGGCAATGATCTTCTCCAGCACATGCGCCGGGCTCTCCCAGTTGATCGGCAGCAGGACCAGGAAGCCCCGGTTGAACCACGACGCGAAGAGATGCCGGAAATCCAGGTCGAGCGGCGCGAGCCGCGGATCCTCGGGCGCAAAGCGCAACAGGTCCGCGCGCATTTCCACCAGCCGCCCGGTCGCGCCCGGCACCTGGTTCAGGCGCCGGATCAACTCCTGCCGGGTCGGCTGGGCGGCCTCCATCAGCCGGCCATAGGTTCTGCGGTCATGGCTGTCGGCATAGGCGTCGAGCGCGGCGCGCAGCGCATCCTTGTCAAGATCCATGCTCTCGGCCAGGTAGACGAAGAACGCCTTGCGCGCCTTGTCCCCCATCTGCGCGTATTTCTCTAGGACCTGGCGGGCCAGCGTGGCGGCCGAGATCTCGCCGCGGCTGGTCATCAGCTCGCTGCACAGCGCCTTGATCGGCGTCGGCTCCCGCGTGCCGCGGGTGAACGGCACCGCGCGCCGTGCCGACAACGTGGTCAGAAGGTCAGCCAGCAGACTCATGACTGCGCAACTCCCGGAGCGTCAGATCCTCGCGGCCACAGCCTAGCGCAGATCGGCCTCGGGTGCATCCGACGCGAGGCCGCCGCAATCCCGAACCGCCGAAATCCGCGCGGGGACGAAAGTTTTGCCGAATTCGCGGCCGCGGGCCCGTTTTCACGGCAACCGCCGCTTACCCCGGTCCGGTCTGGCAGCGGTTGACGCATGGTGAACAACAACTTAATCGGATAACGGCTCCGTAACGCGCGGGTGGCGTAAGTTGGGACATCCACCGGCGCAACCGGAGAAGCCGGCCATGCCCGTCCGCCAAAATGGGGTCCGCACGTGAGTTTCCTTCAGGACGTCGAGTTCATCATCTCGGCCCAGAATGTCGAGGAGGTCTGGCGGCTCGTCGCCGCGCGGCTCGGCCAGCATGGATTCGACCGGGTGATCTACGCCTTCACCCGCTTCAAGACCGAACGGTCCTACGGCGACCCGCAGGACGCGCTGATCCTGACCAACCATGGCAACCGCTATACCGACCGCTTCTTCGGCGAGGCGATGTATTTCAACGCCCCGATGGTGCGCTGGTCGGCCGCAAATGTCGGTGCCTGCTCGTGGAACTGGGTTCAGGAAAACATCTCGAAGCTGACGCCGGGCGAACTGAAGGTCCTGGAATTCAACCGCTCGATGGGCGTGACCGCCGGATACACCATCAGCTTTCCGCACAGCACCTACCGGGCAAGGGGCGCGATGGCGCTGACCGCGCGCGAGGGGCTGGACCAGGCGGCGGTCGACGCGATCTGGGCCGAGCACGGGCGCGAGATTCACGCGCTGTGCAATGTCGCGCACCTGAAGCTGATGTCGCTGCCCTATTCCGGGACGCGGCGCGAACTGACCAAGCGGCAGCGCGAGGTTCTGGAATGGGTCGGCGACGGCAAGACGACCCAGGACATCGCGCTGATCATGGGCCTGACGCCGGCAACCATCGAAAAGCACCTGCGCCTGGCGCGCGAAGCGCTCGAGGTTGAGACGACCGCGCAGGCCGTCCTCAAGGCGTCGATGCAGAACCAGATCTTCCGCATCGAGTCGTAACACCGACTTAGGTAGGGATTCCCATACTTCATTGTCGCCGCGTTAACGGCCATGGTTAAGGCGCCCCCACGCTGGCGGTCTTCGGGCCGGGGGGTATGTCGGAAACCGCCGCATTTTCGGTGGGACCCGGCGGCCCGGGTTTCCGGGCGTGCAGGCGGACGGGTGATTTCTGGCCCAATCCGCCTGCGTATCGGCCGCCGTTCGCCCCATCCCCACAAGCTTGCGAGCGGCGGCCGACCATGGCGGCGCGGGCAGGTCCGCCTGCGCGGCCCGCGCATCCCTCGCTCCGGGGCACACCGGTCCCCGGGCGTCCTCCCTGCCCCAGGCTCGGCCGGGCGCCCCGGACGACGACAAAGGCCGCTGCAATCGCAGCGGCCTTTTCGGGTCGACCAGACGACGGCGCGGCTCCGGCGGCCGCGCGCGGCCCCGGACCGGGCGGGCGTCAGACCTGTGCGGCCTTGGCCACCTCGGCGGCAAAGTCCTCCGTCGCCTTCTCGATCCCCTCGCCGACCTCTAGCCGGGCGAAGCCCTTGACCTTGATGCCGCCGGCATCGGCCGCGGCGCCGACGGTCAGGTCGGGGTTCACCACGAAAGCCTGGTTCAGAAGCGTCACTTCCGAGAAGAACTTCTTCATGCGGCCTTCGATCATTTTCTCGATCACCGCTTCGGGCTTGCCGCTTTCGCGCGCCTGCTCGGTCAGGATCGACTTCTCGCGCTCGACCAGCGCCGGGTCGATGTCGTTCGCATCCAGCGAGGCCGGATTGATCGCGGCGACATGCATCGCGATCTGGCGGCCCAGCTCGGCATTGTCGCCTTCGATCGCGACCAGAACGCCGATCTTGCCCATGCCGTCAGCGGCCGCGTTGTGGACATAGGACACCACCGTCGGGCCCTCGACCACGGTCATCCGCCGCAGCGTCATGTTCTCGCCGATCTTGGCGATCTTGTTGGTGATCGTGTCCTCGACCGTGGCACCGCCCAGATCGGCCGACTTCAGCGCCTCGACATCCGCCACGCCCAGGGCGGCACCGGCGATCTGCTTCACCATCTCCTGGAACTCGGCGTTCTTGGCGACGAAGTCGGTTTCCGCGTTGACCTCGACGGCGATGCCGCGGCCGCCATCGACCGCCACCGCGACCAGACCTTCCGCTGCTGTGCGGCCCGATTTCTTCGCCGCCTTGGCCAGACCCTTCGTGCGCAGCCAGTCGACGGCGGCTTCCATGTCGCCCTCGGTTTCGGTCAGCGCCTTCTTGGCGTCCATCATCCCTGCGCCGGTCTTGTCCCGCAGTTCCTTGACCAATGCTGCCGTAATTGCCATGGCTGGCTCTCCTGAATTTCCCGTGGCGCCCGTCGAGGGGCCCCGCTGCGGACCTATCCGCAGCGCGTGACATATATGTAATGATTGCCGGCGCGGAACGGCCGTTGCCGTTCCGACCGGTTCGGCGGCTCAGCCCTCGGCGGGCTCGGCTTCGGCCTCGTCGTCTTCGCCGAGTTCCGACTCGGCGATCTCGTCCAGTGCGCCGATGTCGATCCCGGCCGCGCCCATCTGCGCGCTCATGCCGGCCAGCGCGGCCCGCGCCACCAGATCGCAATAGAGCGAAATCGCCCGCGCGGCGTCGTCATTCCCCGGAATGATGTAGTCCACGCCCTCGGGCGGGCAGTTGGTGTCCACCACTGCGACGACCGGAATGCCCAGCTTCTTGGCTTCGGCGATCGCAAGGTCTTCCTTGTTCACGTCGATGATGAACAGCATGTCGGGCACGCCGCCCATTTCGCGGATGCCGCCCAGGCTCGCCTGCAGCTTGGCCTGCTCGCGCTCCATGCTCAGACGCTCGCGCTTGGTCAGGCCGGCCGCACCCTGCCCCATCAGCTCGTCGATCTGCTTCAGGCGGTTGATCGAGTTCGACACCGTCTTCCAGTTGGTCAGCGTGCCGCCGAGCCAGCGGTGGTTGATGTAGTACTGCGCGCTGCGCTCGGCCGCTTCGGCCACCGCCTTCTGGGCCTGCCGCTTGGTGCCGACGAACAGCAGCCGCCCGCCCTTGGCGACGGTCTGCTGCACCGCGTTCAACGCGGCGTCCAGCATCGGCACGGTCTGCGTCAGGTCGATGATGTGAATCCCGTTGCGGTCGCCATAGATGTAGGGCGCCATGCGGGGGTTCCAGCGCTGCGTCTGGTGACCGAAGTGCACGCCAGCTTCCAGAAGCTGACGCATGGAGAATTCCGGCGTCATGTCCATATCCTTTCCGGTTTCAGCCTCGGCGGGGCATCAACGGAGCCCAATTCGGACTCCAACCGGCGGACCCGCGGGGATGTCTCCCCCGGACGGGCCCAGACCCCGCCTGTGAAGTGTGGGCGCCCTTAGCGGCTTTCGGCGGGAAAGGCAAGCGCTCCGCGGCGCAGCAGCAGCCAGTTCTGCGCCGGGTTCTGCCAGCCGCCATGCACCACCGGCCGCCGGTCGGCTTCGGCGAAGCCCTGCGCGGCATAAAAGGCGCGCGCGCCCGCGTTGGCGTCGGCAACGATCAGGCTGAGTCCGGACGGCGGCGCGCGCCGGGCGGATTCCGCGATCAGCGAAGCGGCGACGCCCCGGCGCCGGAAGCCTTCGAAGACGGCCAGGACGTTGATATAGAGCGTCCCCGGCGCCAGCGCCTCAAGCTCGATCAGGGGCGCGACGACGGGTGGCGTGTCCGGCCCCGGCATTTCGGGGTCGACGGGCACCAGATAGATGATCACCGTTCCCGCCACCACGCCACCGACTTCCGCCATCAGCGCGTTGCACCATGAGAACGCGCCGTGATCCCGGGCCGCCCGCGCCCGGCCGACCTCCAGCGCCGTCTGTCCGGGCTCGGCCAGATCCTCCCACAGCACCAGGGGCAGACCGTCGCCCGCAATGTTGACGAGATCGGCCAAGGCGGCCGCGTCTCCAACACCCGCTGGACGCAGGGTTATTTCGGCACCGAGTGCGCTCATGCCCTCAGCGTAGCATTCCGCCACTGCAATCGGCAACTTCGGGGGCAAGGGCGGGCCCGCGTCGTACCCGTGTGCGGACTCGGCTGTCACTCCCCGGGCCGGCGCGTGCACCCGATGGCCGCGGCATCCGGCCCGGGACGGACAAGGCTGCCGTCCCGGCACCCGGCGGTTCCCGTCTCCCGAAGCCGGATCGGGACCGGGGTCATGACATTGCCTTGATGTCGCGGCCCGCGCCGATTCCGCGCTTGCGGGTCCCGCGGCGAGGCGCAACAAACGCTTCATGGAACCCGCGCGCCCCATTCCCTGCATCGGTGCCGTCCTCTGGGACGTCGTTGGCCGCCATCCCCACACGATGCATCCCGGCGACGACCGGCCGGGCCGGATCGAACGTCTGCCGGGCGGCGTCGCGATGAACGTCGCGATGACGCTCAGGCGCTTCGGCATGGCGCCGACGCTCCTGACCTGCATCGGCACCGACCGCGAGGGGGTGGAGCTTGTCGCCGAATGCGCAAGGATGGGGGTCGAGACCGACTTCGCCCTGCGCCGAGACGACCTCGCCACCGACCGCTACATCGCCATCGAGGATGCCAACGGGCTCGTCGCCGCCATCGCCGATGCGCATTCGCTGGAAGCCGCCGGCGCGGCGATCCTCACGCCGCTGCGCGACGGCCGGCTCGGCTCCGCCGCGGAGCCGTTCTCGGGGCCGGTGGTGCTGGACGGCAATCTCGCCGACGCGCTTCTGGCCGAGATCGCGACCGACCGCTGCCTCGCCGCGGCGGATCTGCGGGTCGTCCCGGCCTCGCCGGGAAAGGCGATGCGCCTGCGCCCGCTGCTGGGTCTCGCCAACGCCACGATCTATCTCAACCGCCTGGAAGCGGCGCTGATCGCCGATTGCGACTTCCGCTCCTCGGCCGAGGCCGCAAGCAGTCTCGTCGGCGCCGGATGCGCCCGGATCATCGTCACCGACGGCGCCCATCCGACCACCGATGCCTGTCCCGAACACGCCTTCACCGCACATCCTCCCGTGGTCGAGCCGCGCCGCATCACCGGCGCCGGCGATACCTTCGTCGCCGCCCATATCGCCGCCGAGGCCAGCGGCCATACCCGCGCCTTCGCGCTCGAAGCGGCGCTGCAGGCGGCGGCGACCTATGTCTCGGGAACCAGTGCATGAACCTGCCCGGCCTGCCGATCGTGTTCGGCGCCGAGGTCGCGGCGGCGCGCGCGTCGGGCCGCCCGCTGGTGGCGCTGGAAAGCACCATCATCACCCACGGCATGCCCTGGCCGCAGAACCTTGCGACCGCCCGGCGGGTTGAGGACGCGGTGCGCGAAGCCGGCGCGGTGCCCGCCACCATCGCGGTGCTGGACGGGCAGCTTCATGCCGGGCTCGACGCCCCGGCACTTGAGGCGCTGGCGCAGGCGACCGGCGTCGCCAAGCTGTCCCGCGCCGACCTCGCCGTCTGCCTCGCGACCGGCGGCACCGGCTCGACCACCGTCGCCGCGACGATGATCGCCGCCCGCGCCGCCGGCATCGCGGTCTTCGCCACCGGCGGCATCGGCGGCGTCCACAAGGGGGCCGAGGCCAGCTTCGACATCTCCGCCGACCTGCACGAGCTGGCGCAGACCCCCGTCACCGTGGTCTGTGCCGGAGCCAAGGCGATCCTCGACCTGCCGAAGACGCTCGAGGTGCTCGAAACCCTCGGCGTGCCGGTCTTTGCCGTCGGCCAGGATACGCTGCCCGCCTTCTGGTCGCAGGACAGCGGGCTCCGGGCGCCGCTGCGGCTCGACGATCCGGCGGCGATCGCGCGCGCGGCCCGGATGCGCGCCGCCCTCGGCCTCCCCGGCGGACAACTCGTCGCACTGCCGATCCCGGCCGAAGCCGAGATCCCCGCCGCGACGCTGGCGCCCCTGATCGCCGCCGCCCAGACCGAGGCCGATACCCAAGGCGTCTCGCAGAAGGCGGTGACGCCCTTCCTGCTGTCGCGCATCTTCGAACTGACCGGCGGGCGCTCGCTCGACGCCAACATCGCCCTCGTCCTGAACAACGCCCGCTTCGCGGCGCGGATCGCCCGCGAATTCGGCAGGACCGGCCCGTGCGCCGCCTGAACAGGCGCTCTCCGGGGGGCCGGCATTGTCCGCACTGCCCTGAGCTTCTACATTCCGCCGGACTCCCAGCCCCTGGATCGCCGCACGGATGATCGACTCCGACGACACGCCCTCCCATGCGCCGCCGCCCCGCCGCCCCGGACTGTTTGCCAGCCTGCGGGCCAGCTTTCTGACCGGAATCGTCGTCATCGCCCCGATCAGCCTCACCTTCTACCTGCTCTGGACGGTGATGGGATGGATCGACGGCTTCGTGCTGCCGCTGGTGCCGCTGGCCTGGCGGCCCGAGCAGTATATCGGCATCAACCTCCGCGGCGTCGGGGCGATCTTCTTCTTCGTCTTCACGGTGATCATCGGATGGATCGCCAAGGGGCTGATCGGCCGCTCGCTGCTCCGCTGGGCGGAAGGCCTCGTCGACCAGATGCCGGTTGTGCGCTCGGTCTATAATGGGCTCAAGCAGATCGCCGAAACGGTCTTCGCCCAGCAGGAATCGAGCTTCCAGAAGGCCTGCCTGATCGAATATCCCCGCCGCGGCATCTGGGCGCTCGGCTTCGTCGCCACCCAGACCAGGGGCGAAGTCGGCCGGCTCGCCGGCGGCACCGACCCGCTGGTCAGCGTGTTCATCCCGACCACGCCGAACCCGACCTCGGGCTTCCTGCTCTTCGTGCCGAAGGCCGACGTGGTCGAACTCGAGATGAGCGTCGAGGAAGCCGCCAAGCTGATCATCTCGGCCGGCCTGGTCACCCCCGAGGACCGCAAGCCCGCCGACACCTCCGCGACGCTCGCGCATCTCGCCGAACTTGCGACGCGCGACAGCCGGAGATGACCTTTGCCGCCGCGTTGGCCGGCTTCGCCACCAGCCTGTCGCTGATCCTTGCCATCGGCGCGCAGAACGCCTTCGTGCTGCGCCAGGGGCTCTTGCGGCTGCATGTGCTGCCGCTCTGCCTGTTCTGCGCCATCTCCGACGCAGTGCTGATTGCGGCCGGGGTGGCCGGCTTCGGCGCCATATCGACCGCGCTGCCGGCCTTTCCGCGGCTGATGGCGCTGGCCGGCGCGGCCTTCCTGACCGCCTACGGCGCCAGCCGCCTCCACGCCGCCTGGACCGGCCATTCCGCGCTGGCTCCGGCCGCTGCCGCGCCCGGCCTTGCCGCGACGCTGGCGACCGCGGCGGCGTTCACGTGGCTCAACCCGCATGTCTATCTCGATACGCTGGGCCTGATCGGCGCGGTCTCGACCCAGTTCGTCGGGGCAGAGCGCGTCGCCTTCGGGCTGGGCGCGACGGCCGCCTCCTTCGTCTTCTTCTTCGGGCTCGGCTTCGGCGCGCGCCTCCTCGCCCCGCTGCTCGCAAGCGCCGCGGCCTGGCGGCTGCTCGACACCGCGATCGGCGCCACGATGTGGGTGCTTGCCGCGGGACTGCTGACCGGCGCGGTCTGAGCCGCGCCCGGTCCGTGGCCGAAAGACCCTTACTCGGAGGCCTGCTTCGCCGCGTCCTCGATCGCCGCCCCGCTGGCCGAGATGTCTTTGCCCGCGCCCTCGACGGTGTTGCACGCCGCAAGGGCGGTCAGGGTCAGTCCGATGATCATTGCAAGCCGCATTGTCCTGTCTCCATTGCCTGTCCGAACCGGACATTATTTCGCGGTCTGCCGCCCGTCTAGCCGAACATCTTCGGAAGATCGACGGTGGCGCGGACATTGAGATCCGCCTTGTGCCGGTCCAGGAAGGCATCGGCCGCCGCCTCTCCGGCGTCGCGCAGACGGCCGATCACATAGGGCATCGGCACCAGCTTGGTGGCCACGCTCAGATGCGACATCAGGTCGTCGTCCGACACCAGATGGACGTTGATGTCGCGCATCTGGCTGCGGTCGATCCGCCCCTCGGCGATCAGCCGCTTGACGAAGCTGATCGCGCGCAACTCGCGCAGCAGCGACGAGTTGAAGCTGATCTCGTTGATCCGGTTCTGGATCTCGGCGGGCGAGCGCGGCAATTCCTTGCGCTCCAGCGGGTTGATGTTGACGATGACGATGTCGTCGGGAAACGCAGCCGAGAACAGCGGGAACAGCGCCGGATTGCCGGTATAGCCGCCATCCCAGAACTCCTCCATCTCGCCGGTCTCGCCGTCCTCGATCTCGATCGCCTGGAAGATGGTCGGCAGGCAGGCCGAGGCGAGGATCACGTCGGTCGAGATCTCCGCGCGCGAGAAGACGCGGATGCGGCCGTTGCGCACCCGGGTGGCGTTGACGAAGAAGGCCGGGCCGGTTTCGCTGCAGACCCGGTCGAACTGGAACTTCTCGACGATCCGGCGCAGCGGATTGTCGTAGAACGGGCCGTAGCAATACGGGCTGAAGGCCCGCGTGGCGGCATCCGCCATGGCGAAGAAGACCGAGGATTCGATGCCGCGGGTGACGAATGTCGGATCCGGGAACATCGTGTTCATCCAGTTGGTCAGGCGCAGGTCGGTGATCGCGCCGATCTGCCGCCAGAGCCATTCCAGATTGTCGATCGCCTCCTGCCGCGCCTCGGGTCCGTTGCCCGAGGCGAGCCCCGCCTTGACCGCGGCGCCGTTCAGTGCGCCCGCCGAGGTGCCCGAAATCGCCGCGATCTCGATATCGGGCTCGTGCAGGAACCGCTTCAGAACCCCCCAGGTAAAGGCGCCATGCGCGCCGCCGCCCTGCAAGGCAAGGCTGATCCGTTTCGTCATCTGGTCCCTCGGTGGTTCGTCGCGCGGCGGCGGGGCTCCGCCGCCGCCGGGCCGGTCAGAGCGCGGTCCAGCCGCCGTCGACGCTGATCGTCGTGCCGGTGATCTGGTCCGCCGCCGGCGAGCACAGGAACACCACGACGCCGCCCAGCTGCTCCACGGTGGCGAATTCCTTCGACGGCTGCCGCTCCAGCATGACCTTCTTGATCACGTCCTCGCGGCTCATGTTGTATTCCTTCATCGTGTCGGGGATCTGCGCCTCGACCAGCGGCGTCAGCACGTAGCCCGGACAGATCGCGTTCGCGGTGATCGGTTCCTGCGCCGTTTCCAGCGCCACGACCTTGGTCATGCCGACGACGCCGTGCTTGGCCGAGACATAGGCGGACTTGTACGGCGATGCGGTCAGCCCGTGGGCGGAGGCGATGTTGACCACCCGCCCCCATCCCGCCTTGCGCATCATCGGCAGCGCCACCGCGGTGGTGTGGAAGGCCGAATTCATGTTGATGGCAATGATCGCGTTCCACTTGTCCACCGGGAACTCGTCGATGGGCGCGACGTGCTGGATGCCGGCATTGTTGACGAGGATGTCGCAGGTGCCGGCCTGTTCGACCAGCGCGCGCGCCTCCTCGCCCTTCGACAGGTCGGCCTTGATGTAGCGGGCGGTGACGCCGTGCTCCTTGCCGATCTTCTCGGCCAGCGCGTGGTCCTCGTCCCGGTCGGTGAACGAGTTGAGCACGACGTTCACACCGGCCTTCGCCAGTTCCTCGACGATGCCGAGACCGATCCCCGAATTGGAGCCGGTGACGACGGCGGTCTTTCCCTTGATCGACATGCAGCTTCCTTTCCTGCGCAGACGCTGTCCGCGGCATATACTGCACATGCGAAGCCGCGACGAAAGTCGTGCAGGTGCGGCATCGCACCCGGGCGGTCAATTGTCCGGGGGCTTGACGTGAAGTCCCGTGCATCTCCGCCTGACCTGCACCGCGCGCCAGCTGCGCAGGGGTTTCCCCGCGAGCCCGGGAGGTTCTCCGCCAAAGCTGACTCGCCGCAAGGGAAAGATCCGGCCCGCGTGTCCGGCCGTGATGTCCCGCTGCGGTCCCGGACGGACCCCCGGCATACGATTGCACCGTCATTTCCGCGACGGCTGGGCGGCACGGAACCCCGACCGAGGCCCGCGCCCGACAGCGTTGCAGATACCGGCCTCCGGTTGATCCCGACTCGCGCACCGCCCGGCAGCGCCGGCGCGCCGCCCGTGCGGGCCCGCCATTGTGCGCCACGACACCAAAAAAAACGCCCGCACAAGGCGGGCGTCAGTCGTTGAGGCAGGTTTCATACAGGCAAGAAACCTATCGAGCAGTGAGGTCAATATAGGCAATTCCCTCGGCCACTCCAACCCAAAAGTTTGAGATGCGACAAAACTTTGATAGCCTGCCCGAAAGCAAGAAGAGCAGGACCTCCGATGACCCGTTTGCCCCTCCGCCCGCACAGGCTGGCCGGTGCTGTCGTGCTGGCATTTTCCGCCATTGCATCAGCCGCTTCGGCACAACCCAAGCATGCCATAGCTATGTATGGCGAGCCCGCGCTCCCACCCGATTTTGTGTCGCTGCCCTACGCGAATCCCGACGCCCCGAAGGGCGGAACGATCGTCTTCGGCGAGGTCGGCGGCTTCGATTCACTCAATCCGCACATCCTGAAAGGCCGCGCGCCCTGGGGCGTTCAGGAGCATGTGCTGGAGGGACTTATGGGGCGAAGCTGGGACGAACCCTTCACGCTCTACTGTCTTCTGTGTGAGTCGGTCGAGACCGGGCCGAATCGCGAGTGGGTAGAATTCACCCTCCGGCCGGAGGCCCGATTCTCCGACGGCAGCCCGGTCACGGTCGAGGATGTGATCTGGTCCTTCGAGACGCTCGGCACCAAGGGTCATCCCCGCTTCGCCACCGCCTGGGCCAAGGTTGCCAGGATCGAACCGGCCGGAGACCGCGGCGTCCGCATCACCTTCAACACCGCCGACCGGGAATTGCCGCTGATCATGGGGCTGCGGCCGATCTTCCAGAAGGCGCAGTGGGAGGGTAAGGACTTCGCCGCTTCCTCGATGATCCCCCCGATCGGCACCGGCGCCTATGTCATCGACAAGGTCGATCCGGGCCGGTCGCTCATCCTCCGGCGCAATCCCGACTACTGGGGCAAGGACCTGCCGTTCGAGCGCGGACAGAACAATCTCGACGAGATCCGCTATGAGTTTTTCTCTGATTCGAACGTGATGTTCGAGGCTTTCAAGGCGGGCGCCACCAACGTCTTCCGCGAATACGACGTCAATCGCTGGCAGACGGGCTATGATTTCGAACGCGTCCGCATCGGAGAGGTGGTGAAGTCCGAGATCCCGCATCAGCGCCCCTCGGGCATCGTCGGCCTGGTCTTCAACACCCGCCTTCCGGTCTTCCAGGACTGGCGCGTGCGCGAGGCGCTGCTCGACGCATTCAACTACGAATACATCGCCCAGACCCAGACCGGCGGTGTCGACCCGCGCATTCCCAGCTTCTTCGGCAATTCGGTCCTCGCCATGGGACCGGAGCCGGCCGCGGGCAAGGTGCGCGAACTGCTGGAGCCCTATGGCGATGACCTGCTGCCCGGCGCGCTCGATGCCTATGCGCTGCCCGCGGGCGACGGGACCGAACGCAACCGCGCAAATCTGCGCAAGGCCGCAAAGCTTCTGTCCGAGGCCGGCTGGGAACCGAAGAACGGCGTGCTCACCAATGCTTCGGGCGAACCCTTCGAGTTCGAGATCCTGCTGCGGCAGGGCTCGTCGCTGTCGCTGGTGCAGGACCGGGCCATCGTCGACATGTATGTCTCGGCGCTCGACCGGCTGGGGATCAAGGCGCGCGTCACCTCGGTCGATTCCGCACAGTACCGCGAGAGGACCGACCGGTTCGATTTCGGCATGACCGTGTATCAGCGCGCATTGTCGCTCAGCCCCGGCAACGAACAGTATCTCTACTGGGGCTCGGCCAGCTATGACCAGCCCGGCAGCCTGAACTGGATGGGGATCCGCAGCCCCGCGGTCGACGGGATAATCGACGCCATGCTGACCGCCACCACGACCGAGGACTTCACCGCCGCGACCCGGGCGCTCGACCGGGTGCTGACCACCGGGCGCTACGTGATCCCGCTCTGGTACGCCCCGGTCTCGCGGATCGCCCATGTGAAGGAACTGCACTATCCCGCGCATACCCCGCTCTACGGCGACTGGCCCGGTTTCCTGCCCGAGGTCTGGTGGTGGGAGTGAACGCCGCACCGGACGCGCGCCGGTAGTGCGTCTCCGTCGCAAGCGGGCGGTGCATCTGACAACCCCATCGCGCCGAAATCCCGGCAGATGGGCCGGCAGAGGCAGAACCCGCGGCCTCACGACGCTTGCCGTGCCCGCGGCGATTGCCTAACCCCTGCCCATGCGTTCCGTATTCGATGCCGGTCCCCAGCCGCCCTGTCCGCGGCCCTTCAACCTCGCGGCCCATGTCCTGGGCCGCGCCGACGCGGATCCCGAAAAGCCCGCGCTGGTCATCCTCGGCCCCGGCGGCGCCGCGGAATGGGGCTACGGCCGGCTCGCCGACACTGTCCGGCGCAGCGCCGGCGGGTTGCGCGGCCGCGGCCTCGCTCCGGGCGACCGGGTACTGCTGCGAATCGGCAACCGGGTCGAATTCCCCCTCGCCTTTCTCGCCGCCATCGCCGCCGGGCTCGTCCCGGTCCCGACCTCGGCGCAACTCACCGAACCCGAAATCACCGCCATCGCCGCCGAGATCGCGCCCCGCCTGATCGTCGCCGAGCCGGGCGTCGCGCTGCCCCGCACCCCGTCCTGCCCGGTCCTCGACCTTGCCGCCTTCGACGCGCTCGCCGCCGCGGATCCGCTCGACCCGGAACTGGGCGATCCCGACCGGCTCGCCTACATCATCTACACCTCGGGCACGTCGGGGACGCCGCGCGCGGTGATGCACGCTCACCGGGCGATCTGGGCGCGGCAGATGATGATGGACGGCTGGTACGGCCTCAAGCCGACCGACCGGCTGCTCCATGCCGGCGCATTCAACTGGACCTTCACGCTGGGCACCGGGCTGCTCGATCCATGGACTCGCGGCGCCACCGCGCTGATCCCCGCGCCGGGCACCGCGCCGGCGGACCTGCCGCCGCTTCTCGCCGCGCAGGACGTCACCATTTTCGCCGGCGCTCCAGGGGTTTACAGGCAGATGCTCAGGTCGACCCTGCCGCCGCTTCCGAAGCTGCGCCACGGCCTCTCCGCAGGCGAGAAGATGAGCCCCGAGGTCCATGCCGCCTGGCGCGCGGCAACCGGCACCCCGGTCTTCGAGGCCTTCGGCATGTCGGAATGCTCCACCTTCCTGTCCGGCGCGCCCGGCCATCCGGCACCGGTCGAGGCACTCGGCTTTCCGCAGCCCGGCCGCCGCGTCGCGATCCTGGGCGAGGACGGCCAGCCGGTGCCCCGCGGCGCGCCCGGCATCATCGCCATCGCCGCCTCCGATCCCGGCCTGATGCTCGGCTATCTCGGCCAGCCCGAGGAGACCCGCGCGCGCTACAGTGCCGACGGCGCCTGGTTCCTGACCGGCGATCTCGGCGCGATGGGCCCGGACGACGCCGTCACCTATCTGGGCCGCGGCGACGACATGATGAATGCCGGCGGCTACCGGGTCTCACCGGTGGAGGTCGAGGCGGCGATGCTCGCCCATCCCGCGATCACCGAAGCCGCCGCCGTGGAGCATCGCGTGCCCTCGGGGGCACAGGTGATCGCGCTCCACTACGTCGCCGCGCAGCCGATCCCCGAGCCGGAGCTGGCCGACTTCGCCGCCGCCCGCCTCGCCCGCTACAAATGCCCGCGGATCTTCCGCTTCGAGACCGCGCTGCCGCGCGGCGCCAACAACAAGCTCTCGCGCCGGGCCCTGCGCGAGCGGGAGGAGAGCCATGGTGCGGCTTGACATCTTCGCCGATCCGATCTGCCCGTGGTGCTACCTCGGCAAGACGCTGCTCGACCGCGCGCTGGCGGCGCGTCCGGACCATCCCTTCGTGATCGAATGGCACCCGTTCCTGCTGAACCCGGAGATGCCGCCCGAAGGCATGGACCACATGGTCTACCTGACGCAGCACTTCGGCAGTGCCGAGGCCGCCGGCAAGGCCGATGCCCAGGTCGTCGCCGCCGCGCGCGCCGCCGGGGTCGATCTCGACCTCTCCCGCGTCAGCCGCACGCCCTCGACCATCGACGCGCAGCGGCTGATCTACTGGGCCGGGGTCGAGGACCGCCAGGACGCGGTGGTCGATGCGCTCTTCGCCGCGCATTTCGAGGACGGCCGCGACATCTCGGACCCCGAGACGCTGGCCGACCTCGCCGACAGCGCCGGGCTCGACGCCGCGGTGATGACGAAGCTCCTGCGCTCGGACGTGGACAAGGACGAGATCCGCAGCCGCGACGCCACGGCGCGCGAGATGGGGCTGACCGGCGCGCCGACCTTCATCGTCAACCGCGTCCATGCCGTGCCCGGCGTGCAGCCGACCGAGCTCTGGCTGAAGGTGATCGACGAGATCGCCGGCCCCGGCCCCGCCGCCGCCCGGCACTGATCCGAACAGCGCCTGTGCGCTGCCGCGCGCGCTTCGCCCTCGCCACCGCCGCCCGGATCGGTTAACGGCGAGGCATGTCCCGGACCCTGCCCGCCGCCGCCCCGTCGCGCGCCGAATTCGTCGCGCTCATGGCCATGCTGATGGCCTCGATCGCGTTCTCGCTCGACGCGATGCTGCCCGCCATGCCCGAGATCGCCCGCGACCTGACCGCGGCGCTGCCGAACCGGGCGCAGCTCGTGGTGGCCAGCTTCATCCTCGGCATGGGCGCCGGCACCATCGTCATGGGGCCGGTCTCGGACGCCTTCGGGCGCAAGCCGGTGATCGTCGGCAGCGCCGCGATCTACTGCCTCGGCGCCTTCCTCGCCTGGCACGCGCCGACGCTCGAAGTGCTGCTCGCCGCCCGGCTGCTACAGGGGCTGGGCGCCGCCGGCCCGCGGGTCACCGTCATGGCAATCATCCGCGACCTCTTCGACGGCCGCCAGATGGCGCAGATGATGTCCTTCGTGATCGTCGTCTTCACCCTGGTCCCGGCCATCGCCCCCACGATCGGCGCCGCGATCATCGCGCTCGCAGGCTGGCGCGCGCTGTTCCTGGCCTTCATCGTCTTCTCGCTCACCACCGCGGTCTGGCTGTCGTTCCGCCTGCCCGAGACGCTGGCGCCCGAGCGGCGCCGCGGCCTGCGCGTCGGGCCGGTGATCACCGCGACCCGCGAGGTGCTGGTCCACCCGACCGTGCGCAACGCGATCCTGGTCCAGATCTGCGCCTTCGGCATGCTCTTCGGCAACATCTCCACCACCCAGCAGGTCTTCGACCAGACCTTCGGCCGGGGCGAGAGCTTCCCGCTGTGGTTCGCGCTGATGGCCGGGATCGGCGCCGCCGGAGGCATGCTCAACGCCCGCATCGTCGTCCGGGTCGGCATGCGCGACGTGATCACCGGCACGCTTCTGGTCCAGTCGGCGCTGTCTGCCGCCTTCCTCGCCGCCGCCGCGACGGGCGTGCTGCCGGGTCAGGTCTATTTCCTCTCCTACCTGCTCTGGGCGGGCAGCATCTTCGCCTGCGCCGGTCTGGTCCTCGGCAACATCAACGCGCTGGCGCTGGAGCCGATGGGCCATATCGCCGGCACCGCTGCCTCGGTCGTCGCGGCGCTTGGCACGATCGGCGCCGCGGGGATCGCCGCCGGGATCGGGCTTGCCTTCGACGGCACCCCGATCCCGGTCGCCACCGGCATCCTGATCTGCGCCGTGACCGGGCTGATCCTGATGCAGCGCCTGCGCCGCGAGGCGTGAGCCCGGCAAGGCGGCGCCGCACGTGCCGCCGTTCACGGTCTGGCGCGCATCCCGATTTCGGTGCTAGGCTCGCCTAAAACGCGAACGTGCCAGGTGGACCATTCAGGGGGTTTGTACCTTGAGATTAACGATTGCATGCGCTGTTGCGTCCGTTGTCCTGTCGGTGTCGGCGCCGGCCTTTTGCCGACCGGCGTCCGATTTTTCCGGCGAATGGATCAGCTACGATTACGGCTGCTACGACGCCTGGGGAAATCCGACGTCCGGCCTCCAGGAATCCATTGCGATTTCGACGTCCGGTTCCGAAATGGTCGCCACGAAGATCACCGGAGATGCCTGCGTGACCGCGGGCGCCGTCACGTTCATTGTGAAATCCGGGCCTGATGTCGATATCGGCAAGTCGTATCCCGCGCGCATTCAGCTCGGAATTCCGCAGAATCCCAATTCCTCCTGGGGCGCCTGCACCGTTCGCCTGGACAGTCTTCGGAAGATCACGGTGTCCGGCGAGGGCTGGAGCGTGACCCTGTTCCGCAAGATCGCGACCATGAATTAGGTTGCCGGCGCGGCGCAATTTCCGCCGGCTGGCAATTTGATGGGCCGGGCCATGCGCCAGATTTCGCGAACCGGCACCAATGCCTCGGCAGGGCAGGATTCAGGTCTTCCGCCGCCGCAATTCCGGTCGGTGTCCGGGACCTTTCGCCGTTTCGCCGGTCCGAGCAGGCTCCGGGGTTCCCCCCTCTAGCCCTTTGCCACCATCAGCCCGTCGCGCGTCAGCCCGTCGAGAACCTGATCCAGCGTGGTCCGGGCGCGGGCCGCCAGTTCGTCGATTTCGGCTTCCGCGATCACCAGCGGCGGGGCGATGATCATGCGGTCGCCCACATGGCGCATCACCAGGTCGTTGGCGAAGCTCTGCTCGCGGCATCTCAGACCCACCGTGCCCTCCTCGGCGGCGAAGGCGGCGCGGCGCGCCTTGTCGGGGGTCAGCGCGATCACCCCCATCAGCCCGCAGGTCTCGGCCGCGCCCACCAGCGGATGATCGGCGAGCCGCCCCCAGACCTGCGCGAGGTACGGCGCGGTCACCGCGCGCACCCGCTCCACGATCCGCTCCTCCTCGAGAATCGCAAGCGTCTCCAGCGCCACCGCCGCGGCTACCGGATGCCCCGAATACGTGTAGCCGTGGTTGAACTCCCCCGCCGCCGCGATCACCCCGGCGACATGCGGCGCGATCAGCGAGGCGCCGATCGGCAGGTATCCCGACGACAGACCCTTGGCGGTGGTCACGATGTCGGGGCGGATGCCGAAGCGCTGCGATCCCCACCATTCCCCGGTGCGGCCGAACCCGGTCACCACCTCGTCGGCGATCAGCAGGATGTCATGGGCGTCGCAGATCGCCTGCACCTCCGGCCAGTAGCTCTCGGGCGGGATGATCACTCCGCCCGCCCCCTGCACCGGCTCGGCGATGAAGGCAGCGACGCGGTCGGCGCCGATCTCGCCGATGGCCTGCTCCAGCTCCCGCGCGCGCATCCGCCCGAACTCCTCCGGGGTCATCTCGCCGCCCTCCGAATACCAGTGCGGCTGGCCGATATGGTGGATGCCGGGGATCGGCAGGCCGCCCTGGGCATGCATCGGCGCCATGCCGCCCAGCGAGGCGCCGCCCATGGTCGAGCCGTGATAGGCGTTCTTCCGGGCGATCAGGACGTGCTTTTCGGGCTTGCCCTGCGCGGCCCAGAAATGCCGCACGAGCCGGATGTTGGTGTCGTTCGCCTCGGATCCCGAATTGGCGAAGAAGACATGGCTCAAGCCCGCGGGCGCGACCTCGGCCAGCTTCGCCGCCAGCGCCACCGCGGGCGGATGGGTGGTCTGGAAGAAGGTGTTGTAGAAGGCCAGCTCGCGCATCTGCCGCGCCGCCGCCTCGACCAGCCGCTCGTTGCCGTAGCCCAGGTTGACGCACCAGAGCCCCGCCATCCCGTCGAGGATCCGCCGCCCCTCGCTGTCGGTCAGCCAGACGCCCTCGCCCCGCACGATCACTCGCGCGCCCCGCGCCGCCAGCGCCGCCGCATCGGTGAAGGGATGGATGTGGTGCGCCGCGTCGAGCGCCTGCAGCTCTGGCGTCGGCAGATGGTTCGGGATCGGGCTCATCGGGCATCTCTCGCTCAGCTCGGGCGGTGCCCCACCCATGCCGCGCCGCGCCGTCCCCCGCAAGGGCCCGCCCCGCCACCAGCGCGCGGGGGTGATGGACGCCGCCCGCCCCGTGGGCTAGGCAGGGGCAGTTCAGCCGGGGAAGAATGATGAACTGCGTCTTCGTGCAAATCCGCTGCCGTCCGGGCACCGCCTACCGGGTCGCCGACGAGATCACCCTCCGCGAGATCCATTCCGAGCTCTACTCGACCAGCGGCGAATTCGACCTGCTCCTGAAGATGTATGTCCCGGCGGATGCGGACATCGGCAAGTACATCAACGACAACCTCCTCGACATCGACGGCATCGAACGCACGCTGACCACGCTGACCTTCCGGGCCTTCTGACCGGCCCGCCGGCGACCTTGCGTTAACTACCATTCGACAAGAACCGCTTTGCGTGCATATGCTGCGCTATGGGTTGGAAATGGCTCAGCATTGCCACCGCAACCGCGGTCCTTGCCGTTCTCGCGGTCGGTGGCGTGGTGGTCTCCCGCCTGGTCGGGCCGGACATGCCCTGGCCGTTCCGGGACGAAACCACCGGCTTCGTCTTCGTCGAAAGCCCCGAGGTCTATACCCGCCAGCGGCTGGTCAACGACCGCTACCTCCAGGACGCCTGGCTGCGCTCCAAGCTGGCCGAGATCGACGATCCCGGCACGCTCTTCATCGACCGCCGCGTCGCGCAGGAGGACAGGGCCGGCGCCGGGATCCGCCTCGGCGCCGCGGCCGGTGACGCCAAGCCCGACGCCCAGCCGGGCGCGGCCGCCGCCCCCGAACCCTCCGCCCGCCACGAGGCCGACACCGTCCCCTTCGGCACGCGCTTCGCGCTCCAGTCCGCGGCGCGCGACAAGATCCGCCAGCTGGTGCTGGAAAACGCCCTCGACGACCGCCACGACCTTTCCGGCAACACCGTCTTCGGGTTGAAATTCGACACTGCGGTGATCCCGGGCTCCAATACCTGGCGCAACCCGACGGTGGTGGTCCGGGTCGTCGAGGATTCGCTGATCGGCCTGCGCAACGATACCGCGCGCCTCGCGGGCCATTACCTGCGCGCCGGGGGCGTCGATCTGGGCCGCACCGCAACGCCCGAAGACATCGGCATCGTCGCCAAGATGAACCGCCATTTCGACGCCTGGCGCGGCAATCTCGAAGAGCGGCTCAACAGCTTCAAGTCCGAGATCCGCCCGGCCTGCTTCGATCCGAAGAAAAAGAAGCCCCGGCCCGAGGGGCCCACGCCGCTCTGCGTCTTCAGCCAGGACCGCAAGATCGCCCTCGACCCAGACCTGCGCGGGCGGCTCAACGAGACGTTCGGCCAGGCCGACGTGGTCGACGATGCGCTCGAATTCGAACTGCGCCTGCCGCCGCGCGAATCCGGCATTGCCTCCGATTTCCTGCCGCGCATCCAGCGCGCCGCTGAAAATTCCTGCTCCGAGCTGAACGGAATGCTACGGACCGATACCTACGCCGACGGCGCGGACGTCCCGCGCGCGGCGGTGGACACGCTCCTGCGCGATCCGTCCCGCATCGAGCAATCCGTCCCGGTGACCATGGTGCGCGACGGAAAGCAGACCGAGGTCGGCCGCTCCCCGCGCAGCCTCGAGGATTTCCTGGAACAGAAGTCCCATTTCGCCCCCAACCCCTATCCGCTGCCCGGTCCCTGGGGCCAGTTCTTCGACCTGCGCGCCAGCTTCCGTCCGCCCGGCGCAGCGAATTGCGATGCCAGCGTCGATCTCTCGCTGCTGGAAAAGGAGATCGGGGTGATCTTCCTGCGCGAGCCGCTCAACCACACCGCCTATGCTTCGCCCGGTGCCGGGCAGACCGCTCCGGCCGCTCCCGCCGGGCCGACCTACGGCGATATCCTGAGCCGGGCGAACTGGCAGTCGCTGCCTTGCGGGCTCGAGGATTGCCTCACCGGCAACCTTTCCGTCTGGATCGACCTGCGCGACCCGTCGTCCGAGGCCCGCAATGCCGCGGCCGAGGTTCTCGACACCGATACGCTCAGGACGCTCCTCGTGACGCTCGACCATTTCGAGGAGACCGACCATGAGGGCTCCGCGCCCTGCGCTGCCGAAGGGGCGCCGGCGGGGGCGACGGGACGCGAACTCTGGTTCGCCAGCGCCACCGATACCGGCGGCGACTGGTCGTTCTGGGGCGAAAGCTCGCCCTCGGGCGGCTACCAGGCGCGGTGCATGATCGGCTACAGTTTCCAGTTCCGGCTCGGCGCCTACCGCTTCCTGCAGCGGATGACCGAGGTCGAAAGCTACACCTATGCCGCCTTCCCGCGCGGCGACGTCACCGGTGTGGTGACCGAAACTTCCTCGACCGTCCAGCTCGATGCCGGTCTCGAAGGTCTGGGCGGCATTGGCGCGAGCGCCGGCCTCGGCTCCTCCAGCCGCACGCGCGACGTGGAAGCGGTGCCGAGCATCGTCAATTTCGCGGCCGGCGGCGAAGGCCACGGCTTCGATTTCGGCTGGTCGATCATCAAGGAGGGGCGCAAGAAATCGATGCTCGCCTCCCAACTGGTGCTGATCTCGGTGCCCGCCTATCTCGACGAGATCGAGTTGGAGATCTGGAAGGGCTTTCTCGACGTCGACGCGCCGCATGTCGGCAAGGCGAACACCGCGGCGCCGGGTACGTCGGATAACGGCGACCCGCTGGCCGACTTCATCGACGGGATCACCCCGGCGCATCTCACGCTCAAGGTGCCGCCCGATTACGCTGCGCTCGACGGCATCGTGATCGGCACCCAACTGGTGAACGGCCCGAAGATCCGCGACCGCAACGGGACCGGCCACTGCTACGCCGTCATCCAGGACGAACAGCTGACGCTGCCGATCGCCGGCAGCCGGCTCTGGCGCTCGACGCTGGTCACCCTCGACGGGCTCAAGGCCGACCGGATCGAGGTGATGCCGGACATGCGTGGCATCCTCGCCTCCTTCAACAGCCCCGACCTCAACGGCAAAAGCCGCAAGCCCGCCGAACTGTCCGTGGGGCCGCACGAACTCGTGGTCTGGACCAGCGAGGGCCACAGCCCCACGACCATCGAGCTGTGCACACCTCAGGACGCCGCTTCTGAAACTGCCGCGGCGGAATCGGCTCAGCAGGAAGATTCGGCGGCGGCGATCTCCACGGGCGCGGCAGCCGACGCCGCCCCGGCAGCGCAGACCGCAGCGGTGGCGTCGCCGTCGGACGCTCCCGCCGAAAAGACACCCTGACAGCGCCGTCAATCCGTGTACCGGACGCCCGGCCGTACGATGTCGCGGTCCTGAGGCCGTATTCCGGAGGGTTCTAGCGGACGATGCGTCCCGGAACGCCGTTGCACGAGCACGACGAGTTGATCGGCCCCTGCGGCACGTAGCATTCGCCCTGCGAGGTCTGGCAAACCGTGCCGTAGCCCTGGCTCATCCGCATGTCGCGGACCTTCTTGTCGGGCCGTGCATCCGGCACCGCAGGCAGCGCCGCCGGGTTGGTGCTCATCGCGCCCGCGGGCACCGGTGCCTCGGGGGCAATCCTGTCGTAGCTGACCGACGCCTCCGTGGGGACGGGTTCCCGGCCGTCCCACAGCCCGTACCCGACTGCGCCCGAAAGGGCGGCCAGGCAAAGGACGATGCCGACTTTGATCATGACCTGTCGCTCCATACTGCTTCGCCCTCGCCGAGACTTCTTCCAGAAACCGGCGCGGCCCTTGGCCCGCGCCCCGAATATCCGGCGGTCTCGATCGACGCGAGGATCCCTAGCACGCCCCGGCCGCCAATGCATCTGCTCGTTGGCGGTCCGCAGCGATTTGCCATCGGATGATCCTTCCGCGTCACGCCCGCCCGTGCGGCTCCGGTTCTCCGGCAGGAAAATGAATTTCCCATGAAGCGGGCCTCGCGCGCCGCGCGGCCGCCCGATTGTCAACGCGCCGGGGCGGGGCCGGTTCCGGGTCCTCTCCGGGCTTTGTCATGGCGGGAACATTTGGGGGG
>JAGQRV010000021.1:3198-18024 GCA_020425125.1 Paracoccaceae bacterium | reverse complement strand
CGCAGGTTCGCCTCGACCATTTCCTTCTTGGCCTGGCGGGCTTCCTTCTCGCCCTTCTGAACCTGGGAAACAATGCGCCGGAACTCTCGGATATCCAGGCCGACATACTGGCCGACCTGCACCATCTCGGCGCGCAATTCCTCGACCCGGTCGGTGGACCGCTCGAACAGCGCCTGCCAGCCGCGGCCTCCATTTTCCTTCATCCGGTCGACCCAGGTCGGGTCAAGTTCCGCGTCGCGATAAGCGTCGATGAATTCGCGCCGGTTGATCCGGGCCTGATCCGCCAGCTTCACCATCGCGCTATCGATCGACATGATGCGCCGGTTGATGCCGTATAGCTGCTCGATCAGCGCATCGATCCGGTTGCCGTGGAGATGCAGACCGGTGACCAGTTCGACGATCTCGGCGCGAAGCTTCTGGTACGCAGCCTCGCTGGCCGAATCGAAGCTGTCATCCTCGTTCAGCGTCGCCGACATGCGCCGGTCCTGCAGATCCGACAGGGTTTCGTAGTCGGACGCGATCTGGTCCAGCGTTTCCAGGACCCGAGGCTTCAACGCCGCTTCCATCGCGGCGAGCGACATGTTCGCCTGGTCGTCGTCGTCGTCGTCCTCGTCACTCTGGATCGGATTGCCGTCGGCATCGAATTCCGTCTCTTCGGCCTCGCCCTCGGCACGGGTCGGGGCCTGCGCCGGACGCTGACCTTCGGAGACGATCGAGTCCACGACCGGCTCCGCAGCCCCCATGCCTTCGGCGTCGACCGAACTGCCGAAGGTGGTTTCGAGGTCGATCACGTCCCGCAGGAGGATGTCCTCGCTGAGAAGCTCGTCGCGCCAGATGGTGATGGCCTGGAAGGTCAGCGGGNNCTTTCGCACAGCCCCGCGATCATCGTGTTCCGCCCGGCCTCGATGCGCTTGGCGATCGCGATCTCGCCTTCCCGCGACAACAGTTCGACCGATCCCATCTCGCGCAGATACATCCGCACCGGATCGTCGGTACGGTCCAGCTTTTCGGTCTCGGTCGTGGCGATCGCCACCTCGCGCGATGTCGAGGTGGTAACGACTTCGGTGGTTCCGCCGCTGTCGCCCTCTTCCGCTTCCTCTTCTTCGATGACGTTGATGCCCATTTCCGAGAGCATCGACATCACGTCCTCGATCTGCTCGGACGACACCTGATCGGGGGGCAGGACCTGGTTCAGCTGGTCATAGGTAATAAACCCGCGCTCACGCGCCTCCGCGATCATCCGTTTGACCGCGGCCTGGCTCATGTCGAGCATCGGTTCAGCTTCGGGAGTGTCCTGCTTCCGTTCTTCGGCGTCGTTCACAGCCATCCGGGGCTCCTTGCTGGATTCGATTCGCGGTCAGCGGTCGGAGAATCACATAGTGCGCACAAGCGATTCGCGACCCCTCTATCGGAAAATCTTATCCATTTCCTCACTGATCGTCTGATTCGGTCCCAGATCCTTTGCCCTGGGGCAAGCCGATATCGCGAATCAGTCTCGCAAACGCGTTTCGCTCGTCCTTGCTCAACATCGCCCCGTTGGGGCCTGTCTCGAATACCGTGCGGTCGTCCACCTGCCGCCGGTCGGCGCGATTACGCGCCTCCACCGCCTGGGCAAGTCGCCAGGATTGCCGGTCCGGCGCGGCCGGGTCGAACGTCTCGCAGGCCTCGCTGAGTTCCGCGGCCAATCCGCGGCGGGCCTCGAGCTTGGCCAGTTCCTCGACGATGCAGAGCTCGGCCAGCGCCGCATCGCCCGGCGCGCGCACCGCCGGAACCAACGCGACATGCGGCCGCCGAAAGAGGTTTTCAAGGGCCTCGGCCCCGACTTCGGCCTCGATATGCGTGCGGATACTGCCAGTGGGGCGCAAATGCCACGCCAGCAGTGCCGCGCGGATGTCCCGATGATCGTCGCGGCGCATCGGCAAGTCGGCGAGCGCTTCGGCGCAACGGTCCAGCACAGCGGGTGTCGCGATCGCGGCCGCCAGAATCGCCGCCTCGCGCAAATCGGTTTCAGCCGCGTCTGCATCGTCCGTCGCCAGCGCGGAACTGCGCGCGCCGGCACTCGGCCCCGCCAAAGCCCCGCGCGGCGCCCCCGGTCGTGGCCGGCGCGGCACAGGCCGGAACGCCGTCCATTGCAGATCCTTCAGGGCACGGCGGTAATGGCTCTTCACCACCGGGTCGGCGATCTTCTCGGTCAGGTCGGCAAGGCGGGCCTCGAGCGCGGCCCGCCGGTCGGGACTGTCGAAGGTGCGGCCCTCGGTCTCGCGCCGCCACAGCAGTTCGACCATCGGTTGCGCCGCATCGAGGGCGGCCTGCATCGCCGCGGCGCCCCGGTCGCGGATCAGCTCGTCCGGGTCCTTGCCCTCGGGCAGCAGGGCCACCCGCAGCCCGCGCCCCGCCTTCAGAAGCGGCAGCGCGACGTCGACAAGCCGCATCGCAGCCTTCACCCCGGCCGCGTCGCCATCCAGCGCCAACACAGGTTCGGGTGCGATCCGCCAGAGAAGCTCCAGTTGCTCCGCCGTGACGGCGGTGCCGAGCGGCGCCACGGCACCGGCAAACCCCGCCTCGTTCAGCGCGATCACATCCATATAGCCTTCGGCGACGATCAGCGCCGCCCCCTGGCCCGCCGCGGCACGCGCCGGTCCGTGATTGTAGAGCACCCGCCCCTTGTCGAAGAGCGGCGTGTCGGGCGAGTTCAGGTACTTCGCCTGCTGAGCGGCCGACATCGCCCGGCCGCCAAAGGCGATGCAGCGCCCGCGCACGTCGCGGATCGGGAACATGATCCGGTCGCGGAACCGGTCGAACGGCGCGCCGCCATCCTCGGGCGCGATTGCCATTCCGGATTCGACGATCAGCTCGGGCTTCAGCCCCTGACCCGTCAGGTGCTGCCAGAGGCCTCGCCGCGCCGCGGGCGCGTAGCCGATCCCGAAACGCTCCCGCGCCGTCTCCGGCAAGTGCCGCCGCACAAGATATTCCCGCGCCGCCGTGCCGGCCCCACCGGACAGCTGCAGGCGGAAATAGCGAACCGAAGCTTCCATCACCTCGACGAGACCGGCATGGCGATCAGCCCTGCCCCGCGCCGCCGGATCCTGGGCCGGCATCGCCATCCCGGCTTCGCGCGCAAGGATTTCGACCGCTTCCATGAAGCCGACATTCTCGGTGTGCTGGACGAAATCGAACATGTCGCCCTTGGCCTGGCACCCAAAGCAGAAATAGAACCCCTTCCGGTCGTCGACGTGGAAGCTCGCGGTCTTCTCCTGATGGAACGGACACGGTGCCCACAGATCGCCACGGCCCTGGTTCGACTTCCGCAGGTCCCATGTCACCTTGCGCCCGACCACATGGGCCAGACTGGTGCGGCTCCTGAGTTCGTCGATAAATCCGGCAGGAAGACTCATTGCGGGACTATCGGACGCGGGCCCGCGCCTGTCCATCGGCGAGACGCAGTACCCGCACGGTTTCGCTCCGGCATGCCGCGGGCGCCACAACGCCCGCGGCCGGCGCCACGGTCAGAGGCCGGCAGCGCGATAGCTTGCCGCGACCCGCTCGATCGACACCAGATAGGCGGCGGTCCTGAGATCGGCAACGTCCGGCCGGGAATGCCACACCTCGCGCATCGACTGGTAGGCGCCCCGCATCGTGTCGTCGAGCCCCGACCGCACCAGTTCCAGCTCGTCAGCGCCGCGCAGGTAGCGCGACTTGAAGTTCGGGGTCATCGACCAGGCATCCCCCAGATACTTGTCGAGCCGCGACAACTCGTCGAGCAGAAGCTGGTGGCGCGCCTCTTCCTGGCGCCGCTGCATCCGGCCGAAGCGGATATGGCTCAGGTTCTTCACCCATTCGAAGTAGCTGACCGTCACGCCGCCTGCGTTGGCGTACATGTCGGGGATGATTACAACACCCTTGTCGCGCAGGTATTCGTCGGCCCCGGCCGTGACCGGACCGTTCGCGGCCTCGACGATCATCCGCGCCTTGATCCGCGTGGCGTTGCTGAGGTTGATCACCCCTTCCAGCGCCGCCGGAATGAGGATGTCGCAATCCTCCTCGAGCACGGTGCCGCCGTCGGCCGAGTGTGTCGCGTCCGGATAACCGGTCACGCCCCCGTGCTTGGCAATCCAGGCCCTCACCGTATCCACGTCCAGCCCGCGCGGATCGAACAGGGCACCGTCGCGCTCGATGATGCCGATGATCTTCGCGCCATCCTCGTATTGCAGGAACGACGCGGCGTGATAGCCCACATTGCCGAGCCCCTGCACGATCACCCGCTTGCCGTCGAGCGTCCCATCGAGATGGGCGGCCGCGACATCCTCGGGGTGGCGGAAGAACTCCTTGAGCGCGTACTGGACGCCCCGACCTGTCGCCTCGACCCGACCCGCGATCCCGCCCGCGTGCAGCGGCTTGCCGGTCACGCAGGCCTGCGCATTGATGTCGGTCGTGTTCATGCGCTTGTACTGATCGGCGATCCAGGCCATCTCGCGCTCGCCCGTCCCCATGTCTGGAGCCGGGACGTTCTGGCTCGGATTGATCAGGTCGCGTTTCGCGAGTTCGTAGGCGAAGCGGCGGGTGATCCGTTCGAGCTCGTCTTCTTCCCAAGCGCGCGGATCAATGCAGAGACCGCCCTTGGAGCCGCCGAACGGAGCCTCCACGAGCGCGCATTTGTAGGTCATCAGCGCGGCGAGCGCCTCGACCTCGTTCTGGTTCACGCTGGTCGCGAAGCGGATGCCCCCCTTGACCGGCTCCATGTGTTCGGAATGGACCGAGCGATAGCCGGTGAAGGTGTGGATCTGCCCGCGCAGGCGGACGCCGAAGCGGACAGTATAGGTCGAGTTGCAGACCCGGATCTTTTCCTCGAGGCCCGGTGGAAGGTCCATGAGCGCCGCCGCCCGATTGAACATCAAGTCGACGGATTCGCGGAAACTCGGTTCCTTGATGACTTTCGGATCCGGCATGGTGGTCATGGTGCCCTCCTTTCGCGCTGCGGATCTCTGCCGCAGCCCCTATTATTGCGACGAGCCTACTCCCGACTTGCGACCGAATTCTATCTATTTTCTGCCTAACTTTTGATCAAAAAGTGTCAAATCGGATCGAAACGTGAGCGCACGCTCTTCGCCGAAGGGCGCACGCGCCCATCCGCTCCCAGACTTTGGTCCTTGCGTGACGGAATCTGGTCCCGAACCGGCCGCGCGAACCGACGCCCGGATATGGCGCGACACCATCCGGCGGAAATCGGTCTGATTGCGTGCGCGACAATCCCTGCGGCTCCATTCGCAGTTTCGCACAGAACCGGCGCACGAGGGCACGGTGCCGCCGATTGCGCCAAACCGGGTGTCGGCCTATCTGGATCACAACAGGAGGATTGCCATGTCCCTCAGACCGATCTCGTTCCAACGCAAGGCGGTGCCGACGATGGAAGGCGCCGGGGTGAAGCTGCACCGGGCCTTCGGATTTCAGGACCCGACCGAGCTTGATCCGTTCCTGCTCTTCGACGACTTCCGCAACGACCGGCCCCAGGATTTCCTCGCCGGATTTCCCTGGCACCCGCATCGCGGCATCGAAACGATCACCTATGTCCTCGACGGCACCGTCGAGCACGGAGACAGCCTTGGAAATTCCGGCACTCTGGGTGCGGGGGATGTGCAGTGGATGACCGCTGGCTCGGGCATCCTGCACCAGGAGATGCCGAAGGGCAGCACCGAAGGGAAGATGCACGGGTTCCAGCTCTGGGCCAATCTGCCATCGCGGCTCAAGATGACCGCGCCGCGGTATCAGGACGTCAAGGGCGCCGACATTCCCGAGGTGATCGACGATGACGGAACCCGGGTGAAGGTGATTGTCGGATCGTTCTGGGGCCAGACCGGGCCCGTGGACGGCATTGCCGCTGATCCGCAATATCTCGACATCCACGTGCCCGCCGGTGTGAAGAAGACCTTCAAGGTCGACACCTACCGGCGCGCCTTCGCCTATGTGTTCCAGGGGGCCGGGGCCTTTGCCGACGCCAGTTCGCCCACCGGCGTGCTGCTGGAGAAGGAGGTCGGCGGTGCGGAGGTGAACATCCGGGACCTGTCCGGAAACCGCACCCTGATCCGGTTCGGCACCGGTGACGAGGTGACGGTCCAAGCCGGGCCTGACGGCGTGCGGTTCCTGCTGATCTCGGGCGCCCCCCTGCAAGAGCCGGTGGCCTGGCACGGGCCGATCGTGATGAACACGCGCGAAGAGCTGATGACGGCAATGGCAGAGCTGCGGAACGGCACCTTCATCCGGCCTGCCCACTGAACCTGGGACCGAGCGGCGCATCGAGCCGCCCGGTCTGTTCCCCGCCGAGGCTTCGGTGTAACCGGAGCGCATGACACGCCGGAACCTCCTTCAGAATGGCGCCCGCCGGCGCCTCTCCGCCCGGAGCTTCGTTCCGGCGGCTATGGTGCTGACCATTGCGGCCTGCGCCCCGAAGGGATTTCCCGAGGATCCACTGTTCTCTCCGGTGGGAAAACTGCCCGAACCGGCGATCGAGCCGACCCAGCCGATCCTCGACGCCGGTGCCCGGGCGGCAGAGGAAGACCTCACCGGGCAAGCGCGCAGCGAACTTGAAGAGCGCGGCACCGACCTGCGCAAGCGCGCCGACGCGCTGCGCAAGGCCGAACCCTGACCAGACAGGATCGCCTACACTGGCGGCCGACATGGCAAGCGCTGCGTTGCGTGGCGGCGGCGAAGCGGCTAACAGGCTGCCGGTGAAGACCGGATCAGCGCAAGGACCCCGCCGATGACATCGCCTCTCCGCCTCGGGATCGCCGGGCTCGGCACGGTCGGCACCGGCGTCGTGAAGATCATCCAGAACCACCATGACCTTGTTGCCGGCCGCGCCGGGCGGAGGATCGAGATCGTGGCGGTTTCGGCACGGAACCGCAGCAAGAAGCGCGGCATCGATCTGTCCGGTTATGACTGGGAGGATGACCCGGTCGCGCTTGCGGAACGCAGCGACATCGATCTGGTGGTGGAACTGATGGGCGGATCGGACGGGCCGGCCAAGGCCACGACCGTTGCCGCGCTGAGCCACGGCAAGGATGTCGTCACCGCGAACAAGGCAATGCTTGCGATGCACGGGCAGGAACTGGCCGAACGCGCCGAAGCCGCCGGGCGGGCGCTGCGCTTCGAAGCCGCTGTCGCCGGCGGCATCCCGGTGGTGAAATCGCTGGCGGAAGGTCTTGCCGGCAACCGGATCACCCGAGTCATGGGGGTGATGAACGGGACCTGCAACTACATCCTGACCCGGATGGAAGACGCGAAGCTGCCCTACAAGAAGGTGTTCGAGGAGGCCCGCAAGCTCGGCTATCTCGAAGCCGATCCCTCGCTTGACGTTGGCGGCATCGATGCCGGTCACAAGCTGGCGCTGCTGACCGCGCTGGCCTTCGGCACGCGGGTCGATTTCTCGGGCGTGCACATCGAGGGGATCGAACACATCACCATCGAGGACATCACCCGCGCCGGTGACATGGGATTCCGGGTCAAGCTGCTCGGCGTCGCCCGGATGACCGGCCGCGGTCTGGAACAGCGCATGACACCCTGCCTTGTCTCGAAAGGCTCGCCGCTCGGGCGGCTTGAGGGCGCTACCAACATGGTGGTGCTCGAAGGCGACTCCGTGGGGCAAATCGTGCTTCGCGGGCCCGGGGCCGGCGAAGGCCCCACCGCGTCGGCGGTAATGGGCGACGTGGTCGACATCGCCCGCGGCCTGCGGGTGCCGGTCTTCGGCCTGCCCGCCTCCGCGCTTGAACAGGCGCCGGCCGCGATCACGGCCACTCCCGCGCCCTATTACCTGCGGCTCGAACTGCTCGACAAGCCCGGCGCGCTGGCGCGGATCGCTGCGGTTCTGGGCGACGTCGGCATCTCGATCGACCGCATGCGGCAGTATGGCCACGCGGAAGCGGTTGCCCCTGTCCTTATCGTCACCCACAAGACGACTCGCGATGCCCTTGACGTTGCGTTATCTCGTTTTGGCGCGACGGGCGTGCTAGCCGCGGAACCGGTCGCGATCCGTATCGAAGCCTTTTGAGCAGACACCTGGCGCCTGCGAGCCTTGCGCCGGAGCAGACGAGGAGATAGCGATGGCCACTCGGACCGACTTTAACGATCGCATGCTTTCCCTGGGCCTTGCCCGCGTATCGGAGGCGGCGGCGATGGCATCGGCGAAGCTGATCGGCCGGGGCAACGAGAAGGCCGCCGATCAGGCCGCGGTCAACGCGATGCGGACACAGCTCAACATGCTCGACATCAACGGTGTCGTGGTGATCGGCGAAGGCGAGCGCGACGAAGCCCCGATGCTTTATATCGGTGAGGAAGTGGGAACCGGCACGGGGCCTTCGGTCGACATCGCGCTCGACCCGCTGGAAGGCACCACACTGACTGCCAAGGACATGCCGAACGCGCTGACGGTGATTGCGATGGGGCCGCGCGGGTCGATGCTGCACGCCCCCGACGTCTACATGGAAAAGCTTGCGATCGGGCCGGGCTATGCCAACGACACCGTAACGCTGGACATGTCGCCCGTAGAGCGGGTCCAGGCGCTGGCCAAGGCCAAGGGCGGAGACACGTCCGACGTCACCGTCTGCGTGCTGGAACGTCCGCGCCATGACGAGATGGTGGCCGAGCTGCGCACCACGGGCTGTGCGATCCGGCTCATCACCGACGGCGACGTGGCCGGCGTGATCCATTGCGCCGACCCGGCCAAGACCGGCATCGACATGTACATGGGCTCGGGCGGGGCGCCGGAAGGCGTGCTGGCCGCCGCAGCGCTGAAATGCCTCGGCGGGCAGATGTACGGCAAGCTGCTGTTCCGCAACGACGACGAACGCGGCCGCGCGGCCAAGGCCGGGATCACCGATCTCGACAAGATCTATTCCCGGGACGAACTGGTGACGCACGACGTGATCTTCGCCGCAAGCGGCGTGACTGACGGCTCGCTTGTCTCCGGGATCAAGCGCGAGGTCGGCTACGTCACCATCGAGACGATCCTGATGCGCTCCAAGACCGGGTCCGTCCGGCGCATGATCTACCGCAACCCGACCCGCTGAGCGTGCCCGACGGGCGCGCCTTTCTTGGCGTCGCACAGTCCCTGACCGGGCGGCGCTGGGTCGGCCCGAGCCCGGAAACCGGCCGCGCGTCCGAGGCCCTGCATCTCGCCACGGGCCTGCCGCACGCGCTCTGCGGCGTGCTCGCGTCCCGTGGCATCGCTGCAGCAGAAGCACCGGCCTTCCTCGCCCCGAAACTCAAGGATCTGCTGCCCGATCCGCTCATGCTGCGCGACATGGACGCCGCGGCCGCGCGTATCCTGTGCGCGGCCGAGCGCGGCGAGCGGATCGCGGTCTTCGCCGACTACGATGTCGATGGCGGCGCTTCCGCCGCGCTCATCATCCGCTGGCTTCGGGCAATGGGGCGGCCGGCGACGCTCTACGTCCCCGACCGGATCGACGAAGGGTACGGACCAAACCCTCCGGCCATGCGCGACCTCGCCGCGCAGCATGACCTGATCGTCTGCGTGGATTGCGGCACGCTCAGCTTCGACGCGATCGCCGCCGCAACGGGAACCGACGTGGTGGTCCTCGACCATCATCTCGGCGGCGAAACCCTCCCCCCCGCCCTCGCGGTGGTGAATCCGAACCGCCAGGACGAGGACGGCAGCCTCGCGCATCTCTGCGCAGCGTCCGTGGTGTTCCTCCTTCTCGTGGAAATCAACCGGCGCCTCCGGGCTGCGGGAAAGGCGGGGCCTGACCTTATGGGCCTGCTCGACCTGGTGGCGCTGGCGACGGTGGCGGACGTGGCCCCGCTGGTCGGCGTCAATCGGGCGCTGGTTCGCCAGGGACTGACGGTCATGCGTCAGCGCGGCCATCCCGGACTGGTGGCGCTGGCCGACGCGGCACGCCTGGCCGATCCGCCGAACGCCTACCATCTGGGCTTCGTTCTCGGCCCGCGCGTCAATGCCGGCGGGCGTGTCGGCCGCGCCGATCTCGGCGCCCGGCTGCTGGTAAGCGACGATGCCGAAGAAGCCGCGGGCCTCGCCGCACGCCTGGAAAGCTTCAACGCGGATCGGCGCGAGATCGAAGCGCGGGTGCGCGACGCCGCCCTCGCCCAGGCCGCGGCACGGGCGGGCTCCGGCGCCCTCGCCTGGGCGGCCGGCGACGGCTGGCATCCCGGCGTCGTCGGCATCGTCGCCGCGCGCCTGAAGGAGGCTACGGGGCGCCCGGCCGTGGTGATCGGTTTCGACGGCGATGAAGGCAAGGGGTCGGGCCGCTCGGTCGCGGGCATCGATCTGGGCGCGGCGGTTCAGCGGCTGGCCCTTGACGGCGCACTCGTCAAGGGCGGCGGGCACCGCATGGCAGCGGGCCTCACGCTGACCCGGTCGCAGCTCGAACCTGCAATGGAACGGCTTGAGGCGCTGCTCGCCCGTCAGGGCGCCGGCGACCGCAGTCAGGCCGACCTGCGGGTCGACGGGGTTCTGATGCCCGGCGCCGCGACGCCCGATCTGGTGGCCGCCATCGAAACCGCGGGCCCGTTCGGCGCCGGCGCGCCGGCGCCGCGCTTCGCGTTTCCCGACATGCACATCCTTCAGGTCAGGCGAGTCGGCGAAAACCACCTGCGCCTGAGCTTCGGCGACGGCTCCGGGTCGCGTCTAGATGCCATCGCCTTTGGCGCCTTCGACACGCCGATGGGGGCGGCGCTCGAGGCACAACGCGGCGGGCGCGTGCATTTCGCAGGGCGGATCGAAATCAACAGCTGGGGCGGGCGGCAGAGCGTCCAGCTCCGTCTGGAGGATGCCGCGCTGCCCTGATCCCAGACGCAGCAGAACGGCAACAAATTCCGGCAGGGCAAGCCAGAAACCCCTTGCGGCCCCCTGCGGCATTCCCTAAACACCGCGTCACGCCGCGCGATGGCCCGTTCGTCTATCGGTTAGGACGCCAGGTTTTCAACCTGGAAAGAGGGGTTCGACTCCCCTACGGGCTGCCACATCCCCCAATATTTCAATCAAATTCACTCGGCCTTGCAGGTCCAGTATCCGCGCGTGGGTGAAGCGGTCCACGCTGCGAACTCCCGGTCACTCCAAGCTCGTATGGTTGGCGAGCACCATGTCGATCATCTCCTGGGTGCCCCGCGAGAATTCCAGCGGACAGGGATAGTCTTCGCCGGTCAGCGCGCTGTGGTTGAAGGCGGCGACCTGCAGGTCGTACTGCCGTGCACCGTTGAACCGTTCGCAGACCGTCCGCCCGCCAGGCTGCCGCAACTCCACGCAGACATCGCCGAAATGCTGGGCGTTGAACGGCGCACCCAGCCGGATCGAGCCCGCCTCCCCGTAGAACATCATCTCCTGCGCCGGCGCCATCCGGGTGGAGACCACGGCGCTGTAGGTGAAGTCGGAAAACTCGGCGACGATGTGAGTGAAGGCGTCGAAGCCCGCTTCCCAGCGGATCCGCGCCTGCACCTTGCTGGGCTCGGCGCCGGTGACATACCGGGTGGCGCCAATTACATACACGCCGATGTCGCGCAGCGCGCCGCCGCCCAATTCGGCCTGGTTGCGGATGTTGTTTGGATCGGCGCGGTTGTCGAAGCTGAACACGCCGTCGACATGGACAAGGCGGCCGATCGCGCCGTCCGCAATCAGCTTGCGGGCCCGGCGCCATTGCGGGTGGAAGACGATCATGTAGGCCTCGGCAACCAGCCTGCCGGCATCGTCGCGCGCTGCGATCAGGTCGTCGAACTCGGCCGCCTTCATTGTCGCGGGCTTCTCGACCAGGACATGCTTGCCCGCGGACAGCGCCCTGAGCGCCCATTCCACGTGCATGGAATTCGGCAACGGGACATAGACCGCGTCAATGCCAGGATCGGCCAGAAGCGCCCCATAACTGTCATGGACGACGAGATCGGGCGCGATCCCGCGGAATGGCCCGGCCCGGTCGGACGCACGGGTTGCAATCGCGGCAAGGCGCCCCCCCGGCGCCGCGTCGATCGCCGGGCCCATGTGATGAAGCGCAAAATTCGACGCGCCGAGAATGCCCCAGTTCAGAACCGCCATGACTGTCTCCCCCCAGACCTGACCCGGAGGGATCTAGCACGACCGCGCGGCGCGCGGAAGCTTAGGCGGCGGGCGCGAGTCCGCGCTTTGCCGCCAGTTCGCGCATGCGCTTCTGCAGCTTCTCGAATGCGCGCACCTCGATCTGCCGGATCCGTTCGCGGCTGACGTCGTACTGGCCCGACAGATCCTCCAGCGTCACCGGATCGTCCTGCAGGCGCCGCTGCGTGAGGATATCCTTCTCGCGGTCATTCAGAACCGCCATCGCCTCGGCAAGAAGCTCGCGCCGGACGCTGAGTTCGTCAGCTTCGGCATAGTTGGATGCCTGGTCCGCATCCTCGTCCTCAAGCCAGTCCTGCCACTGCGTGGCGCTGTCCTCGTCCGAGCCGACCATGGCGTTGAGCGAGGCATCCCCCGCCGAGAGCCGGCGGTTCATCGAGATCACCTCATCCTCGGTAACGTTCAGGTCGTGCGCGATCCTCGCCACGTTCTCCGGGCGCAGGTCGCCTTCCTCAAGCGCACCGATCCGCGACTTCGCCTTGCGCAGGTTGAAGAACAGCTTCTTCTGCGCCGAGGTGGTGCCCAGCTTCACAAGGCTCCAGGACCGCAGGATGTATTCCTGGATTGCGGCGCGGATCCACCACATCGCATAGGTCGCGAGGCGGAATCCCTTGTCCGGGTCGAATCGCTTGACCGCCTGCATAAGGCCGACATTCGCTTCCGAGATCACCTCGGCCTGCGGCAGTCCGTAGCCGCGGTAGCCCATCGCGATCTTGGCCGCCAGCCGCAGATGCGACGTCACCATCTTGTGCGCGGCCTCGGTGTCCTGATGATCGACCCAGCGCTTGGCCAGCATGTATTCTTCTTCAGGCTCCAGCATGGGAAAGCGCCGGATCTCCTGCAGATAGCGGTTCAGACCCTGCTCGGGCGACGGTGCGGGAAGATTCGCATAGCTCGTGGCAGACATGTCCCATCAATCCTGATGTTCAACGTTGTTACATAAGGTGCGCACGACAAGCTGTAGGTTCAAGCCCGGATCGCGCACATCTAGTGTGCGTGACTCCGATCAGTCCTGTAACGAACCGATCAGTTCAGTCAGATCCTGCGGCAATGGCGCCTGAAATGCCATCCACTTTCCCGTGACCGGATGGTGAAAGCCCAGCGTCGCCGCATGCAGCGCCTGACGCGGGAAATCCGCGGCCGCTGCGATGGCCTCCGCCGACAGCGCACGAGCCGACAGTTGGCGGCGCCCGCCATAGACCGGATCACCCAGCAGAGCATGACCGGCATGGGCCATGTGAACCCTGATCTGGTGCGTGCGGCCTGTCTCCAGCCAGCAATCGACAAGCGCCACCGCCGCCGGTGCACCGAAGGTGTCGACCACTCGCGCGCGCGTCACCGCATGGCGCCCGCCCGAGGCCAGCACGGCCTGACGCTGCCGGTCGGTCCGATGCCGGCCGATCTGCGTAGCGATCTTCAGGATCCCTCCCGCCTCGAAACCGACGCCGGGGCGTCCCGCCAGGCGCGGATCGGCGGCATCGGGCACACCGTGGACCAGGGCGAGATAATGCCGCTCCACCGTATGTGCCGCGAACTGCCCGGCCAATCCGTGATGTGCCCGGTCCGACTTCGCCGCCACGAGCAGCCCCGACGTGTCCTTGTCGATCCGGTGCACGATGCCCGGCCGCAGCGCGCCACCCACACCCGACAGGCTGTCGCCGCAATGGGCGATGAGCGCGTTGACCAGCGTTCCCGCCGGTGCGCCGGGGGCGGGATGCACGACCATGCCCGCAGGCTTGTTCACGACAATGAGGTCGCTGTCCTCGAACACCACATCCAGCGGAATCCCCTCTCCGGCCATTCCGGTGTCGGCATCGTCGGTCACCGAAAGTTCGAGGATATCGCCCGCGGCAACCCTCGCACGCGCGTCGGTCAGCGTCTCCGAGCCCCGCCGGACGGCCCCTTCGGCGATGAGCCTGGCAATCCGCGAGCGGCTCAGCGCCGCCTCCGCAGGCACGTCACGCGCCAGCGCCTTGTCCAGACGCGGCGGCGGATCGGCGCGGATGCAGACCTCCACAAGACGGGGAGCGCGGCGGGGCGCGGTCACGGGACCTCTCCGGGCGGCAGAACGGGAGGCGCCGTCATAGCCGGTCGCCGCCGCCTTGTCATCCGCCCCGTCGGACGCTAGCAGCGGGGCGCCGCCCGGCCGCCCTGAGCGGCCCCGACAATCCGCGAGGGACCGCCCATGGACCAGATGCCCGATGTCCCGCCCGAGCCGCGCAACCTGCGATTCCTGCGGCTCCTCGTGACGGTCCTGACGGCCGTGATGATCCTCGGCATCACCGTCGTCGTGGGGGTGCTGATCCTGCGCCTGTCCACCCCGCCGCGTCCCACCTTGCCGGAGAACGTCACCCTGCCCGCTGGCGTGCGGGCGGATGCGGTCACCTTCGGCGCAGGCTGGTATGCGGTGGTGACGGACGACGACCGCATCCTTGTCTTCGACAGTGCCTCGGGCGACCTGCGCCAAAGCGTGTCGATCGGCCCCGGCTCCTCGTCACGGTGACGGCTACGGCGGGTATCGGCCGCGAAACCTGTCCGATGAGCCGAACAGGTGCGGGGCGTCCCTCTTTACGACGTCGCAAAGGCGCTGACCGTCGCGTGTTGCCGACCTGCGCGGTTCAACGGCGTGACACTACCGCGGCACTTCAGCGGCTCGCAGCCACCGGCCTTCGCAGATATTCGCATCAGGGGAAGGATGGTGCGGTCGAGAAGACTCG
>JAGQRV010000021.1:0-3162 GCA_020425125.1 Paracoccaceae bacterium | reverse complement strand
GTCTACCAATTCCGCCACGACCGCTCGTGCCGACAGTGGGCGGGGTTTAGCCGAGGCGTTTCGCGATGTGAAGCGGTTTTTTGGGCGTCGACCGGGTGAATTTGCCCTCCCGAATCCGACAGGCCGGCGCACCGGCGCGGCCATCTCGCGTCCGTCCGAAGCACCACACCCGGACGGCACAAGCCATCCGCATCCGTCGCGGACGGCGGGGTCAGGCCAGCTTCCATTTGAATCCGGTTCCGCGCCGTGGAACAGGTTGGGGCGATCCGGAAGCACCCGAATCGACGCCAAAGATGACGCAGCGCCCGATGACGCATCCCGAATGGCTCGTCTCCGACGGGCTCGTCCCCTATCCCGAGGCGCTCGCCGCGATGGAGGCGCGTGCAGCCGCGATCCGCGAGGGCACGGCGGCGGAAGCGGTCTGGCTGCTCGAACACCCGCCCCTCTACACGGCAGGAACCAGTGCGCGGCGCGAGGATCTGACGGATCCCGACCGGTTTCCCGTCTTCGAGGCCGGCCGTGGCGGCCAATACACCTATCACGGCCCGGGCCAGCGCGTGGTCTATGTCATGCTCGATCTGACCGATCGCGGCCGGGATGTGCGCCGGTTCGTGGCGCAGGTGGAGGATTGGGTGATCGCGACGCTGGCCGAATTCAACGTGAAGGGCGAGCGGCGTGCCGGACGGGTCGGCGTCTGGGTGGTTCGCCCCGACAAGCCGCCCCTGCCCGACGGCGGCCTGCGGGAGGACAAGATTGCCGCGATCGGCCTCAGATTGCGCCGCTGGGTGAGCTTCCACGGCCTCTCGATCAACGTGGAGCCGGATCTCGGCCATTTCGACGGCATCGTGCCGTGCGGCATTCGCGACCACGGCGTCACCAGCCTGGTCGATCTGGGCCTTCCGGTCACGATGGCGGATGTCGATGCAGCCCTGCGCCGGACCTTTCCCGTCGTGATGGCCGCGTCGCTCGCGGACGCGAAGTCCTGATGCCGCTCAGCCGCGGCGGAGCCCGATCGCCAGCATGATCGCCACCGCCCCGGCCGCCTGGGCCAGCGAGATCGCCTCGCCCAGCAGCAGCCAGGCCAGGATGACGCCGAAGACTGGCATCAGATTGAGGAAGAACCCCGCCGCCTCCGGCCCAAGCCGGTCGACGCCGAAGCTCCAGAACAGATAGGCCACCAGCGAGGCGCCGACCGCCACGTAGACCACCCCCGCCCAGGCCGCGGCCGGCAGTCCGGCCAGATCGGTAGTACCCAGCCCGAGCCAGAGCGGCAGCATCACCACGACACCGACGAGCATGGTCACCGCCAGCACCGCGTCGCGCGGCAGATCCGCAGGCAGGGCGCGCAGGAGCAGCGTGTAGACCGCCCACGACAGCACCGCCCCCACCATCCACAGATCGCCGATGCCGGGGCGGATCGCCGCCAGGGATCCGAAATGCCCGTCCGTAAGCAGGATCGCGACCCCGGCAAGCGAGAGCACCACTGCAGCCGCATCCCGCAGACCGAGACGCCGGTATCCCGTCAGCGCCGAACCGGCGAGAATGAAGAAGGGCGTCGTTGCCACCATCAGCGACGCATTCGCCACCGGGACATGACCCATCGCCGAATAGACGCAGACATGGAACAGCACGACGCCGGTCAGGCCCAGCGCAATCAGCAGGACGGCATGGCGTCGCAGCACCCGGCGCTGAGCCATCAGGCGGGGGCCGGCAAAGGGCAGGAACAGGACAAGGGCCAGAAGCCAGCGCAGCGCGTTCAGCGTCACCGGATCGACCGTCCCGCCCAGGGCCCGCCCCGCAACCAGGTTCCCCGACCAGAGCAGCGTCGTCAGGCAGAGCGCGCCGCGCGCGAGCCAGACGGTGCGCGTGCCGACCCCGTCGACGGTTGAAGCGGAGGTATCGGAGAGATCGGGCGCACGCATGGCGCCCGCATAGCCCACTCGTGCCGGAACGTCACGGTCCGAGGCGGCGGAATCCGGGACTTCGCGGACGACGCCGCGGCGACACATCCGCCCCACCGCTCCGCGTGCAACAGCCGCGCTCGGGTTGGCCGGACCACGGGGTACGCGCCCGGCTTCCGCCGATTCGTCCAGACGGCAGACGCCCCTCGCCCTCGGGTGCCGCGCCGCGCCGTTCCGCTCAAACCGCGTGCAGCGGACCGGTTCGGACGCCTGAGACGGACGCATCGTCCGGCACACGCCTCCGCCCTGCCGCGGCCGCCGCCAGGCCGGACATTCACATTCAATTTCACCGATTTGAACCCAAAGTGATTGCCGCCCGTCGATGCGGCATCGGACACAATGACCCAGATCAAGACGTTCGCGGCAATTGCGTCGCAACGCAGCGGCGACTAGAACGGAAGCGAAGCCGGGCATGGGCCCGCTGCAAGCAACGATTCTAACAAGGATTCGGGGAGGCACGCATGGCAGACGCGGCCATTCACGGCCATCATGGCGAGGACAAGCAGGGCTGGTTCACCCGCTGGTTCATGTCGACGAACCACAAGGACATCGGCATCCTCTACCTCTGCACGGCCGCCGTGGTCGGACTGATTTCGGTCCTGTTCACGGTCTACATGCGGATGGAGCTGATGTATCCCGGGGTGCAGTTCATGTGCGCCGAAGGCGCGCGGCTGATCCCGTCCTCGGCGGAATGTACCCCGAACGGCCATCTCTGGAACGTGATGATCACCTATCACGGCGTCCTGATGATGTTCTTCGTGGTGATCCCGGCGCTGTTCGGCGGCTTCGGCAACTACTTCATGCCGCTGCAGATCGGCGCACCGGACATGGCGTTCCCGCGGCTGAACAATCTCAGCTACTGGCTGTTCGTGACCGGGGTCGCGCTCGGCGTCTGCTCGATGTTCGCGCCCGGCGGCGACGGACAATCGGGCTCGGGCGTGGGCTGGGTGCTCTACCCGCCGCTCTCCACGCACGAGGCCGGGATGTCGATGGACCTGGCGATCTTCGCGGTCCACGTTTCGGGGGCCTCGTCGATCCTCGGCGCCATCAACATGATCACCACGTTCCTGAACATGCGGGCACCGGGCATGACGCTCTTCAAGGTGCCGCTGTTCTCGTGGTCGATCTTCGTGACCGCCTGGCTGATCCTGCTGTCGCTGCCCGTTCTGGCCGGCGCGATCACCATGCTGCTGACCGACCG